>CAVOLB010000152.1:0-7122 GCA_963696655.1 uncultured Alphaproteobacteria bacterium
TTCTGCAATGGGAATCATGGTTTCGTAAAAGCGTTTGTCACCGGTCTTATCACCACCACACGGCATTACCGCCTGGCGCAGAGGGTCAAAAGCGAAAAATACTCGATAAGGTTTGCCTTTGTGTTGAACACGAAGTTCTTTCAGGTTCTTTACCTCGTCCGTGCCTTTAAGGCTGTCAACGTATGGCCTTCCCAATGCAGGGCCATATTGCTCCAGCACCAATATAGCGGCCAACACATCTTGTTGCTCCGATGCGCGCAAGGTGCGCGCGTGACCTTCGTCGATATCGCGGCCGATGCGGGCCAGGCGCTGGTCGAGCGGATCAGGGCCAAGGGCCATGCCGCCCCGCGATTCATCCGTTGCGACCTCAAGCAGATCGATCAGTTGCGCGGCGCGATCGAGGAGACCGTCAAGCGCGACGGGCCGATCCGCGCGCTTCTGAGCAATGCCGGCAATGACGATCGCCACCGCAGCGAGGACGTCACCGTCGAGTATTGGGACGACCGGATGGCGGTCAATCTGCGCCATCAGTTCTTCGCGGCCCAGGCGGTGCGCCCGCATATGCGCGATGCGGGCGGCGGCTCGATCGTGAATTTCGGCTCGATCACCTGGCTGGTCGGCGATGGCGACTGCCCGGCCTATGTGACCGCGAAGGCCTCGATCACGGGGCTGACGCGCGCTCTGGCGCGCGAGTTCGGCCCGGAGCGGATCCGGGTCAATTGCATGATGCCAGGTTGGGTCATGACCGAGCGCCAGGTCAGGCTGTGGCTGACGCCCGAGGGCGAGAAGCAGCTCGCCGACCGGCAATGCCTGCCGGACCGGCTCTATCCGCCCGACATCGCCCGCATGGCGCTGTTCCTCGCCGCCGACGACAGCCGCATGTGCAGCTCGCAGAATTTCATCGTGGATGGCGGATGGGTGTGAGCGCGTGCCTGCGCCACCTTGGATCCGTCGGAAGAGGCAAAGATGCGTTTGATTCAGTATCGCGAGAAGGACGGGCAGCGCCGGGTCGGCTGGATCACGGCCGACGGCAATGGTGCGCGGCCTTTGTCGGGCGTGACGACCGTCTATGAGCTGGCGCAACGCGCGATCGCGGCCGGCGGCAAGCTGGCGGACCAGGTCAAGAGCCTGGCCGAGGAGGCCTCGGTCGATTATGCGCAACTCCTGGCCGACGGCCGGGTGCTGGCGCCGCTCGATCATCCCGAGCCGGCGCGGTTCCTGATCACCGGCACTGGCTTGACCCATATCGGCAGTGCCGATGCGCGCAACAAGATGCACACTGCGACCCACGGCAATGACGCGCCGGAATCGGATTCGATGAAGATCTTCCAGATGGGGCTGGAGGGCGGCAAGCCGGGGCCGGGCAAGATCGGCGCGCAGCCGGAATGGTTCTTCAAGGGCGTGGGGAGCTGCGTGCTGGGGCCGGGCGAGACCTTGCCCTTGCCTGGCTATGCGCTGGCCGGCGCCGAGGAGCCCGAGATCGTCGGCCTCTATATCCTCGACCCGCAGGGCCATCCCTGGCGCATCGGCTACGCGCTCGGCAACGAGTTCTCCGACCATGTGACCGAGGCGAAGAACTATCTCTACACCCAGCATTCCAAGCTGCGGGCCTGCTCGCTCGGGCCGGAACTGCTGGTCGGCGAGCTGCCGCAGGATGTGCGCGGCAAGACCCGGATCTGGCGCAACGGCAAGGTCGTCTGGCAGGAGGATTTCCTCTCCGGCGAGGCGAACATGTCGCATTCGATCGCCAATCTCGAGCATTTCCACTTCCGCTATTCGATGTTCCGGCGGCCCGGCGACCTGCATGCCTATTTCTTCGGCGCCGCCGTGATGAGCTATTCTGCGGGGTTCAAGACCAAGCCCGGCGACGAATTCGAGATCGAGGCGCCGGTGTTCGGCAAGTCGCTGAGGAACAAGATGGAGCTGGTGCCCGACGAAGGGCTGGTGAGCGTCGCGGCACTCTGACGGCAAAGAACAATCAATCACCGCCTCTAGGGAGGATCGACCAATGTTGAACAAGTGGCTGAAGCGGATCGGGCTCGTCATGCTCGTCGCCGCGACGGCGGTCATGGCGCAGGCCGCTCAGGCGAAGGAGCTTCGCATTCTCGCCTGGCAGGGATATGCCGACGACGACTGGGTCAAGGAATTCGAGAAGCAGACGGGCGCCGACGTCAGCGTCGTGTTCATCGGCACCGACGACGAGATCTGGGCCAAGATCAAGGGCAGCGAGGGCAAGGACTTCGACCTGTTCGCGGTCAATACCGCCCAGCTCCAGCGCTATATCGATGCGGGCCTCACCACCCCCTACGATCTCAGCAAGATCCCGAACCTGAAGGAGGCCTTGCCGCGCTTCCGCGACCTGACCCAGGTCAACGGCGTGATGCGCGACGGCAAGGTCTATGCGATTCCGCTCTGTTTCGATTCGATCGGCCTGATCTACGACACCGACAAGGTCAAGCCGGCCCCGACCTCGATGGAGGTGCTGTGGGATCCGAAATACAAGGGCAAGGTGCTGGCCTACGACAATGGCGAGCACAACTTCTCCTTCACGGCGCTGACCCTCGGCATCCAGGATCCGTTCCACCTGACGCCCGAGCAGATGGAGCAGGTGAAGGCGAAGCTGATCGAACTCAAGAAGAACGTGCTCAGCTTCTACACCACCGCCGACGAGGCGCTGCAGATCTACCAGAACAACGACGTGGCGCTGATCTGGGCCAATTACGGGCAGCAGCAGGTCAAGGCCATGCAGGATGCGGGCGCGCATGTCGCCTACGTCAATGCCTCGGAGGGCGCGCTCGCCTGGCTCGACACCTGGGTCATGACCAGCGGCGTCCAGGACAAGGACCTGGCCGAGCAGTGGGTCAATTTCGTGCTACAGAAGAAGATCGGCCAGCAGCTTTCCGAGCGTACCGGCTTCGGCAATACGGTCGTGCCGGCGCCGAGTGCGGGCGACAAGGACAAGCTGGTCTGGCTGCAGATGGTCGAGGATCCGCTGAAGCGTTCCGATATGTGGAACGAGATCAAAGCCGCTCCGTGACGTTGGGATCGCGCGCGCCTCGCCGGCGTCGAGGCGCGCGCGTGACCATCATCGGCCCAAGATGAAAAGTTCCGGGATCCTCATCGAGCTCCAGGGTGTGTCGAAATCCTACGGCGCCGTGAAGGTCCTGGAGGCGGTGGATCTCGCCGTGCGCGATGGCGAGTTCATCACCATCCTGGGGCCCTCGGGCTCCGGTAAGACGACCATCCTGCGCATGATCGGCGGCTTCACCCAGCCCTCGGGCGGTCAGATCCTGCTGGACGGGAAGGATATCATCGCGCTGCCCATCAATCGGCGGCCGTTCAATACGGTGTTCCAGGACTATGCGCTGTTTCCGCATATGACCGTGGCCGCCAATGTCGGCTATGGCTTGCGCGTGCGCGGCGAGGCGCACGACGAAATCGGGCGGCGGGTCAAGGAAGCGCTCGCCCTGGTCCAGCTCGGCGATCTGGCCGAGCGCTACCCGTCGCAGATATCGGGCGGGCAGCGCCAGCGCGTGGCGCTCGCCCGCGCCATCATCTGCCAGCCGCGCTTGATCCTGCTGGACGAGCCGCTCGCGGCGCTCGACGTCGCCCTGCGCCGGCAGATGCAGGAGTTCCTGAAGGAGATCCAGCGTCAGATCCGCACCACCTTTCTCTTCGTCACGCATGACCAGGAGGAGGCGATCGCCATGGCCGACCGGATCTGCGTGATGAATGACGGCCGGATCCTGCAGCTGGGAACGGCGCACGACGTCTATTACCGCCCGACCTCGGAGTTCGTGGCCCGCTTCTTCGGCGAGAACAACCTGATCGAGGGCCGGCTCGAGGAGAGCGAGGGCGATTGGCGTTGGATCGCCACGCCGATCGGGCGGCTGCGCTGTGCCGTCGACGGCCAGGTGGAACTTGCGACGGCGGCCCCGGGACGGCGTGCCTTCGCGGTGTTCCGGCCGGAGTCGGTGGCGGCGGGCGCGCCGGCGGCAGGTGACAACCATGTCGAAGGCGCGGTTACCCATGTGTCCTTCGGGGGAGCCAGCACCTCGATCAGCCTGTCGGTCGGCGAGGGCGGTCGCACCAAGCTTCTGCTGCGCTGGCCGAGCCGCGCGGAGGGAGTCTCGATCTCGCCGGGTCAGCGCATGGCCGCCCATTGGCGCCCCACCGATTGCCGTCTGGTGCTGGCATGATGTCCAGGGCCCCGATCCTCGCCCCGAGCCGCCTGCGCGGTCTGACGATGGCGACGGCGGCCTACATCCTGCCCGTGTTCTTCGTGTTGCTGCCCCTGGCCACCTTCTTCGTCTACAGCTTCTTCAGCGTCCAGGGCGTCCAGCTGGTGCGGGATCCGACGCTGCTCAATTATCGTCGTTTCTTCGCCGACGAGATCTATCTCCCGGTCTTCCTCAAGACCTGCCGGCTTTGCCTGGAGGTGGCGGGCCTGACGATTCTTTTCGGCTATCCGGTTGCCTATCTGCTGGCGGTGCTCCGGGGCCGCAAGAAGTACGTGCTGCTGCTGTTGCTGCTGGTTCCTCTGTTGATGAGCTACATCATCAAGATCTATGCGATCCGCAGCATCCTCGGCGGTACCGGGTTCCTCAATCGTTTCCTGTTATGGACCGGCGTCATCGACGAACCCTCGATGCTGTTCGTGTACAATCTCAATGCCGTGCTGCTCACGCTGAGCGTGCTGCTCCTGCCGTTCGCCATCCTGCCGATATTTCTATCGCTCGAGCGCATACCGCGCCGGCTGCTGGAAGCTTCCTCGGATCTGGGCGGCAGCGGCTGGCAGACCTTCCGGATGGTGATCTTGCCCTTGAGTTTGCCGGGTGTGATCGCCGCCGCTTCCTTTGTGTTCGTGCTGGCTCTGGGTGACTTCCTGACGCCCCAGATGGTGGGCGGGCAAAGCGGCTTCACTTTCGGCCGGATCATCTACAGCCAGTTCGGCGCGGCTTTCAACTGGCCGTTCGGTGCCGCGCTCTCCGCCATTCTCGCGGCCGTGGTGATGGTGGCCATCGTGATCGGCGCACGGTTCGGCAACCGCGCCGCCGCGCGAGGCAGCTCGGCATGATCGCCTCGCGCGGCGCCATGGTTCTGCTGGCCTGTCTGACAGGCTTCGTCTTTCTGCTGCTCTATGGGCCGCTGCTGCTGCCGATCGTGTCCTCGCTCTTCACGGTGAAGCAGGGCCTGGTTCAATGGGATCAACCGACACTGCAGGCCTATGGCACCCTGGCGGCGAACGAGGGCATCCTCGAGGCGCTGCGGAATACGATCATGGTCGGCATCTCCGCGGTGATCCTCTCCCTCGTCCTCGGCACGGCTCTGGCATTCTATGTGAATAGCGGCGAATCGCCGGGGCGGCAGTTCCTGCAGTTCCTTGTCTTCCTGCCGTTCCTGTTGCCCCCGATCATCATCGGGCTCTCGTTGCTGATCTTCTTTCGCGAGATCGCCTTTCCTCGATCGCTGGTCACGATCATCATTGGGCACACGGTGTTCGTGCTGGCGTTGGTCTATCGCATCGTCCTGGTGCGCCTCCAGGCCTTGAGCCGGAGCCTGGTCGAGGCGTCCTTCGATCTGGGCGCCAGCGGTTGGCAGACCTTTCGCCTGGTGCTGCTGCCCAATCTCACCGGCGCCCTGGCGGGGGCGGCGGTCCTTGCTTTCGCGCTCTCCTTCGACGAGACCTTGATCACCATCCTCGTCACCGGCACGCAGAACACCCTGCCGATCCGGCTCTGGGCGATGATGCGGCTGGGCTTCACCCCGGACATCAATGCCCTCGTCACCCTGATCCTGGCCTTCACCACCGCCCTTTGCCTGCTGGCGGCCCGATATCTGACGCCGCGTGAACTCCTGGCGGAGGAGTCGTAGCATTGCGGCCAAGTTTCATCCGATGGCTTTCAGGCCAGCGCGGCAAGGCCTCGCGCGGCCAGCCAATCGACGGGGATTTCCCCTTCGGCGATGGTCTCGGTCGGTCCCTTTAGCGTCACCTCTCGAAAACCCCCATCGCTCGTCTGAAAACCGATGGTGAGAAGGCCGCCGCCCGTCGGCAGGATCGACACCGGTGCCGCCGTACCGAACCGCCGATGCGCAGCCAGGGCGACGGCGGCGGAGCCCGTGCCGCAGGCGAGGGTTTCCAACTCCACGCCACGCTCGTAAGTGCGCATGCGATAGCTGCCGTCGGGTCGCCGCGCCGCGAAATTGGCGTTCACGCCCTTGGGCGCGAAGGCTTCATGATGGCGGATTGCACGGCCGATTCCCTCGACATCCAGCCTTTCCAGAGCCTCCGAGGACTCTAGGAACGCGACCGCGTGCGGCACGCCTGTATCGATCGCGAATAGGTCGAGCTTCCGTCCGGCGATCGTCAGAGGCACGGAGCTCCGTTC
This sequence comes from uncultured Alphaproteobacteria bacterium, assembly GCA_963696655.1. Taxonomy (GTDB): domain Bacteria; phylum Pseudomonadota; class Alphaproteobacteria; order Dongiales; family Dongiaceae; genus Hypericibacter. Next base: position 6,390 of record CAVOLB010000152.1, read on the forward strand.
GTCGCTCGGGATGGTCATCGCCAGCGTGACCTCGGAATCGTCGACTATCGCCCGCACCAGGCCGGCGAGCGTGGCCATGCACAGTTCCGTGCCGTGTCCCCGGCCGGGAGCGAGGCCCAGATCCACCGCCCGCCTTGCGGCGCAGCGAGCCCCGTTGCCGCACATCTCGCCGTCGGCCCCCGTTCGATTCACGTAGGTCATGCGGAAATCGGCGGCGGGACCGCCCTGACTCTCATCGTGCTGAATCAGAATCAGCCCGTCGCCGCCCAATCCTTTGTGCCGATCGCAAAGAGCCAGCGCCAGGTCACCGCGATGGGTGTGCAATCGTCCGTCCCTGTCGTCGACGACCACGAAGTCGTTGCCGCAACCGTGCATGCGGGCGAACCGCAGCGGGCGCAAATGGGGGATGGTTCCTGAAGATGTTGATGCCATGTTGGATATCGGAGAAGGTCAATGTAATGTTACAGCAACGTCGGGCGTTGCCCGCAAGAAAATGAGCCGCTCAAGCGGCTTCGAATTGGGTAGGGATTTCAGGGGATAGGCGCGTATGGCCGTATCCGTGCTTACTGCGGGGGAACGCAGGCGGCCATGGTATCTGCTTGCCCCGACTCTGCTCGCGCTCATTTTCCTGCTGCTGGTGCCGATCGGCATCATGCTCGTCTACACGTTCTACACGTTCAAGACCGCCGGGGTCGAAACGGCCGATTTCAATCCCGGCAACTGGCACGAGTTC
>CAVOLB010000153.1:0-11823 GCA_963696655.1 uncultured Alphaproteobacteria bacterium
GTCTATTCGCAGCTGGGCGAGCATCAGGCCAATATCGAGCGTGCCGCCCACGATCTGGGTGCCAGCGACCTCAAGGCGCTATTGCTCATCACCGTGCCGATGCTCTGGCCGGCCTTGCTCGCGGGCTTCCTCATCGCGGCGACGCTCTCCTGGGACGAGTTCGTGATCGCCTTCCTGCTCTCCAAGTTCGAGGTCACCATGCCGGTCATGATCTGGAGCATGCTGCGCTCCGGCCTCAACCCGGCCCTGAATGCCGCCGGCACCGTCGTGTTCGCGATCTCGATCCTGTTCGTGATCCTGATCGAGCTGATCCAGGCGCGGAGCCGGCGTCATGGCTGAGGCGAAGGAGCCGCTGGTCCGGCTGGAAGGGCTCTGCAAGCGCTACGACACGCAGGTCGCGGTCGAGCGCTTCGATCTCACCATCGCCAAGGGCGAGTTCGTGGTGCTGCTGGGCCCCTCGGGCAGCGGGAAGACCACGGTGCTCTCGATGCTGGGCGGCTTCACCGAGCCCAGCGAGGGCCGGGTGCTGATCGAGGGCGTCGATGTGACGGGGCTGCCGCCAGCCAAGCGCCCGACCGCGACCGTGTTCCAGGATTACGCCCTGTTCCCGCATATGAGCGTGCGGGCCAATGTCGGGTTCGGCCTGGCCATGCGGAAGGTGAGCAGGGCCGCGCGAGACATCCGGGCGGACGAGGTGCTGAAGCTGGTCGGGCTCGAGGGCTTCGGGTCGCGGCGCGTGCATCAGCTTTCGGGCGGCCAGCGCCAGCGCGTGGCGCTGGCCCGCGCCATCGCGGTCAAGCCGGCGGTGCTGCTGCTGGACGAGCCCCTGGGCGCGCTCGACCTGGCGCTGCGCCGGCAGATGCAGGAAGAGCTGGTCCATATCCAGAAGCGGCTCGGCACCAGCTTCGTCCATGTGACCCACGACCAGGAGGAGGCGATGAGCGTGGCCGACACCATCGTGGTGATGAACAAGGGGCGGGTCGAGGATCGCGGCGCGCCCTCGCGTATCTATCGCCGTCCGGCCAGCCTCTTCACCGCGACCTTCATGGGCGAGAACAACATCCTGCCCGCCAGGCTGGCGGCCCGGTCGGGCGACGAACTCGACCTGGAGACGCCGCTCGGCCGTTGCCTGCTGGTGGGTGGCGAGGAGACGTCCGCCCTGCAGCCCGGCGCCGCTCTCCATGTCGCTCTTCGCCCCGAGCAGATCTTTCCGGCGGCGACGGCGCCCGAGGATGCGGTGCCGCTGGGAGCGGCAATCCTGACCGAGCTGGTGTTCCAGGGAACGCATTGGCGTGCCCATGCCAAGGCGGGAGCCAAAGGCGCGCTTGATCTGCTGTTGCGCCTGCCGCCGGATCTGGCGCCGGCCGCGGGCCAGATTCTCGATATCTTCGCCCGTCCCCAGGACATGACGGTGCTGACACGCTGACCCCGGTCTTCGCCCGATGACGATACTCGAGACGAGACGCCTCGTTCTCAGGACGCTGAGGCCCGACGATCTCGACGACCTGTTCGCTCTCTATCGCGATCCGGAGATCCGCCGCTATTTTCCCGACGGCACCCTGACCCGCGAGCAGACCCGGGAGGAGCTCGACTGGTTCGTCGAAGGCGGCGACCCCGACCACCCGCGGCTGGGTCTCTGGGCAACCTTGCATAAGGAGACCGGCCGCTTCATCGGCCGCTGCGGCCTGATCCCCTGGCGCCTCGACGGAAAGGACGAGGTCGAGGTCGCCTATCTGCTCGCCAAGGAGCATTGGCGGCAGGGGCTGGGCAGCGAGGTCACCCAGGCCCTGCTGCGTTACGGCTTCGAGGAACTGGCCCTGTCGCGGCTGATCGCACTGATCGATCCGCAGAACCAGGCCTCGATCGGCACGGCCGAGAAAGCGGGCCTGCGGTTCGAGCGCCACATCGAGCATGAGGGAACGCGTTGCGCCCTCTATGCGATCGCGCGGCCGGCCGGGTGAAGGCTCAGAGCACCTTGCCGGGATTCATGGTTCCCTTGGGATCGATCGCCAGCTTGATCCGCTCCATCAGCTCGAACTCGATGGCCGGTTTGTAGAGCCGGACCTCCTTGTTGCGCAGCTGGCCCAGCCCATGCTCGGCGCTGATGCTGCCATGGTGGCGGGCCGCGATGTCGTGCACCAGGCGGTTGAGCCTTCCCATCTCGGCGAGGAAGGCCTCTGGCTTCATGCCAGGCGGCTGCAGCAGATTGAAATGGACGTTGCCGTCGCCCAGATGGCCGAAGGGATAGACGACGATGCCGGGAACGGCCGCCTCGACCGCCGCCGTGGCTTCCTTGATGAAGGCCGGCACAGAGGAGAGAGGCACGACCACGTCGTGCTTGATGCCGGCCCCGACGGCGCGCTGCGCCTCGACGACGGCCTCGCGCAGGAACCAGAGGGCGGCGGCCTGCGTCTCGTTCTGGGCGATGGTCGCCTCGCGCACCAGGCCGTCCTCCATGGCGGCCGCGAGGGCCTCCTCGGCGACCGTGGTGATGCCGCTGTTCTCGCGGCTGGAGGTCATCTCGATCAGCAGGTAGGAGTCATGCGGATCGGGGAAGGGATCGAAGCTGCCCGGCACATGGGCGATCGCCTTCTCGAGCGCGACGCGCGGGATCATCTCGAAGCTGGTGAGACCGTCGCCGCTGGCGGCGCGCATGCGGCCGAGCAGGGTCAGGGCCGCCTCCAGCGAGGCGACCGCCACGAAGGCGCTGGCCCGCTCGCGCGGACGCGGGAAGAGCTTCAGCACCGCGGCCGTGATGACGCCCAGCGTGCCTTCCGCACCGATGAACAGATGCTTGAGGTCATAGCCGGCGCTGTCCTTGCGCAGCGCCCGCAGGCCGTTCCAGATCCGTCCGTCGGGCAGCACCACCTCGATCCCGAGGGTGAGGTCGCGCATATTGCCGTAGCGCAGCACGGCGATGCCGCCGGCATTGGTCGAGAGATTGCCGCCGATGCGGCAGCTCCCTTCGGCGGCGAGGCTCAGGGGAAAATGGCGGTCCGCCTGGGTCGCCGCCTCCTGCACCTGCTGCAGGATGCAGCCCGCCTCGACGGTGACGGTGTAGTTGGCGGCGTCGAGCGAGCGGATCCTGTTCATGCGCTCGAGCGAGAGCACGAGATTGTTGCCGTTGGCGCGGGGCGTGGCGGCACCGGCAAGCCCGGTATTGCCGCCCTGCGGCACGATCGAGACGCCGGCCTCCGCGGCCAGGGCCACCACGCGCGACACCTGCTCGGTGCTGCGCGGCCGGACCACCGCCATCGCCTCGCCGTGATAGAGCTTGCGCCAGTCCGTCAGATAGGGCGCGGTGTCGCTCGCGGCCGTCAGCAGGTCGGAAGGCTCGAGGATGTCGGCGAGGCGTTCCAGCAGCGGCATGATGTTCACTCGATCGGTTCGGTCTGAATGGCGGTCAGGCGACGCACGGCTTGCGGGCGCGGCGGCAGAGAGGGTAAGTCTCGACGCGACGCTTCGACGGAAGAGCCCGTCGCCGCTGCCGGCGATGGGGAAGGGGTACGCGGCGTCGCTCGATCATGATCGGGCCGCCGGCTCATTACAACGCGGGGACCCATGCCATATACATTCCTGGCCTTCATCGCGGGCGCGGCCCTGTCGCTGCAGGCGCTCGTCAATGCGCGGCTCTCGGCCGGCATCGGCGGCGCGATCTGGGCGGCGGCGATATCCTTCTTCGTCGGCGGCGCCGGCCTGCTGGCGGTGCAGCTCGCGACGCGCGCGACCTGGCCCTCGATGGAACGCATTGCGGCCATTCCCTACTGGGTCTGGCTCGGCGGATTCCTGGGCGCGCTCTATGTCGCCAGCGTCATCACCAGCGTACCCCGGCTGGGGAACACCACGGTCTTCGCGTGGGTGATCTTCGGCCAGCTCGCGGCCTCGCTGCTGCTCGATCATTTTGGCGTCCTCGCCACGGCGCCCCATCCCGTCAATGCGCTTCGTCTCGCCGGCGCTGCGCTGGTGCTGGGCGGCGCGGTCATGGTCCTGAAGGCCTAGAGCCGCGGCCGGGAGGGCCGGGCCCGCCCGGATATGTCGATAATATTGTCGACAATCTTGTTTGCAAAGTCACGCTGTGCCATCGTTTGGCACAGCGCAATCGCCTCCATCCGAACGAAACGACAAGAGGCGCCCTGATTCTCCGGAATCTCGAGCGTCGCACCCAGGGACCGGGCGGGCGCGCAAGGCGGCGACAAGCCGTGAGAGAGAACGCCAGGAGGATTCTAAAGAATGAGCGAGGATCGCAACGCGTCCGGCCGCGCCCCCAAGCGCGGCGAGGAAGTGGACGTGCTCATCATTGGCGCCGGCCCCTCGGGCTCGGTCGCCGCCAAGCATCTGTCGGCCGCCGGCCTTTCGGTGGTCACGCTGGAGCAGGGCAACTATCCCGACCGCGACAAGTTTCCCGGACGCCGTCCGGAATGGGAGCTGGTGAGCCAGCGGCAATGGCATCCCAATCCCAATGTGCGCGACATGCCGCGCGACTATCCGGTCGACACCTCGGAATCCGACATCAATCCGCTGATGTTCGCGGGCGTCGGCGGCAGCGCCACGATCTATGCCGGCCATTGGACGCCGTTCCTCCCCTCCGATTTCCGCGTCCGCTCGCTCGACGGCATCGCCGACGACTGGCCCTTCACCTATGAGGATCTGCTGCCTTATCTGGAGCAGATCGAATGGGAAGTCGGCGTCTCCGGCATGCCGGGCAACCCGGCCTATCCGCCGAAGAAGGCCTATCCGACGCCGGCCCTGCCGATCGGCAAGGTCGGACGCAAGGCGGCCGAGGGGCTGGACAAGCTCGGCTGGCATTGGTGGCCGGGCACGAACGCCATGCCGTCCCAGCCCCATAACGGCCTCAACGCCTGCGTGCGGCGCGGCACCTGCATGACCGGTTGCCCGGAAGGTGCCAAATCCACCACCGACATCACCTACTGGCCGGCCGCCATCAAGAACGGCGCCAAGCTGGTCACGGGCGCGCGCGTCCGGCAGATCGAGGTCGACGATCGCGGCCTCGCGACGGGGGCGGTCTATATCGACCAGAACGGCCGCGAGCATCGCCAGAAGGCGAAGACCGTGATCGTCTGCGCCAACGGCATCGGCACGCCGCGGCTGCTGCTGCTCTCGGCCTCGAAGCGCTTCCCCGACGGCCTCGCCAATTCCTCGGGCATGGTCGGCAAGCGGCTGATGATGCATCCCTTCTCGGCGGTGCTCGGCATCTATGACGAGGATCTCGAATCCTGGCGCGGGCCGTTCGGCCAGACCATCTCGTCCTACGAGTTCTACGAGACCGACGAGAAGCGCGGCTTCATGCGCGGCGCCAAATGGGGCGCCATGCCGGGCGGCGGTCCTTTGGGCGCCACCAGCTTCGTCGGCACCAAGGTGTTCGCGGGCCCCACGGCCAAGGTCGGCGACATGTGGGGCAACAATCTCCATGAGATGGTGGACCGCCGCTTCGGCCGCAGCATCGTCTGGGGCATTATCGGCGAGGATCTGCCGGAAGATTCCAACCGCGTCGTGCTCGACCCGACCATGACCGACACCGACGGCATTCCGGCGCCCAAGCTGCTCTACAAGGTCTCGCAGAACTCGCACGACATGCTGAAGTTCCATGTCGCGCGCTGTCTCGAGGCGGTGCAGGCGGCCGGCGCCATCGAGACGGCGGTCGTGCATCAGATGCGCGACACCGGCTGGCATCTGCTCGGCACCTGCCTCATGGGCGACAATCCGAAGACCTCGGTCGTCAACCAGTGGGGGCAGACCCACGACGTGCCCAATCTCTACATCTTCGACGGCAGCACCTTCCCGACCTCGGCCGGCCTCAACCCGACCGCGACCATCATGTCGGTGGCGCTGCGCCAGACGACGCGCATGATCGCCGAGCGTCGCAATCAGAAGGCGGCCTGATCCCATGAGCAAACCCGCAACCGCGAAACTGTCTGCCGACGACCGCGCGATCTTCGGCGCCATCGCCGACTTCCTGGTTCCCAAGACCGCGAAGATGCCGGCCGCGACCGAGGTCGGCGTCGCCGCCGGCGGCATCGACGACGTGCTCAAGTTCAGGCCCGACCTGATCGAGGATTTCCATCGCGGCCTCGAGAAGGCGAAGGGCCTGACGGGCGCGAAGGCGGCCGAGCTGCTGTTCGAAACCGACAAGGACGCCTTCGGCGCGGTGAGCCTGGCCGCGTCCGGCGCCTATTACATGTCGCCCAAGGTCCGGCAGATCATCGGTTATCCGGGCCAGGAGAGCCTGACCTACGACAACCACGAGACGCCGGACTATCTGACGAACGGCATGCTGGAGCGGGTCGCGCGGCGCGGGCCGACCTACAAGCCGACGCCGAGGTGAGCAACATCCCGGTCTCCGCGTTGCCGAACGGTGACGCGGGGGGCGGTATGTGTGGCCCGCCACGCCGGACGGTGATCACTACCATATCCGTGCCATAGCCCTATCGATGGCGACCGTCGGCAGCCGGCACCCGCTATGAGATCGCTGTCGGAGCAGGCGTACAACGCGACGCCGCGCTTGCATTCCCATCCTGCGGCTGCTTCGCTGCGCCAATGAATGGCGAAATGACTTTGGGCACGACTGTTCCCCTCCCAGCTCCACCAGCCGGTTGGTTCGACTATGACTATACCGTGCTCTGGGATGGCAACCTGGCGCTGATCCGCACCGACCATGACATCCATTCAGAGTATTGGCGCTGGCAAGGACGGTCGCAGGGTGGAGGAGATACTCACACCAATCAGCCGAATTTTCGCGACACACGCCTGCGCCTTTCCAAATTTGATGGAAGCGTCGAAATCGGAGCTATCGAGATTCCATCTGGCTCCTGGCCAAAGGTCGATTGCCTCGCTGATGGGCGATGGTTGATCGCCTCAAGGCGAGCCGTTCCCCTTGAGAACAATGCCTGCCTCTTTGCGGCCGATGGAACTCCAGCGGGCGCTTTTGCAGTGGGTGATGGAATAGAGCATGTCCGCTGCGCGGCGGACGGGACGATCTGGATCGGCTATTCCGACGAAGGCGTCTTCTCCGAGTCCAGCAAGGGCGGAAGTCGGCCGGTCTCGACGGCGGGAATCGCACGCTTTGGTCCAGACGGCAGCCTCTTATGGAGGTTCAACGACGAGGAGCGCAGGGGCCTGTCCATCGCAGACTGCTATGCCTTAGCGCTTGATGGAAACGCCCTCTGGTGCTGCCCTTACACAGACTTCCCAATTGTTCGAGTTGAGGGCGATGTCGTTGACCATTGGTGGAACGATGTGGCGGGGGCCCAGGCCCTCGCGGTCGATGGCGATCATGTCCTTCTCGCCGGCGGTTACAACGACCAATCCAACCGGCTAGTGTTGCTTCGTCTCGATCATGATCGAGCCCAACAGACCGGCGAATGGCATTTCCAGCTTCCGGAGCGAAAGGCTGCACGCCTGCTGCAGGGACAGGGAGAAACGCTCCACATCGCCGGACAGGGGCGCTGGACAAAGCTGAGCTTGACCACGATACGCGCGGCGCTGAAATCCTGACCCATCTGTCGAGGCGGCGCCGCGATCCTGCGCGTCCGGATCGGGGCAGGCCCTAGCGGACGATCAGATCGAACGCCGCGCCCTCGGTCCAGCCGAACTGGCCGTTGGGCTGCTTGATCAGCTCGGGGAAGTGGCCGGGAATGATGCGGTCGGCCATCTCGGCGATGCGTTTGATGCTGGCCGTGCTGTGGGCGGCGGTGTCGTAGACATTGTCGCCGCGCTGCATGATGACTTCCTTGGCGTATTTGATCGCGTCGCCGGCGATCACCACGCAGCCGCGATCCTTCGTGTCGAGCCGCACGGCGAAGCTGCCGGGCGTATGGCCGGGGGCGGGGAAGAAGCTCACCCCCGGATCGATCACACCCTCGCCCTCGAGGATTTCGAGGTCGTAGCGCTGCAGCATCTCGTGGATGCCCCAGGGCATGAAGATGTCCTCATGGTGGGGCGATTTCGCGTAGCTCCATTCGGTCTTGCTGACGAAGACCTTCGCCGTGGGGAAGAGGTCGATGTTGTGGCAATGGTCGAAATGGAGATGCGACAGGAACACCATCTTGATGTCGGCGGGCGCGATGTTGCGCTCGCGCAAGGTGGTGATCAGCCCCAGCCGCGAGATATAGCCCGCGGTGTCGAACAGCATGTAGCCGCGGCCGGTCTTCACCAGCGTGACGTTGGACATGGCGAGGAAACCGTCGCGCAGCCGCAGATTGTTGCCGCGGACGATGATGTCGTAGGTGATGTCGGCCAAGGCGCCTACCGCCGTCCGATGACGGCGACCTTGTCGGGAAGGGCGCGGTGGTTGCCCGAGGCGCCGACGTCCCAGCCGCCATGCGCGCGCTTATAGGCCTCGAGCGCCGGGAAGATATGGTCGACGCAGCGCCGGACCAGCTCCTCGCGATTGCCGTCCTTGATCGCGTCGATCATGGCCCGGTGCTCGAGCCGCGACTGCTGCAGCAGCTCGGGGTCGCCGATCGCGTAGCAGCGGATCGCCGTGGTGCGGGTCCAGAAGCGCTGGATGGTCTCGGTCAGATAGCGGTTGTTGCAGGCGCCGAACATCGTCTCGTGGAAGACGTTGTTGAGGGTGCAGGTCGCCTTGAGCTCCATCCGGTCGACATTCTCGGAATATTTGGCGTGGATCGCCTCGAGCTGGGTGATGAGGGCGCGCGGAGCGGGCAGGGGGATCCGACGTGCGGCCTCGCCCTGCAGGATGGCCCGCATCTCGTAGATCTCCTCGATCTCCTCGACCGAGAAATCGCAGACCACGACGCCGCGGTTGGGGCGGCGGGCGACCAGGCCCATCTGCTCCAGCGTGCTCAGCGCCGAACGGACCAGATGCCGGCTCGCATTGAAGCGCTCCGCCAGCTCCTCCTCGACCAGGCGTTCGCGGGGCCGGAGTCGGCCGAAAATGATGGCCTGGCGGATCGAATCGACCAGATCCGCCAGCAGTTTTTCGCTTGTTTCACGAGCCAAGGGCGTACTCGCTCTTCTCTTCTTTCTGATGTAGCAGGGACGGTAGCTGATCCCGTGGTGGCTGTCGGTAGTTAAAATCCACCACGACCTGCTTCACATACTCGGCGATCGCCAAGGATGAGGTCAGGCCCGGGGATTCTATTCCGTAGAGATTTACCAAACCCGTCACGCCATGCGCCTCTTCGCTTTGAATCACGAAGTCCGCGTCGCCATTGGGATTATCATAGAGCTTCGGGCGAACGCCAGAGTAGTCGGGGACCAGGGCCTGGTCGGGAAGGGCGGGCCAATAGCGGCGAATCGCGGCATAGAAGCTGTCGGCCCGGCGCGGATCCACCGCATAGTCAATTTTGTTGACCCATTCAACATCCGGGCCGAAGCGGGCCCGGCCCGCCAGATCCAGGGTCAGATGCACCCCGGCACCGCCGCCGCCGGGCATCGGATAGATGAGATGGTGGAAGGGCGCCTTGCCACTCAACCCGAAGTAGTTGCCCTTGGCGAAGTGCAGGGGCGGGATGCTCTCCGGCGGGACGCCCCGGATGGAGGCCGCCACGCCCTGTGCCCCCAGGCCGGCGCAGTTGACGACCGTCCGGCAGAGCAGGTCCATCGAGCCTTCCTGCTCGACCTCGAGGCGGATGCCGTTCGGCGTTACCTCGCCTTCCGTGACGCGCGAGCCGAAGGCGATCATGCCGCCCGCCTCCTCGAGCTCGCCGCGATAGGCCAGCATGAGGGCGTGGCTGTCGATGATGCCGGTCGAGGGCGAGAGGATCGCCCCCGCGCAGCGCAGGGCGGGTTCCATCGCCTTCGCTTCCGTGACGCTGACCCAACGCAGATCGTCGACGCCGTTCTGTCCCGCGCGCTGGAACAGCCGCTGCAGGTTGCTGATTTCGGCGTCCCCGGCCGCGACCAGCAGCTTGCCGAGTTGCGAATGGGGGATGAAGCGGCTGCGGCAAAAGGAATAGAGGCGGCGCCTTCCCTCGACACAGAAGATCGCCTTGAGAGAGCCGGGCGGATAATAGATGCCGGCATGGATCACCTCGGAATTGCGCGAGCTGGTGATCGTGCCCATCGCCGTCTCGGCTTCCAGCACCAGGACCTCGCGGCCGGCCCGGGCGAGGCTGCGCCCGATGGCGAGACCCAACAGCCCGGCGCCGATGACGGCCACATCGACGGGTTCGCCCCGGCTGCCTGAATTTTGGGCATCGCCCATGCAAATCGGCCTTCACTTCTGCAAGATTGTTGACAAGCACAGTATCTTACAGACAATGATGTTTACAATCTTGTCGACAATTTGAGCGGGGCTTGCCGAAATAAGCGGCGGGCCAGAACGTCAAAGGCGCCGGAGAGCGCCGCGACGAAAGACCAGGGAGAAGGCAGCATGGGAACAAGCGAGGGCAGACTGCGCTGCAATGGCGCCGACCTCGCTTATCGCATGGATGGTGCCGCCGGCCGCCCGATCCTGCTCTTCAGCAACAGCCTCGCCTCCGACATGTCGATCTGGGACGACCAGGTCGCTGCCCTCGGATCCGACTATCGGATCGTCCGCTATGACGCGCGGGGGCATGGGCGCTCGCCCGTCGTCGAGGGCCCGCTCACGATCGACGATCTGGCGTCCGACGCGATCGCGCTGATCGAGCAGCTGGCGTTGGGACCGGTGCATTTCATCGGGATCTCGCTGGGCGGCATGCTGGGCCAGGCGGTGGCGGCGCGCCGGCCCGATCTGCTGCGCTCGCTGACGCTGTCGAACACCTCGAGCGAGACCGACAAGCCCGAGCTTTGGGAGCCGCGCATCCAGACGGCGCTGACCACCGGCATGGCGCCGCTGGTCGAGCCGACGCTGGAACGCTGGTTCACCGCACCCTTCCGCGCGAGCCAGCCGCAGCGGGTCGAAACCGTGCGCCGCATGATCGCGGCGACGCCGCCGAAGGGCTATGCGGCCTGCGCGCGCGCCATCCAGGGCCTGCGCCAGACCGCGATCCTGGCCAGGATCGTGACGCCGACGCTGGTGATCGCGGGGCGCGAGGATGCGTCGACGCCGGTCGCCGTCGCGGAGCGGATCGCCCACGCCATCAAGGGCGCGAAGCTCGTGGTGGTGGAGCAGGCGGCGCATATCACGCCGATCGAGCAGGCCGACAAATTCAATCAGCATCTGCGCCATTTCCTGGCAGCGGCGGCAAAGCATTCGTCTTCGGGTGCAGCCTCGGGACCGGCAGCGGCCTCGAGCTGAGCAGACGACGGAGTCCGGACCGAAGAGGTCCCAATAGAAACCGGCGAGTGGGCGAACCGTTCGTCCCACGTCGGGACCGGTGATGAGGAGGAAACCAGACGTGACTAATAAATTTCTCTCAGAAGAATTGCGGGAATGGCTGGACGTCTCGCGCCGCGAATTCATGCAGCGCATCAGCCTCGGGGCCGCCTCGGCGGCGGTGGCCGGGTCGGTGCTCGCGAAATCCGTCAGCGCCGACGAGTTGCGCGACCATGTTCAGGTCGCCGACACCGGCAAGAAGGTGAAGGTCGGCATCGGCCTCAATTACGGCCCCTTCGCGATACGGTTTTGTAGCCTTACTTCGTTCAGTTTGGTATTACTCAACAGCCAGTTCCGCGAAAGTGCCCTGCCGTCCAAGCAAACCCTGGTTGCTGCCCCACACACGGTCGCCGGGCTTGAATCGTTTGACGGCTGTCCCCACCGCTTCTACCACGCCCGCCAGGTCACAACCCACGATGAATGGCAACGGCAGGTTCATTTTCACCAAACCGCTCCGCACGTAAGTATCGATGGGATTCACCGCCACCGCGCGTGCTCGCACGAGCACTTGTGAGGCGCCGGGTGAGGGTGTGGGCAATTCG
>CAVOLB010000154.1:0-39601 GCA_963696655.1 uncultured Alphaproteobacteria bacterium
TGTTTTGCCTGTACTGGTACGACTACGTATTGCTTCTATGCCGGCCACGCTTATCTGCCGTTCCAGTTCATCGCCAGGCGCTTCAACCATCGCGGCGACGAATATGGCGGTAAGCTCGAGAACCGGGTGCGTATGCTGCGCGAGATGATCGAGACCACGCGCGACGCGATCGGCCCGAATGTGGCGCTGGCGATCCGCTTCGCGGTCGACGAGCTCATGGGCGATCACGGTGTCGCGGCCGGCGCGGAGGGCCGCGAGGTGGTCGAGATGCTGGCCGAGCTTCCCGACCTCTGGGACGTGAATATCAGCCAGGTCACCAACGACTCCATGAGCGCCCGCTTCTCGGAGGAGGGCTTCCAGGAGCCCTATGTTTCCTTCGTGAAGAAGGTGACCACGAAGCCGGTCGTGGGCGTCGGCCGATTCACTTCGCCCGACACCATGGTCTCGCAGATCAAGCGCGGCGTGCTCGACCTGATCGGCGCGGCGCGGCCTTCCATCGCCGATCCCTTCCTGCCGAAGAAGGTCGAGGAGGGCCGCGAGGACGAGATCCGCGAATGCATCGGCTGCAATATCTGCCGCTCCTGCAACAATGAGGGCGTGCCGATCCGCTGCACCCAGAATCCTACCATGGGCGAGGAGTGGCGGCGCGGCTGGCATCCCGAGCGCGTCGCGCCGAAGCGCTCCGACAAGCGTGTGCTGATCGTCGGCGCCGGCCCGGCCGGCCTCGAATGCGCGGTGACGCTGGGTAAACGCGGCTACGCGGTGGCGCTGGCCGATGCCGCCGACGAGCTGGGGGGCCGCATCAATGCCGAATGCAAGCTGCCAGGCCTGAGCTCCTATGGCCGCGTGCGCGACTGGCGCCTCGGCCAGCTCGCGAAGCTGCCCCAGGTCGAGCTCTATCCGGCGAGCCGGCTCGCCGCGGCCGATGTGCGCGAGTTCGGCGCCGATCATGTGGTGATCGCGACCGGGTCGCGCTGGCGGCGCGACGGGGTCGGCATGGTGAGCCGTGACGCGACGGTCGATGTCGGCATGACCCAGATCTTCACGCCCGAGGACATCATGGCGGGCGTCGTGCCGACGGGTCCGGTCGTCGTCTATGACGAGGACCAGTATTATATGGGCGGCTGTCTCGCGATGAAGCTGGTGCAGCTGGGGCTCGAGGTGGCGCTGGTGACGCCGGGCGGCGAGGCCTCGTCCTACTGCCGCATGACCGACGAGCATGAGAGGGTGCAGAAGCGGCTGCTCGATCTGGGCGTCGAGATCGTCGTCAACCGCCAGCTCGCGGGCTTCGACGGCGAGGCGGCGCGTCTGGAATGCGTCTATACCGGCCGCGCCTACCGGCAGAAGGCGAAGAGCCTGGTGCTGGTGACGATGCGCCGGCCGGAGAGCGTGCTTTACGAAGAGCTCGCGGGCGACCACGCCGGGCTGACGGCGGCCGGCATCGGCGGGCTGGTGCGGATCGGCGATTGCCTGGCGCCGGGTGCCCTGGTGCATGCGGTCCATGCCGGCCATCTTCATGCGCGCGAGTTCGACGAGCCGGCGCCGGGCGACGTGCCCTATAGGCGCGAGCGAGCAATTATCTGATGCCCCTTCCGGGGATCGGTTTGGCGGAATGACGATTTGGCTTCAGGGAGATCGGACAGCATGAGCGGAGAAATCGCGACGGGCGGGCCGGCGGCCCGCGAGGGAAGGGGCCGCGAGCATGGCGGCAAGGCGCGTCGCGAACGCCGCTCGGTGGGCGGCGGCATCCGCCAGCTGCCCTTCAAGACGCTGCGCAATCCTTTCAAGCCGATCGAGATCCTGTCGGAGGATCAGGTCGAGACCATCCATCTGGCCTCGCTCGAGATCCTCGAGAATATCGGCATCGAGAGCCTCCATATGGAGACGATCGACTTGTTCGAGCGCGCCGGCGCCAAGGTCGACCGCTCGACCTTGCGCGTGAAGCCCGATCGCGGCCTCATCCTCGAGGCGATCAGGACGGTGCCGCCGGAATTCACGCTGCGCGCCCGCAACCCCGAGCGCGATCTCCATTTCGGCCGCAATCACCTGGTGTTCTGCGCCACCGGCGGTCCCGCCTTCGCCAGCGATCTCGACCGCGGCCGGCGGGCCGGCAACGAAGCCGACATGAAGGACTATATCCGCCTGGTCCACATGCTGAACGTGCTGCATCAGGAAGGCGGGACGGGGCTCGAGCCGACCGACCTGCCGCCGGACACGCGCCATCTCGACGTCTATGAATCGATCCTGACCCTGACCGACAAGAGCTGGCATTGCTGGGCGATCGGCGCGTTCCGGGTTCGCGACGCGATCGAGATGGCCTGCATCGCCTATCCCACCACGCGCGAGGAACTGCTGACGCGCCCGGCGATCATCTCCATCATCAACTCGAACTCGCCCTTGAAGTTCGACGGGCCGATGGGCGAGGGCCTCTGCGAGCTGGCGCGCACCGGGCAGGCCACGGTCTGCACCCCCTTCACGCTCTGCGGCGCCATGAGCCCCGTGACCTTGGCGGGTGCGCTGGCGCAACAGAATGCCGAGGCGCTCTTCATGATCGCGCTGACGCAGCTGGTGCGGCCGGGCTCGCCCGCGGTCTATGGCGGCTTCACCTCGAATGTCGACATGAAGTCGGGTGCGCCCGCCTTCGGCACGCCCGAATACACCAAGGCCGCCTTCGCCTCGGGCCAGCTCGCGCGGCGCTATAATTTCCCCTACCGTTCCAGCAATGTGAATGCCTCGAACGTCGTGGACGTGCAGGCGGCTTATGAATCCGGCATGTCGCTCTGGGGCACGATCATGGGCGGGGTCAATCTCCTGGCCCATGCGGCCGGCTGGCTCGAGGGCGGGCTCACGGCCTCGTTCGAGAAACTCATCCTCGATTGCGAGATGCTCCAGCTCATGCGCGAGACCCTGACGCCGATCGCGACCGACCGGGCGAGCCTGGGGCTCGAGGCGATCGCCGAGGTCGGCCCCGGCGGCCATTTCTTCGGCGTCGGCCATACGCTGGAGCGCTTCGAGCATGCGTTCTATGCGCCGCTGCTCTCCGACTGGCGCAATTTCGAGACCTGGACCGATGCCGGCGCCGTCGACGGCACCCACCGCGCCAACGCGATTTGGAAGGAATTGTTGCGGCAGTACCAGGAACCGGCGATGGATCCGGCCGTTCGCGAGGCGCTCGCGGCCTATGTGGCGCGGCGCAAACTCGAGATCGGCAGCGGGAAATATTGAGCCGACCTGCCACCGGACGGACTTGTGGGCCGGTCGGATTTTTGATTCTCTTGCACGGGCCCCGTTATGGGGCGCGACTCCGGGGGTCGCTGGTGGCCCCCATGAGCGAGTGCTAACCCGAGATGGCGATGCGCCGCCTGATCAAGGCCAACGAACATCGGGTCATGCCCTGGAAGAACAGCCAGGGCATGACGGCCGAGATCGCGATCGATCCGCCGGACACGCCGCTCGACAAATCCTTCCGCTGGCGCCTGTCGCTGGCCGAGGTCAAGGCCGACGGCCCGTTCTCGATCTTCCCGGGTTATGACCGCTACATCATGCTGATGGGCGGCAACGGCATGGTGCTGCGCTTCGACAACGGGCGCGAGGAGCGCATCGACGAGCCGCATGTCCCGTTCCAGTTCAGCGGCGACGATTCGGTGCGCTGCTGGCTGATCGACGGCTCGGTGCGCGACTTCAATCTGATGGTGCGGCGCGATTTCCAGGTCTCGGCCGGGATCCTGACCCTCAACCGGCGCGACCGGATGCTGCCGGCGCTCGGCCGCGGCACGACCCTGATCCTCTATGTGATCGAGGGCAACACCGTGCTCGACGACGGCACGCTGCTGGAGCCCGGCGACACCCTCATCATCAATGTCGAGCTCACCGCCAAACACGCCGTCGCCTTCGGCCGCAGCCAGTCGAAGCTCTTCATGGCCCGGCTGACACCGCGGCAGCGGTGAGAGGGAAGGACAGCTGGCATGCCAGCGTCTCTTAAATCTTTCCTCTCCCCCCGCGTAGCGGGGGGAGAGGAAAGAAGAAAGAAAACCGCTGGAATGGAAAGCGGTGGGAGGAGCGGGGTCTACCCCAGCGCCAGCCAGCGGTCGCTGACGGTTTCGGCGAAGCGGCGCGCGCCGGGGGCATTGGCGGGCCATTCGGCGCGCAGGCGCTCGAGGGTGGCCGGGGCCTTCTCGGCGCCGAGATGCCTGGTGAGACCGGGCATGCAGTATTCGAACCAGGTGTCGGCGATCGCAGGCGTCGCCTCGAAATGGCATTGGAAGCCGTAAGCGCGCTTGCCCAGCCGGAAGGCCTGGTTGCGGCAGCCCTCGCCCTTCATCAGCAATTCCGCCTCTTCGGGCAGGTCGAAGGTGTCCTCATGCCACTGCATGATGCGCGCCGTGGTCCCGAGTCCGCCGACCACCGGGTCTTTCTGGCCCTCGGGCGTCACGGTCAGATCGTGGAAGCCGACCTCCAGATGGGTGTGGCGCCGGACCTTCCCGCCGAAGGCACGGGCCATGAGCTGGGATCCGAGGCAGATCCCCAACAGCCCGCGATCGGCGCGATGGAAGTCGCGCATGGTTTCCAGGATCGCCGGAAAGGCCGGCCAGTTCGCGTCGTCATTGGCGTGCTGCACCCCGCCCAGCACCACCATCCCGTCATAGCCCTGCGGGCTCTCGGGCAGGGGCTCGCCCTCATGCGGCTTGCGGATTTCAGTCTTGCCGCCCAGGGCCTCGATCCGCTCGGCGACGATGCCCGCCGTCGACAGGGAATCATTCTGGATGATCAGGATTTTCATGGAGCTCGGTTGCCTGCGATACGGGGACAGCCCATCGCCGGTCGCCCGCTATTCAGGGGTCGTCCGGCCGGGCGCGATTATAGGGGGACCGGGGCCCGGCGCCAGCCCATCGCGGCTTCAACCCTGCTTTGCATCGCTTGCAGGCGGATCGGCCGCGTTCGTCGGAAAGCGGCGGGAAAAGGACGGCTCTACACTCCTGCTTAACCGCAGCCCATGATAAGAACGGCACTCATTTCCGGCGAGATTGCGCCTCACCCCCCCGAGTCCCCACCCCTTCATGCCGACCGATATCCCCTCCGACACCGGTCCGATGTGGCTGCGTGCCGTGAGCCGACCCGGCGCGATCGTCTTCGCGATCATGTTCACGCTCGAAAGCTTCGCGCGCGGCCTGATCGCCACCCTGATCCCGCTCCAGGCCTATTCCCTGCTGCATAACACGCGCGATGTCAGCATCCTCTACACGCTGGTGGGGATCGTCGGTCTGGCGTCGAGCTTCGCCATCCCCTTCTTCATCCGCCGCTTCAAGCGGCGCTGGGTCTACACGGCCGGCATCCTGGCGCTGCTCGTGGCGGCCCTGCTGTTGGCGAGCGCGACATTGCTGGGGCAGATCGGCGCCATGCTGGCGCGGGCGTTCGGCGCCGCCGCCCTCAACATCACGCTCAGCCTCTATGTGATGGACTACATCCGGCGCCGCGATCTGGTGCGCTCGGAGCCGCTACGCCTCATGTTCAGCGCGGCCGCCTGGACCGTCGGGCCGGCCTTGGGCGTCTGGCTCTATGCCGAGGTCGGCCATGGCGTCGCCGAGTTCCTCTCCGCCGGCTCCTGCGCGGTGCTGCTGGTCTATTTCTGGTATCTGCGGATGAGCGAGAACCCGGCCGTGGCCGCGGCCACGCGCCCGCCGCCCAACCCGATCGCGTCCATCCGCCGCTTCATCGCCCAGCCTCGCCTGCGGCTCGGCTGGTTCGTGCCTTTCGCCCGGTCCTGCTGGTGGGCGATGTATTTCGTCTATCCGCCGCTGTTCCTGGTGCAGGCCGGCAAGGGCGATTTCGCCGGCGCGCTGCTGGTCTCGCTCGGCAACGCCATGCTGTTCGTGACGCCGCTCTATGGCCGCATGGCGCAGCGCACCGGCATCCGCCGCTGGATCATCGTCGGCTTCATCGGGCTGGGAATATTGACCACCGCGGCGGGGTTCATGCATGGCTTGCCCTGGATCGCAGCCGGTCTCCTGCTTGCGGGCTCGGCCTTCTGCTGCCTGCTCGATGCCTTCGGCAATATTCCCTATATGCGCGCCGTGCGCCCGCTCGAACGGCCGCAGATGACGACCGTGTTCCGGACCTACATCGATTTGTCGGATCTGGCGCCGCAGGCCTTCTATTCGGTGCTGCTGACCTTCTTCGACATCCGCGCGGTCTTCTTCGCCTGCGGCCTTTTCATGTTCGTGGCCGCCGCCGTGGCGCTGAAGATTCCGAGGAAGATGTGAGTCCCATCGCCCCCGCCGGCGCTCATCGGGGCGGTCGTCTTAGCGCAATGTTAAGGGCTTCCGGGCGACCCTGAGGGTTACGCCCACCCGAGGGGTCTTTCGCGGAGCCTCTGGGCGCAAGCCAGTTTTGCCTCGGACCACTGGCGTCCCGACCACAGGAATGGATCTGCATGGCCATGCCGGCCGAACGCAAACCGGTCGTCCCGCCCGCCGCCCGCCCTGCTGACGACGAGGGCCGGTCCGGCGGAATCGCGGCCACCGTCCGGCGGGCCCAGGACGCGGTGGCCGAGCTCAGCGCCGACTACCAGAATTGGGCGCTCGCCGACTTGGCCAAGGCCGAGCAGGCCCTGACCGAGGCCCGAGCCGATCCCGCGGCGGCCCAGCCGGCCCTGCAGCGCCTCTATGGCGTCGCCCATGACATGAAGGGTCAGGGCGGGAGCTTCGGATTCCCGCTCGTGACCCATGTGGCCCAGTCGCTGTGCCGCCTGCTGGTCGGCCCGGGCGGCAGCGCGCGCCATGTGGCGCTCCCCGCCGAGGAAGCCACCTTCGGGCTGGTCGAGGTTCATCTGAAGGCGCTTCGCCTGATCCTCGAGAAATCGGTGCGGGGCGAGGGGGGCGAGGTCGGCCGGAAGCTGGTCGCCAAGCTCCAGGCCATGGCGGGCCGCGGCTAGGACCGAAACGGTCCCTTTTTGCCATAGTCAGGCTTCACCCCGTATTAACCCCGACTACCCACCATCGGTCCGGTTTCTGCCCGCGACGGCGCTCGGGCGGATACGCCTTGATTCCCTTCGCGCGCTTCTTCGGTCGCGATCCATCCGGTGATGCTCTCTTCGACGTCGGGCCAATCCAAGCCGATATCCGCAGACCGGATCGCGCAGGTCCTGGCCTACGGGTTTCTCTATTTCGCGCTGGCGGCCTTCAGCATCGAACTGTCGCGCGGCAGCAATGGCGTGGCCGCGATCTGGCTTCCCAATGCCGTGGCGATGGGCTTCGTCATGCTGCGCCGGCCCTGGCAGGTTCAGTTGCCGGCATTGGCGCTGGGCATCGCGCTGGTCGATATCCTCGAGGGCGATCCGGCGTTCGTCTCCGCGATGATGGCGCTGGTCAACACCGCCGAGATCGCTCTCGGCGCCTGGCTGATCCAGCGCTGGCTTGGCGCCGGCGATCGATTCGCCCGGTTGCAGGAGGTCGTGCGCTTCATCCTGATCGCCGGCCTCGTGGTTCCCGTATTCGGGGCCGGGCTCGGGGCCATGGTCGTCCATTGGGGCCTCGGCGTGCCGATGCCCGCGGTTCTGCCGGGATGGTTCCTGACCGAGGCCATCGGCTACATCGTGCTCACGCCGATGCTGGTGCTGTGGTGGCCGCTTTGCCGGAAGACCGGCGGGCGGAAAGCATGGGCGGAGCGATGGCTCGACGGCTGGAACCACAGGCGCGTCCTCGAGGCGGGCCTGCTGGGATTGGCGCTCTGTCTCAGCGGCTTCTGGCTGTTCAGCTCGGTCGGCTGGGCGGACGCGGCCGAGCTGTTGCCGACCTTCCTGGCGACGCCGCTGGTGCTCTGGGCCGTGATGCGTTTCGGCCGGCGTGGCGGCAGCCTCGCCACCCTGATCGTGGTCACGGCCGCCGTCGCCGGCCTCCTGGCGCATCAGACGCCGATCGACGATGCGCTGCCGGCCACCCCCAGCGACCTGCTGCTGCCGCCCCTGATGATGTGCGTGACCGCGTTGTCGGGTCTGCTGCTGGGTGCGGCTCTCGAAGAGCAGAATGTCATGCGCAAGGCGCTCGAGAAGAGCGAAACGCATTTCCGCACGCTGGCGGAAGCCACGCATGTCGGCATCTACCGGACGGACGCCGCCGGGCGCTGCGTCTACGTCAATGAGGGCTGGAGCGCGATCACCGGTCGCGACGCCAGGATTTCCATGGGCGAGGATTGGTCGACGGCGCTTCATCCCGACGATCGCCGCCGCGTCATCGCGAACTGGTACGAGGCCGTCCGCAACGAAGCCACCGACTATGACGAGGAATATCGCTGGACGCGGTCGGACGGGCAGGTCCGGCTGGTGCGGGACACCGCACATCCGATCAAGGAAGGCGGCAAGACCACCGGCTTCGTCGGCACCGTCATCGATATCACCGACGAGCGCGCGGTGCGCGCCCAGCTCGAAGAAAGCCGCCAGCGCTTCGATCTGGCGCTGCGCGGCACTTCCGATGCGATCTGGGACTGGCATCTGGCCACCGGGCGGCTCTGGTACGCACCGCGCTTCACCGAGATGATGGGATACGAGCCCTCGCAGAGCCCGCAGACGATCGAGGCCTTCGAGGCCATGGTCCATCCGGACGACGGGGCGAAACGCACGGCGATATTGGCCCAGTACCTGGCCGGCGGTTTCAGCGAGCGCGGCTACACCATGGAGTACCGGCTGCGCCGGGCCGATGGCAGCTATCACTGGATGCGGACGCGCGCGCGCGCCGTCCTGGATCGGACCGGCCGGCCCTTCCGCATCGCGGGCGCCCTGAGCGACATCGAGGAGGAGAAGCAGCGCGAGGTCGAGCTGCAGGCGGCGAAGGAGGCGGCCGAGCGGGCCAATGCCGCGAAGTCCGAGTTCCTCGCCGTGATGAGCCACGAGATCCGCACGCCGATGAACGGAGTCCTCGGCATGACGGGGCTGCTCCTGGAGACCGAGCTCAGCCCGGAGCAGCGCCGCTATGGCGAGGTGATCCGGCGCTCCGGCAAGTCGCTGATGGCCCTGCTCAACGATATTCTCGATCTGTCGAAGCTCGAGGCGGGGCGGTTGGAGATCGAAACCATCGCCTTCGATCCGGCCGAGATCGTTCGCGATGCGGTCGAGATCCATGCGGAAGCGGCACGCGCCAAGGGCCTCGTTCTGGAATTCGAGCTTGCCGCGGGACTGCCATCCCTGCTGATGGGCGACCCGGCGCGTTTGCGGCAGATTCTGCTGAATCTCGTCGGGAACGCCGTCAAATTCACCGAGCGGGGACGCGTCAAGGTGGAGCTCGTCCCGGGTCCGTGGGCGGGCGATGCGCGGCAGTTCCGCTTCGTCGTCAGCGACACCGGCATCGGCATGGACCAGGCGCAACTCGAGCGCCTGTTCCGCAAATTTACCCAGGGCAATTCCTCCATGGCGCGCCGCTTCGGCGGCACGGGCCTGGGGCTCGCCATCTGCCGCCAGCTGGCGGAGCTCATGGGCGGAACCATCGGCGTGGAGAGCCGGCCCGGCGAAGGGAGCCGCTTCTCCCTGGCACTGCCCTTGCGGAGCGCGGAAAACACGCGGGCCTCGATGACCGCCTCTCGCGAGCAGCTCCGCCCGACGGGCGCGGGCGCCTCGCTCCTGCTGGTCGAGGACAATGAGGTCAACCAGGCCCTGGCGGTGGCGCTGCTCGCCCGCAGCGGCCACCGCGTCCATACGGTCGCCAGCGGCCTGGCGGCGGTCGCGGCCGTTCGCGAAGGCGATTACGACCTGATCCTGATGGATGTGCAGATGCCGGAAATGGACGGCATCGAGGCGACGCGTCGCATCCGGGCGCTCGAGGGCCCGAAGGCGCGCATCCCGATCGTCGCGATGACAGCCAACGCCATGATGGGCGACAGGGAGCGCTTCCTCGAGGTCGGCATGGACGACTATGTGTCGAAGCCGATCGATCGCGCGGCGCTGTTTGCCGCGATCGCCCATTGCCTCAAGCGCGCGCTGGTGACGCCGGTCGACTCCGTGCCGGCCCCGGCGCCGGCCGCGGACAGCGCTCCGGCTCTTGATGCCGACCAGTTGGCGGCGCTCGAGGAACTGATGAGCGATCTCGAACGTCGCGACGGCACCGCCGGCTGATCCGGGAGATGACCGCCGGCCCGATCCCGGCCGACCGGCAAAGGGCTCACCCGCGAGGCCGGGTCGGAATCGGAAGGGCCATGGCACGGTCGGCGCCACGGCCCTTCGGATATTGTTCTTGTTGGTTTATCCCGCCGGATCGGTTCCCCGGGGAAGACGCGGGATCGCCGGGCGAACCGGCGAGCGCGCTGGATCAGGGATTATTGGCCTGCGAGGCGATGTCATGAAGCTCGCTGCTCACGACACCGAAGATGCTGTTCAGAGATCCACCCAGCACCTGCAGGGCAACGATGGAGGCGACTGACACGAGAGCGGCGATGAGCCCGTACTCTATGGCCGTGGCACCCAACTCGTTCTTGAGGAAGTACTGCAGCGCATTGGTGGGCATCGCTGAAATCTCCCTTCCCGAAGGTGCCCCCGGCCCGTCCACCGTGAGCCCCTCGAAAGGAACCCACGGCGGCGGCCGGAAGGAAGCACAAATCAGCGATTACTGCTTCGCCTTGGCGGCGGCGCTGGCGAGGTTGCTGCTGACGACCGAGAAGATGCTCGACAGCGAACCGCCGAGGGTCTGCAGGGCGACGATCGCGGCGACCGACACGAGAGCGGCGATCAGGCCGTACTCGATCGCGGTGGCGCCCAACTCGTCATGGATGAAGTTTTGGATCGTGGTCTTCAACATGATTGGGTCTCCTTCCTAAATGTAACCCGCGATCAGGATGCCCCCAACCTCTGAAGCAAAGGTTAATCGGCGGGCATATTCGGAGACCTCAAAAGAATGGGCGGAATTACTTGCTGATTATTTAACGTGCAATCAAATAAAAATCGAGCGATCGACGGTTTAATTGCAGCGACTTAGCGGCTTGCTTCGCGCGATCGCACAAAAAAGAGGCCGCGCGACGCCGCCGCACCAGGCGCCGGCGAAAAAAAATCGACAGGAAAAATCAGACCGGCGCCTCGGCGGGAAGCCGCATGACGCGACGGACGAACCAGCCCGCCCCGGCCCAGAGCAGCAGGGCGCAGACCGCCGAGACATAGCCGTCGAGCGCGTAGTGCCAGCCGAGATGCACGGAGCCGAGCATGATCAGGGCCGCGAAGACCGTGAACATGATCCCCATCCGTCGCGAGGTTCGCCAGCCCAGCAGGGCCAGGAGGGTCGCGATCGCAATATGCATGCTGGGCATGGCCGAGATTCCGACGCCGAGATCGAGCCGGTGGAGGCTGTAGCCATCCCACAGCACCTGCTGCGTGTTGAGGGCCCAGAGATCGTAGGTCTGATCGACCTGGTGCAGATAGGCCATGAGCGGCGCATAGGGGTTGGGCCCGGGAACGATACGGTCGAAATAGCAGGGGCCGGCCGAGGAAAAGACGGACGCCAGCACGCCGCCGATCAGGATCCAGGAGAGCGCCATGGACAGAAGAAACTGCATCCGCTGCTGCGGACCGCGCAGGGTGAAGAATTGCCAGAAGCAGGTGAACCACAGCGCGAAGAACCAGACATTGTAATTGACGTTCAGAAGCTCGGTGATGAGCGGATGGCCGAGCACGGGCTGCAGCAATTGCCAGGGTGCCACCCCGCCATGCAGCCAGCGGTCCCACTGTTCCAGCCGCACATCCCAGGAGAAGGGCCGGAAGAAGGGGATGGCCGCCTTGGTCACCGAGAAGGTGCCGACGAGAAAGGGGAGGAAGCAAAGCATCGGCAGGCCCCGCGCCAGGCGGCGGGGCTGGCCCAGATTATGCCGCAGGTCGCTCAGCAGCATCATCAGGGGGCTCTTCGGCCGGACGATCAGCGCAATATAGAGTGCGCGGCCGGCGAAGAAGAGGAACAGGGTGATCGGCAGGATGAAGGAATAGACGCCGAAATAGAGCCCGATCGACAGGATCGACGCTGCCTCGAAATGGACGGCGATCCAGGCCCCCGCCACCGTATAGGCCATGATGAGGGCGATCAGCCAAGCATCGCGACTGAAGGCCGCGGGCAGCTCGCCGACGAACTCGATCCCATAGTCGACGGCACCCCGACGAAAGCTTTCGGCGAGGTCGGGAAACCTCTGCGGAAGCGTCGACAGCCAGGCAGCGGTCAGGGGGGTCGGCCGCGGCAGGGCGCCGATCTCGGCCGTGGCTTGAGGGCTGAAGGGCTGATCGGTCATGACCGAAGCGACCTCGATTGTCGACAAGGGGCGGGCGCCGGCTCGGGCCTTCGATCTCGGGGAAGACGCGACAAGGCCGCGGCTTTCCTAAAATTCGCGACGCATTCGAGCGGGCTCTCCGCACCGCTTCACTCTGCGGCAAGAGGCTGAACGATCCCTTAATTGCGAAGGAAGAGTTAATTCCTAGATACGGCGAGGATTCGGCCAACTCGTCGTCGCTTGCCGCAATTCAATCGCGCAGCAGCGGACGCGTCAGGCAGGTGGGACCGCCCTGGCCCTTGGCCGAAATCTCGCGGCCGGCAATGACCTCGACCCGGCATCCGGCCGCACGCAGGCGCGCTTGCGTCTGCGGATTGCCCTCGAGCATCACGCAGTGGCGCGGTGCGATCGCCAGCACGTTGCAGCCCATGCTGTCGAACTCCGCATCCGGCACCTCGATCAGGGTCATGCCGCGCGCGATCAGCCATTCGCGAAACGGCACCGGCATCAGCGGCGAATAGACCAGGAGCAGATCGCGGTCGAGCGGGCTCAGGATCGACATCAGATGGAACACGTCGCCGGGCCCGCGATAATGCGGCAGCGGGACCGTCACCACCTCGACCCCGGGCCCCACCAGCGCCTGCAATTGCCGGATGCCCTCGTCATTGGTGCGATAGCCGCGCCCGACTGCCAGGCAATGTTCGTCGAACCAGACGAGATCGCCGCCCTCGAGGCGTCCCGCGCCCCCGATCCGGCCCAGGATCGGAATGCCGGCGCCAGCCAGCGCCTTGCCATGGAGCGCCGGTTCGCCCTGGCGCGCCGGCTTGCCCATGTTGCAGAGGATCAGGCCGCCCGGCGCCACGATCGCGGCGTCGCGCACATAGAGCGCATCGATGGTCAGGCTTGGATCGGCCGGCAGACGGTCGAGCGTCGCGCCCACGGATTCGAGGCAGGCCTCGAGCCGGTCATATTCGCGCGCGGCCTCGGCCATGAGCGGCGCCTCGGTATAGGCGAGCGTCTGCCACTCGGCCGCGATCTTGGCCGGGCTTTGGAACGCGGCCTCGGGCCGGCGCAGCGCGACCCGCCGGATGCGGCCATATTCGTTGAAGCCGCCGAGCTGACCTGCCATGGACCGCGTTTCCTTATCTTGAGAAGAATGGCGGCAGGAAGCTAAAGCAAATTGGCGCAGGGAGGAAACAAGCGCCGCTCCCCCTCAAGGGGGGATGAGGAAGAGATCCGTATGGCTGGCGCGCCAGGCGAGGCGCTCAGGCGGTCTTGGTCTTGGGGGGTGTCTGCTGGTCGATCTCGTCGATCAGCGCGGAGAGCTCGTCGGTGGCGCTCTTGTCGGCCCCGGTTGTGCCGGCGGCAGCCGTCGCCGCCGCGGGCATGGGCTCCTCGGCGGATGCGGAATCGTCCGGTTCTTCGGCGCCGCAGAGCCGGGTCATGGCGCCCATCAATTGCGCCATGTCGATCGGCTTGGAGACATATTCGTTCATGCCGGCCTCGATATACTCCTCGCGCTGGCCGGCCATCGCGTTGGCGGTCAGCGCGATGATCGGAATGCGCCGGACGTCGCCCGGGAGGCGGCGGATGGCCTGCGAGGCGGCGATGCCGTCCATTTCCGGCATCTGCACATCCATCAGGATGAGATCGTAGGGGATGCGCTGCACGGCCGAGATCGCCTCGAGGCCGTTCGAGACCAGATCGACCTGGCAGCCCAGGCGGCGCAGCAGGGCGCTCACCAGCAGCTGGTTCACCTGGTTGTCTTCGGCCACGAGGATGCGCAAGCCCCGGCGCGGGCGTTCCACGCCGGAGAGGCCGAGGCCGTCGGCCGAGCGTTGCGGCTGGGCGATCTGGCAGCGCACCGTGAACCAGAAGCGGCTGCCCTTGTTCGGATCGCTCTCGAGCGCGATTTCGCCCCCCATGAGATCGACCAGCTGCTTGCAGATGGCGAGCCCGAGCCCGGTGCCGCCATATTTGCGCGAGGTCGAGCTGTCCGCCTGGGTGAAGCGGGTGAAGAGAGTGGCTTGCGCGGCCTCGGGAATGCCGATGCCGGTATCGACGACTTCGGCGTAGAGCTCGACCTCGCCGTCCTCGCGGGTGCGCAGCTTGGTGCCGATCGTGACCGAGCCCTTCTCGGTGAACTTCACCGCATTGCCGACCAGGTTGAAGAAGATCTGGCGCAACCGTCCGGCATCGCCCTTCAGCCATTGCGCTTCCTTCGCGCAAGGCAGGGCCTTGAGCGCGATGCCCTTGGCGGCGGCGCGCGGCGAGAGCAGCGTGACGACGCTGTCGATCACGCGGTCGAGCTCGAAATCGACCGGATCGATGCGCATGCGGCCCGCCTCGAGCTTCGAGAAGTCGAGGATGTCGTTGATGATGCTGAGCAGCGCCTCGGCGGATTCGCGCACGGTCTGCGCGTAATGGCTCTGCTCGTCGGTGAGCTCGGTATCGAGCAGCAGGCCGGTCATGCCGATCAGGCCGTTCATCGGCGTGCGGATCTCGTGGCTCATCATGGCGAGGAATTCGGACTTGGTGCGGCTCGCCGCCTCCGCCTTGGTCTTCGCCAGCGCCAGATCCTCGGCCAGGATCGCCAGCTCCTTGCCCTGGGACTCGAGCCGGCTCTTCGCCGCTTCGAGCTCGATCACATAGTCCTGAAGCCGCTCTTCCTCGGCGCGCATCGCCTCCTGTTGCAGACGGAAGGCGGTGACGTCCTGGGTGATCCCGACCGAGCGCACGACCCGGCCGTTGTCGTCTTGCACGAAATCGCCGACCTCGCGCGCATAGACCAGTTCGCCGTCGCCCCGATAGAGCCGAAATTCCATGTCATAGGGCCGACAGGCGGCGCGGCTGCTGTTGATCACGTCGACATAGCGTTGTCGGTCCTCGGGGTGGACGCGTTCGGCGATATTCACGTTGGTCCCGAGCACGCCGTAATAGTCCGCGACCGTCAGGCCATGGAGGCGCGCCACCTCCTCGGTGCAATAGACGCAGCGGTCGTTGGCCTCGTCCCAGGCCCAATAGCCGAGCTTGGCCAGCTCCGCGCCGCGGTTCAGCATCTTCTGCAGGTCCGTCAGCTCCTGCTCGCGCTGCTTGATCGGAGTGATGTCGGTGTTGGCGCCGACGATGCGCGTGACCCGGCCCGTGGCATCGCGCTTGTTGATGGCGCGCGACAGGATATGGCGGGTGGAGCCGTCCTTGTGGCGATGGCGCAGCTGCGCCAGGAACCGTTCGGTGCGGCCCGCATTGTAGTCGGCGACCAGCTTGAGGGCGACCTGCGCGTCGTCGGCGTGGAGCACCGAATGCCAGGATTCGAGGCTGTTCGGCAGCTCGGCGTCGCTGTAGCCCAGCATCTCCTTCCAGCGCGGGGAGAACCAGATCTCGCCGGTCTCGAAGTTCCAGTCCCAGATGCCGTCGTTCGAGCCCTGTACCGCGAGCGAGAAACGTTCCTCGCTCTTGCGCAGCTCGTCCTCGAGCTCCTTCACCCGCGTGACGTCGACGCCCACGCTGTGGAACTCGAGCAGCTCGCCCGCCTCGTTGAAGACGGCGCGGTCGCGCCAGAGCTGCCAGCCGATCTCGCCGTCCGGCAGCGGGCTGCGCAGCATATATTCCGCGACCGGCTGATCCGGCGTCACCGCGGCCAGGTGGCGCAGGACGGTGGCGCGCTGGTCCGGCGTGACGCCGTCGATGAAGCGCTTGCCCAGCAGGGCTTCGCGCGGCTTGGCGAAATAGCGGCAATAGCGGTCATTGACGTAGGTCACCGTCGTGTCGGGCATGAAGCGGCAGGCCAGCTCCATCTGGTCCTTGGCGCTGACGCGCGACGCGCCGACGCTGAGATCGATGCGCTCGACCGGATGGGCCGAGGCGCTTTTGCGGTGGGTGCCCATCACGCGTCGCGCGCTGCCGTCGGGGCCGACGATGGGCGTGAGCGTGGTGTGCCAGGTGACGCCTTCGACGACGCCGCTCACCAGCTCGCGCTCGATGACGCGCCGGCTCCCGAGGCATTCGCGATATTCGGCGTTGAAGCGCGCCGCATCCTCGGGCGCGAACAGGTCCTCGGGCCGCTTGCCCAGGATCTGGCCGTAGCGGGCGCCGCAGGTCTCGAGCTCGAGCTTGTTGACCGCGATATAGCGGAAATCGCCGTTCGGCTCCGCCTCCACGACGAACACCGCGATGCCGAGGCATTCGATCGCCGCAGTCAATTCGGCCGCTGTCGCTTCTGCCAGCATCCTGGGAGCCGCCTCCGATCGACTCCCTTCCGGACAGGGAGCCCTCTGCCGCCGCCAGACCGGGAACCGGGCAAGGCGAGGCAGGCCAAATCTTTCTAATAACGGCGCCTTAAGACCGCGTTAGCAGCCGCAAAACCAGGCCGGCCCGGGAACCGCAGCCGCGCCCGCCCGTTAAATAGCCAATATTCCTAGGGTTATTAGGAATTATGACAGTGTTGCCCTGCAAACTGCCACATGGGCTTGCTTGTTCGGGCTTTCAGCCTCAGATATATTGCGCCGCAACAAAGCGAATCGCCGCCGGCAACCAGGCCGGTCTTGAGCGTCGCGCGAGCGAAGGATGTGGGTCGATGGCTGATGTGGGTAGCGGGCATTTCCTCGAGGATCTGTCGGTAGGACAGTCCGCGACCTATGCCAAGACCGTGACGGACGCCGATATCGTCCTGTTTGCCGGCATCTCCGGGGACGTGAATCCGGTCCATCTCGACCAGGACTACGCGACCGGCACCATGTTCAAGGGCCGGATCGCCCATGGCATGCTGACGGCGAGCTTCATCTCGGCCGTGCTGGGCACCAAGCTGCCGGGTCCAGGCTGCATCTATGTGAGCCAGAACCTCAAATTCAAAGCGCCGGTCCGCATCGGCGAGACTGTGCGCGCGACCGTGACGGTCACGGCGATCGACCAAGCCCGCGCCCGGGTCACGGTGTCGACCGTCTGCAAGGTCGGCGAAACCGTCGTCATCGATGGCGAGGCCCAGCTGGTGGTGCCGCGCCGCCAGGTCCAGGCGGCCGAGTAAGGGCGCTTTCCGGGGCCGGCTAAGGCCCTGCGGCTACGGGAAATTTCGGCCATTTCGCCGCGGGTCGGAGCGGCTCCTTCGGCCTATCCAGCCCTCGGATGACGCGCTATCTTCGCCCGCTCTCCTGCCCCAGGCCGCCGGCCTGAAGCCGGAGCCTTGGCGACTGCCTCCGAGCCGGAACGCATGCGATTATTCCGCCACCACACCGAGATTCCCGTCGAAGCGCGCCATGCCGTGGTGGCGCTGGGGAATTTCGACGGCGTGCATCGCGGCCACCAGGCGGTGATCGGCCGGGCCCAGGCCAAGGCCCGCGAGCTCGGCACCAAGGCGGCGGTCCTGACCTTCGAGCCCCATCCGCGCGAATTCTTCAAACCCGATCAGCCGTCCTTCCGACTGACGCCGCTGCGCATCAAGGTGCGCCAGCTCGAGGCCATGGGGCTCGACGATCTGTTCGTGCTGCCTTTCGGTCCGCGGCTCGCCCAGATGAGCGCCGAGGCCTTCGTGATCGAGGTGCTGATCGAGGGGCTCGCCGCCCAGCATGTGGTGGTCGGCTATGATTTCGTGTTCGGCCGCGAGCGGCGCGGCAATGCCGCCCTCCTGGCCGATCTGGGCCAGATGCATGGGCTGGGCGTGACTTCGGTCGAGGCCGCCGTCAGTGACGGCGGCGAGGTGTTCTCTTCCACCAAGGTGCGCGAGCATCTGACCTCGGGCCGGCCGATGAGCGCCACGGCGCTGCTGGGACGGCCCTGGGAGATCGAGGGCCGCGTCGAGCATGGCGATCAGCGCGGCCGGCAGTTGGGATTTCCCACGGCCAATATCGCGATCGGCGATTATCTCCAGCCGATGCTGGGCGTCTATGCGGTGAAGGCCGGCATCGACATGGGGGCCGCGACGCATTGGGTCGACGGCGTCGCCAATCTCGGCCGTCGGCCCACCGTCGGCGGCACGCGGGTTCAGCTCGAGGTGCATCTTTTCGACATGGCGGCCGATCTCTATGGCCGGCATCTGCGCGTCGCCTTCATCGACTTCCTGCGGCCGGAGAAGAAATTCTCCGGATTGCCCGAGCTCAAGGCGCAGATCGCCGAGGACAGCGGCCGCGCGCGCGAAATCCTGCAGGCCTATGCGGGCCCGCAGCCCGGCGCGTCGCCCGCGGGCACGCCGCCGACGCCGAAAGGACCCGAGGGCGATGCCTATGACCGCGCCCTGCGTCCCAAGATCCGACCCAAGATTTCCACCAACCACTGACACGCAACTGACGGATGACCGGGGCGGGGCTGGAGCCTGCGAAGCCCCCGGCGCCACGAACGGCGATCACGCGAGGGACCGTTGGATTACAAAGACACCGTTTTTCTGCCACGCACCGAGTTTCCCATGCGCGGCAACCTGCCGACCCGCGAGCCGGAGACGCTGAAGCGCTGGCAGGAGATGAATCTGTTCCAGCGTCTGCGCGACGCGTCGCGCGGCCGGCCGCGCTTTCTGCTGCATGACGGCCCGCCCTACGCCAACGGCAACATCCATATCGGCCACGCGCTCAACAAGATCCTGAAGGACGTCGTCAACCGCACCCAGCAGATGCTGGGCAAGGACGCGAACTACGTGCCCGGGTGGGACTGCCACGGCCTGCCGATCGAGTGGAAGATCGAGGAGAAATATCGGGCCGCCGGCAAGGACAAGGACGCCGTGCCGGTGGTCGAGTTCCGGCGCGAATGCCGCGACTTCGCCGAGCATTGGATCGGCGTGCAGCGCGAGGAGTTCAAGCGCCTCGGGGTCGAGGGCGACTGGGCCCATCCCTACACCACCATGGCCTATTTCGCCGAGGCGCAGATCGTGCGCGAGATCGGCAAGTTCCTGATGAATGGCGGCCTCTTCCGCGGCTCCAAGCCGGTGATGTGGTCGGTGGTCGAGAAGACCGCGCTGGCCGAGGCCGAGGTCGAGTATCACGACCATGTCTCGAACACGATCTATCTGCGCTTCCCGATCCTCCGCTCGAGCCTGCCGGCTCTCAAAGGTGCCGGCGCCGTGATCTGGACCACCACGCCCTGGACCATCCCCGCGAACCGGGCGATGGCCTATGGCAACGAGATCGACTACGAGCTGATCGAGGTCGAGGCGGTCGCCGAGGGTGCGGTGGCGAAGCCCGGCGACAAGCTCCTGGTCGCAGCCGCTCTGCGCACCGAATTCGAGAAAGCGGCCAAGATCACCGAAGCCAAGACGATCTGGTCCGGCAAGGGCGAAGAACTTGCCGGCACGGTCGCGCGCCATCCGCTGGCGGGCCAGGGCTATGACTTCGAGGTGCCGCTTCTGCCGGGCGGCTTCGTCACCACCGAGCAGGGCACGGGTTTCGTCCATATCGCGCCCGGCCATGGCGCCGACGACTATGAGCTCGGCATCGCCCATGGCATCGAGGTGCCGCAGACGGTCGACGAGGATGGCAGCTATTTCCCGCATGTGCCGCTCTTCGCCGGCAAGCGCGTCCTGCGTCCCGACGGCAAGAAGGGCGACGCCGACCCGGCCGTGATGGCGGCCCTCGCCGAGGCCGGCCATCTCCTGGCGAAGGACAGGCTCACCCACTCCTACCCGCATAGCTGGCGCTCGCGCGCGCCGCTGATCTTCCGCAACACGGCGCAATGGTTCATCTCGATGGAGAAGAACGATCTGCGCCGCACGGCGCTGGCCGCCATCGACGAGACCCGCTTCGTGCCGCCGCAAGGCCGCAACCGCATCCACTCGATGATCGAGAGCCGGCCCGACTGGTGCATCTCGCGCCAGCGCGCCTGGGGCGTGCCGATCGCCATCTTCGTCGACAAGCGCACCCACGAGCCGTTGCGCGACCAGAAGGTCGTGGATCGCATCGCCGAGGCCTTCGAGAAGGAAGGGGCCGACGCCTGGTTCGCGAGCCCGCCGGCGCGCTTCCTCGGCAACGAGCATGATCCCGAGCATTTCGAGCAGGTCACCGACATCGTCGATGTCTGGTTCGATTCCGGCTCGACCCACGCCTTCGTGCTCGAATCCGGCAAATGGGACCTGGCCTGGCCGGCCGACGTCTATCTCGAAGGCTCGGACCAGCATCGCGGCTGGTTCCATTCCTCGCTGCTGGAGAGCTGCGGCACGCGCGGCCGCGCGCCCTACAACACCGTCATCACCCACGGCTTCACGCTCGACGAGCAGGGCCGCAAGATGTCGAAGTCGCTCGGCAACGTGCTGGCACCCCAGGAGGTGATGAAGCAGTACGGCGCCGATATCCTGCGGCTCTGGGTCGCGATCGGCTGCGACTATTCCGAGGATCAGCGCATCGGCAACGAGGCGCTCAAATTCGTCGCCGACCATTATCGGCGCCTGCGCAACAGCTTCCGCTATCTCCTCGGCGCGCTCGACGGCTGGAGCGAGGCGGAGCGGCTGGCCCCGGCCGAGATGCCGGAGCTGGAACGCTGGATCCTGCATCGCCTGGCCGAGCTCGACCAGCAGGTCCGCGCCGCCGCCGACAATTACGACCTCCACAATGTCTATATGGAGCTGCACAACTTCTGCGCGGTCGATCTCAGCGCGTTCTATTTCGACATCCGGAAGGACGCGCTCTATTGCGACGCGGCCCGGTCCTCGCGCCGCCGGGCCGTCCGCACCGTGCTGCATGAGCTCTTCACCTGCCTTTCGGCCTGGCTGGCGCCCGTGCTCTGCTTCACGACCGAGGAGGCGTGGCAGAGCCGGCCCTGGAAGACGGGTGAAGACAGCGTCCATCTGCGGCTCTTCCCCGAGATTCCGGCGGGCTGGCGCGACGGCGGGCTGGCCGAGCGCTGGGCAAGCTTGCGCAATCTGCGCCGCGTGGTCACCGGCGCCCTCGAGATCGAGCGCGCCGAGAAGCGCATCGGCTCGAGCCTGCAGGCCCATCCCACGATCTATCTGACGGCCGAGCTGAAGCAGCTCTGCGAAGGGCTCGATCTGGCGGAGATCAGCATCACCTCCTTCGCGACCCTGATCGCGGGCGCGCCGCCTGCCGGCGCCTTCACCCTCCCGGACGTGCCCGATGTCGGCGTCACGGTCGGTCCGGCCGAGGGCGAGAAATGCGAGCGCTGCTGGCGCCAGGTGCCCGACCGGGGCGTCGACCCGCAGCATCCCCTGCTCTGCGGTCGCTGCGCCGACGCGGTCTCGGCCGGGACGGCCGCCTGAGATGTGGCGGTGGGGGGCGTTGGGCGCGGTCCTGGTCATCATCCTGGATCAGATATCCAAATGGGTCATCCTGACCCAGGTCATGGATCCTCCCGCGACCCTCACGGTCCTGCCCATTTTCGACCTGGTGCTGGCCTGGAATCGGGGGGTCAGCTTCAGCATGTTCTCCAGCGACGCCGCCCATATCCCCTATCTTCTGGCGGGATTCGCGCTTTTGGTGGCTGTGGTGCTGGGATTTTGGCTCAGACGGGTCAGAAATCCGCTGCCGGCCTGGGGTCTGGGGCTGGTGATCGGCGGGGCGCTGGGCAATGTGATCGACCGATTGCGCTTTGGTGCCGTGATCGATTTCCTGTATTTTCATTATGCGGGATGGGGTTGGCCGGCCTTTAATGTGGCCGACAGCGCCATCACAGTGGGCGTCGGGCTGTTGCTCATCGACGGCTTGTTTGGCAAAGTCCGGCCGGCAAAATAAGGGACCGCCCGTTTCGGGCGGGCGATTGGTTGATGACAAAGAGTGACGCCCTGCGCGCTTGCTGCGCGGTGATCCTGCTGGCCGGCCTTTCCGGCTGCAATTCGGCGCGCGAGATCTTCGGCTACAACAAGCAGGCGCCGGACGAGTTCCAGGTCTATGCCCGCGCGCCCTTGAGCCTGCCGCCCGATTACAATCTGCGTCCGCCGGCACCCGGCGCGCCGCGCCCGCAGGAAGGCACGCCCCGCGACCAGGCCGCCTCGGCCGTGTTCGGCGACTATGCCTTCGGCGGCAGCCTCGGCGAGGCTTTGGGCGAGCCCCAGGAGACGACCTCGATCGGCGAGAAGGCGTTCCTCCAGAGCGCCGGCGCCACCGGCATCGATCCCTCGATCCGCCAGACCATCGATGTCGAGACCGCGGCGCTGATCGAGCAGGACCAGACCCTGATCGACCGGTTGATCTTCTGGCGCGAGGCGGGCGTGCCCGGCACCGTGGTCGATCCGGCCAAGGAGCAGCAGCGTCTGCAGGAGAATTCGGCGCTTGGCCTGCCGGTCACGACCGGCGAGACGCCGACGATCGAGCGCAAGAAGAAGGCGCTGCTCGAAGGCATCTTCTAGACACCCGGGAAGCGCCGGCGGCGCCCTGCCCTTGCGACGCCTGTCCCCCTATCCAACATTGGCCCTCGAGGCCGCATGAGGCGCCGCATGTCGAATTGACCCGACCATGAGGCCCGCCTTGGCGGCGTCCGTCGACATGCGCGCCGCGCGGTCTTCGGCCTGCTGCTGCTCGCGGGCCTCCTCGCCGGCCATGCGAGCCCAAGCCAGGCCAAGGTCTTCAGCCCCGAGACCTTCACCCTCGAGAACGGCCTCCAGGTGGTGGTCATCACCAGCCGGCGCGCGCCGGTCGTGACCCAGATGGTGTTCTACAAGGTCGGCGGCGCCGACGAGACGCCCGGCAAGAGCGGGCTCGCGCATTTTCTCGAGCATCTGATGTTCCGCGGCACCAAGACCTACGGCGCCGGGCAGTTCTCGGCCATCGTGGCGCGGCTCGGCGGCAATGAGAACGCCTTCACCACCGCCGACTACACCGCCTTTCACCAGGCGGTCGCGATCGAGGCCCTGCCCAAGATCATGGAGCTCGAAGCCGATCGCATGGCCAACCTGGTGCTCGACAAGAAGACGGTCGATACCGAGCGCGACGTCATCCTCGAAGAGCGCCGCATGCGCATCGACAACAATCCGGGCGCCCAGCTCTCCGAGATGCTGAACGCGGTGCTCTATCTCAATCATCCCTACCGGATTCCGGTGATCGGCTGGGAGCAGGAGATGGAGGGGCTGAACGCCGACGACGTGCAGGATTTCTATGGGCACTGGTATGCGCCCAACAACGCGATCCTGGTGCTCTCGGGCGATATCTCGGCGGCCGAGGCGAAGCCGCTGGTCGAGAAATATTACGGGCCGGTGGCGCGCCGCGACGTGCCGGTCCGCCACCGTCCGACCGAGCCGCAGCAATTCGCGCCGCGCCGCGTGACGCTCGAAAGCGCCAGCGTGCAGCAGCCCTCCTGGGTGCGCAGCTATCAGGCGCCCAATTATGCCGGGTCGGAAAAGGACGAGGCCTATGCGCTCGAGGTGCTGGCGCAGATCCTCAGCGGCGACAGCAATGCCCGGCTCTACCGCCATCTGGTGGTCGAGCAGAAGCTCGCCGCCGGCGTCTGGAGCAACTATGACGGCGACCGCGTCGATCTCGGCAGCTTCACCTTCGCCGCCACGCCCAATCCGGGAGGCAAGCTCGACGCCATCGAAGCCGCGATCGACCGCGAGATCGCGGACCTTCTCGCCAACGGCGTCACCGACGAGGAGGTCGCGCGGGCCAAGGCCTCGCTGATCGACGGCGCGGTCAAGGCCCGCGACAGCCTGATGGGGCCCGCCAACGCGCTGGGCTCGGCGCTCGCCGTCGGGCTGACGGTCGACGACGTCGAGAACTGGCCCGACCGCATTGCCGCCGTGACGCGCGCCCAGATCGAGGCCGCCGCCAAGTCGGTCCTCGACCTCAACCAGTCCGCCACCGGCCTGCTGATCCCCGCACCGGGCGCGGCGGGCGCGGCACCGGCCGGCGCCCCGCCGGTGCCCCTCGAAGGGGTGACGCCATGAGGGTGCAGGCTTTCGCTCGCTGCGGGGCTCCGAGCAAGAAAAAATCACGCCCCCTCCCCTTGCGGGAGGGGGTAGGGGGAGGGGGCGCCTGCCGCAATCGACGCGGCGAAGGGACCGCGCCGCATTTACAGAAAATCTCACGCGCGATTCCCTTCCAGATCTCGCACGCGTCACCCCTCCCCCTACCCCCTCCCGCAAGGGGAGGGGGCTCGGAAATATCGCAACCACTCTGTTACTCCCGCTGCTGGCGGCGGCATTCCTCGCCTTGACCGCGCCCGGCGCCTGGGCCGCGGTCACGATCGAACGGGTGGTCAGTCCCGGCGGCATCGTGGCCTGGCTGGTCGAAGACCATTCGATCCCCCTGATCGCGATCCATGTGGCGTTCCGCGGCGGCACCGCCGCCGATCCGGCCGACAAGAACGGGCTGGCGACGCTGGTGTCGGGCCTGCTCGACGAAGGGGCGGGCGATCTCGATTCGCAGAGCTATCAGCGCAAGCTGGCCGATCTCTCGATCGATCTCAAATTCGACGCCGGCCTGGATGAGTTCCGCGGCTCGATGCGCACCCTGACCCAGAATCGCGACCAGGCCTTCGATCTGCTGCGGATGGCGCTCGCCCAGCCGCGCTTCGACGCCGAGCCGATCGAGCGGGTCAAGGGGCAGATCCTCACCATCATCGCCAGCGAAGCCGACGATCCCGACGAGATCGCGCAGCGGGTCTGGTGGCAGACCGTGTTTCCCGATCACGGCTATGGCCGCGATCCGATGGGGTCCCCCGACACGCTGGCGCGGATCGACCAGGAGGATCTCAAGGGTTTCACCAAGGGCCATTTCGCCAGGGACCGGATGCTGATCGGCGTGGTCGGCGACATTTCGCCGGCCGAGCTGGCGCCGCTGCTGGACCGGACCTTCGGCGGCCTGCCGGCGACGGGCACCGCCGCCGCCGTACCGAAGGCGACCCTGAACGGGGCCGGCAAGACGATCGTGATCGAGAAGCCGGTGCCGCAGAGCGTCATCCTCCTGGGCGGTCCCGGCATCGATCGCAGCGATCCCGACTATTATGCGGCGGCGATCCTGATGGACGTGCTGGGCGGCGGTTTCGGCTCGCGCCTCACCCGTGAGGTGCGCGAGGATCGCGGGCTGGCCTATTCGATCGCCGCCGATCTGGCCAGCTATGACGACGCATCCCTGGTGCTGGCCCAGACCGCGACCCAGAACGAACGCGCCAAGGATTCGATCGCGGTCATCCGCCAGGTTTGGGGCGAGCTCGGCAAGGACGGCCCGACCCAGGCCGAGCTCGACGATGCGCGCTCCTACATCCTGGGCTCCTACGCGCTCCATTTCACCAACAGCCTGGCCATCGCCTCGAGCCTGGTCTCGCTGCAGCTCGACCATCTGCCGATCGACTATCCGCAGCAGCGCACCGCGCTCTTCGACAAGGTGACGCTCGACGACATGAAGCGGGTCGCCAGGCGCCTGCTGGATCCCGCGGTCCTGACCTGGGTCGTGGTCGGCCAGCCGGCGGGCTTGTCCGGCACGCCCTGACGAAGATCGGGGCGTCCCTGAGCCGGCTGATGCCGGCCGGCGCTCCATGCTATCCTTGCCGCAGCAAGTTTGAAGGCTGCCGGAGACATCGAGTTCCATGCCGCTGTTCGAGGTCGTGCATCGCACCCGCTACCGCTATGCGCGGCCGGTCACCTTCGGCGAGCATCGGGCGATGCTGCGGCCGCGCGACAGCCACGATCTGCGCCTCCACGACATATCGATCTCGATCGAGCCCAAGGCGCGGCTGCGCTGGATGCACGACGTCTTCTCCAATTCGATCGCGCTGATCGAGTTCCTCGAGCCCGCCGCCGAGCTCACGGTCGAAAGCCGGCTGGTGATGGAGCGGTTCGACGATGGCAGCGACACCAAGGAGATGCCGCGCGGCGAGAAGATCGCGACTTACCCCTTCACCTATCCGGAGGCGATCCGGCGCGACCTCGGCGGCACCGAGCGCCGACATTACGACGACCCCAAGGGCGACGTCGCC
This sequence comes from uncultured Alphaproteobacteria bacterium, assembly GCA_963696655.1. Classification (GTDB taxonomy): domain Bacteria; phylum Pseudomonadota; class Alphaproteobacteria; order Dongiales; family Dongiaceae; genus Hypericibacter. The sequence continues at coordinate 26,062 of CAVOLB010000154.1, forward strand.
GCCTGGGCGCGCCAGTTCGAGGCCGGCGCCTATGACAGCGCCGCCCTCCTGATGAGCATGATGCTGGCGATCAACAAGACCTTCGCCTATCGCGCCCGTTACGAGCATGGGACGCAGTCGCCGGTCGAGACGCTGGCGCTTCATTCGGGCACCTGCCGCGATTTCGCGCTCTTCATGATGGAGGCGGCGCGCTCGCTGGGCTTCGCCGCGCGCTTCGTGACGGGCTATCTCTACGATCCCGCGGCCGACGGCGAGGTCTCGGGCTTCCGCGGCGCCGGCGCCACCCATGCCTGGCTGCAGATCTTCCTGCCGCTCTCGGGCTGGATCGAATATGACCCGACCAACGGCCTGGTCGGCGGGCGCAACCTGATCCGCGTCGGCGTGGCGCGCGATCCCTCCCAGGCGATCCCGCTCGCCGGCACCTATGGCGGCACCGCGGCCGACAGCCTCGGCATGGAGGTCGAGGTCAAGGTGCATGCGCTCGACCAGGACGGCCGCTGAGGCGGCCGGCGCTGATCCGGCTCAGCTGCGGCCGAAGAATTCCTTGGTCACCAGGTCGCCGATCTCGTTCAGCTCGCGCTGGACCCAGTCCATCGACTCGTCCATGCCGCGCGCCATGATCTCGTCGATGTCGAGATCCATGAGCGCCGACTGGAAGGCGCGCAGGCGCTTCTGCGCGCGCGCGCCGGTGCCGAGGCCGGCCTCGCGCCGCAGCGCGCTCAGCGCCTCGCTCGCCCCGTTGACGGCGCAGAGCAGCGAGCGCGGGAACATCGGATTCAGCAGCAGGAAATGCGCCACGCTCTGCGGCGACATCGCCGTCACGGGATGGCGCCGGCGATAGGCCTGGAAGCCGGCGGCGGCGCGCAGGAGCGCGTTCCATTGCGAGACGTCGGTGGCCGAGCCCATCTCGGTGGCGCCGGCCCTGAGCTGCGCGAATTTCACGTCCAGGAGCCGCGTGGTCTGGTCGGCGCGCTCGAGCTGCTGGCCCAGCATGTAGAAATAATAGGCCTCGTCGCGATAGAAGGTCTCCATCGTGATGCCGACATGAGTCTGGCAGCCTTCCTTCACCAGGGTCGCGAAATTGCTCAGGGTCTTCGAGGTGACCGAGCTCGCCTTGAGCGGCTTCATTTTGCGATGGAGCGCGTTCAGCTGCGACCACATCTCGGTCGAGATCAGCGGCCGGATGGTGCGCGCGTTCTCGCGCGCCTGGCGCAGGCAGGAGCGGATCGACGCCAGGTTGCGCGGGTCGGTGGTGTAGAAGGCGATGACCGCGTCCGCGCTCAACTGCTTGTAGAGCTCGGCGAAGCGCTCCTCGTCGGCATAGAAGGTGAGGATCGACTGCCAGTTGCGATTGCCCTTGGCGTCCTGGCTGTAGGCCTGGTTGACGTCGAGCACGCGGGCGAGCGAGATCGAGCGCTCCACATAGCGGGCGGTCCAGAAGACGCAGTCGGCGAAACGGGCGAGGAGCCTAGCCAAGGACCCAGGTATCCTTCGAGCCGCCCCCTTGCGAGGAATTGACGATCAGCGAGCCCTTGCGCAGGGCCACGCGGGTCAGGCCACCCGGCAATACCCAGCTCGACTGGCCGGTGACCGTGAAGGGGCGCAAATCCACATGGCGGGGCTCGATGCTGCGCCCGCAGAGCGTGGGCGAGACCGAGAGCTCGATCATCGGCTGGCTGATGATAGTTGGCGGGATTGGCGGTGAGGAGGTCGCGCGCCTCGGCCAGCTCGCGCTTGCTGACGCGCGGCCCGATCACCACGCCATAGCCGCCCGATTCCCCGACCGGCTTCACCACCAGCTCGTCCATCCGGTCGAGGGTGAACTTCAGGCCTTCCGGCTCGCGGCAGATATGGGTCTCGACATTGTCGATGATCGCGTCTTCGCCGAGATAGTAGCGGATCAGGCGCGGCAGATAGGCATAGATCGCCTTGTCGTCGGCCACACCGGTGCCGACCGCGTTGGCGAGCGCGACATTGCCCTTGCGATAGGCGCGCATCAGCCCGGCCACGCCCAGCATCGAATCCGGCCGGAACACCTCGGGATCGAGGAAATCGTCATTGAGCCGGCGATAGATCACATGGACCGGCGCCAAGCCGCCCACGGTCTTCATGAAGACCTTGTCGTTCTCGACCACCAGGTCGCGGCCCTCGACCAGCGGCACGCCCATCTCGCGGGCGAGGAAGATATGCTCGAAATAGGCCGAGTTGAAGGAACCGGGCGAGAGCAGCACGATCTGCGGATCGGTGACGCCCGGGGGCGCGATCTGGCTCAGGGCCTCGGCCAGCTTCTGGCCGTAGTTCGAGACGGGCCTTATCGGCAGGTCCTGCACCAGGTCCGGAAAGGCCCGCTGCATCAGATGGCGGTTCTCGACCACATAGGAGACGCCCGAGGGCGTGCGGCCATTGTCCTCGAGCACGCGGAACCTGCCATCCTTGCCGCGCACGATGTCGGTGCCGCAGACATGGATATAGGTGCCGTGCGGGACGGGGAGGTCCTGCATCTCCTTCCGGTAATTGGCGTTGCCGAAGACCAGGTCGGCGGGAACGATCCCGTCCTTGATCGCCTTCTGGGCCCCGTAGATATCGCCGAGGAAGGCGTTCATGGCGGCGACGCGCTGGACCACGCCCCGCTCCAGCCGCTCCCATTCCGCCGCCGGGATCACCCGCGGGATCACGTCGAAGGGCAGGATCCGGTCGACCTGATCGCGGTTGGAATAGACGGTGAAGGTGACGCCCAGCGTCATGAACTCGCGGGTGGCCGCGTTCGAGCGCTTCTTCAGCTCCGAGATCGAGAAGCTGTCGAGCCGGCGCGCCAGCTCGGCCGAGGCCGCCAGCGCATGGTGGGAATGGCCCTGCAGCTCGCACCAATAGCCGCCGGTGTCGTAGCCCGACAGCAGCCCGTTCGACGCAGCGCCCGTTTTGGGCGCGGCCCGTTTTTTCGCCGCTTTCTTCACGGAAACTCGACGCCCCCCAGAACTCTCGCAGCGCCATCATGGCGGTGAAGGGGCGGTACGGGGAAGAATTTTTTCCGGCTGGTGGGAGAAGGAGAGAGGGAGCACCCCTGTTTCTGTCATCGCCGGGCTCGACCCACGGCTGTCCGGTTGGCGCCATCGAAGGAGAATTTCGTTGCTCCGCTTTCTTCCCCTCCCCCCTTGAGGGGGAGGCTGGGGTGGGGGGTAGCCACGAACTCGATGCTCGCCAAGCTCGTGTGGCGCAAGGCTCCGCCGTCATCGCGTTCTTCGATCACCCCCCACCCTAACCTCCCCCTCAAGGGGGGAGGGGCAGAGACGATGACGAGGCGTACACAGTTTCGCAGTCCCGTGTCCCGACCGAGCCCGGATGCGCATTCTGCGTTCCAAGTCCGCGCTCTAAACAATCTCGGAGAAACCTCAACCGGACAGCCGTGGGCTCGACCCGGCGATCCAGGGCCGGTGAGACTGGATGCCCGGATCAAGTCCGGGTATGACAGGCTGAGATCAGTGGCAGGCGTGGCGACCGGACAGTGCAAAATGAAAGGGCCGGCCCGGATGTTCCGGGCCGGCCCTGAATGCCAGGTCAGGAAAGTCTGGAAGCCTGACTAGATGCAGTAAGACTTCAGCGGGGCGAAGCCGTTGAACCCGACCGAGGAGTAGGTCGTGGTATAGGCGCCGCAGGCGAGGATCCGGATCTTGTCGCCGGGCTTCAGCGCCAGCGGCAGCTCATAGGCGGTCTTCTCATAGAGGATGTCGGCGGAATCGCAGGACGGGCCCGCCAGCACCACCGGCCCGGTCGCCGTGCCGTCATGCGGCGTCTTCAGCCGGTATTTGATCGCCTCTTCCATGGTCTCGGCGAGACCGGAGAACTTGCCGATATCGAGATAGACCCAGCGCTGGGGGTCGGCCGCGTCCTTGACCGACACCAGCACCACTTCGCTCTCGATCACGCCCGCCTCGCCGACCAGGCCGCGGCCGGGCTCGGCGATGAGGCGCGGCATCTCGTCGCCGAAATGGCGGCGCACCGCGGCGATCACGCCCCGGCCGTAATCGCCGATCGAGGGCACTTCTTTCTGATAGCGGGCGGGGAAGCCGCCGCCGAGGTTGAGCAGGGTCGGCTTCAGGCCCGCCGCCTCGAGCTCGCGATAGAGCCCGGCGATCTGGCCCAGCACCTTGTCCCACTGCGACAGGTCGGTCTGCTGCGATCCGATATGGAAGGAAACGCCGGCGGCATCGAGCCCGAGCGCCCGCGCGCGCAGGAGCAGCGCCTTTGCCATGGCGAAGGAACAGCCGAACTTCCGCGACAGGGGCCACTCGGCGCCGGCTCCGTCCACCAGGAGGCGGCAGAACACGGTCGCGCCAGGCGCGGCCACGGCCAGCTTCTCGAGTTCGCCCTCGGAATCGAAGGCGAAGAGACGCACGCCGCGGCCAAAGGCATAGGCGATATCGGATTGCTTCTTGATCGGGTTGCCGAAGGAGAGCCGGTCGGCACGGATGCCCACATCGAGGCACTGGTCGATCTCGCCGCGGCTGGCCACGTCGAAATGGCCGTTATGCCGGGCCAGCAGGCGCAGGATCTCCGGCGCCGGGTTGGCCTTCACGGCGTAATAGAGCTCGGCCGGATCGAGGGCGGCGGCGAGGCCGCGATAGTTGCCTTCGACCACCTCGAGATCGACCACGAGGCAGGGGGTCTGCGGCTGGACGCGGTCCAGGAACTCGGCGATGCGGGGCGTGACGATGCCGCGGTCGGAGGGCTGCGGCGGAACGACGGAGAGGTCGGCGCCACGGCGTCGTCGCGAGCGCTTGGGCCCCGCCAAGCCCGTCTGAGCCAGGCCCGCCTGGGTCACGTCGGCGCAGGCGGCTTCCGCGCGCAGGATGTCGGCGACCGACGGCTCGTTGGCCGGGGTCGGCAGCTTCTGCGGTGCCGCCGCGTTGGGAAGATGGCTGTTGCGAAGTTGGGCGGAGCGAATACGGGCGGAGCGTCCGCCCTGAGGAGCAAGGAGCATCGTCGTTCCCTCTCGGAAACCCGTTCTTCTAAAACGGGGGGTTACCAGAAGGACGCGATCCGCCGGTTGCTTAACCTACAAAGGGCCAGTGGCTCGTGCGTTAGGCGTCTGACGCACTCATATAGAAATTTCTCGGCGCATCGCAAGAGAAAATTCGGGCGAGGAGAAAAAACCTTCCCGACTGTGGCGCGCAAGCGTCGCTGGAGCGTCCGATCTTTATGACTCCGACATCATCCTTTACGGCTCCTTTATCAAGACGACGGGATTGCGGCGCCTTTGCCTCAATTTCGTCGCTCGGTCGCCGCGCTCAGGCGACGTCCTCGACGCCCGCGAGACGACGCAGCGCGTCGATGCGCTCGACCACGAGGGCGCCGCCCGCGGCGCTCGAGCGCGGCGGCGGACCGCCGGCGAGATGGGCGAGGAAGTCGCGCAGCTCGGCCTTGAGCGGCATCTCGCCGGCGACCGCGTGAGGCTCGAAATCGCCCGTGGCTATTGCATCTCTTGCATTGCGCGCCGTCGTCGGGCGGCGGCCGACGAAGACCGTTTCGGGCGCGCCCTCCGACCAGAAGGCGAGCCCCTCGCTGCCGCCGAGGAGGATCGAGCGCTGACGCTCCGCCCTCGCGGCGGAGACTTCGACATGGAGCAGAGGCGTGGCGTCGGGGAGCGAAGGCCCCGCGTCATGCAACCGGGGCGTGGCTGGGTTGTCCCCACCGGAGAGCAGCCCCACCAGACCGACCAGCGCGCCGTCGCGCCGCTCGGCACGGGCGAGGCGAGGCGCCGGCAGCGTCCCCAGGATCTCGCGCGCGATCGAGAGATCGTGCGGCAGCAGCGTCCAGACGGGATCGACGTCGCGGATCGGGAGGTCCGGCTGGAGCCGGGCGCAGGCGAGAAGCTCGACGGGGCCGAGATCCTTGCGCCGCGCGAGCGCCGCGAGGAACCGCACGGCCGGATGCCAGAGCCACTTCTCCATGACGAAGAGCCGGCCCCGGCCGGCCGCCGCCAGGCGCCGCGCCGAGGCGCTGTCGGTGGTGAAGGGCTTCTCGACGAAGATCGGCCGGTCCCGTTCCAGCAGCGCCTCGATCGCGCCCGCATGCCGGCGGGCGGGCGAGGCGACCACATAGCCGGCGAGATCCGCCGGCAGCTGGCGGAGATCGGCGACGACGGTCGCTCCCTGCTCATGGGCGTGGGCCCGGGCGGCGGGATCGGGATCGGCCACCGTGACGACCGCGCCCAGCGCCCGCAGGTCGCGCAGGATGTGACGGCCCCAGCGACCGCAGCCCACCAGGCCGACGGCGAGGGCAGGCAGGGGAGCAAGCGTGGCCGGAGCGGGTGGTGTCATCAGGCGTCGGCGACGCCGGGTTCGAGACCGGGATCGATCCGCGCGATCTCGGCCAGCAGCGACGCCAGCGGCGGGGCGTCGCGGTCGCGGGCCGAAAGCCGAGGATCGCGGCAGGGCCAGTCGATCCCGAGTTCCGGATCCGACCAGCGGCAGCCCAGATCGTCCGTCGGATCGTAATCATGCGTGGCCGCGATCAGCACGCCGCAGCGCGTGTGCGAGTAGAAGCCGTGCGCCACGCCACGCGGCAGGGTCAGCAGCGCCGGCGTCTCGCCGGTCAGCACGATCCGGGCGGCCTGGAGATAGCTCGGCGAGCGCGAGCGCAGATCCTTGATCGCCACGAACAGCCTGCCCGCAGTGACGGCGATGAACTCGTCATGGCGGGGATGGGCGTGCATGCCGCGCAGCACGTTGGGCTCGGTCGTCAGCAAGCCCCATTGCCGGGGCTCGATGCCGATCGCCCAGCTCTGGCGGTAGAGCTCGGCGAAGCTGCCGCGCTCGTCGCGATGCGGCTGGAGCGGCCAGAGGGCGACGCCGCGCGGGAGCGCGGCGGCGGAGATTTCGCCGGCGGTTGCGAAGGAACCTGGTGTGGCGGACATCCGTCTCTCCACCCGGGAAGCGCTGCCGGAAGGCACCGGACAGCCTGGGTCGGAACTCTACCATGCGATGGCGGGAAGAGAACCGCCCCTGGCCTTTCGGGGCCGGCGACGGATCAGGCGGCGGGACGGCCGCGCAGCCACCGCCAGGCCGCGCGCAGACCCGGCACGCGCGCGAGCGCGATCTTGGCGCGCAAGAGCGGGGAGGGCGGCGGCTGCGAGCTTCGCCTGCAGAAGCGCGATCCTCGCCTCCGCCTGGGCGAGGCGCCCTGCCAGCGCCGCCCGCGTCGCTTCGGCCTCGGCCGGGAGCCGGGGCTGGGACAGCTCCTGGAGGATCCGGCCATCCTCGGCCTCGCGGCTGGCCCGCGCCATCGCCTGCGCCAGGATGTCGATCCGCAGGCGGGCGAGCTGCAGCGGATCGGCGATCGCCGCCCGCCAGCGCGCGAGCTCGGCGGCGCGTTGCTCGACGGTCATATGGCGGCGCTGCGGCGACGGGAGGCAGATGCCGGTGGGGATGAAGGCGCTGCGGGCGCGGCAGTTCGGCACCGCCAGGATCTGGCGCCACATATGCCAGTCCGACGACGACGTGCCGGGCGCCGGGGTCCAGCCTTGCGGCAGCCGCCGACGGCGATCAGCGCTCGGCGTCGCGGGCCGGCGCCGGACGGTGCAGCATCCCGGCGGCGGGGTGCGGAGATCCGCGCCGCATCCGCCAATAGCCCTGCAGGACCGCTAGCAGAAACGGGACGGCGCCCAGGAAGATGAACACCAGATCGCCGGGCAGCCGCATCCATTCGAGGGTTCGCATCAGCGGCGTCGCCGTCAGCGCCAGGCTGCGGGCGTGCCAGTAGCCGTTCTCGACCACGTCCCAGAGCTGGCGCACGCCGCCGGGGAAGAGGCTCAACGCCAGCATCATGGCCAGCCCGATATTCAGCCCCCAGAAGGAGACGCGCAGATATTTCTCGAGCCGCGCCCAGCTCTCGTCGCTGCTGACCTGGCGCAGCACCAACACGGTCAAGCCCACCGCCAGCATGCCGAACACGCCCATCAGCGCCGCATGGCCGTGATTGGGCGTCAGCATGGTGCCGACCTCGTAATAGCTCACGATCGGCAGGTTGAGGAGGAAGCCGAAGATGCCCGCGCCGACGAAGTTCCAGAACCCCACCGCCATCAGGAAGTAGAAGGTCCATTTATGCGGGACCGCGACCGATTGGCCGCAGACCTCGCAGTTCCTGCGGGTGAGCTTGACGAAATCCCAGGCGTCGAGCGTGAGGAGCGTGAGCGGGACCACCTCGAGCGCCGAGAACACCGCCGAAAGTGCCAGGTTGAGGTTGGTATGGCCGGTGAAATACCAGTGATGGCCGGTGCCGATCAGCCCGCCCGCGAAATAGAGGATGGCGTCGAGATAGATGACCCGGAGCGCCGTGCCGCGCGACGCGATGCCGAGCTGCAGGAAGATCACCGCCACGATCGTGGTGGCGAAGAACTCGAAGAAGCCCTCCACCCAGAGATGGATGATCCAGAACCGCCAGGTATCGACGACGGTGTAGTTGGTCTTGCCGTCGAAGAACATGGCAGGGATGTAGAAGACCGGGATCGCCAGCGCCGCCAGGAGGAAGACGCGGCCCACCTCGCGCATGTCCGGCGCCAGCTTCGTGGGCCGCACGGCGCGCACGAGCAGTCCGAACCAGACCAACAGGCCGACGACCAGGAGGATCTGCCACAGCCGGCCCAGCTCGAGGAACTCCCAGCCCTGGTTGCCTATCCAGAACCAATGCTCGGGGAAGAGCTGCGCGATGCCGGCCCATTCGCCCAGCAGGCTGCCGAAGATCACGACGGCGAAGGCGCCGAACAGCAGATGCACCAAGCCGCTCTGGCCGCGCGGTTCCTCACCGCCCAGCATGCGCCCGAGGAACAGCGCCGCTGCCACATAGGCGGTCGCGATCCAGAAGATGGCGGTCTGGAGATGCCAGGTCCGCAGGAGGTTCGAGGGAAAGATCTGCGACAGGTCGAAGCCGTAGAAGTCTCCGGGATCGGCGCGGTAATGCGCGACGCCGCCCCCGATCAGCGCCTGGCCCAGGAACAGCAGAGCCACCACGACGAAATATTTGACCAGCGCCTTCTGGCTGGCGCTGGCCTGGCCGGGGATCATGCGCGGATGGACATGGCGTCCCTTGCTGGTCCAGCCCAGATAGTCGAACTTACCGAAGGCGAACAGCACCAGCGCGGTGTCGCCGAGCAGCGCGATCAGCGAGAGAACGCTCCAGACCAGCGTGCCGGGGGTGGGTCTGTTGCCGGCGAGCGGGTCGTAAGGGAAGTTGTTGGTATAGGAGTAGAGCTCTCCGGGCCGGTTCGCGACCGCGGCCCAGGCCGCCCAGGCGAAGAAGGCCGTGAGCTGGCGCAGCTCCTGCGGATCGGTGACGAGGTCAGCCTTGAGGCCGCCATTGCCGGCGGGGTCGCGGAAATAGCCGCGCCAGCGCTCGATCTCCTTCTGGAAGGTTTCGGCCTCGGTGGCGGTGAGCGCCAGCGTGCCGCTGGCCGCATCGTAGCGGTTCTCCTTGAGAGTCGCGGCGACCTCGCTGTCGAGGGAAGCCCGCTGCTGGCTCGTCAGGGAGTCGAGCGGCGCGTTGTAGCGGCTCAGCGCCAGCGCCTCCTGAAGATCCTCCGACAAGCGATGCAGATAGAGCGCCGAAAAGTCCGGCCCCAGATAGCCGCCATGGCCCCAGACCGAACCATTGTCCATCAGACCGTATTTGAGGAAGACCTGCTGGCCGGAGGAGACATCGTCGCCGGTGAAGACCATGGCGCCCGCGGGATCGACCGCCTGAGCCGGGATCGGCGGCGCGTTTTCGTATCCGCGCTGGGTGACGAGGATGAGAACGGCGAAGCCGACGACGAGCGTGATCAGGACGGTGCGGATCCACCAGGGCGAGATCCGGTCCTCGGGATTGTCGCTCAGAGACGTCATGGTCCAGGCCCTCCCCAACGCTCCATCGCAGAAGACCACCCTAGACCTCCTTGTGGAGTCGCGCGAATCCTCAATCGGCGGTTATGGTCTCGCCCGATGAGAGGAGCGATGCGGCCCGCAGCGTTTCTCGTGTCGTCGTCAGGGTTATTCCATCCCGCTGCCGGTTCAATGAGGTCGACGGCGATCTCGAGGCTCGCATCGTGGGCCCGGCCCCGCGCGGCGCGAGCGGTGATCCGGGCGGTGCTGAAGTGGGCTTCCTTGCGGGGTCTGTGACAGCCTTGCGCCCATGGTTCGGGCCCGCCCGTTCTGCTACCGTTCCGCCCATGGTGATTCGTCTTTTGCCCCCCGATCTGGTCAACCGCATCGCCGCCGGCGAGGTGGTCGAGCGACCCGCCTCCGCCGTCAAGGAGCTGGTCGAGAATGCGCTCGATGCCGGGGCCACCCGTATCGAGGTGATGCTGCGCGAGGGCGGCCGCAGCCTGATCCTGGTCGAGGACGATGGCGGCGGCATGACGCCTTCCGAGCTCGAACTCGCGGTCGAGCGCCACGCCACCTCGAAGCTGCCCGACGACGACCTGGTCCATATCGCGACCCTCGGATTCCGCGGCGAGGCGCTGCCCTCGATCGCCGCCGTCAGCCGCCTGACGCTCACCAGCCGGAAGGCGGGCGCCGACAGCGCCTGGAGCCTGGCGCTCGAGGCGGGCGCCAAGGGCAAGCCGCAGCCGGCGGCCCTGGCGCAGGGGACCCGCGTCGAGGTGCGCGATCTCTTCTTCGCCACGCCGGCGCGGCTGAAATTTCTCAAGGCGCCCCGCACCGAGCTCGGCCATGCCGAGGAGGTGGTGAAGCGCCTCGCCATGGCGCATCCCGAGGTGGCCTTCACCTTGCGCGACGAGAGCCGCGTGCTGTTCCGCTTCCAGCCGCCCGGCGCCGACTTGATTGGCGACGAGACGGGTGCGCGCCTCGCGCGGCTCGGCGCCATCATGGGCCGCGACTTCCAGGAGAACGCGCTGGCGCTCGATGCGCGGCGCGAGGGCCTGTGCCTCACCGGCCATGCCGGCCTGCCGACCTTGAACCGCGCGACCTCCGATCAGCAGTTCCTCTTCGTCAATGGCCGGCCGGTGCGCGACCGGCTGCTGCAAGGCGCCGTGCGCGGCGCCTATCAGGATTTCCTCGCCCGCGACCGCCATCCGCTGGTGGCGCTGTTCCTCGAGCTGCCGCCCGAGGAGGTCGATGTGAACGTCCATCCTGCCAAAGCCGAGGTGCGCTTCCGCGATCCGGGGCTGGTGCGCGGCCTCATCGTCGGCGCCATCCGCCATGCGCTGGCCGAGGCCGGCCATCGCGCCTCGACCACCGTGGCGCAGGCGGCGCTGGGCGCGCTGCAGGCGGGCTCGGGCTTTGGCGGCGCGCTGGGATCGGAGCCGGCCTTTGCCGGCGGCGGCGCGCCTTCGCGCTTCTTCCAGGGGAACTATGGCGGCGCTCGCGGCGGCACGGTGCCGCATCGCCTGGCCGAAGCGGCGGCGCAGGCCTTTGCGCCCTTGGACGGTTTCGACCGGCCTTCGGCGCGGAACCTCGGCGAGGCCGAGACGGCGGCACCCGACAGCGCCTATCCGCTGGGCGTCGCGCGCGGGCAGCTGCACGAGACCTATATCGTGGCGCAGACGGCGGACGGCATCGTCATCGTCGACCAGCATGCGGCCCATGAGCGGCTGGTCTATGAGCGGATGAAGCAGGCGCTGGCCGAGACCGGCGTGGCGCGGCAGGGCCTGCTCATTCCGGAAGTGGTCGAGCTGGAGGAGCCCGCGGTCGCGCGCCTGGTCGCGCGCGCGCCCGAGCTGGCCGAGCTGGGCCTCGTGCTCGAGGGCTTCGGGCCGGGGGCCGTGGTGGTGCGCGAGCTGCCGGCGATGCTGGGCCCGACCGACGCCAAGGGTCTGGTGCGCGACCTGGCCGACGAGCTGGCCGCGATGGGCGAGGCGCTGTCGCTGAAGGAGCGGCTCGAGCATGTCTGCGGCACCATGGCCTGCCATGGCAGCGTGCGCGCGGGGCGGCGCCTGACCCAGCCGGAGATGGACGCGCTCCTGCGCCAGATGGAAGCGACCCCTCATTCCGGCCAATGCAATCACGGCCGCCCCACCTATGTGGAGCTCAAGCTCGCCGACATCGAGCGGCTGTTCGGGCGGCGGTGAGAGCGGAAGGTCGCTCCGCTCCCTGACTCTGGTTCCCCTCCCCCTACCCCCTCCCGCCGGGGCTACGGCATTCACACATCGCGGTTGCAGAGCGTGAGGGGGTCTGATTCCGTGTCGTTGTTTGGAGATGGAGGACGGCATGGAGCTTCGGTTGGGGCAGTTTGGCGACCGCCGCCTGGAAAAAGGGGGGCCTTTCTTTTGGCCCGCCTTATCGCGTTGGGTGGCCGAAAGCTGCGGGTGCGCCGGCTGGGTGGCAATCGGGCGGGGGAGATACGCCTGACGCGGTTTCTGCGCAACGATGCGGTGACCTGCACGGAGATGTTGACGCAAGCCGCCGAGCGGACGGCTGAGCGCTGTGTTGGGCGGCCTGTCCTGGCGATCCAGGACACGACGGTGCTGCGTTCAGAAGGCGGGGGAGGCGACTATCTGCATGTGGTGCTGGCTGTAGATGCCCAGGATGGCGCGATCCTGGGGCTGATCGATGGCCAGTTTCTGGAACGGGATGGGGGCCGGCGGGCGGGGCGCCGGGCGGCGGCGATCGAGGAGAAGGAGAGCTTCCGCTGGCTGGAAGGGGCCGATCAGGCGGCCTCGGTATGCGCCGGCGCGGCCTGCGTGACGGTGATCGCCGATCGGGAGAGCGACATCTTTGAAGCGTTCGCCCTGCGTCCGGAGAGGGTTGAGCTTCTGGTGCGAGCGGCCCATGACCGCAGTCTGGAGGATGGTCGGGCGCTGTTTGGAGCGATCGATGCCGCGCCCGCAGCCGGGCAGGCCGAACTGGACTTGCCGGCCAAGCCCGGGCGCAAGCGACGGACAGCGAGGATAGAGGCCCGCTTCATGACCGTAGCGCTGGCCCGACCGAAGAACGGCCTGCGCGCCGGCCTGCGGCGAGCGTTGCTTTGAACCTCGTCGACATTCGCGAGATCGATCCGCCGCCGGGTGAGGCCGCGGTCCATTGGAGGCTTCTGACCACCCATGGCGTGACCAACGCGGCGGAAGCTTGGACCGTGGCTGAGCTCTACCGGCGACGCTGGGCCATGAGCAGGAAATATCGCACGCTCAAGACCGAGGGCTTCGACATCGAGGATATCCGTATCGAGGAGCCCAGCCGCGTAACCGGCTCGTGACAGCGACCTTGATCGCGGCCGTCTGCATCCAGCAACTGGTCCACGCGCGCGATGGCGGAACCGGGCCGCTGCGGCCCGTGAGCGATGCCTTCGAGCCTGGGGATATTCCTCTGCTCGAAGCCTGCTGCGCCCAGCTCGAAGGCAAGACCCAGCGACAGAAGAACCCCCACCCCAAAGGCTCGCTCGCCTATGCGGCCTGGGTCTGTGCCCGTCTCGGCGGATGGACCGGCTACTACGGAAAGCCAGGGCCGGTCGTCATGCTCGCCGGATGGCTCGAATTCCAAGCCAGAAAACGGGGCGCCAACCTCCTCGGACGTTGCTATCAGGTCAACGACCATGATGTGTGAATCCAGTAGCC
>CAVOLB010000155.1:0-22698 GCA_963696655.1 uncultured Alphaproteobacteria bacterium
GCCCCGAGCCGGTCAAGTTCTTCCCGCCGGAACACGCCGGGAGGCTGCTGTGGGAGGGCTACAAGATTGCGGGGGCAGAGGGGAAGTCCAACATCTTCCTCCGCTACAACGTCCGCAACATGATGATTGCGCTTTTGGACGGCTGGGGCGGGCTGCGCCGCTCCGAGGGGCTGCATCTGTGGATTCAGGATGTCGTCGAGGATCCCAATGACCTCGACCACGCGCTGGTCGTCCTCAATCACCCTTCGGAATCGAAGGTCGAATTCACCAACCCCGTCACCGGCGCGGTCGAGACGTGACGCGCAAGGACCTGTTCAAGCGGCAGTACGGACTGACGCCGCGCAACGAAGTCACGCGGGGATCGTACCACGTCGGCTGGAAGGGAATGGACCTCGACCAGAACTACCAGGCCTGCATTTTCTGGATCGACCCGGACGCCGGCTCGCTGTTCTGGGCGTTGTATTGGGGTTACCTGAAATACGTCCGCAGGCCGATCATGGCCCGTCGGCTGGAGCTTGACGGTCGCGACCACCCCTTCCTGTTCGTGTCCGCCAACGGGGACGAAAACGGCGAAGGGTTCGCCTCCTGCCCGGCGAGCCGTACTCGGAAGGACCTACGAACGGAGCCATGAGGCCGCCGTCGTTCGCATCGGCCTGGAGCATCGGAAATATCTGGGCACGACCACCCACGGCCTTCGCCATCTGTACGGACAGACCCTCGCCAACCTCGGCGTGCCGCCGCAGGTGATCAAGAAGGGACTGCACCACCGCAACTACCTGTCCCAGGTGCCCTACACCATGCCGGGCAACGCGAAGACAAACGAACAACTGCGTTCGGCGCAAGGGAAGATCGCCAGGGGAGAGACCCGGGCCATCGCGCCGATCGCTTCTTCGACCGCGGAAGCACTGCTCAAGATCAGGGAATTCGTGACCGGAGGAGGTTTCGGTGGCTGATACTGAATTGACCTTCATGGCGACCGACCTGATCGACGGCGCGTACTTCAACGCGAGCGAGGACAGGTTTGCCTTGATTCCGAGCCGCTCCGACGAACCGCTTGATCTGCAGCGTATCGTCGAGGATCTCGTCCGGAGGCATGCGGGAGACCGAGAGCCTCGAGGTCAAGAACGAGATCGTCGCCGAGTTGATGGACCTGCACCGGCAGGGCCTGATCCTGTGGCCGCTTGGCGCGTTGTGGGGCCGCTCCGCCATGGGCGAGGTCAACGAACAGCGCTTCGCCCGCAGCGTCGAGGAACACGATCCGGGCCTCTACGACGTGCGGACCGTCATTCTCGAAACCGATCATTTCCAGGATGCCACATGGACGAAGCGGGAGAAGTCGACCCGCAGCTTCATCTTCTGGAAGTTCGCCGCGGCGCTGCATTTTGCCGGCGAGGGCGTCGACGGGATGGAGGAGATCCAGGAAGTCCACGTCGTCAAGCTGTCGGAGATGCTCAAGGTCGACAACCGGTGGAAGCCCTGGGTGCCGTACTGGACCAAGAAGAACATCCGTTATCTCGCGGTCTTCCTCGGAGAACTGCGCAAGGATCCGTTGTTCGCCGTCGCGATCCGACAGGACCTGCGGCAGAGCAAGGTGTCGCCGCGGTTGACCGAAATCCTCCGTCATGCACCGCACCTGAGGTGGATCGAGGAGCAGTATGAGCTTTGGATCGACCAGCAGAACGTGCTCACCAAGACCAGCTACCGGGACGGCTTGCGGCGCCGATGCCGATCACGAGCGCGGCGCTCATGGCGATGGCGCCGAGCGTGAGCGAAGTCGGGAAGCCGCCGAGGATCAGCTCGGTGACGCTGAAATCCTTGTATTGGAAAGAGGGGCCGAAATCGCCCTGCAGCAGATTGCCGACATAGCGGCCGAACTGCTGAATGACGGGTTCGTCCAGGTGATAGGCCTTGCGCAGGTTCGCCTCGACCTCGGCCGAGAGCTTGCGTTCCTTGTCGAAGGGACCGCCCGGCGCCAGATGCACCATGAAGAAGGTAATGGCTACGATCAGCAGCAGCGTTGGAACCGCGCCGATGAGCCTTTTGATCGCATAGCTGAGCATGGCCGCCTGGACCGGAGGGCGACGCCGCCGACGGGACGGAGCCGCCGCTCCTCAAGGAAGCGACGGCTCCGAGCCCCGCCTGATTTCGGCGCCTACGGCCTCAGGACTTCAGCGACAGATAGCGGCCGGGATGGATGTCCAGGACGTTGGACTCCCATCCGACCAGCTTCGGGCTCAGCATATGCTTGGTGGTGTAGTGATAGATCGGGATCATGGCGTAGTCGTCGAGGAAGACCTTCTCGGCCTGCGCCAGGATCTCCAGCCGCTTCTTCGGATCGACGGTGGCACCGGCGGTCGTCAGCAGCTCGTCGAACTTGGGATTGTTGTAGCCGGCGTCATTGCGCGCTCCGGCATCCGACTTGAACATGTCGAGGAAGTTGATCGGATCGGGATAGTCGCCGATCCAGGCGGCGCGCGCGATGTCGAAATCCTTCTTGTCGCGGGTCTCGAGATAGACCTTCCACTCCTGGTTCACCAGCTCGAGCTGCACGCCCAGCGGCTTCCACATGGCGGCGATGGCGACCGCGATCTTCTTGTGGTTCTCGCTGGTGTTGTAGAGAAGCTGGATCTTGAGCGGCTTGTCGGGCCCGTAACCGGCGTCGGCCAGCAGCTTCTTGGCCTCCTCCAGGCGCTGCGCCTTGGATTCGTTCTTGAAGTCGAGGAACTGCTGCTGATAGCCGAGGATATCGGGCGGAACCCAGCTATAGGCGGGAAGCTCGCCGGCCTGCGTGATCTTGTCGACGAGGATTTCCCGGTCGACAGCCAGCGCCAGCGCCTTGCGGATCTGCTGCGCCTTGCCCAGCGTGTCGCGGGTCAGGTTGATGACGTAGTAGTAGGTGCCGAGATAGGGCGTGTTGTGGAACTCGTCCTTCATATTGGCTTCGAGCCATTTCACCTGGTCCGACGGCACGTCGTAGGTGATGTCGAGCTCGCCCGCCCGGTAGCGCTTCAGCTCCTCGGCGATGTCCTCGGTCGGGTAATAGATGATCTTGTCGAGCTTGACGCTGGCCGCGTCGTGGAAGTTGGGATTCTTCACGATGGTGAGCTGCGACTGCGGCACCCAGTCGGCCAACATGAAGGCGCCGTTCGACACCATGTTGCCGGGCCTTGTCCATTGATCGCCGAACTTCTCGACCGTGGCCTTGTGCACGGGCATGGCGATGTTGTGGGTCAGGAGGCCCAGCAGATAGGGCGTGGAGGCGTTGAGGGTGATGACGACGGTCTGCGCGTCGGGGGCGGTCACGCCGAGCTGACTGAGGTCCGTGATCTTGCCGGCGATGATGTCGTCGGCGTTCTTGATCGGCGAGAGGATGGGTGCGTAATCGGACGCCGTCTTGGGATCCACCGCGCGCTGGAAGGAATAGACGAAGTCGGCGGAGGTGACGGGCTCGCCGTTCGACCATTTTGCATCGTCGCGCAGATGGAAGGTGTAGACGGTGCCGTCGTCGCTGATGTCCCAGCTCTTGGCGACGCCGGGGACCTCCTTGCCGTCGGGGCCCCACGCCACCAGGCCTTCGAACAGGTCGTTCTCGATCGCGTTCTCGGGCACGCCGGTCGATTTATGCGGGTCGATCGTCTCGGGTTCCGCGCCGTTGCCGCGCCGCAGGACCGTCTCGGCATTCGCCATCGCGGTTCCCGCCAGCAGCGTCGCGACCGCGAAGGCGGCCAGTTTCAACGTCGTTCGCCGATTCATCATGAGATCTCCTCCTTGTCCCTGATCCCCGGCAGCTCGGCCCTTGGCGGCGCTCGCGTGGGGGCGATGCGCGTGGGCCTTTTCGAGGTCGGCCGGGGTTCGTTGTCCAAGAATAGTCCTTCAATATGCGGGGAGGTTCAAGCGCATGTCCCGGTGACAAGCGTCCGCTCGCGTCTTCCCGCGGCGACGATAAACCCGAGGCACCGCATGGCTTTGTCGCGCTCCCGATCGTTGCCAGGGCGTTCCGTCGCGACCCGAGCGTCGCGGTCACAATTGTCGCCGAAGCGCCAAGCCCATTGCGGTTCGCGGGCCGTTGCTTTAGGCGAACAAGAAATCATTGAAACATGAACCCTCGACGCGGACGGCCCCGGCGACATGACGACCAAGAGCTCGAGTTGGATTCCCGTCCTGGTGGCGCTCGCGGTGGTGGTGTTCTGGGGCGCCACGCCGGTCTTCACCAAGGTCGCGGCGCGCGAGATCGATCCGCTGCTGGTGGGCATGCTGCGCACCCTGCTCGGCGGCCTGGCGGCGGCACCCCTGGCCCTGGGCCTGCGCATCAGGCCGCCGCGTCACAGCCGCCAGATCTGGCCGCTGCTGCTCTCCGGCTTCTGCGGGTTCGTGGCCTTTCCAATTCTCTACACCATCGGCCAGCGCATGACCTCGGCCATGCATGGCGGGCTGATATTGGCCGCGCTCCCAATCTTCACCGGACTCTATGCCGCGGCCATCGAGCGGCGCCGGCCCAGCCGGGTCTGGTGGGCGGGTTGCGCGGTCGCCTTTGCGGGCGAGATCCTGCTGATCCTCGGTCGCATGCCGACCTCGGCAGGCGAGGCCTCGATCCTGGGCGATTGCCTGATCCTGTTCGCCAGCCTGTTCGCGGCCATGGGTTATGTCGCCGGCGCGCGGCTCACCCAGTCCGGCTATGCCAGCCTTGGCACCACGCTCTGGGGTGTGACCGCAGGCGCGCTCGCGGTGGCGCCGTTCCTGGCCTTCGAAACCGGCGGCACCCTGCCCGAGGCGAGCTGGATCGCCTGGGGCACCATCGCGATGCTCGCCTGGGTCACCTCGATCATGGGCTATATCGGCTGGTACTGGGCGCTCGGCCATGGCGGCATCGCGCGCATGGGCACGATTCAGTTCCTGCAGCCGCTCTCGGGGCTCGTGCTCGCCTTCTTCTGGCTCGGCGAGCGCCCGACCGCGATCCTGATCGCCGCCACCATCATGATCTTCGCCGGCGTGGTGATCGCGAGACGGCGGTAGCGGCGACGTTATCGCTTTCGATCGGGCTTCGGGGCGCTTCAGGAAGATTCCTTCCTCTCCGCCCGCGTAGCGGGGGGAGAGGGTAGGGTGAGGTGGCCTTTCTTGCGGGCACACCCTCACCCAGCTCCGAGTAAGTCTCCGCTACGCTCCGACCAACTCTTCGCAACCCTCCCTCACTTCGTGAGGGCGAGGAAAGAAAACGGAAGCCTGTCGCCTACTCTGCCGCCGCGGCCTGGGCCGGCGCGCTGTGGAACGCAGCGAGCAGCTCCGCTTCGCGGGCCTTGGCCTTCTCGATCGACGCGTCCTTCACATGGCCATAGCCGCGGATCTGATCCGGCAGCTCGGCCAGCGCCACCGCGACGCGGTGGTTCTCGTGATCGAGCCTGGCCAGGAGCTCCTTCACCAGCGTCTCATATTCCACGATGAGCGCGCGTTCGCGCTTGCGCTCGGCGGTACGGCCGAAGGGATCGAGCGCGGTGCCGCGCAGGAAGCGGAAATGCGGCAGGATGCCGAAGGCCTTCAGCAGCCAGGGGCCGAATTCGCGCTTGAGCAGATGGCCGGTCTCGGGATCGCGCTTGGCGATGATCGGCGGCGCCAGGTTGAGCGAGACCTTCCAGTTCCCCTCGAACTGATTCGCCAGCGACTGCCGGAAGGCCGGATCGGAGAGGAAACGCGCCACCTCATACTCGTCCTTGTAGGCGAGGAGCTTGTAATAGTTGCGCGCGACCGCCTCGGCGAGGCCGCGACGGCCGGGCGTGCGTTCGGCCTCGGCGACTTCCGCCGCGGCGACGAGGTCGCGATAGCGGCGCGCGAGCGCGTCGTTCTGATAGGCGGTGAGATCGCGGGCCCGCAGGTTCACGATCTCCTCGAGCGTGGTCGCGATCGGCCGCGGTGCGGAGGTCGGATCGGCGGCCTTGGCGGCGGTCTCGACCGAGGCCGGGTCGTGGGCGGCGCGCCGGCCCCAGCGGAAGGCCTGCCGGTTCTGCTCGACCGCCGCGCCATTGAGCTCGATCGCGCGCTCCAGGGCCTCGCCCGAAACCGGGACCAGGCCCTTCTGATAGGCGAAGCCCAGCATGAAGAGATTGCTGGCGATCGAATCGCCCATGATCGCCGTCGCCAGGCGCGAGGCATCGACGAAGTCGACATCGTCGCGGCCGACAGCATCGACGACCGCGCGCTTCAGATCGGCGATCGGGAAGCCCATATCGGGATGGCGGGTGAAATCGCCGGTGATGCTCTCTTCGAGATTGATGACGGCGCGGCTGACGCCTTTATGCAGCTTGGTCAGCGCGTCATAGCTGGCGGCGACCACGAGATCGCAGCCGAGCAGCAGCCTGGCGCCGCCCGCCGCGACCCGGACCGCATGGATGTCGGCGGGATTGTCGGCGATGCGCAGATGGCTGATGACGGCGCCGCCCTTCTGCGCCAGGCCGGTCATGTCGAGGATGGTGCAGCCCTTGCCTTCGATATGGGCGGCCATGCCGATCAAGGCACCGACCGTGACCACGCCGGTGCCGCCGACGCCGGTGACGAGGATGCCGTAGGGCTCGGCCGTGCCCGGGCGCTGCGGCTCGGGCAAAGGCGGCAAGGCGGCCGCGCCATTCGGCTTGGCGACGCGGCGCTTCTTGAGCGATCCGCCCTTGACGGTGACGAAGCTCGGGCAGAAGCCCTTCACGCAGGAGAAGTCCTTGTTGCAGGAGGACTGGTCGATCGCGCGCTTGCGGCCGAACTCGGTCTCGACCGGCACCACCGACAGGCAGTTCGACTGCTTGCTGCAATCGCCGCAGCCTTCGCAGACGCGCTCGTTGATGAGCACGCGCTTGGCCGGGTCTTCCATCAGGCCGCGCTTGCGCCGACGCCGCTTCTCGGCAGCACAGGTCTGGGCATAGACGAGGGCGGTCACGCCCGGCGTCTCGCGCAGCGAGCGCTGCACCGCATCGAGCTGGTCGCGGTGCGAGATCTCGGTCCCCGGCGCCAGCGAGGAATCGCCCTCATAGAGCTCGGGTTGGTCGGTCACGAGGCAGATGCGGCCGACACCTTCGGCCGCGAGCTGGCGCGTCACCCGCGGCACGTCGAGCGGCCCATCGACATGCTGGCCCCCGGTCATCGCGACCGCGTCGTTATAGAGGAGCTTGTAGGTGATGTTGACGCCGGCACCGACCGCGGCGCGGATCGCCAGCGAGCCCGAATGGAAGTAGGTGCCGTCGCCGAGGTTCTGGAAGACATGGGGCGTCTTCGAGAACGGCGCCTGGCCGATCCAGGTGGCGCCTTCGCCGCCCATCTGGGTGAAGGTGTCGGTGTTCCGGTCCATCCACTGCGCCATGTAATGGCAGCCGATGCCGGCGAGCGCCCGGCTGCCCTCAGGCACGCGCGTCGAGGTGTTGTGCGGGCAGCCGGAGCAGAAATAGGCGACGCGCTTGATGGCGGGCTTGTAGCCTTCGAGCGCCTTCTCCTTGGCCTCGAGGAAGCCCAGCCGCTCCTCGATGCGCGGGCTGTCATAGAAGCGCTTGATGCGCTTGGCGATGACGCGCGCGATCATGGCGGGGGAGAGCTCGTCGGCCGAAGGCAGGATCCATTCGCCGCTCTCGTCATATTTGCCGATGATGCGTGGGCGGCGACCGGCCGGCGCGTCATAGAGGATCGTCTTGATCTGGTCCTCGAGCAGCGGCCGCTTCTCCTCGACCACCAGGATCTCCTCGAGACCTTCGGCGAATTTCTTGAGGTTCTCGGGCTCGAGCGGCCAGACCAGCCCGACCTTATAGACGCTCAGGCCCACTTCCTCGGCATGGGTCTCGTCGATGCCGAGATCGTCCAGCGCCTGGCGCAGATCGAGATAGGACTTGCCGGTGGTGACGATGCCGAGCCGGCGCTTCGGCCCGTCGACCACCGCGCGGTCGAGCTTGTTGGCGCGGGCATAGGCCAGCACCGCCTTCAGCTTGAACTTATGCAGCCGCATCTCCTGCTCCAGCGCCTGGATCGAGGCGAAGGGCGAGGAGGGGAGGCGGATATTGAGGCCGCCCGCCGGCATGTCGAAATCGGTCGGGGCGACGATCTGGACGCGGTGCGGATCGACCGAGACCGAGGCCGAGCTCTCGACCGTGTCGGCCACGCATTTGAGCGCGACCCAGCAGCCGGAATAGCGCGAGAGGGCGATGCCATGGAGCCCCAGATCGAGGAACTCCTGGACGCCCGCCGGGTTCAGCACCGGGATCTGCGCGTCGACGAAGGCGAATTCGGTCTGATGCGCGGTGGTCGAGGATTTGCAGGTGTGATCGTCGCCGGCCAGCGCCAGCACGCCGCCATGTTTCGCGGTACCGGCCAGATTGGCATGGCGCAGCGCATCGCCGGAACGGTCGACGCCCGGGCCCTTGCCGTACCAGAGGGCGAAGACGCCGTCATAGTTGGAATCGCCGAAGAGATCGAGCTGCTGCGTGCCCCAGACGGCGGTCGCCGCCAGATCCTCGTTCACGCCCGCCTGGAAGCGGATGTGGTGGCGCTCCAGGAACTTGCGAGCCTGTCCCATCGCCATATCGAGCCCGCCCAGCGGCGAGCCGCGATAGCCGGTGACGAAGGCCGCCGTGTTCAGGCCCGCCGCCTCGTCGCGCCGGCGCTGCATCATCGGCAGGCGCACCAGCGCCTGCGTGCCGGTCAGGAAGATGCGACCGCTTTCCGCGGTATATTTGTCGTCGAGGCTGACGGTCGCGAGTTTCATGGGAGCCTCATGAAGCGGGCCGGAGGCCCAAAAGGTTCCTTGCCTCGGCGGGATTTGCCGGCGGACGACCCATTTCGGTGCAGAGTGCTGCCGCTCGCGCCACCAACTCGGCATTGCTCGCGGCAAGCCGGCCCTTCGCGTAATAGATGTTGTCCTCGAGGCCCGTGCGCAAGTGACCGCCTTTGGCGAGCGCCCAGCGGTTGGCCTCGAGCTGATGACGGCCGGTGGCCGCGGCCGTCCAGGTCGCGCCCGGCAGGAACTCGGCCAGCTCGCCGATCAGGAAATCCAGCAGCTTCTCGCGCGCCGGCAGGGCGCCCGGAATGCCCATGACGAACTGGACATGGACCGGCGGCTTCAGCAGGCCCCGGTCGACCAGCTCGCGGGCGTTATAGAGCATCGCCAGGTCGAAGATCTCGATCTCGGGCTTGATCTCCTGCGCCAGCATGGTCTGCGCCAGCCCGTCGATCAGTTGCGGCGGGTTCTCATAGATGATGGTGGCGAAATTGACCGAGCCGGTGGCGAGCGACGCCATGTCCGGCCGGTGCTTGAGCGACGAGCCGCGCTCGGACGGGTCGCGCCCGCGCCCCCCGGTCGAGAACTGGACGATCATGCCCGGACAGTGGCGGCGGATGCCCGCCTGCACCTGGGCGAAGCGGTCGGGATCCGAGGAGGAACGGCCCTCGTCGTCGCGCACATGGATATGGACCAGGGCGGCGCCGGCCTCGAAGGCTTCCTGGGTGCTCTCGATCTGCTCGGTCGGGGTCACGGGCACGGCCGGGTTCTGCGCCTTGGTCGGCTGGCTCCCGGTGATGGCGACGGTAATGATCGCTGGCTGAGCCATATCTCTCCCTTGGGACCGGATTCGACGCCGCCGGACCAGGGCGGGGTGTTCCGGATTGTCGTTGTTGCCAAGTTATGCCTGTTGATTCTGCGTGAAGCTAGCCGAGCGCCCGTCCGCCTGCAATGAATGGGCGGGGCGGCCCGGGCTTTTCCGTGGCTCGGTAACGTTGGATGATTTACGGCGCCGGCTCAGCTATATCCTTACGTTCCCACCCGGGTTTGCGGACATTTCATGACCGTCCTCGTTACCGGCGCTGCCGGCTTCATCGGCTTTCACCTGGTCAATGCGCTGCTCGACCGCGGCGAGCGAGTCGTGGGCGTCGACAATTTCGTCCATTTCTACGATCCCGCCCTGAAGCAGGCGCGGGTGCAGGCGCTGCTGAAACGCGACGATTTCGGCTTTCACGACCTGGATGTGGGCGATCCCAAGGCGCTGGCGGCGTTGTTCGAGGGCTATGCCAGCATCGACCGGGTGCTGCATATGGCGGGCCAGCCCGGCGTGCGCCGGTCGATCACCCATCCCTGGGAGTTCATCCGCAGCAACATCGACGGCCAGCTGGCGATGGTCGAGGCGGTGCGCCAGCTTCCCGACTTCAAGCATCTGGTCTTCGCCAGCAGCTCGTCGGTCTATGGCGACAGCAAAGAGGTGCCCTTCTCGCTCGACAACCGCGCCGACCGCCCGCGCTCGCTCTATGCCGCCTCCAAGCGCGCGGCCGAGCATATCGCCGCGACCTACAGCCATCTCTACGGCATCCCGACGACGGGCTTGCGCTTCTTCACGGTCTATGGGCCCTGGGGCCGGCCCGACATGGCGGCGCTGCTCTTCATCGACGCGGTGATGCGCGGCAACAAGCTGTGGCTCTTCAATGGCGGCAATCTGAAGCGCGACTTCACCTATATCGACGATATCGTGGCCGGGGTGCTGGCGGCATTGGACCGTCCACCCGCCAAGGACCGCGAGGGGATGCCCTACGCGATCTATAATCTCGGCAATCATCGGACCGTCGATGTGCGGGATTTCGTCAAGGTGGTCGAAGCGGCCTGCGGCAAGCCGGCCAAGGTCGAGGACGCGCCGATGCAGCCGGGCGACGTCCATGTGACCTATGCCGATATCAGCGCCTCGACGCGCGACCTGGATTTCATGCCGCGCACGACGATCGAGGAAGGCATTCCCCGTACGGTCGAATGGTACAAGCGCTATTACGGCGTCGACTGAGCGCCGGCCCTCATTCGATGGCGAAGACCTCGGGCGCCCCGGCGCCGGTCGTGCGCTCGATCCGATAGATGACGAAGGGCGCCGTCTTCTCGCCGCCCATGCCGGGCGAGCCCATCGGCATGCCGGCCAGCGCGATGCCGACGATGTCGGGCCGTTCCGACAGCAGGCGCCGGATCGGCTCGACCGGCACATGCCCCTCGATCACATAGCCGTCCGCGAGAATGGTGTGACAGGCGGCGAGCGCTTCCGGTACGCCATGCTGGCGCCGGAGCGAGTTGAGGTCGGGCGTCTCGACGATCGTCACCGCGAAGCCGTGGGCTCTCAGATAGTCGGCGTGACCGGCGCAGCAGCCGCAAGCCGGATCCTTATGGAGAACGAGCGCCTCGCCGGCGCACGCGGCAACGCTGTCGTGGAACAAGCCCGCCGCGATGATGGTGACGGAAAGCTGCAACAACTCGCGGCGGCGCATCGATCGCATCCCTAAATCCTTCTCTAATCCCCTCCCCAACTTTTGGGGGAGGGTTGGGGAGGGGGCTGCTCGGTATCGGCCCCCTTCGCACCCCGACAAGATCGTGGACCGAGTCATCCCCCTCCCTGCCCTCCCCCACAAGGGGGGAGGGGATTAGAAAGACAAGTCCGAGCTTCCTTCTACTATCCCCTCCCCCCTTGTGGGGGAGGGCAGGGGAGGGGGGGCCGCACACACGCTTCGCCACTCCCTCACCGCTCATACAGCCCGTCGATCAGCGACCCGAAACGCTCGCGGATCTTGTGGCGCTTGATCTTGAGCGAGGGGGTCAGCATCCCGTTCTCGATGGTGAAGCCTTCCGGCGCCACGATGTAGCGGCGGATGCGCTCGACCGCCGAGAGGCTGGCATTCACGCGCGCGACCGCCTCGCCCAGGTTCTTGACGAGCTCCGGATCCTCATGCAGCTGGGCCAGCTCGCCCGGTTTCCGATTGCGTTCCGACCATTGGGCGAGGAATTCGGTTTCCGGCACCAGCAACGCCACCAGATGCGGGCGGTGCTCGCCCCACACCATCGCCTGGCCGATCTCCGGCTGCGCCACCAGGAAGCCTTCGACCCGGGCCGGCGAGATGTTGTCGCCGCCCGAAAGCTTGATCAGATCCTTCTTGCGGTCGGTGATCCTGAGATAGCCGTCCTTGTCGAGCGTGCCGATATCGCCGGTATAGAGCCAGCCCTCATGGATGGCCTTGGCGGTCGCTTCCTCGTCGCGCCAGTAGCCCTGCATCACGACCTCGCCGCGCACCAGGATCTCGCCATCCTCGGCGAGCCTGATCTCGACGCCGTCGATCGCCGGGCCCACGGTGTCGATCCGCACCCGGCCCAGCCGGTTGACCGAGATCACCGGTGCTGCCTCCGTCTGGCCGTAGCCCTGGAGGATGCGCAGGCCCAGCGCCAGGAAGAAGGCGCCGATATCGGGATTGAGGGCGGCCCCGCCGGAGACGAACGCCTTGAGCCGGCCGCCGAAACGCGCCCGGACCTTGCGCCGCACCAGGATATCGCAGGCGAGATCCAGGAGCCGCTCGACCGGCGAGAGCGGGGCCAGGTTGAGCGCCTTGCGCCGGCCCAGGGCCAGCGCGCGATCGAACCAGCGGCGCTTGGAGGGTGCGGCATGGACGAGCCCGC
Source organism: uncultured Alphaproteobacteria bacterium (assembly GCA_963696655.1). Lineage (GTDB taxonomy): Bacteria > Pseudomonadota > Alphaproteobacteria > Dongiales > Dongiaceae > Hypericibacter. The sequence continues at coordinate 12,428 of CAVOLB010000155.1, forward strand.
GCTGGATGCGCCGATGCATCGCCTCATAGAGCCGCGGCACGGCGGTCATGATGGTGGGCCGGATCTCACCGATGTTCTCCGTCAGCTTGTCGATGCTCTCGGCGTAATAGATCTCGGCGCCGATCGAGATCGGAAAATAGAGTCCCGCCGTGTGCTCATAGGCGTGCGACAGCGGCAGGAAGGAGAGGAACAGCTCGTGGCTGAGATTGAGCTCCGACAGCACGCCGAAGGCGCCGCGGCAATTGGCGATGATGGCGCCATGGCTCAGCATCACGCCCTTGGGCGTGCCGCCGGTGCCGGAGGTGTAGATGAAGCAGGCCGTGTCGGTGCGCTTCATGGCGGCCAGGTGTTCGTCGACCTGGTCCGGCGCGGCATCGCCGGTGGTGAGGACCTGGCTCCAGGCGAAGACCGGTTTGGCCGGGCGTTGCGCCAGGCCCAGATCCTCGATCGCCACGATCCAGCGCAGCTCGGGCGCCATGATCGCCGCCGGCAGCAGCCGCGTCGACAGCGCCTTGGTCGAGACGATCACGGCCGCCGCACCGCTGTGGGTCAGCACATGGTGATGGTCGGTGATGGTATTGGTGACATAGGCCGGCACGGTGATGCCACCTGCCGTCATGATGGCGAGATCGGCGATGGCCCATTCGGGCCGGCTTTCCGACAGCAGCACCACCCGCTCGCCGGGCTTGAGCCCGAAGGCCGCCAGCCCGCGGGCGAGACGGCGAACCAGGCTGGCCGCCTGGCCGTAGCGGGTGGGGACCCAGGCGCCCCCCACTTTCTGCCACAGGAAAGGGACGTCGGGCGTGCGCCGCGCCTGCTCGAAGAACATCTGCGGCAGGCTGTTCCAGCGATCATAGTCGCCGGGCGCGGTCACCAGCCGTGTTTCCGTCAAATCCCCCTCCCTGATGGGGTACCTGAAAGCCGCGTAAGCCCTTGGACGCGGTGCTTGGCGGGAACCGGTCGACGCCTTATATCCCACGGGGCGAAGCCCGCGCCAAGCCGGCCCCCGGAGGGTCGATCGGCGGGGGCGCGGAATTCGCACGGGATTGAACGGACGAGCGGCAGCGGAGACCTCGGTGATGGCGGACGACAGCACGAAGATCGGCGAGAAGTCGGAGCTCCCCGTCTGGGACCTGACGGATCTCTATCCCTCGCCCGATGCGCCGGCGCTGACGCGCGACCTCGAGGAGGCCGCCAAACAGGCCAAGGATCTGCGCCAGCGTTTCGAGGGCCGGATCGCGAGCCTCGACGGCGGGGCGCTGGGCGCCCTCATCGTCGAGTATGAGGCGATCCAGGAGCGGCTCGGGCGGCTCGCCAGCTACGCGCAGCTAAGCTATGCGGGCAATATGAGCGATCCCGAGATCGCGCGCTTCCATCAGACGATCGACGAGCGCACCACCGACATCTCGTCCGATCTGCTGTTCGTCACGCTCGAGCTCAACAAGATCGACGACGCGGTCTTCGCCGGGCAGCTCAAGGCGCCGGCGCTGGCCCGCTACCGGCCCTGGCTCGAGACGGTGCGCTCCTTCCGCCCGCATCAGCTCTCGGACGAGGTCGAGAAGCTGCTGCATGAGAAGCGCATCACCGGGGCCGCGGCCTGGAACCGGCTCTTCGATGAGACGGTCGCCGAGATGCGCTTCACCGTCGACGACAAGGAACTGACCTCCGAAGCGGCCCTCACGCTGCTGGTCGATCGCGACGGCAAGAAGCGCAAGGCCGCCGCGGACGGGCTTGCGGCCGGCTTCCGCTCGCGGCTCAAGGCCTTCTCGCTCGTCACCAACACGCTCGCCAAGGACAAGGAGATCGAGGACCGCTGGCGGAAATTCCCGCGCCCTGTCTCCTCGCGCAACCTCGCCAACCAGGTCGAGGACGAGGTGGTCGATGCGCTGGTGAAGGCGGTGAAGGACGCCTATCCGACGCTGTCGCACCGCTATTACAAGCTGAAGGCCAAATGGTTCGGGGTGGAGGCCCTGGATTACTGGGACCGCAACGCGCCGCTGCCGCAGGACAAGGACCGCAGCGTCAGCTGGGGCGACGCCGAGACGCTGGTGCTCGACGCCTACAGCGCCTTCTCGCCCGAGCTGGGCGCCCTGGGTCGGCGCTTCTTCGAGCGGCCCTGGATCGATGCAAGCCCGCGGCCCGGCAAGTCGCCGGGCGCCTTCGCCCATCCGACGGTGCCTTCGGCCCATCCCTATCTGCTGATGAGCTATCGCGGCCGCACCCGCGATGTGATGACGCTCGCCCATGAGCTGGGTCACGGCGTGCATCAGGTGCTGGCGGGCCCGCAAGGGCTGCTGCTGTCCGACACGCCCTTGACCCTGGCCGAGACCGCCTCGGTGTTCGGCGAGATGCTGACCTTCCAGTCGCTGCTGACGCGCGAGACCGATCCGGAGCGCCGGCGCATCCTCCTCGCCTCCAAGGTCGAGGACATGCTCAACACCGTCGTGCGCCAGATCGCGATGCATGAATATGAGCGCCGGCTGCATGACACGCGCCGTCAGGGCGAGCTCACGGCCGACGAGATCGGCAGGATCTGGCTCGACACCCAGATCGAGGCGCTGGGGCCGGGGATCAAGCTCGGGCCCGATTCAGACTACAGCGTCTATTGGGCCTATATCCCGCATTTCATCCATTCGCCGTTCTATGTCTATGCCTATGCCTTCGGCGACTGCCTGGTGAACTCGCTCTATGCGGTCTATCGCGAGCGACCCGAGGGGTTCCCGAAGAAATATCTGGAGCTGCTGGCGGCCGGCGGCACCAAGCGCCATCGCGAGCTGCTGGTGCCCTTCGGGCTCGACGCCGCCGACCCGGCTTTCTGGAGCAAGGGCCTCAGCGTCGTCGCCGGCTTCATCGACGAGCTGGAGAAGGCGTAAGCCGACGGCTCAACCCGTCGGTGGCGCGTAGGCCAGGAACACGACCGTGCCGTTGCTGAGGGCGTGGAACAGGATCGGCGGCCAGAGCGAGCCGCTGCCCTGATAAAGCCCGGCGGCGATCAGGCCGAAGACCAGGATCTCGAGGGTCATCACCTGGCCCGAGAGGCCCGGCACCTCGATGAAATAGAAATGGACCGCGGCGAAGATCGCGGCGCTGAGGAGGGCCGCGAGCACGATCCCCAGGCGCTCGCGGAGCCAGCGATAGAGCAGGCCCCGGAACAGGGTCTCCTCGCCGAACGCCGTGACCGGCCCGATCACGATCGCGACCGCCCAGCCCAGCGACTGGTGCATCGGAAAGAAGCCGTCGGCCATGTCCTGCTGCAGCTGGCCGGTGGGATCGAGCCAGTTGGAGACGATACCGTCGGCCCAGTTGAAGGCCATGAACAGGATCACGGCCGCCAGCAGCCAGGGCCAGCGGACGCGGCCCAAACCGAATGAGCCTGCGCCGAGGCTGCGTCGCCGCGCCAGCCACCAGCCACCCGAGGCGAGAATCACAGCGGCCGCGGCGAGGGCCGCGACGAGCACCAGTTGGGTGGCCTCCACCTCCCCGAGCGCCCATGAGTCCCGGAAGGCCCGGAGGAGGCCTATCGCTTTCATCGTCAGGATCACGACCACGCCGGTCGCGAGCTGGCTCAGGATGAAGATGCCGGCGATCCAGAGGATGTCGTAGCGGCGCAGCGTGCGTCCCGGAACCGGCAATGAAGGCGCGGCTGTCGGAACATCGGGCGTAGGAATGGTCATGGGCAATCCGGAAGGGCTGCGATGCGGCCTGGGGCGAATCGAGGCCCTTAGCTTATCAGCCGCCGCCCGGATTGTAGGCGCTGAAGACGAACAGGCTGTTATTGACGAAATGAATCAGGATCGACGGCCAGAGCGAGCCGCTGGCCTGGAACAGGGAGGCTGCGATCACGCCGAACATCGTCAGGCCGAACGCCATCCCGACTCCCATCCAGCCGCCGGGAAACAGCAGGGAACCATGCAGAAGTCCGAAAATTACGGAACTCACCAGGATCGCGAGCCAGATCGGCAGCCTTTCGCGAAACCAGCGATAGAGCAGGCCGCGATAGAGCAACTCCTCGGCGACCGCGGTCGCCGGCGCGACGACGATCCAGAGCGCGACGATCCAGGCCAGCGAATCGGGGCGCACCAGCAGCTGCTCGCGAAGCTTGTCTGCAATGGCGTGGTCCGGGTCCAGGAAATGGGCGACGAGAAAATCATAGCCGAACAGGACCGCGAGCGCGGCAAGGCCGACCGCGTACCACCACCACCGCGCCCGGCGGAGGCCCAGCGCCGAGCGGTCGAGTCCTCGCAGTTGGGCCAGTCCCCAGACGCCCAGCGGCAACACGGCCGTGGCATAGACGGCACCCACGACGATGCCTGTCTGGAGCAGGTCCTTGTTGGCGGCGACCGCGGCCTGATCGACCTTGCCCTGCGTGAGGGCCAGCACAAGGCCGTAAATGCCCCCAGTGACAGCTCCGCCGAAGAATGCGAAGACGAAGCTGGCAATGACCGTGGCCGCGATGACGACCAGATCGAATCCTCTCAGCCGGCGAAGGGCGGCCGGCGCGACGGGAGAGAGCGGGGCCGGCGAGATGGCAAAATCGGTCATGGCGATGATCGAGATTTGGGAATCCAGAGGATCGCAGCCTCGCATAGGGTCGCGACAACCTCAAGATGTGCGAGGAGCGGTTGCTTCGCCTTTGCCGCTTGTTGCAGCGATCGAGAGTCGCCGCGATGACCCGAGACAGAATCCTCGCGAACTTGTCACAATCCTCTGTCGCCCCCTCGGGGATATGATCGCGCGCAAGCCATGGCCGAACGCAAATCCAAAACCAAGAGTGCCGAACGCAATCGCCTGACCGGACGCGTGCGCCGCTATGCGCAGGTCGGCACGGCGGTCGGGGGTGCCGCGGCGCGGCTCGCGGGCAAACGGTTCCTGGGCCTGCCGCTCGACCGCGCGCGCCATGCCTCCGATCTCAAGACCGCCCTGGGCGGGCTGAAAGGCCCCCTCATGAAGGTGGCGCAGCTGCTCTCGACCATTCCCGATGCGCTGCCCGAGGAATATGCGGCCGAGCTCGCCGGGCTGCAGTCGAACGCGCCCTCGATGGGCTGGAATTTCGTCAAGCGGCGCATGGCGGCGGAGCTCGGGCCCGACTGGCAGGCGCGCTTCAAGAGCTTCGAGCCGGAAGCGGCGGCCGCCGCCTCGCTGGGCCAGGTGCATCGCGCGGTCTCGAAGGAGGGGCGGCTGCTCGCCTGCAAGCTGCAATATCCCGACATGCCGAGCGCCGTCGAGGCCGATATCGGCCAGCTCAGGCTGATCCTCTCGCTCTATGGCCGTTACGACCGCTCCATCGACTCCGCCAACATCCATGCCGAAATCGCGGCGCGGCTGCGCGAGGAGCTCGATTATCGCCGCGAGGCGAAGCATATGCTGCTCTATGGCGCGATGCTGGGCGGCGAGAAACGGGTCCATGTGCCGGTGCCGGTACCCTCGCTCTCGACCGATCGGCTCTTGACCATGAGCTGGCTCGAGGGCCGGCCGCTCAAGACCTTCCTCGCCGACAAGCCGGACATCGCGCTGCGCAACAAGGTGGCGCTCGCCATGTTCCAGGCCTGGTATGCGCCCTTCTACGGATTCGGCGTGATCCATGGCGATCCGCATCTCGGCAACTACACGGTCCGCGACGATGGCAGCGTCAATCTGCTCGATTTCGGCTGCATCCGGATATTTCCGCCGAAATTCGTCGCCGGCGTCATCGATCTCTACCGCGCCCTCGAGACCGGCAACCGCAAGCTCGCGATCGCGGCCTATGAGAATTGGGGCTTCGAAGGGCTGACGCCCGAGATCATCGATGTCCTCAATCGCTGGGCCGCCTTCGTCTATGGCCCGCTGCTCGAGGACCGCAGCCGGCTGATCCAGGAGACCGGCGCCGGCAGCTATGGGCGCGAGGTGGCGCAGGAGGTCCATGCCGAGTTGCGCCGGCTCGGCCCCGTCAAGCCGCCGCGCGAATTCCTGCTGATGGATCGCGCCGCCGTCGGGCTGGGCTCGGTCTTCCTTCATCTCAAGGCCGAGGTGAACTGGCACCGGCTGTTCCATGGGCTGATCGAGGATTTCGACGTGAAGACCCTGGGCAAGCGCCAGGCCAAGGCGCTCAAGGCGGCCGACCTTCAGGCGACCGAGTAACCCCCACCAGAATCAGGCCGATTCCCCGTCTGCGTCGGTCCGGGCCGCTTGTGAATCGCGCCCGCCTTGGGCATTGTTGTCGCCCAATGCAGGGGGCTCCGAATTTCGGCGGGGCAGCGAGCGGGACAGGGTTTCATGAAGATTGGCGTAGCCAAGGAACGGCGCCCTCACGAGGCGCGCGTGGCGGTGTCGCCCGACACCGTGAAGAAATATGTCGGCCTCGGCGCCAGCGTCGTGATCGAGACCGGTGCCGGCGGCGGTGCCAACATCTCCGACGAGGCCTATAAGGCGGCGGGCGCCGAGATCGCGCCCGACGAGGCCTCGGCGCTGAAGGATGCCGATCTGGTGCTGAAGGTGCAGCGGCCGCTGACGGCGGCCGAGGGCGGCCCCGACGAGCTCGCGCTGATGAAATCCGGCGCGGTGCTGGTGGGGATCCTCAGCCCCCATGGCGCCAAGGACCAGGTGCAGCAATATGCGGCCAAGGGCGTCGTCGCCTTCGCCATGGAGATGATGCCGCGCATCACCCGTGCGCAGGTGATGGACGTGCTCTCCTCGCAGTCGAACCTCGCAGGCTACAAGGCGGTGGTCGATGCGGCGGCCGAGTTCGGCCGCGCCTTTCCGATGATGATGACGGCGGCCGGCACCATCGCGCCGGCCCGCGTGCTGGTGATGGGTGCGGGTGTCGCGGGGCTGCAGGCGATCGCGACCGCGCGGCGCCTCGGCGCCATCGTCTCGGCGACCGACGTGCGTCCCGCCGCCAAGGAGCAGGTCGAGAGTTTGGGTGCCACTTTCGTCGCGGTGATGGACGAGGAGTTCAAGCAGGCCGAGACCGCCGGCGGCTACGCCAAGGAGATGAGCGACGCCTACAAGCAGAAGCAGGCGGCGCTGACGGCAGAGACCATCAAGAAGCAGGATATCGTCATCACGACGGCGCTCATTCCCGGCCGCAAGGCGCCGGTGCTGGTGAGCGAGGAGATGGTGAAGACGATGAAGCCCGGCTCCGTGATCGTCGATCTGGCGGTCGAGCAGGGCGGCAACTGCCCGATCGCCGAGCCCGGCAAGGTCGTGGTCAAGCATGGCGTCACGATCGTCGGGCATCTCAATTTGCCCTCGCGCCTCGCGGCCGACGCCAGCTCGCTCTATGCCCGCAATCTCCTGGCCTTCGTCTCCCTCATGATCGACAAGGAGACCAAGGGCCTGAAGATCAACTGGGACGACGAGATCATCAAAGGCACCGGCCTGACCCGCGACGGCAAGGTCGTGCATCCGGCATTGGTGGGGGCTTGATGTCGATGGAACTCGCCTGTGGCACCCCCCTCCCTAGCCCTCCCCCACAAGGGGGGAGGGGATTCGATTTGCGCTCCGCTTCTTCTATTTCTTCTATCCCCTCCCCCTTGATGGGGGAGGGTGAGGGAGGGGGTGGGGCCCACAGACGCGGTACAGAGGACTGACAGATGGAAGACACGCTCGCGACTCACGCTCACGCGCCCTTCGTCCAGCTCTTCACCGTCTTCGTGCTGGCCTGTTTCGTCGGCTATTACGTGGTCTGGCGGGTGACGCCGGCGCTGCATTCGCCGCTGATGGCCGTCACCAACGCGATCTCGAGCGTCATCATCGTCGGCGCGCTGATCGCGGCCGGCCCTGCGCATTTCAATCTCTCGCAGGTGATGGGCTTCATCGCGGTGGCGCTGGCCTCGGTCAACATCTTCGGCGGGTTCATCGTGACCAACCGGATGTTGTCCATGTTCAAGAAAAAAGAGCCGAAGAAATAGGCCTCAGGCGCGGGAGCGATATTGTGACGGAAGAACTTTCGGCCTACGCCTATCTCGCCGCCGCCATCTGCTTCATCATGGCGCTGCGCGGCCTGTCGAGCCCCGTGACCTCGCGCGGCGGCAATCTCTTCGGCATGGCCGGCATGGCCATCGCCATCGCCACCACGCTGGCCTCGCCCGAGGTGGTCTCCTACCCGATCATCGCCGCGGCGATCCTGGTGGGCGGCGCCATCGGCACCGTGATCGCGCTGCGCATCCAGATGACGGCGCTGCCGCAGCTGGTGGCGGCCTTCCACAGCCTGGTCGGCCTGGCGGCGGTCTGCGTCGCGGTCGCGGCCTTCTTCTCGCCCGATGAATTCGGCATCGGCACCGTCGGCGCCATCAAGGGCCAGAGCCTGGTCGAGATGGGGCTGGGTGTCGCCATCGGCGCCATCACCTTCACCGGCTCGATCGTCGCCTTCGCCAAGCTGCAGGCGCTGCTCTCGGGCGCGCCCCTGGTCTTCAAGGGCCAGCATATCCTCAACGCCGCCATCGGCATCGCCATCGTCGCCCTCATCGTGGCGCTGGTGATCGCCCAGGACCCGATCGTCTTCTGGGTGCTGATCGCGCTGTCGCTGCTGGTGGGCTTCCTGCTGATCCTCCCCATCGGCGGCGCCGACATGCCCGTCGTCGTGTCGATGCTCAACTCCTATTCGGGCTGGGCCGCCTGCGGCATCGGCTTCACGCTCGGCAACAGCCTCCTGATCGTGACGGGCGCGCTCGTCGGCTCCTCGGGCGCCATCCTCAGCTACATCATGTGCAAGGGGATGAACCGCTCGATCTTCAACGTGATCCTGGGCGGCTTCGGCACCGATTCGGGCGGCGCCGCGGCGGGCGGGCCCAAGGCCGCGGACCGGCCGGTCAAATCGGGTTCGGCCGACGATGCCGCCTTCATCCTGAAGAATGCGGGCTCGGTCATCATCGTGCCGGGCTACGGCATGGCGGTCGCCCAGGCGCAGCATGCGTTGCGCGAGATGGCCGACATCCTGAAGAAGGAGGGCGTCAAGATCTCCTACGCCATCCATCCGGTGGCGGGCCGCATGCCGGGCCATATGAACGTGCTGCTGGCCGAGGCCAACGTGCCCTATGACGAGGTGTTCGAGCTCGAGGACATCAACCGCGAATTCTCCTCGACCGACGTCGCCTTCGTGATCGGCGCCAACGACGTCACCAACCCCGCCGCCAAGAACGATCCCAAGAGCCCGATCTACGGCATGCCGATCCTCGAGGTCGAGCAGGCCAAGACCGTGCTCTTCATCAAGCGCTCGATGGCGTCAGGTTACGCCGGCGTCGAGAACGAGCTCTTCTTCCGCGACAACACCATGATGCTGTTCGGCGACGCGAAGAAGGTGACCGAGGGCATCGTCAAGGCGCTGGGGTAATTCTCGGCGCGGTCGCGATTGTTCCAACCGCGCGGCCGCCATCGCTCTTACCGTCATCCCCGCGAAAGCGGGGACCCATCTTGATCCAGGTCACCAAGCTTAGAGTTGGGTCCCCGCTTTCGCGGGGATGACGATTGAGCGCGGCGATGCAGAATCAAAAACGGCGCCGCCCCTGGGGCAGCGCCGTTTCGTATCTCACAGATCCGCCGAAGCGGGGCGTCGGCTTAGTAGCCTTCGCGCTCCATGCGCTTGCGCAGCAGCTTGCGGTGGCGGCGGACCGCTTCCGCCTTCTCGCGCGCGCGGCGCTCGGAGGGCTTCTCGTAGTTACGGCGCATCTTCATCTCGCGGAAGATACCCTCGCGCTGCATCTTCTTCTTGAGCGCGCGCAGGGCCTGATCGACGTTGTTGTCACGAACGAGAACTTGCAAGGACGCCTCTGCTCTCCAAACGGGGACAAAAAATAACGGGCCGGGTCGGATGCGAACCAGCTGAGGGGCGGGTGTATAACAGAGTTTCCGGTGGGTGTGAACCCTTATCGCACAAGGCCTTAGCGCGTTTTGGCGCAGTCCGCCGCCGTTCCTGACCCGCCTGGAATTGATTGAATAACAATAGGTTGGGGTCGGGCCGCCCCGCTGCCCCTAGAGGTCGCGGCTGGCATCGGGGTCGATCGAATAATCATAGCGGGTCGCCAGATGGCCCGGGAGCCCGGCGACTCGCGCCTTCCAGGCCCGGAAGGCGGCAAAGGGGGCCAGATCGAACCCGCCTTCCTCGGCCCAGGCGCCATAGGCATAGAGCGCGATATCGGCGATCGAATAGCGGCCGGCGAGGAAGTCGTGGCCCGCCAGATGGCGATCGAGGGCCTCGAGCGAGCGGATTCCGCGCTGGCGCCGGGCGGGCACGCCCGCCGCGTTGCGTTCCAGCTTCCCGGTCAGGGTCCAGTAACGCAGGCTGCCGATCACGG
>CAVOLB010000156.1:0-33387 GCA_963696655.1 uncultured Alphaproteobacteria bacterium
TGCCGATGGCTTCCAAACTGGGGCGGCCGAGAAAGACAAATCTGCGCTCGGTGGTGGAGGCGATCCTGTACATGGCTTCGACCGGCTGCCAATGGCGCGCGATCCCCAAGGAGTTCCCGCCCTACTCGACGGTGCAGAGCTACTTCTACGCCTGGTCGCACAAAGGCTTACTGGCGCACATCAACCACATGCTGGTCACGGCCCTGCGCGAGAGGGTCGGGCGAGAGGCCAGCCCCACGGCGGGGGTGATCGACAGCCAGTCTGTGAAGAGCACCGAGTGTGGCGGGCCACGAGGCTTCGATGCCGCCAAGAAGATCAAAGGCCGCAAACGCCATATCGTCACCGATACCGAGGGCTGCCTGGTCGGGGTGCAGGTTCACGCTGCGGATATCCAGGATCGCGATGGCGCGCCCGACGTGCTGATGTCGATCCGCTCTCTCTACCCGTGGCTGCGCCATGTGTTCGCCGATGGCGGCTATGGTGGCGACAAGCTACGCGACGCCATGGCCGCGCTTGGTCAATGGACCTTCGAAATCATCAAGCGCTCCGACGCCGCCAAGGGCTTCGAGTTGCTGCCTCGCCGATGGGTGGTCGAACGCACCTTCGCCTGGCTCGGCCGATGTCGCCGCCTCGCCAAGGACTTCGAAGCCACCATCGAAAGCGCCGTGGCCTGGATCCTCGTCGCCCACATCCGTCGTCTCACGCGACGCTTGGCGAGACCTTGAAAGGCGCACAGCTTTATGAGTTCAGACTCTCAGCGTGCATGCACAGCAACGCAACTTGACCGTCAAGGTCGTAGCAAAATCTGCGTGGTACTTTTCATGATTACCTTCACTGAGGGCAACCTGCTCGAGGCTGACGTCCAAGCGTTGGTGAATACCGTAAACACGGTGGGCGTGATGGGCAAAGGAATAGCCCTCATGTTCAAGGAAGCTTTCCCGGAGAACTTCAAAGCTTATGAAGCTGCGTGCAAGCGAGGTGAAGTACAGGTAGGCCGCATGTTCGTGACCGAGCGACAGCAGCTTATTGGGCCGAGGTGGATCATCAATTTTCCCACAAAGATGCATTGGCGACAGCCCTCGAAAATGAAGTGGATCGAGGAAGGCCTACAGGACCTTAAGCGCGTTATTGTGGAAAATGGAATTCGGTCGATCGCGTTACCACCGCTGGGAAGTGGAAACGGGGGCCTAGATTGGCTTGAGGTGAGGCCAATAATTACAGCGGCGCTGGTGTCGCTGGGAGATGTTCATGTCATCGTGTACGAACCTACTCGCAAGTATCAGAATGTTGCGAAACGCAGCGGAACTGAGAAGCTCACACCCGCTCGCGCACTCGTGGCTGAGTTAATTCGTCGTTATTGGATTCTGGGGATTGAATGCACTCTGCTGGAGGTGCAAAAGCTCGCGTATTTCCTTGAACGCAGCATCATCACGCAAAATCTAAACAACACTCTGGACCTCCAATTTGCGGCCAACAAGTTCGGACCGTATGCGACGAAGTTAACGCATCTATTGGATAACCTTGATGGCAGCTATTTGCATTGCGAGAAACGGCTGGCTGATGCCGGCCCGCTAGACGTGATCTGGTTTGATGACTCAAAAAAGGAGAAGCTAGCAGCTTATTTGACTTCAGAGGCAAAGGGCTATCTACCAGCATTAGAAGTGACCACCGAAATCATTGATGGTTTCGAATCTCCGCTTGGCATGGAGTTGCTGGCGACGGTTGATTGGCTGGTTCATCAGCAAGGTTGCGCTCCACAATTGGGTCCTGTGAAGGCCGGCCTTGAACAGTGGCCGGGAGGTGCGAGCGCTGCTAATCGAAAGCTCCGTCTTTTTGATGATCGACTAATCGATTTAGCGCTTCGGCGGCTCGTTCACGCTGGCCAATCCTCTCAAGGAGCGATCTAAGAGTTCAACTCATAAAGCTGTGCGCCTTTCAAGGTCTCGCCAAGCGTCGCGTGAGACGACGGATGTGGGCGACGAGGATCCAGGCCACGGCGCTTTCGATGGTGGCTTCGAAGTCCTTGGCGAGGCGGCGACATCGGCCGAGCCAGGCGAAGGTGCGTTCGACCACCCATCGGCGAGGCAGCAACTCGAAGCCCTTGGCGGCGTCGGAGCGCTTGATGATTTCGAAGGTCCATTGACCAAGCGCGGCCATGGCGTCGCGTAGCTTGTCGCCACCATAGCCGCCATCGGCGAACACATGGCGCAGCCACGGGTAGAGAGAGCGGATCGACATCAGCACGTCGGGCGCGCCATCGCGATCCTGGATATCCGCAGCGTGAACCTGCACCCCGACCAGGCAGCCCTCGGTATCGGTGACGATATGGCGTTTGCGGCCTTTGATCTTCTTGGCGGCATCGAAGCCTCGTGGCCCGCCACACTCGGTGCTCTTCACAGACTGGCTGTCGATCACCCCCGCCGTGGGGCTGGCCTCTCGCCCGACCCTCTCGCGCAGGGCCGTGACCAGCATGTGGTTGATGTGCGCCAGTAAGCCTTTGTGCGACCAGGCGTAGAAGTAGCTCTGCACCGTCGAGTAGGGCGGGAACTCCTTGGGGATCGCGCGCCATTGGCAGCCGGTCGAAGCCATGTACAGGATCGCCTCCACCACCGAGCGCAGATTTGTCTTTCTCGGCCGCCCCAGTTTGGAAGCCATCGGCATCAAGGGCGCGATCAACGCCCATTCCGCATTCGTCAGGTCGCTTGCGTATCGCAAGGCATCGCGCCGATAGTGCGGTCGGGTGGTTTCAGTCCAGGCCATCGTGATCTCCATTGAGATTCGCAACCCAACGGAATCACAACCGATTGAAATCACCCAACTCCTTTTTCAGTCAGCCTCTAAGGTGCCCAGCAAATTGAAAGCCGAGAGCGACTCTGTCGATGTCACTAGCGCTCCGACCAGTACTTCGAAGGTATCTAGAGAGGAAAGAGGCATAAATCACTTCATAGAGGAAGAAAAGGATCCAGCAGCCGTTGCGCTGGGTCGAAAGGGCGGTGAAGCCCGAGCGAAAGGTCTAACGCCCAAGCGACGAGCCGAAATCGCAAAGAATGCGGCGCTGGCGCGCTGGAGGAGTTAGAGCTGCATGTTTGCAAATATGAGAAGCCTTGAAACTGGCGCCAGGTCAGCGGCTCAATCCAAGTTTGCAATGAGGCACTTAATTCTAGCCTCGCGCCGGCGGCGTCTCCACATGCGGCAGGCGCGAGCGATATTCGAGATCGTCCAGCTTCAGATGATTGCGCATATAGCTGACGGAAGCGTCGCGCATCGGCTGGAAGTCCCATGAGGTGTGCCTGCCGGTCATGAGTGCCGCCGCCACCATGCGCCGCCGGCGCTGGCTCGCCACCACGTCCTCGCGCAAGCGCGCCATGTCCCAGCGTTTCGCCGCCTCCGCCCGATAGGCCGCGACCTTTCCCGCCCAGGCCGGGTCCGCCGCCAGATTGTGGCGTTCCTGGCGGTCGCCGGCCAGGTCGAACAGCTGATCGGGATCGGACGGGGTCGTCACGAACTTCTCGTTGCCCCGGCGGATCATCGTCAGGGGCGCGATGGCGCCTTCGCCCAGATACTCGCCGATGACCTCGTCATGACCGCCGGTGCCGGAGAGATGCGGCAGCAGCGAGCGGCCGTCGATGGGGGCGGCGTAATCGGGGCGCTGCCCGTCATGGGCGATCTCGGCCAGCGTCGGCAGCAGGTCGGCCAGGGAGGTCGCCTCGCGCACGCGATGCGGCCGGAAGCCGCCGGCGCCCGCGACGACGAGGGGAATGCGGCAGGCATTCTCGTACCAGTTCATCTTGTACCAGAGCCCGCGCTCGCCCAGCATGTCGCCATGGTCGGCGGTCAGGAGGACGATCGTCTCCTCGCCGAGCCCGACCTCGTCGAGCGCCTGGAGCAGCTTGCCGACCTGATCGTCGACGAAGGCGATCGAGCCGTAATAGGCACGCCGCGCGGCCCGGACATGCGCCTCGGTCATCTCGTAGCGATCCATGTCCGAGACATGGCGCAGCCGCCTGGCATGCGGATCGAGCGGCACGTCGCCGTCGCGCACAGCCGGCATATCGATGTCCTCGTCGCGATAGCGGTCCCAATGCTCGGGCAGGATCGCATAGGGATCGTGCGGATGGGTCATCGAGACCACGAGGCAGAAGGGTCGCTCGTCGGTCCCGCGGGCGGCATCGTGGATGTAGCGCCGCGCCGCATAGACCGTCTCTTCGTCGAAATCGAGCTGGTTCGAGCGCGTGCAGGGGCCGGCCTGAATCACCGAGAGCATGTTGTGATACCAGGAGGGCCGGGTCTCGAAATCCTCCCAATCCGGGAACCAGCCATAGTCGGCCGGATAGATGTCGGTGGTGAGCCGCTCCTCGAAGCCATGGAGCTGGTCGGGCCCGCAGAAATGCATCTTTCCCGAGAGCGCGGTGCGGTAGCCGGCGCGGCGCAGGTAATGCGCGAAGGTGGGGATGTCGGCGGCGAAGTCGGCGGCGTTGTCATAGGCGCCGATGCGCGACGGCAGGGCGCCCGCCATCATGCTGAAGCGCGAGGGCGCACAGAGCGGACTGTTGGTATAGAAGTTCTCGAACAGCACCCCGCGCTCGGCCAGCCCGGAGATGTTCGGCGCCTTGACGACCGGATGGCCATAGGCCGGCAGGAAGCCCGCCGCCATCTGGTCGGCCTGCAGAAACAGGATATTGGGCTTGCGTCTCGCCATGGACCTCGCTCCGGACTGGGGACCCTTCCCAACCGCCCTCGGCCATCAAACCGATTTATGGCCCGAAGCCGTGGGAAAGCGCCCGAGCCGGCAGTCTAGCGCGCCGAATGCTTGACGCGGGAGCCTCCGCGGCGATGATAGGGTCATGAATGAAACTAATGCCGAAAGCAGCGGCCGCCTGCCGCCCCTGCGCGGGCTCGTCACCTTCGAGATGGCGGCCCGGCTGGGCAGCTTTACCAAGGCCGCCGACACGCTGGGCCTGACCCAGCCGGCGGTCAGCCACCAGATCCGGCGGCTGGAGCAGCATCTGGGCCGGCCCCTTTTCCGGCGCGATCACCGGGGCATCGCGCTGACCGAAGCGGGCGCCGCCCTCTTCGTCGCGGTCCAGCGGGGCCTCACTGGCATCGCCGAGGCAGTGCGCGAGATCCGCGGCACCACCGCCCAGCGCGTCGTCACCATCGCCGCCGACGTGGCCCTGGCGGGCCTCTGGCTGGTGCCGCGCCTCGCCGAGATCAAGGCGCTGCTGCCCACCGTCGAGCTGCGGATCATCACCTCGCAATGGACCCAGAACATCAACGAGATCGGCGCCGACCTCGGCGTGCTCTTCGGCGACGGCGCCTGGTTCGGCACCCGCGCCCAGCTGCTGGTGGCGGAATATGCCTTTCCGGTCTGCGCCCCCTCGCTGCTGAAGAACGGCCGACGCTTCACGCTGGAGGAGCTGCAGCGCCTGCCGCTCCTGCATCTGGAGATGCCGGGCCCGGTCAAGGGGACGAGCGAGCCGTGGTTCAAATGGGAGAGCTGGTTCGCGGCGGCGGGCCTGCCCTATCGTCCGGAGCAGCCCGGCCTCTCCTTCAACAACTATACGCTGGCGATCCAGGCCGCGATCGCCGGCCAGGGCATCGCGCTGGGCTGGCGACCTCTCGTGGAACAGGTCATCTCGGCCGGCCAACTCGTGCAGTGCGCCGACAAATCCTGCAGCTCGGCGCGGGGCTACCACCTGCTCCTGCCGGGCCGCGGCATGCCGGGCCCCGAGGTCGAGCGGCTGATCGACTGGCTCAAGATGGCAATGGCCGCCTCGCCGCCCATCCCGGCGTAGGACGGGTGATTTTCTTGTCTCCTCCCCCTGTCTTCCTGTCATGCCCGGACTTGATCCGGGCATCCAGGGCCATCGCGCTCGCTGCCCTGGATCGACGGGTCAAGCCCGGCGATGACAGAAAAAGAGAGGCGCGATGGTTGTCTCCTACACGCAGATGTCAGACTCACCCGATATCGAGCACCACGCGGCCGACGATCTTGCCGCGGCGCATCCGGTCGAAGATCGCGTTCACAGCCTTGAGCGGCTGCTTCTCGATCTTGGCGCGGACCAGGCCGTTGGTGGCGAAGGCCACGGCCTCGTTCAGATCCAGGCGCGTGCCGACATTGGAGCCGCGCACCGACAATTCCCAATTGGTGATGGCCGAGATCGAGGTGCGGATCTCGTCGGCCTTGCCGCCCGGCAGGCCGATATAGGAGACCGTGCCGCCCGGCCGCAGCATGCGGATCGACTGCTCGAAGGCGCGGGTCGCGACCGCCGTCACGATCGCGCCATGGGTTCCGCCGAGCTTCTCCTGGATCAGCTTGGCCGGATCGTCCTTGCTGGCATCGGCGACGAACTCGGCGCCCAGCCGCTTGGCGAGCTTCAGCTTCTCTTCCGAGACATCGACGGCCGCGACCCGCATGCCCATCGCCCTCGCATATTGCACGGCGATGTGGCCGAGCCCGCCGATGCCGACGATCGTGACCCATTGGCCGGGCCGCGTGCCGGTCCGCTTCAGCCCGCGATAGGTGGTGACGCCGGCACAGAGGATCGGCGCCATCTCATGCATGTCGATCCGCGGCGACAGCTTCGCCACGAAGGCCGCCGGCGCCACCATATATTCGGCATAGCCGCCGGGCTTGCTGTAGCCGGTGGCCTCGCCCTTCTGGCAGATCGTCTCCATGCCGGCGAGGCAGAACTCGCAGACGCCGCAGGCGCTGAACATCCAGGGGACGCCGACCCGCTGCCCGACCTTGAAGCCGGCGACGCCCGTGCCCAGCCCCGCCACGGTCCCCGCCACCTCGTGACCCGGGATCAGCGGCAAGACCGGTCCCGGAGTCCAGTCGCCATCGACCGCATGCAGGTCGCTATGGCAGACGCCGCAGGCCACCACCTTGATCAGGATCTCGCCATGGCCGGGTTCGGGGATCGGCATGGCCTCGATCTTGAGTTTCTGACGGAGCTTGCGCAGAACCGCCGCCTTCATGCCGTTCGCTGCCCTGGCCATATGCCGTCCCTCCCGGTCCGGGCCCTTCGCGGGGTGCCCTTCAATGTCTTCGAAAGCGGATTCTCACAGACCGAAACCGCTGACTCCGACCCTCAGCATATCGTTGAGAGCCGATGACGACATATCCCTAAAGCGATAACGTCCCTGCCGCCATGCGCCACGCCAAAACACCCAAGACCTCGCGATCCAACCTGCTGCTCGGACAATGGAGCCGCGGCATGGGCGAGCTCATCGACGCGCGGGGGCGCAACGGTTTCGACCAGGTGCTGTGGCAGGCGGTGTGCCGGCTGGTCGATTTCGACTTCGTCATGACCTTCGCCTATCGCGGCCATGACAGGCCGCTGGCGCTGGGCGACACGCTCGATGCGCCCCGTCGGCGGGTGATCGTGACGGATTATCTCAACGGCCCCTATCTGCTGGACCCTTTCTTCCAGGCGACGCTCGATCAGGTGCGCAGCGGCGCTCACCGGCTGGCGGCGCTGGCGCCTGACCGCTTCCGCCAGAGCGAATATTTTCGCGCCCACTACGTCCGCACCAGGATCGGCGAAGAGGTCGGATTCTTCTTCGCGCTGGCCGAGGATGTGGTTGGCGTCACCTCCTTCGCGCGCTGGGCCGACAGCCCGCCGCTGTCGCGCCCCGACCTGCAATTGCTGCGCCTGATCGAGCCGTCGCTCCAGGCCATCTGCCAGTGCCATTGGTCGCAGATGGGACCGAGCTTCGCGCCCAGGAACGGACAGTCCCTGCGCGGCGCCGCCGTCCCGCGGAGCGCACCCTTTGCCCGCGCTTTCGAGCGCTTCGGCAAGCCGCTGTCGGCCCGCGAGCGCCAGATCGTGACCCTGGTGCTCCAGGGCCATTCCACGGAATCGATCGCGCGCCATCTCGATATCAGCCCCGGCACGGTGAAAATCCACCGCAAGAACATTTATCGGAAGCTCGCCATTTCGACCCAGGCGGAACTGTTCGCGGCCTTTCTCGGCGCCATCGCCTGACCCCTTCGTCTTCCCCCAGGCGCGCCACGCCTATATCCGGAGGGGTATGCCGCGGGCGGGAGCCCAGCCCCTAGAATGGCAACCGGGATGCGAGGGAGCCGGCTGACGGAACGCGCATCTCGCGAGCCGCGAACTCATCCAAACAACAAGAACGACGACCACTCACAGGGAAAGATCGACATGAGCAAGAGCTGGTACAGCGACCTGCCGCAATATTACCAACGCCAGATCAAGGCGATGGGCCTCGACGATGCCGGCATGAGCCGGCGCCGCGCGATGAAGGCCATGGCCGCCGCCGCGGGCGCCGCCGCCGCCTCGAGCCTGGTCAAGCCGGCCGCGGCCGCGGCCAATCTCACCTATATGTGCTGGGAAGGCTACAACGACCCGCGCATCATCGAGCCCTTCAAGAAGGCCAATGATTGCGACGTCTCGTTCGACCTGATCGTCGATTCTCCCGGCGGTTTCGCCAAGCTGCAGGCGGGCGCGTCGCGCGATGTCGATATCGTCTCGACCGACATGCCCTGGGTCACCCGCATGGGACCCGCCGGCCTCGCCCTCGAGCTCGATCCCGCCCAATATGCCGATATCTATGCGACCTTCTATCCGCAGTTCCGCCCGCCCTTCGAGCCGCTGATCACCGACGGCAAGACCATCGGCGTCGCCACCCGCTGGGGTTGGGTCGGACCCTGCCTCAATCTCGATCACGACAAGCCCGAGGATTGGAAAACCTATGACGGCGTCTTCGATCCGAAGAACAAGGACAAGATCTGCGTGATGGACTGGGGCGATTGGCCGATCCTGCCGATGGCTCTCCATGCCGGCGTCAATCCCTATGAGGAGCTCGACAAGAACGGCCTCGAGGAGGTGCGCAAGGTGCTGCGCGCCATGTTCAAGAACACCCGCACGCTGGTGGGCGACCTGACCCTGGCGCAGAAGGGCTTGCTCGACGGCTCGCTCAAATGCTGCGTCGGCTCCGGTTCCTACATGACGTCGGCCATGCGCAAACAGGGCCACAAGAACATCCTCGCGGTCGTCCCTGAGCCCAAGAACGGGCTGAAGACGGGCATCATCTGGGTCGAGGCGACGGCGATCCTGAAGGAAACGGACCAGCCGGATCTTTCGCGCAAGCTCCTCAAGCATGTCGTCTCGAAGGAGAGCGGCAAGATCCTCTCGCTCCTCGACACCACCTCCAATGTTGTGACCAACGAAGAGGTCGAGAAGGAGTACACCGACGAGGAGAAGTCGATCCTCCAGACCGATTACATGTGGCACGCCTGGGACAACAGCCAGATGCACCGCATCGCGCCGAACATCGACGAGATGCTGGCGATCTGGCAGGAAGAACTGGCGGCGGCCCAGTAATCCCGTTAGCGTCGTGGCGAGGCCGCTCCTCAGGCGGAGCGGCCTCGCCCTTTCCTTTCCCGCGAACCCACGGCGCGCCAGCCTTGACGGGAACCCATGGCCCGAACCGATACCCATGACGGCGATCTCCTCGAGATCGTCGACCTCAAGAAGAGCTTCGGCAGCTACGAGGCGCTGAAGGGCGTCTCGCTCACGGTCCGTCAGGGCGAGTTCATGGCCCTGGTCGGCCCCTCGGGCTGCGGCAAGACCACGCTCTTGAAGCATGTCGCGGGCTTCGAGGAACCGACCGCGGGAACCTTGCGCATCGACGGCAAGGAGATGGTGGGCGTGCCGCCGGCGCAGCGTCCGACCAGCATGGTGTTCCAGCGCCTCGCGCTCTTCCCCCATATGACGGTGGCGCAGAATATCGGCTTCCCACTGAAGCTGCGGAAGATGGCGCATCCCGAGATCGAGGCGCGGGTGCGCGCCATGATCACGCTGATGGAGCTGCGCCCCGAATATCTCGGCCGCTATCCGCGCCAGCTCTCGGGCGGCGAACAGCAGCGCGTGGCCCTCGCCCGCTCGATGGTGTCCGAGCCCAAGCTCCTCCTCCTGGACGAGCCGCTCTCGGCGCTCGACGTCAAGCTCAAGAAGGTGCTGCAGGCCGAGCTCAAGCGACTCCATCGCAGCCTCGGCGTCACTTTCCTCCATGTCACACACGACCTCGAGGAGGCGATGATGTTGGCCGACCGCATCTGCGTCATGCGCGGGGGCGAAATCCTGCAGATCGGCCGGCCCGAGGACATCTACTATCGGCCCGCGAACGCTTTCGTTGCAGGCTTCATCGGCGAAACCAACCTGTTCCCGGTCGAGATCACCTCGATCGAAGAGTCCGGCGTCGGCTATCGCTCCGGCGAGATCCATGATGCCACCGGCCGCCTGCCCCGCGCGCTCGCCGCCAAGGTCCTCGCCAAGGGCGCGGCTCACATGATGGTCCGGCCGGAGCTGATCCATATCGCGCGCAGCGGCGTTGCCAGCGGCTTCGATTGCCGCCTGCCCGCCAGCATCAGCGAGCTCTTCGTCAAGGGCGGCACGATCCAGTATCGCGCCCGCTCGAGCCTCGGCCAGGACATCGTGTTCGAAATGCCCGGCACCTCGGAAAGGCCGGCCGACATCGGCGATAAGGTCGAGCTCGGCTGGAACAAGGCCGACATCTTCCTCTTCTGTACCGAGGCCTGAGATGGCGACGGAGGTCGAGCGCAGCTGGCGCGATCCCGCCCTGATCGGCAAGGCCCTGCCGACCGTGCTGCTGCAGACGAGCTGCTTCCTGGCGCCGCTGCTGATGACCTTCCTGCTGACCTTCCAGAAGACCAAGAATTTCCAGCTCACCTGGGCGTGGAACCTCGATGTCTGGACCGACGTCTTCACCAAGCCGCATTACTGGACCATCCTGATCCATACGCTGGTCATGGCGGTGACCTGCACCGCCCTCTGCGTGCTGCTGTCGCTGCCGATCGCCTATGCGCTGGCGACCCGCATGAAGCGCTTCGAGAATCACAGCAAGATCCTCATCACCTTCGCCTTCCTGACGGACGCGACGCTCAAGACCTTCGGCTGGGTGCTGTTCCTCGATGCCCATGGGGCCGCAAATTATCTGCTGGAGCAGATCGGCTTCGCGCCCGGCACGATCGCCATCCTCTTCACCGACTGGGCGACCATGCTGGGCATGGTTTACAGCCTCCTGGCCTTCACCATCTTCACGATCTATCTCTCGATCGACCAGATCGACCGCTCGCTGATCCTCGCCGCCTACGACGCCGGGGCCGGCAAGTTCCGCGCCTTCTGGGAGGTGACGCTGCCGCTCTGCCGCCCGGGCATCTGGGCCGGCGTGGTGCTGGTGTTCCTGCTGGCGGTCGGCGTCTTCCTCGAGCCCAAGGTGCTGGGTGGCGGCAAATCGCCGATGTCGGCCGAGTTGATCCGCCAGACCTTCGAAACCCGCGTGAACTGGCCCTTGGGCGCCGCCCTCACCTTCGTACTGATGGCGGCGGCGGTGTTCTTCATCCTGCTGTTCAACCGGGTCTATTCGCTCAAGCGCTCGATGGTGGCCTGATGAACCACCGCTTCGAAGCCAGGCTCGTCGAGATCATTCTTTACGGCTCGGTCGCGGCCGCCCTGGTCTTCTTCTATCTGCCGATCTTCACGCTGATCGCCTTCTCCTTCCACGAGGGGCGCTATCTGACGCTGCCCTTCGACGGCTTCTCGCTCGACTGGTATGCGGCCCTGCTCGACAACCCCAACGCCAAGGGGGCGCTCGTCAATTCGACCGTGATCGCGCTCATCTCCATGGTGGCGAGCACGATCTTCGGCACCCTGGCCGGCATCGTGGCGGTGCGCTATCGCTTTCCGGGCAAAAAGCCGTTCCTCGCCCTGTCGGCGGCGCCGCTGGTATTTCCACAACTCCTGCTCGGCATCGTGCTGCTGCTGTGGTTCTCGGTGCTGGGGCGCTGGCTCGATTTCAACAATGGCGTCGCGACGGCGATCATCGGCCATGTGGTCTATATCACCCCCTTTGCCATGGTGATCGTCGCGGTCCAGGTGTTCAATTTCGACGCGACGCTCGAGGATGCGGCGCGCGATTGCGGTGCCGGCGACTGGGAGGTCTATCGCTACGTCACAATCCCGCTGCTCTGGCCGGGCATCTTCTCGGCCGCCATCTTCGCCTTCCTCCTGTCCTGGGGAAATTTCTACCTGACCTACAGCCTCGCCGGCTCGACCCGCACGCTGCCCACCTTCGTATTCAGCGGCATCGCCACCGGTTCATCGCCCCTCTATCCGGCGATGGCGACGGTCGTCTTCATTCCGGGTATCCTGCTGGTGATGCTGGCGGACGGCCTGCGCCGGCGGGCCGCCCGCGGCGGCGTCTGACCGATTTTCTCAGTACCGCCCGACCCGAGGACATGATGACGGATCGTTTCCATAACACCGTGCGCGAGATCGAGAACGCCTGGATCGAGCTCAAGGATGGCTGCCGCCTGGCGGCGCGCATCTGGCTGCCGGAAGGCGCGGAGGCGAAGAAGGTACCGGCCATTCTCGAATATCTGCCCTATCGCAAGCGCGACGGCACCGCCGTGCGCGACCAGCTGACCCATCCCTATTTCGCGGCCCATGGCTATGCGTCCTTGCGCGTCGACATGCGCGGCAATGGCGAATCCGACGGGGTGATGCTGGACGAATATCTGAAGCAGGAGCAGGACGACGCGATCGAGGTGCTCGACTGGATCGCGCGCCAGCCCTGGTCGACCGGCAAGGTCGGCATGATCGGCATCTCCTGGGGCGGCTTCAACGGGCTCCAGGTCGCGGCCCGCAGGCCCGAGCCGCTCAAGGCCGTGGTCTCGATCTGCTCGACCGTCGACCGCTATGCCGACGACATCCATTACAAGGGCGGCTGCCAGCTCAACGAGAATCTCGGCTGGTCCTCGACCATGTTCGCCTATTCCTCACGGCCGCCCGATCCGGCGCTGGTCGGCGACCGCTGGCGCGAGATCTGGACGGAGCGGCTCGAGAACGAGCCTCTGCTGATCAAGAACTGGCTGGAGCATCAGCGCCGCGACGCCTATTGGAAACATGGCTCGATCTGCGAGGACTGGAATTCGATCGAGGCCGCCGTGCTGGCCGTGGGCGGCTGGGCCGACGCCTATCGCAATGCGCCGCTCCAGCTGGTCGCCAATCTCAAGGCGCCCTGCAAGGCGCTGATCGGGCCCTGGCTGCATAAATATCCGCATTTCGCCGTGCCGGCGCCGCGCATCGGCTTCCTGCAGGAATGCCTGCGCTGGTGGGACTACTGGCTCAAGGGCATCGATACCGGCGTGATGAAGGAGCCGGACGTGCGGGCCTATATGCAGGACAGCGTACCCGCCAGCACCTTCTATAAGGAACGGCCCGGCCGCTGGATCGCCGAGCCCTCCTGGCCGTCGCCCCACATCAGGCCGCTGACCCTGGCGATGAATGCCGACGGGCTGGCGCCGCAGGCGGGCCCCGAGACGCCGCTTCAACTCTCCTCGCCGCAGACGACGGGCTCGGTCGGCGGCGAATATTGCGCGATCTGGCTGGGGCCGGAATCGCCGGGCGACCAACGCGTCGACGATGCGGGTTCGCTCTGCTTCGACGGCGCGCCGCTGGCGGAGCCGCTCGAGATTTTCGGCACGCCGGAGATCGAGCTCGAGCTTGCGATCGACAAGCCGCAGGGCTTCGTCTGCGTCCGGCTCTGCGATGTCTGGCCCGACGGCCAGTCGGTCCGGGTGAGCTATGGCTTCCTCAACCTCGCCCATCGCGACAGCCATGAGCATCCGAGCCCGGTTCCCGCGGGCCAGCGGCTCAAGGTGAAGGTCAAGCTCGACGATTGCGCCCACGCCTTCCGCCAGGGCAACCGGCTGCGGATCGCGGTCTCGACCAGCTATTGGCCGATGATCTGGCCCTCGCCCGAGCCGGTGCATCTCACGCTTCAGGCCGGGAAATGCCGGGCGATCCTCCCCGAGCGCCCGCACCGGACCGAGACCGCGCCCCGTTTCGAGCCGCCCGACAGCGCCCCGCCGCTCAAGCTCGAAACCGTGCGGCCGGGATCGAATGTCCGCCGCCTCGAGCAGGATCTGGGCTCGGGCGAATGGAAGCTCGTGATCGAGGACGATTTCGGCGAGACGCGGGACACCACCCATGGCCTCGTCAGCGGCGGCGCCGGCCGCGAGACCTGGCGGGTCCATCCCGACGATCCGCTGCAGGCCGTGGGCGAGACCCATTGGACCATGACCGTGTCGCGACCGGGCTGGTCGACCCGGACCGAGACCTACTGCCGGCTGCGGGCCGATCGCACCCGGTTCTTCCTGGAAGCGCGGCTCGAGGCCTATGAAGGCGACAAGCTGGTGCTCGAGCGCGCATGGAACAGCGAGCATCCGCGCGAGATGATGTGAGCCTCAGCCCTTGAGCGGCTTGATGGCGCGGGCCTGGGCCTCGATCCAGGCCTGCAGCAGCTGGGTCGCGGGCGAGGCGGGCCGGTTCATCGGCAGCAGCTGATAATAGCCGCCGGCCGCCGGCACGCTGCCGGGCACCGCTGGCACCAGCGTTCCGCGTGTCAGGTGATCGGCGATCAGGCCGCGCCAGCCGAGCATGATGCCATGGCTCTCGATCGCGGCCTGCATCGCCATCATATAGTTGTTGAAGGTCTCCGATCGGCCCCGCGCCGGTTCCGTGATGCCCATCTTGGCGAACCAGATCGGCCAGGTCTCCCAGCTGCGGTTGTCGCTCTCGGTGTGGATCAGGCGCTCCGCCAGCAGATCGGCCGGCCGCTTCATCTCGGGCCGCTCGGCCCGGTAGCTCGGGCTGCAAACCGGAATGATGTCGTCGCCGAACAGCAGCGTCGAGGCATAGCCCGGCCAGTCGCCCGGCCCGTAGAGCACCACCAGGTCGAGATCGTCCTCGAGCCGGTCGACCAGGCGGTCCGCCACGATATAGCGCAGCGCGATGTCGGGGTTGGCGACGCTGAAGCCGGGAATGCGCGGCATCAGCCAGAGCGAGGCGAAGGCGATCGTGGAGCCGACCGTGACCTGGCGCGGATCGGACCCGACCGCCAGCTCGCGACAGGCCTGCCCGATCTGGCTCAGGCCGTCGAAGAGGGCGCGCTGCAGCGTGGCGCCCTGGGGGGTCAGGCGCACGCGGCGATGAAACCGTTCGAACAGCGCACAGCCCAGATGCTCCTCGAGCTTGCGCACCTGCCGGCTGATGGCGGCCACGGTGACGTTGAGCTCGGCCGCCGCCAGAGTGATGGACTGATGGCGTGCCGCAGCCTCGAACGCCACGAGGCTGTTGGCAGGCGGGAGCTGGGAGTCGGGTTGGGCCATAAACTCAGGTCAATCAAACATTGATATTTTTGGGAGTTTACTGCCGAATAGCGGCCATGCAAGTTTGGCATATCGTAAATATTCGGGCGCGAAAGGGGCCGGCGGGTGGGCTCGGGGCCTTGGACCAGGCCCGCGATATCGGCTTCATGAGGGTCGCACACGGCAGCCGGCGTCGGCGCGCCGGCACGCCGGCACGTCTCACCTGCCGTCACGGGCATGGAAAAGCACCGAATTTTGCCGGAGACGCTGCTTGGGGCCGTCATGATCGGCCGGTAAGACGTCAATCATGCTGTGGCAACGGGAAAGCCCGTGCCATAGTTCGCCTCAAATAATAAGCCGCTCGTGGGAGTGCGGCACTCGGATGAACCCCACCGAAGCATGGGAGGCTTCAATGATCGACTTCGGACATCGGTGCGCGAGAACCGCGAACCGCCGGCAGGCCCGCATCCCGGGTTCGGCCGCGCGGCGAGCTTCGGCTTGACTGGCGCCCTCGCCAGCAAGATCGCCTTTCCGGCCCTCTAGTCCGGTCTGACGATCCGCCGAATGCCGAATCGTCTCATGCACGATCTTACGATGCACGCTGTCTTGGTTCGCCGCGGCTTTCACCCTGCTGCGCTCTCGATCGGGCCGATGGGCCGGAACGTGACCGCAGGGCCGCTGGAACCGAAGGCCGGCATCTCCGCCCGCGACGCTGTCGCCGCCGGGGACTGCCGGTCGAGGAAGAACTGACCGCCGGTTGGACATGGTGCCCTTCCGGTTTGGCCGAAAATCGATGGGAGATATCGAGCAATGAATGAATGGGAACGGCTCCAACAGGCGGCCCTGACGGGCAGGGCCAGCCGACGTGAGTTCCTGCGCGGCGCGGCCGCGCTGGGCATCACGACCGCGCTCAGCAGCGGAATCATGGTGAAGGCGGGTTGGGCCGCCGAACCGAAGAAGGGCGGCACCCTTCGCATGGGCATGGAAGGCGGCTCGCCCAGCGATTCGCTCGATCCGCGCACCTATGCGGACTCGGTCATGATCGCGGCGTCGCTCGCCGTCATGAACTGCCTGATCGAGTTCGACACGGCCGGCAATCCGACGGGCGAGCTGTTCGAAAGCTGGGACGTGAAGCCCGGCGCCGCCGAATGGGTCTTCAATGTCCGCCAGGGCATCAAGTTCTCGAACGGCAAGACGCTCGACGCCGAAGACTGCATCTACTCGATCCAGATCCATCGCGGCGAGACCAAGTCGCCGGCCAAGGGCATCCTCGAGCAGATCAAGGAGATCAAGGCCCTGTCGCCGACCCAGGTCGGGATCACCTTGTCCTCCGGCAACGCCGACTTCCCGGTCATCCTCGGCGACTACCATCTCGTGGTGGTGCCGAAGGACTTCACCGACTGGCAGAAGCCGATCGGCACCGGCGCCTACACGCTCGAGAGCTTCGAGCCGGGCGTGCGCCTGGTCTTCAAGAACCGCGGCGACTACTGGAAGCCCGGCCGCGGCAATTTCGACACCGTCGAGCTGCGCAACATCCAGGACGTCGCGGCCCGTACCGCCGCCCTGCAATCTGGCGAAGTCGACGCGGTCAACCGTCTCGACGCCCGCACCGTCAATCTGCTGATGAAGGATGCCAATCTCAACGTCGTCCGCACCAAGGGCACGGGCAACCGCTTCTGCTTCGTGACCCGCGTGACCGACAAGCCGTTCGACAACAAGGATCTGCGCACCGCCCTGAAATGGGGCATCGATCGCGAGAAGATCATCGAGTCCGTCTATAACGGCTATGCCGTCCCGGGCAACGATCACAATCTCGACGCGCTCAATCCCTTCTACAACACCGAGATGCCGCAGCGGAAATACGATCCGGAAAAGGCCGCGTTCTTCTTCAAGAAGGCGGGTCTCCCCGCCAACACCGCGATCGAGCTGCAGACCTCGGAAGGCGCCTGGGGCTCGGCCGTCGACTGCGCCTCGCTCTATCAGCAGGCGCTCAAGAAGGCCGGCATCAATCTCGACGTGAAGAAGGTGTCCGCCGACGGCTACTGGGACAATGTGTGGCTGAAGGTGCCCTTCTGCGCCGTGTATTGGGGCCGCCGCATGTCCGCCGACCAGGCCTTCACCCAGGTCTTCGGCGAGGCGTCCGACTGGAACGACACGAACTGGAAGGTTCCCGAGTTCCAGAAGCTGATCAAGGACGCCCGCGTCGAGACCGACCAGGCGAAGCGCAAGGAGATGTACTGGAAGGCCCAGGAGATGATCGCCGACGACGACGGCTTCATCTGCTTCGCCATCACGGATTATCTCGACGGCTACTCGAAGAAGGTCATGGGCAACGAGCCGCATGCCCGCTATGACCTGAACGACAACCGCATCGCCGAAAAGGGCTGGTTCGCGTAATCCAGCTCACCTGAAATCACTGCCAATCCCGGGGGCGACCTCATGCTTCGATTGATCTTAAGTCGGGTCGCCCTCGGGCTTGTTACGCTGCTCGCCGTCAGTCTTCTGATTTTCCTCGCCACCGAGGTTCTGCCGGGCGACGTCGCCAGCGCCGTGCTGGGCCAGGGCGCCACGCCCGAGACGCTGGCCGTCTTCCGGCATGAGCTCGGCCTCGACCGGCCGGCCTATGTCCGCTACCTCGAATGGCTCTTCAAC
Organism: uncultured Alphaproteobacteria bacterium; assembly: GCA_963696655.1. Classification (GTDB taxonomy): domain Bacteria; phylum Pseudomonadota; class Alphaproteobacteria; order Dongiales; family Dongiaceae; genus Hypericibacter. The sequence goes on from CAVOLB010000156.1 coordinate 17,855, forward strand.
GCGCTGCGCGGCGATTTCGGCGTCGCCCTCACCAACAAGCGCGATATCGTCGCCTCGATCTCGCCGAAATTCGACAACACCATGTTCCTCGCCGGCTATGCCGCGCTGATCGCGGTGCCGCTCGCGGTCGGGCTCGGGATCGTCGCCGCGATCAACGAGGGGAAATGGATCGATCGCGCCGCCAACATCGTGTCGCTGGCGGCCATCTCCTTTCCGGAATTCTTCATCGCCTACGTCCTGATCCTGTTCCTGGCCGTGCGGGCCCACTGGTTCCCGGTCCTCTCCACGGTCTTTTCCGACATGAGTCTGGGCCAGCGCCTCTATGTGGTGGCGCTGCCCGCGGTCACCCTCACCATGCTGGTGACGGCGCATATGCTGCGCATGACCCGGTCCTCGGTGCTGTCGATCATGTCGCAGCCCTATATCGAGATGGCGTTCCTGAAAGGGTTGAAACGATCGCGTGTGGTCTTCGTCCATGCGCTCCCCAACGCCGCGGCCCCGATCATCACCGTGATCGCCCTCAACCTCGCCTATCTGATCGTCGGCGTGGTCGTGATCGAGACCGTGTTCGTCTATCCCGGCATCGGGCAGTTCATGGTCGATGGCGTGACGAAGCGCGATCTTCCGGTCGTGCAGGCCTGCGGCCTGGTCTTCGCGGGCGCCTTCGTCATTCTCAACACGATCGCCGACGTTCTGGCGATTCTGGTCAATCCAAGACTGCGTAAGGCACGGTAGGGGCGGGGCGATGCGGATCTTCGGATATAAGCCGACTGTCTCGGCCTGGGTTGGAATTGTCATCGTCGGCATCTTCGTCTTCGCCGCCCTCTTCGCGCCCTGGATCGCACCCTATGGCGAGGCGGATTCGGTATCCGAAACCTGGAGCCCCGCCTCCGCCGATTTCTGGCTGGGAACCGACAATATCGGCCGCGACCTGCTCTCGCGCGTGATCTATGGCGCGCGGACCACGATCGGCGTCGCGCTGGTGACGACCGTGCTGTCGTTCCTTCTCGGGACCACCGCCGGGCTGTTGGCGGCGGTGAGCGGGAAAGTCGTCGACCAGGTGCTGTCGCGCATCGTCGATGTCATGCTCTCGATCCCGCTCCTGGTCTTTGCCTTGATGATCCTGTCGATGTTCGGCTCGTCGCTCGGCACCCTGGTCCTGACGATCGCGATCCTCGATTCGACCCGAGTCTTCCGGCTGGCGCGCTCGGTGGCGGTGAATATCGTGGTTCTGGATTATGTCGAGGTGGCGCGCCTGCGCGGCGAAGGGCTGCCCTGGATCATCCGCCGCGAGGTCCTGCCCAACGCCATGCCGCCGATGATCTCGGAGTTCGGCCTGCGCTTCTGCTTCAACTTCCTCTTCGTCGCCGGCCTGAGCTTCCTCGGCCTCGGGATCCAGCCGCCGCTCGCCGACTGGGGCGGGATGGTGCGCGACAATGCGCGCGCCATCGGCTTCGGCCTGCCGGCGCCGATCTGGCCGGCGCTCGCCATCGCCTTGATGACGATCGGCGTCAATCTGATCGTCGACTGGATCCTGTCGATCAATGCCCGGCCTTCCGGCGCCTCGGCGGAGATGTGAGCCCCGTGACCGAATCAGTTCTCAAGATCACGAATCTCCGGATCGAATCGATCCATGGTGCCGTCCTGGTCGACAATGTCTCGCTCGAGCTGAAGCGCGGCGAGGTGCTGGGGCTGATCGGCGAAAGCGGCGCCGGCAAGTCCACCATCGGCCTCGGCTCGATGGTCTATGCGCGCGCGGGCTGCCGGATCACCGGCGGCACCGTCGAGATCGACGGCGAGAGCGTGCGCGACCTCTCGGCGGACGGCCGGCGCGACTTGCGCGGCAAGCGCATCGCCTATATCGCCCAAAGCGCGGCAGCCTCCTTCAATCCGGCCTATCGCATCATCGACCAGGTCTGCGAGATGCCCATCAAGCATGGGCTGATGAGCAAGCCCGAGGCGCGGGCCTGGGCCGTCGAGCTGTTCAAGGCACTCGATCTCCCGGATCCGGAGAAGTTCGGCAACCGCTATCCCCATCAGGCCTCGGGCGGCCAGATGCAGCGCGCCATGACAGCCATGGCGATGTCCTGCCGCCCCGACATCCTGGTGTTCGACGAACCGACCACGGCGCTGGACGTGACGACGCAGATCGAGGTCCTGGCGCTGATCAAGAAGCTGATCCAGAACTACAACACGGCCGCTCTCTACATCACCCACGATCTCGCCGTGGTCGCCCAGGTGGCCGACCGGATCATGGTGCTGCGCCATGGCAAGATGGTGGAGCTGGGGACGACCAAGCAGATCCTGCTGGCGCCGACCACCGATTACGCGCGCGCGCTCGTGTCGGAGCGCAAGGCCGCGGACAAGCTCTCGATCGAGGCCGAGACCGTCCATGGCGAGCCGCTGCTCAATGTGCAGGACGTCATCGGCCAGTATGAGCATTTCATCGCGGTCAAGAACGTCACCATCTCGGTGGCGAAGGGCGAGACGGTGGCGGTGGTGGGCGAATCCGGCTCCGGCAAAAGCTCGCTGGCGCGCCTCATCGTCGGACTCCTGCCGCGGAAGTCGGGATCGGTCCGTTTCGCCGGCAAGGAATTGCCGGCGGCGCTGAAGCAGCGCAGCAAGGACGATCTCCGGCGTATCCAGTTCATCTATCAGCAGCCGGACGTCGCCCTCAATCCGCGCCAGACGATCGGCGAGGTCATCGGGCGGCCGATCAAGTTCTACTTCAACCCGTCCGGCGCGGAAGTGAAGCAGCGCGTCGCCAAGCTGTTGAAGCAGGTGGGCCTGCCCGAAGACTATGCCAAGCGCCTGACGACGGCCCTCTCCGGCGGCCAGAAGCAGCGAGTCTGTATCGCCCGCGCGCTCGCGGCCGAGCCCGATCTCATCATCTGCGACGAGCCGACCTCGGCTCTCGACCAGCTGGTGGCCGAGGACATCCTGAAACTCCTCAAGAAGTTGCAGGACGAACTCGGCGTGGCCTACCTGTTCATCACCCATGATCTCGGCATCGTGCGCCGGATCGCGCACCGCACCGCCGTGATGTTGCGCGGCGAGATCGTCGATCAGGGACCGACGCCGAAGATCTTCTCGCCGCCCTTCCATCCCTATACCGAGCGCCTGCTCTCCTCGGTGCCGGAGATGCGCACCGAGTGGCTGGAAGAGATCCTGACCAAGCGCAACCGCAAGACTGGCTGACGCCGAGCGCTTGCCGTCTTCCTTCTTTTTTGTTCCTTGTCCGCCGCCGCGATGTTGCGACGAGACGGTGATTCGCACCCCGCCGCGGCCTCCCGGCCCCTTCAACGCCGCCGGCAGCGGCCGCACGCGGCCGAATCGGTCATAAAGGCAGATCAACCAAACATTGATATTTTTGAGAGTTTACCGAGGCATATCGCGCATGCAACTTTGACATATCGTCAATTTTGTAGCCCAGACGGAGCCGACGGGTTGGATCTCGAACCCCGCACTCGGTCCATCGTTTTCGCCAGAGAGGCAACCCCGCGGCGCCGTCGCCGCACCGGTTGGCCCAGATGGGACCTGCGGTCGTGTTCCACCGATGAACCGGTATCGACGGGGCGACGAGCGGCGCGAGCCGGCATAGCCCGCGATGCGGGTTCGAGACTCCGCCCGGCGACAGGACCGAACGCCGTCAAACCGTCTTCGGATTTGGCGATCATGTCGAAGAATGCCGCGCGCCTGAAAAATGCGGAGCGCGAAGGATCCGAACACCACCGGGGAAGCGGCGGCAGTCTGTCTCTCCGGTCAAATAACCCCATTGACGCTATGGTCGTGGGAAGGCCCGTGCCATAGTCCGCGTCAAATCATAAGCCGTCAGTGGGAGTACGGCACTTCGTCTAAACCCCACCGAAGCATGGGAGGCTTCAACAATGAGCGAACTCGAATATTGGAAATCGCGGCTTGCGAGCGGAAAAGTCAGCCGCCGCGAATTCATCGGCCGCGCAGCCGCTCTGGGCGTCACCACGGCGCTCGCCACCACGCTTGCGAGCAAGATCGCCGGCGCCGCGCCCAAGAAGGGCGGCTCGCTGAAGATAGCGCTGGGCCACGGCGCGACCACCGACTCGCTGGATCCGGCGACCTATCCCGACCAGTTCACCGGGATGCTCGGCGGCGCGATCGGCAGCGCGCTCACCCTGATCAATGCGAAGGGCGGCATCGAAGGCGACCTCGCCGAGACCATGGAGCCTTCGAAGGGTGCCACCGTGTGGGTCTTCAAGCTCCGCAAGGGCGCGACTTTCCATAACGGCAAGGATGTGACCGCCGACGACGTGGTCGCCTCCTTCCGCCACCATATGGGCAAGGACTCGAAATCGGCGGTGAAATCGATCCTCGACCCGATCACCGACATCAAGGCCGATGGCAAGGATACGGTCGTCTTCACCCTGAACGCGGGCAGCGCCGACTTCCCCTTTCTCACCAGCGACTATCACCTGCCGATCATGCCGGCGAAGGATAACGACGTGGACTGGCAGTCCGGCATCCGCTCGGGCGCCTTCATCCTCGAGAAATTCGATCCGGGCGTTAACTGCAAGATGAAGCGGAATCCCAACTTCTACCGCGACGTCTGGATCGACGAATGCGAGATCAGGAGCATCACCGACGTGACCGCGCGCACCAACGCGCTCACCACCGGCGAGGTGCATTACATCGATCGCTGCGACCTCAAGACCCTCGGCCTCCTGCAGCGCAACAAGGATCTCAAGATCCTGGAGACCACGGGCTATGCCCACTACGTGCTGCCGATGCTCACGAACGTGGCGCCCTTCGACAACGTCCATGTCCGCACTGCGCTCAAATACGCCGTCGACCGGGAGGACATCCTCAAGAAGGTGTTTTTGGGCCATGGCACGGTCGGCAATGACGATCCGATCGCGCCGGTGATCCAGTACGCGAGCGATCCGCAGCCGAAATTCACCTACGATCCCGACAAGGCGAAATTCCACCTGAAGGCGGCCGGGCTCTCGAATCTCACGGTCGATCTTTCGGCGGCCGATGCGGCCTTCGCGGGCGCCGTCGATGTGGCCGTCCTCTTTAAGGAGCATGCCTCCAAGGCCGGAATCGACATCAATGTGGTCCGCGAGCCGAATGACGGCTATTGGGACAATGTCTGGATGAAGAAGGGCTGGTGCGCCTCCTACTGGAACGGCCGCCCGACTTGCGACTGGATGTTCACCACTGCCTATGCCGCCGACGCGGCCTGGAACGACACGGCCTGGAAGAACGATCGCTTCAACCAGCTCCTGGTCGCGAGCCGCTCCGAGACGGACAGCAAGACGCGCCAGGCCAACTATGCGGAAATGCAGCAGCTGCTGCATGACGATGGCGGCGTGATCGTGCTGTGCTTCAACAACTATGTCGGCGCCTATTCGAACAAGCTCGATCATGGCGAAGTCGCGTCCAACTGGGACGCCGACGGCATGAAGCTGCCCGAGCGCTGGTGGTTCGCCTAAGAAGCTGAAATCGGGGACGTCGCGCCAGGAGCGCGGCGCCCCCGCCCGGTCTTTCCGGCCTCCTTCGCCGCGTCGCCTTCGGGGACGCGGCGATCGTCAACAGACAACCAGCGCGAGGGCTCGGCCGTGGCAGCCAGGGCACTGAATCCCATTGTTCGCACGATCCTGCAGCGGCTGGGGCTCGGCCTCGTCACCCTGCTGATCGTGTCGGTCATCATCTTCTCCGCGGTCACGATGCTGCCCGGAGACTTCGCCAAGGCCATCCTCGGCCAATCCGCGACACCGGATACCGTGGCCGCCTTCCAGCGGGAGGTCGGCCTCGACCAGCCGCCGGTCCAGCGCTACTTCGAGTGGATCGGCGGGGTGCTCCAGGGCGACTTCGGCACCTCCTACTCGAACCGCGTCGGACAGACCCGCACCGTCGTCTCGATGATCCGGCCGCGGCTCGAGAACACCCTGTTCCTCGCCGGCATGACCGCCATCATCGCCGTGCCGCTCGCCTTGATCCTGGGCATGCTGGCCGCGCTCTACCGCAACAGCTGGTACGACCGCCTGGTCAACCTCGTCACGCTGACATCGATCTCTTCGCCCGAGTTCTTCGTCGCCTATATTTTGATGCTGTTCCTGGCCGTCCGGTTTCCGATCTTCTATGCGCTGGCGTCGGTCGATTCCGATACACCCTTTTGGGAACGGGTCGCGCGCTGTGCGCTCCCCGCCATGACGCTGGTGCTCGTCATCGTCGCGCATATGATGCGCATGACGCGCGCCGCCATCATCAATCTCCTGGCGAGCCCCTATATCGAGATGGCCCGGCTCAAGGGCCTTCCTCCGTCGCGGATCATCTATCATCACGCGCTGCCCAACGCCTGGGCGCCGATCGCGACCGTGATCGCGGTCAATCTGGCGTACCTGATCGTCGGCGTGGTGGTGGTCGAGGTGGTGTTCGTCTATCCCGGCATCGGCCAGCTGATGGTGGATGCCGTTTCAAAGCGCGATATGCCGGTGGTCCAGGCCTGCGCGCTCATCTTCGCGACCACCTATATCCTGCTCAATCTCCTGGCGGACGTGATCTCGATCGTCACCAATCCGCGCCTGCTGCATCCGCGATGACGGTGGGAGCGAACGACATGACAACCCAGGCCGCCTCCGAACGCATTCCCCCGCAGCGCCGCTGGTGGCAGACGGCGTGGCGCGAGCTGAAGCGCGCGCCGGTCACCGCCTGGTTCGGCATGATCGTCATCGCGATCTATGTCTTCCTGGCGGTCTTCGCCCATTGGGTGGCGCCCTATTCCGAGAACGAGCTGGTGGGCGCGCAATACGAGCCCTGGAGCAGCCAGTATCTGTTCGGGACCGATCAGCTCGGCCGCGACATGCTCTCCCGCCTGATCTATGGCGCACGCAACACCATCGGCATCGCCTTCCTGACCACGCTGCTGGCGTTCCTGATCGGCGGCTTCATGGGGCTGGTCGCAACCGTGCTGGGCGGCTGGATCGATCAGCTTCTCGGCCGCGCGGTCGACGTGCTGATGGCGATCCCGCAGCTCATCTTCGCGCTGGTGCTGCTCTCCATCGTCGGCGCCTCGATCGTGAACCTGATCCTCATCATCGCGATTCTCAATTCCACCCGCGTCTTCCGCCTGACGCGCGCGGTCGCCATGAACGTCGTGGTGCTGGATTTCGTCGAGGCCGCGAAGCTGCAGGGCGAGAAGATCGGCTGGATCATGTCGCGCGAGATCCTGCCGAACATCCTGCCGCCGCTGGTGGCCGAGTTCGGTCTGCGCTTCTGCTTCGTGTTCCTGACCGTCAGCGCGCTCTCCTTCCTCGGGCTCGGCATCCAGCCGCCGACCGCCGACTGGGGCTCGATGGTGCGCGAGAATGCGACGCTGATTAACTACGGCGACATCACGCCGCTGCTGCCGGCGGGCGCGATCGCGCTGCTGACGGTGGCGGTCAATTTCGTCGTCGACTGGTTCCTGCACAAGACGAGCGGGTTGAAGGAATGACCACCGTGCAAGCCAAAGCCAAGTCCGGCAGCGCCGGCGACATCCTGCTCGAGATCCGGGGCTTGAGGGTCGAGGGGCAGAGCGACGAAGTCTGGCACGAGATCGTCAAGGGCGTGAATCTGACCTTGCGCCGCGGCGAGGTGCTGGGCCTCATCGGCGAATCCGGCGCCGGCAAATCGACCATCGGCCTCGCCGCCATGGGCTATACCAAGCCCGGCTGCCGCATCTCGGCGGGCACCATCATGTTCGACGGGGTCGATCTGGCCAAGGCGACCGAGCAGTCGAAGCGCAAACTCTGGGGCCCGCGGCTCTCCTATGTCGCGCAGTCGGCGGCGGCCTCCTTCAACCCGGCGCACCGGCTGATCGAGCAATATGCCGAGATCCCGGTCAATCACGGCGTCATGGGCGTGGACGAAGCCAAGAAGCAGGCGGTCGATCTGTTCCGGCGCCTGCGCCTGCCCGACCCCGAGCATATCGGCGCGCGCTATCCCCATCAGGTGTCGGGCGGGCAGCTGCAGCGCGCCATGACGGCGATGGCCATGTCCTGCCATCCCGACCTGATCGTGTTCGACGAACCCACCACCGCCCTCGACGTCACCACCCAGATCGAGGTCCTGGCGGCGATCAAGGACGTGGTGCGCCAACTGCACACGGCCGCGATCTACATCTCCCACGACCTGGCCGTGGTCGCGCAGATGGCCGACCGGATCATGGTGCTGCGCCATGGCGAGCTGGTCGAGGAAGCCCCGACCGGCCAGATGCTGTCGAACCCGCAACAGGCCTATACCAAGTCTCTGTGGGCGGTGCGCTCGCTGCATAAGAAGGAAGATCCCACCGGCGAGAACATCCTGCGGATCCAGCATGTCGATGCCAGCTACGGCAACGCGGTCAAGGTGCTGCATGACGTCTCGGTCGACCTGCCGCGCGGCCGCACCGTCGCCGTGGTCGGCGAATCCGGTTCCGGGAAATCGACATTGGCGCGCGTCATCACCGGTCTCCTGCCGCCGAGCAAGGGCTCGGTGATCTTCAATGGCAAGCCTCTGCCGCCGGCCCTGAAGAACCGGTCGAAGGACATGCTGCGCCGGCTGCAGATGATCTATCAGAGCCCGGACACGGCGCTCAATCCGCGCCGGCGCGTGCGCGACATCATCGGCCGGCCGCTGCAGCATCACCTGGGTTTGCGCGGCTCGGCGCGCGACAAGCGGGTAGTCGAGCTGCTGGAAATGATCGAGCTCGACCGCCGCTTCCTGGAGCGCCTGCCCAGCGAGCTCTCGGGCGGGCAGAAGCAACGGGTCTGCATCGCCCGCGCGCTCGCCGTCGAGCCCGATCTCATCATCTGCGACGAGGTCACCTCGGCGCTCGACCAGATCGTCGCCGAGGGCATCCTCAAGCTGTTGCTGCGCCTGCAGAAGGAGCTCGGCGTCTCCTATCTCTACATCACCCATGACCTCGCGACCGTGAAGGCGATCGCCGACTGGGTCGTGGTGATGCATCAGGGCAAGGTGGTGCAGCAGGGCCCGAAGGAGCAGGTGCTGAAGCCGCCGCATCATCCCTATACCGAGCTGCTGCTCTCCTCCGTCCCCGAGATGGATCCGCGCTGGCTCGACGGACTTCTCGCTCGACGCGCCGCCGCCGCCTCGGCCAAGATGGCCCCTGTCGCCTGAACGATTGGGGAGCCGACAGATCATGGATATCCGGGCGCGTCTCGATCCGGAAATGCTGGCCGCCATGGCCGAAAGCCAGCGGCTCTATGGCGCCGAGACCTTCGACTTGCAGGATCTTCCCGCGGCGCGCGAGGCCTATGCGCGCGAGCGCCGTTTCTGGAACAGCGACGGTCCGACCCTCGCCGAAGTCCGGGATTTTTCGATTCCGGGGCCCTATGGCGCCGTGCCGCTGCGGCTCTATCGCCCCTCCACGGCAGGCCTGTTGCCGGCCCTCGTCTACCTCCATGGCGGCGGCTACGTCCTGGGCAACCTCGATACCCATGACCGCATCATGCGGCTCTTTGCGGTTCAATCGGGCGCCGCGGTCGTCGGCGTCGATTACCGGCTGGCGCCGGAGCACAAGTTCCCGGTTCAGCTGGAGGAGATCGCGGCGGCCTTCGGCTGGCTGGCCAGCGAGGGCCGGAGCGCCGGTATCGACGCGGCCCGGCTCGCGCTCGGCGGCGATTCCGCCGGTGCCCATCTGTCGCTCGGGACAGCCATCGCTCTCAAGGGCAGGAACCCGCGCATCAAGGGCATGCTGCTCTATTACGGCAGCTTCGGTCTCGGCAACTCGATGTCGATGCGGGTTTGCGCCAACGATCTCGACGGGGTGAAGCCGTCCGATCTCGCCCTCTACCGGAACGCCTATCTCCGAGGACCGCATGACCGTGAAGATCGGCGCCTCGATTGCCTCTCGGCCGATCTGGCCGGCCTGCCGCCCGCCTATGTCCTGGCGCTCGAGCTCGACACGCTGCGCGACGACAGCCTGGCGCTGGCCGAGCTCCTGACCCGCGCGGGCGTGCCCTGCCGGCTCACGCGCCTTGACGGCGTACTGCATGGTTATCTGCATTACAGCCGTGTGATTCCCAAGGCGAGGCAGGCGATCGAAGAGGGCGCGTCGGAGTTGCGCGGCTGGCTGTTCTGACGTTGCGGGCGCGGCACCTGACCTTGATGTCGCAGCCGCCCGGCTTTGGAAACCCGCGGGTTTCCGTAACAGGCTGATTCGGTCCAAAGATTTCCCCAGGGAAACCGGCCAAAACGGGGCCGATGCCCCCGCTTGGAGAGAATCCCGGTTTGCTTAACCAATTCCCCCGGGCATAATCGCGCCAATCGTAAATACGCTAAAAACGTAGGAAATCCCCCATATGCCCAGCCGTCGCGCCCGCCTTTCCAGGCCCGCTGTTCGGTCGCTGCTCGCCTCGCTGTCGATCGTCGTCGCTTTGTTGCTCGCGACAGGCCCGAGCCATCCGGCCTTGGCCGCGGACTCGCTGATGGACGCGCTGGCCAAAGCCTATAACAACAACCCCCAGCTCCAGGCCGCCCGCGCCCAGTTGCGCGCGACCGATGAAGGCGTGCCGCAGGCCAAGTCCGGCTGGCGTCCCACCGTCACCGCCACCGGCGAGGTTGGGGAGACCTGGGCCAACAACAATCCCGGGAGCAAGGGCACCTTCCAGCCGCGCGGGGTCGATCTCCAGATCACGCAGCCCCTCTATACCGGCGAGCGCACGCCCTCGGCCTTGCGCCAGGCCGAAAGCCTGGTGCTGGCCCAGCGCTCGATTTTGACCTCGGCAGAGCAGACCGTGCTGCAATCGGCCGTCACGGCCTACATGAACGTGGTCCAAGCCGCCGCCGTGCTCGATCTCAATATCAACCAGGAGGCCGTCAGCCGGCGCGACCTGGAAGCGACCCGTACGCGCTTCGAAGTCGGTGAACTGACCAAGACGGACGTGGCCCAGGCCGAAGCGAGCCTGGCCGGCGCCACTGCGGCCCGGATTCAGTCGGAAGGGCTCCTGGCCTCCGCGCGCGCCGCCTACGCCAACGTGATCGGTGAGAATCCGGGAACTCTCGTGCAGCCGCCGCCGCTGACCACGCTGCCCCTCTCGCAGGACGAGGTTGTCGCCGGTTCGGAGGATGCGCCGACCGTGACCGCTGCCAAATATAACGAGCAGGCGGCCCACGACGGAATCGACGTCGCCTTCAGCCAGATCATGCCGTTCCTCAACATCGTCGGCACGGCGGGCACGGTGGATGACTCCTCCGCGCCCAACACCGGCCAGGATTCGGCATCGATCATGCTGCAGCTTACCGTTCCGCTCTATCAGGCCGGCCTGCCCGCGGCGGATGTCCGCCAGTCGAAGCAGGTCGCGGCCCAGCGCCGCCAGGAGCTAGAGAACGAGCGCCGCTTTGCCATTCAGACGGCGGTCCAATCCTGGACGGCGCTGCTGACGGCACGCGCCCAGATCAAATCCTTTGTCGAGCAGGTCCGCGCCAACAAGGTCGCGCTCGAAGGCGTCCGGCTCGAGGCCAATGTCGGCGCCCGCACCGTGCTCGATATCCTGGACGCCGAGCAGGCCTATCTGAATTCCCAGGTCAGTCTCGTGACCGCGCAGCGCGACGAGGTCGTCGCGGAATATGCCGTCGAGGCCGCGGTCGGCAGATTGACCGCGCGCGATCTGGCGCTGCCGGTCGAGTATTACGACGTCGAGGCCTACTACAACGAAGTCCACGACAAGTTCTGGGGCTTCGGCGGCCCGTCGCAGTAAAGGAACAAGGCTCCATTCCGGCGTCGGCCAAACCCGACGCCGGACCGGGCCCTGGGGCGGATCCGCTCGACGCCGCGCGGATCGGGGGCTCGATTCAACCGCGGGCCTTCCGGGATCGCCCCTATCCCCCTGATTGAAGCCGCGTCCCAACGCGGCAACGCCTTCCTGGCCCGTGCTCTTGCACGATTGCGCCAGATCAATTCGGCTCCCCTATGAAGCGATCATAGTCTCGCTGTCAGCGAGCGTAGAGGGCGGCGGCCGTCGGCCTTGTCGGCTTCCTGTCGCCCGTCCGCGCCCGCGCACAAGCGAGAAATGGGAGAGTCCGCAATGCCCAAGAAAATTCTGTGTGCCACCGACGGATCGAAGGCCTCCGAAAAGGCGCTTGCTTGCGCCATCGACCTCGCTCAGGGAACCGGCGCTCAGCTATCGGTGCTGCTGGTCAACATGGTCCCAACCGAGCGCGTGAGTCATTCGCATTTCTGGGATCAGAAGCTGGTCGACGCCGCCAACGCGCAGATGGACGCGCAGTTGGCGCCGGCGACGAAGGCGTTGAAGGCGGCCGGTTTGGCAAAGGCCAACTGCGTCACCGTCTCGGGAAGCAACGCGGCGGATGCGATCGTCTCCTATGCCGACGCGAACCAGTTCGACCATATCGTCGTGGGTTCGTCAGTCCGAACCGCGATGGAGCGGCTGTTGGTGGGTTCGACGGCGACCGCGGTCGTGATGCGGGCCCACTGCCCGGTGACCGTCGCGCGATGAGCTCGAGCACGGCAGCATAGGATTCTTCCGGTCGCGTTCTCGCCCCCCGAGTCCAACCGGGATTTGAATGCTTGGCGGCATCGGGTAGGGTTGCCTCACCATGCTGCGATCACGTCTGTCCATTGTCGTGCCCTACCGAGACCGGGCCGCGCAGTTGGCGCGGTTCCTCCCGCATATCACCCTCTATTTCAAGCGGGACAAGATCGACAAGGACCTGCCCTACCGCCTCACGCTGGTCGAGCAGGAAGCGGGGCGCCCCTTCAATATCGGCGCCCTGCGCAATGCCGGATTTCTGCTGACCGAGCCGGAATGCGAGCAGATCTGTTTCCACGATGTGGACTATCTGCCCATCTGGGCGGACTACCGCCCCGTGGACCGGCCGACGCGCCTGCTCTGGCACGGCGCGGAAAAAGTGCGGATCGAAGGCTCCGCCAACCTGGTCGTCGAGCATGACCCGAAGAAATACTTCGGCGGCGTGGTGATGTTTCCGGCCGCCCTCTTCCGCCGGCTCAACGGCTATGGCAACGGCTATTGGGGCTGGGGCTATGAGGACACCGACATGCGGATCCGCTGCCGCGCGGAGGGGATTGCCCTGGGTTATCGCGACGGGACCTTCGAGTCCCTGGGCCACCCCAGCAACGGCTTCGACACCGACGGCAAGCCGAGCCCCGCCCATCTGGCCAACCGGCGGCGCTGCCAGATCAACGCCAGGGCGATCCGGGACCGCCAGGCCCACCGCGAAGAGGGCCTGAACAGCCTGCGCTTCGACATGCTCGAGCGCGGCCCCCTGCTCGATCCCAAGGGCGCTCCCTACCCCCATGCCGAACGGGTCTTGGTCCGCCTCTGAGGGTAGCCCGGGCTGCTCCGCCCTTCCCGCCTTTGCGATCCATTATGGATTCCATGTTAGGATTCCAATCGGGTAGGGGGCTCGACCGCCTGCGGGCGTCAGCCTGCGGCGACGGCCGGGTCGGAAATGATCGGGGGAATCGTGCCGACACGATGCCTGTTCTATGCCTCGAACGGCCATGGCCTGGGCCATCTGATCCGGACCCTGGCGGTCGCCCGCGCCTTGCGGGCCCGCAAGCCCGACCTCGACATCATGTTCGTGACCAACTCCGAAGCCTGCCAGCTGGCCTGGCGCGAGGGCTTTCCGGTGGTGAAGCTGCTCTCGCCGCCCGCGAACTTCCTGGAACTGGATATTCCCGCCCGTGAGGAGCTTCGCCGGATCAACCGCGGTATCGTTCATGCGGTGCTGAAGGGCTTCACACCCGATCTCGTCGTGGTCGACTTCTTTCCGTTGGGCCAGATCGGCGACATGATGCCGCTCCATTCGCATGCGGCCCGCAAGGTCTTCATCGCCCGCGAGCGCAACGCCGCCGCCGAGATCGCCACCCACGCCCCGCTGATCGAGAGCATGTACAACCTGGTGCTGATTCCGCATCAGGCGAGCGAGGTGGATGGCCGCAAGCCCGCCAATGTGAAGACCGTCTATACCGGCGCGATCATGATCCGATCGCGCGACGAAGCCCTGTCGCGCGAGCAGGCCCGCGCGCGCCTGGGGCTGACCCCCGACGGATTCACGGTCTTCGTGGGGTTCGGCGGGGGCGGCAATCCGGCCTACGATACGGTCCAGCAATGGGTGCTGGAACAGGCAGGGGCGAGCCGGAACTGGACCTTCGCCGTGGCGAAGCCGCCTCTGCTGCGCAGCCAGTCCATGGTCGCGCTGCAGGGCGGGACCATGGAAGTCGCTTACATGCCCATGGCGGAATGCTGGACCGCCTTCGATGCGGCCATCTCCACCCTCGGCTACAACAGCACGGCCGAACTTCTGCATCATGGCGTTCCCACCATCTTCGTCGAGCTCGCCGGCGGTCTCGACGACTGGGCGAAGCGCGCCGGGCGGATCGCGAAGGCGGATGCCGGGCTGCCGATCAAGGCTTTCGATACGGAAGGACTGCATCTGGGGCTCGAGCAGCTCGCCGACCCCGCGCGCCGGCAGACGCTCGCCGGCAATGCCCGGAACATGGTGCCCGCCAACGGCGCCAGGCTCGCCGCCGACGCGATCCTGGAGATCGCCCCATGAGGCCGCGAGGATCGGCGCCTGCAGAAACCCTGCGCCTCCCGGTTTCACCCCGCCGGCCGCGAAATCCCGATTTTGTCTAAACCCACCGCAGCACCCCAGCGCATCGTCCTGATCGACAACGGATTGCGCGATCGGATCGGTCATCACACCCATTTCGCGTTGGGCATGGCGCGCCAGCTGGCATCGAGCAAGCGCCCCTTTCTGGTCCTGGCCGACCGCTCCATGGAACCGGCGCTGGCGGCTCCTCCGCTCGAGGCCCGGCCGGTCTTCACGTTGCGATTGAACGAGTTCCTGACGGAGGGCGATGGCTTCGATCGTCTCTGGAACGATTATGAGATCGGCGCGCGGCGCTTCGCGGAGGACTTGGCCGGTTCCGGCCTGGAACCCCAGGAGGGCGATCTGCTCTGGATCCCCACCGCGCGCGCGCGCGAGATCGCGGGTCTCGCCGGCTGGCTGAAGACCCAGCCGCAGCGGCCACGGATCGCCCTGGGGTTTCATTCCCTGTTGCGGCCAGTCGAGCCCGGAACGGTGGCGGGCCTCGTCCATCGCCTGGCGGGCCGAGCGCTCGCGGCCGCCGTCGGCAAGGACCGCATCTTCGCCTTCGCCACCAACAAGCCGCTCGCGGCGAGGCTGACCCACGCGATGGGACTACCCGTGATGACGGCACCGCTGCCGCATTTCTACGCGACGCCGGCGGCGGCGAATGCCCTTCCCTATCTGCCGGCGGGCGACGGTCCGCTGGTCGCCTGTCTCGGCATGCAGCGGCAGGACAAGCGCTTCACCGAATGGCCTGCCATCATCGAGCAGGCACATCGCCGCCGTTCCGACCTCCGCTTCCTGGTCCAGGTCGGCGCAGGAGAGATCGGTTCTTCTTTTGCTGCGCTCGACAGCAATCCGCGCATCCGGCTGGTGCGCGGCTATCTCGACGACCGGACCTTCGTCAGCCTGATCAAGGCGAGTGACCTTCTGCTGCT
>CAVOLB010000157.1:0-9362 GCA_963696655.1 uncultured Alphaproteobacteria bacterium
GTTCGACCTGGTGGTCAGCAACCCGCCGTACATCCCCGCGGACGAGTACGTCGCGCTCAAGCCCAACGTGCGCGACTACGAGCCGCGCCTGGCGCTGTACGGCGGCTTCGACGGCCTGGACTTCTACCGCCGCCTCGTCCCCGGCGCCGCGCTGCTGCTGCGACCCGGCGGGATGCTGGCGGTCGAGGTGGACCGGCCAGGCCGAGGCGGTGGCCGGCATCGTGCAGGCGTCTGGAGCGTTCACGGCGGCGGAGACGCGCGACGACCTCGGCGGCGTGCCGCGCGTGGTGTACGCGCACCGGCGTGATGGGGCAGGTGAACCTGGTGCTGATCGGCCGAGATCATATCAATGACGGCGGCTCTTTCACCCTGACCGCCGGCGTGCTCAGCCACGACCCGATCCGCTATGGCGTTTCGGCCAGCCTGGTGAATGGTGCGCTCGAATCCTTCGCGAAGGCCGCGGCGATCGAGATGCCGCGCGGGCTCCGGATCAATGTGGTGAGCCCGGGCGTGCTGACGGAATCGCTGCCGACCTATGGCGACTATTTCCGTGGGCACGATCCGGTGCCGGCCGCCCGCGTCGCCAACGCTTATCTGAAGTCGGTGGAAGGCCGGATGACCGGCCAGGTCCTGACGGTCCTGTAGAACCCTCGCGTCAGGATACCCGCGCCAGCGCGCTCTTGTAAGCGGAGCGCGCCTGGAGCAGGCGCCGGATATTGTTGCCCGAACCTCTGACATGGCGGCGCGCGAGATCGCCGGCGCGCTCGCCATCCCCGGCGCAGATCGCATCGACGATCGCGACATGCTCCTCGTGGGCGGCACTCCACTGGTCCAGCCAGAGCAGTTCCATCCAGACGAAATGATGGCAGCGGTCGAGGATGCGCGAGAGCGTGTCCTTGAGCTGCCCGTTGCTGCTCACCTCGGCGATCGCCTGATGCAGCTCGAGACCGAGCTGCAGCTGCTCGACCATCTGCTCCATCGGGAGTTCGGGCCGGCGGGCGAGGGCATGACCGCGCGCCATGATCGCGCGCAGCCGCACCTTGTCCTCGGCGGTCGCGCGCTCGGCCGCTTGCTGCGCGGCATAGCCGTCCAGCACTTCGCGGATCCCGAATGATTCTTCGAAGGTCTTGAGGTCGAAGGCGGCAACGAAATAGCCGTGCCGAGGGCGGTTGGTGACGAGCCCGTCGCGCTCCAGCCGGTTGAGCGCCTCGCGCAAGGGCGTGCGGCTGACCTTCAGCCGCTCGGCCAGCGCGCTTTCCGTGAGCCGGCTGCCCGGCTGCAGCTCGCCGATCAGGATCATGGCCTTGAGCGAGCCATAGACCGCTTCCTTCAGCGTCCTGCCGCGCTTCGCCTTGATCTCGATCTTGTCGACGCTGCCGTCCATCATCCCTTGCATCCCGCGCCCGAGGCCGTTTCCTGAGATCGCCGCGGGGCGAGCTCGCTGGGCCGTCGGAAGCGCCGGTCCTTGTATACAACTATCGCCGGCCCGCCAATTCGTTTTCCGCCCGCGGTCGTCCAAGCGGCGGAAATTATGGCGCTAAATCAAGAAAATGCACGAAATATAGGCACGCGCTTCCTTGACTCGCCTGTCGTACTTCAATTAACTCCGTAATTGCATACAAAACCGTATGCCAAGAAGCAATGCAACAAATCGACTGGGAAAGGGACGCGCAATCATGAGGAGACAGAGGATTACCGCGCTGCTGGCGGGGGTGGCGCTGATGGCCATGGGCAGCGTCGCGGCCAAGGCCGAGGACAGCATCACCGTCGCATCCTGGGGCGGCGCCTATCAGGATGCGCAGCGAGTGTCGTTCTTCGAGCCCACCGCCAAGGCGCTCGGCATCACCATCAAGGAAGACACGACCAACGGCCTCGACGATGTCCGCCTCCAGGTCGCCGGCAACGCGGTGAAATGGGATCTGGTGGAGCTGGGCTCGGACGAATGCGCCCGCGGCACCAAGGAAGGCCTGTTCGAGAAGCTCGACTACAGCGTCATCAAGAGCGACGGGGTTCCCGCGAAGCTCGTTCATGACGACTGGATCGGCATCACCTACTACTCGGTCGTGCTGATCTATCGCACCGACAAATATGGCGACAACGGCCCCAAGACCTGGGCGGATTTCTGGAACGTCGAGAAGTTCCCCGGCAAGCGGGCGCTGGGCAATTTCGCGACCGAGACGCTGACCGTGGCGGCGCTCGCCGACGGCGTCCCGCTGGACAAGGTCTATCCGCTGGATATCGATCGAGCCTTCAAGTCGCTCGAGAAGATCAAGCCGAGCATCTCGGCCTGGTGGACCTCGGGCGGCCAGGCCATGCAGATGGTCAAGGATGGCGAGGTCGATATGGCGAGCATCTGGAACGGGCGGGCCAGCGTGCTGGCGGGCAGCGGCGCGCCGGTGCATTTCACTTATGACCAGGGCGCCTTCCAGGCGGACTGCATGGTCATTCCCAAGGGCGCCAAGAACAAGGATCTGGCGATGAAGGCCCTGGCGATGTTCCTGCAGCCGGACATCCAGGCCAACCTGCCGATGCATATCGCCAATGGCCCGGTGAACGTGAAGGCCTTCGAGATCGGCAAGATCCCGGCGGACAAGCTGCCGGGCATCGTCTCCTCGCCGGAGAACGTCAAGAAACAGGTCCTCATCGATCCGGATTTCTGGGCCGAGCATATGGTCGAGGTCCAGGAGCGCTTCAACAACTTCCTGCAGGAATAGCGGGCCGGTTGCCCTCCTCTCCCACCGGAGGGGAGGGCATTTCCTTGCGAACAGGGGCAATCGCGGGTCGGCGCTCGCGATCGCCCGGTTCCGTGGCGGGCGGTTGTCGGGTCCGTCGCCGGTTTGCCGATGTCTCGATGGCAGGAGAGTTTGGATGAAAGCGGTCGATCGTTCGCCACCCGTGACCATTCGCGGGATCTCGAAGCGTTACGGCGCCACCACCGTGCTGCACGGAATCGACCTGGATGTGAAATCCGGCGAGTTCGTGACCCTGCTCGGGCCTTCGGGTTCGGGCAAGACGACGATCCTCATGATCCTGGCGGGCTTCGTGCGGCCCAACGCCGGCAGCATCAGGGTGGGTGAGGAGGAAATCGTCGCCATGCCGCCGCACAAGCGCAATGTCGGCATGGTGTTCCAGAATTATGCGCTGTTCCCGCATATGGACGTCTTCCAGAACGTGGCGTTTCCGCTGCGCCAGCGCAGCATCGGGGCGGCCGAGATCGCCAGCCGGGTTCGCGAGGCGCTGGGGCTGGTGCAGCTCGGCGACTATGCCGAGCGCCGCGTCGATCAGTTGTCGGGCGGCCAGCGCCAGCGCGTGGCGCTCGCGCGCGCGATCGTATTCGAGCCGCGCATCCTGCTGATGGACGAACCGCTCTCGGCGCTCGACAAGAAGCTGCGCGAGCGCATGCAGATCGAGATCCGCCATCTCCATGAGCGGCTGGGCATGACCACCATCTATGTGACCCACGACCAGCGCGAAGCCATCACCATGTCGGATCGCGTCGCCGTGATGAATGCCGGCCGCATCGCGCAGCTCGACACCCCGAAGGACCTCTATGCGCGGCCCCGCTCGCGCTTCGTCGCCGAATTCATCGGCGAGTCGAGCTTCCTGCCCGTCGAGGCAAGCGGAGCCGGCGTCACCTTCGGCGGGCAACCTTTGCGCCTCGGTCCGGCGGCAAACCCCGCCAACGGCCGGCAATGGCTCGTCGTCCGCCCGGAGAAGCTGTCGATTCTGAACGGTCATGCCGATCCCGCCCTCAACCAGTTCCAAGGACAGGTGAAGGAGGTCGTCTATCAGGGCGAGAGCTTCATCTGCTATGTGGCGCTCGCCGACGGCAGCGAGATCAGCGTCCGCAATTACAGCCGCGGCGATGCGCTGGCGCGGCTGCCGGAAGTCGGCCAGGCGATCCGGCTCGGTCTCAGCCCCGACGACGTCGTGCTCGTGCCGGAGGATGCCGCGGCATGACGGCGGTTCCCCTGCAAGCAGGCGCGCCACCCGCCGGCCTCAACGAGGCGGCGCTCGAGGCCTCCCAGCGCGCCGAACGCAACTGGATGATGGCGATCTGCTCGCCCTCGCTGATCCTGGTCGGGATCATCATCTTCGTGCCGGTGGGCTGGCTGTTCTGGCTGTCGTTGTTCGATGCCCAAGGGGCGCTCACGGCCGGCAATTATCTACGCTTGATCGAGCAGCCCTCCTATTTCAAGACGCTGATGATGACCTTCAAGGTCTCGATCATCGTCACCGTCGTCTGCCTGCTGCTGGGCTATCCGCTGGCCTATCTGCTTTCGCAGCTGCCGCGCCGGGTCTCGGGCATCCTGATAATCTCGGTGATCCTGCCCTTCTGGACCTCGGTGCTGGTCCGCACCTATGCGTGGCTGGTCATTCTCCAGCGCCGCGGCCTGGTCAACGAGTGGCTGCAGGGCCTCGGCATCATCGACGAGCCGTTGCAGCTGGCGCACAACTTCACCGGCGTCATCGTCGGGATGAGCCATGTGATGCTGCCCTTCCTGGTGCTGCCGCTCTATGCTTCGATGAAGGCGATCGATCGCGACTATCTGCGCGCCAGCCTCAATCTCGGCGCCAGCCCGACCAGGACCTTCTGGCAGGTCTTCTTCCCGCTCTCGCTGCCGGGCCTTTCCGCGGGACTGGTGCTGACCTTCGTGCTCTGCCTGGGATTCTTCGTGACTCCCGCCCTGATGGGGGGCGGCAAGGTCTTCATGTGGTCGATGCGGATCGAGCAGACCTCGCGGCTCTATTCGAACTGGGGTGCGGCCAGCGCCATGGGCGTCGTGCTGCTGGTGCTGACCTTGGGAATCCTCTGGGCCTTCTACAAGCTGCTCGGGACCCGCAACCTCCTGCCGCGGGGCCTGCGATGAGCGACGGCCTCGAGATCCCGATCTCCCATCGCAACCGTCTCTGGCTCTATCTGCTCTGCGGCATCGTCATGCTGCTGCTCATGGCGCCCTCGCTCATCATCATTCCGATGTCCTTCTCGGACTCGGAGTTCCTCGAATTCCCACCGCCGGCCTGGTCATTCCGCTGGTACCAGAAGTTCATGGAATCGGTGGAATGGCGCGACGCGGCCCTGGTGTCGCTGAAGGCCGCCATCCTGACGATGTGCCTGGCGACGCCGCTGGGCACGGCCGCCGCCTATGCGCTCCATGCCGGACAGTTCCGCTTCGCCCATCTGGTGCAGACGATCCTGGCGGTGCCGCTCATCATCCCGGTCATCCTGATCGGCATCGGCGATTTCTTCCTCTATGCCTGGCTCGGCATGAACAACACCATCTTCGGACTGGTGCTGGCCCATACGGTGCTGGCGATCCCGCTGGTGTCGCTGACCGTCGCGTCGGGCCTCAAGAGCTACGACATGAACCAGGAGATGGTCGCCCGCAGCCTCGGCGCCAGCCGGCTCAAGTCGTTCCTGGTCATTACCGTGCCGCAGATCCGCTTTTCGATCGTCTCGGGCGCGCTCTTCGCCTTCATCACCTCGTTCGACGAGGCGGTCATCGCGCTCTTCATCTCGGGCGGCGAGAACTCGACCCTGACGCGGCGGATGTTCAACGCGCTCCGCGACCAGGTCGATCCGACCATCGCCGCGATCTCCACCTTCCTGGTCTGCCTCTCGATCCTGATGCTCCTGCTGGCGCAGGCCTTCGGCCGGAGACGCAGCCGGTGAGCCAGACTCTTGAAACCAATGGTGAAATGGTTTCGCCGTTGGCTTCCGCGGCAAGGCGTCATTTGCAACGGCGATTTGTGCCGGCGCATAGTCGACCCGAGCCAAACTGAAACCAAGAGAATATTGGTACCCACTTGCGCCGACGAGACCGAAGCCTCACCAAACTGTCCAAGCTGCTGAGCGAGGGCGGTTACCCGATTCAAAGCCGGTTGCCGCCGGAACGCGAGCTTGCGTCCCAACTGGGTCTGAGCCGGAGCGCGCTGCGGGAAGGGCTCGAGCTGCTCGAAGCCGAGGGCCGCATCTGGCGCCATGTCGGCAAGGGAACCTTCGTCGGCGAACGGCCGGTCGCGGGTTCGGTCGATCTCAATCTCCTGTCCGAGATGACCAATCCGGAAGAAGTGATCGAGGTCCGTCTCCTGTTCGAGCCGCTGATCGCCGGCCTCGCCGCGCTGCGCGCGACGCCGGCGGAGATCGCGCATATGGAGCATCTGCTGGAAAAGAGCGAAGCCGCGCGCGACGCGGTCGCCTGGGAGCGCTGGGACGCAGCCCTGCACCGGTCGGTCGCCCAGGCGGCACGCAACAAGCTGCTGATGGCGATCTTCGACGCCTTCAACGGCATGCGTCGCCAGGCCGCCTGGGGCAAGCTCCGCGGCATGGTCCTGACCGCCGACCGTTTGTCCCTTTACCGTGCCCATCATCGGGAGTATGTCGCCGCCATCGCCGATCGCGATGGGCCGCGGGCCGAGCTGGCCATGCGCCGCCATCTGCAAATGGTGCGTGACAATATGCTGGGGCATACCGCCATGCGGCCGGAACCCGCCCCGCCGACAGCGAACACGGTCGCGAGGGCTCGTCGCGCACCGGCCGACAAGAGAGTGGGAGGGGCTGGATAGAATGCCGAATGAAACCACCGTCCGCACGCTGATCGCCCAGGGCGATGCCGCCCGCGCCGCCATCGCGGCGCCGGGCGCCGCGCCGCTGTCGCGCGGCCGCTTGCTGCAGCAGATCGACGCCACGGTGGGAGCGCTGCGCGCGCTCGGGATCAAGGCGAACGATCGGGTCGCCATCGTGCTGCCGAACGGGCCGGAAATGGCCGTGTCCTTCCTCGCGGTCGCGTCGGGCGCGACGGCGGCTCCCCTCAATCCCGCCTACCGGGACGAGGAGTTCGATTTCTATCTCGGCGATCTCGAGGCCAAGCTGCTGATCGTCCAGGCGGGCGTGGAATCGCCGGTGCGCGCGGTGGCGCAGCGCCGCGGCGTTCCCATCGTCGAGCTGACGCCGACGGCGGGAGGGCCCGCGGGCAGCTTCAGCCTGAGCCGCGACGGGCGTCCGATCGCGGCGGCCAACGCCAGCTTTGCCGGGCCCGACGATGTCGCCCTGGTGCTGCACACCTCAGGCACCACCTCGCGGCCCAAGCAGGTGCCGCTGACGCACAGGAATCTGGTGGCGTCGGCAAACCATATCCGCACCACGCTGTCGCTCACGCCCGACGATCGCTGCGTCAACATCATGCCGCTGTTCCATATCCATGGGCTGGTTGGGGCCCTCTTGAGCAGCCTGTCGGCGGAAGCGAGCCTGTTCTGCACGCCGGGATTCAACGCGCTCAAATTCTTCGCCTGGCTCGACGAGGCGGAAGCCACCTGGTACACGGCGGTGCCGACCATGCATCAGGCGATTCTGCCGCGCGCCGAGCGCAACCGCGAGGTGATTGCGCGGCGCAAGCTGCGCTTCATCCGCTCCTCCTCCTCGTCATTGCCGCCCCCGGTCATGGCCGAGCTCGAGGCCACCTTCGGTTGCCCGGTCCTGGAATCCTACGGCATGACCGAGGCCTCGCATCAGATGACCAGCAACCAGCTGCCGCCCAAGGCGCGCAAGGCGGGGACGGTCGGCGTCGCCGCCGGCCCCGAGGTCGCGATCCTCGATGGCGAGGGCAACAAGCTGCCGCAGGGCGAGGAGGGCGAGGTCTGCATCCGTGGACCCAACGTGACCCTGGGCTATTTCGCCAATCCCGCCGCCAATGAGAGCGGCTTCATCAAGGGCTGGTTCCGCACCGGCGATCAGGGCCGTTTCGACGAAGATGGCTATCTCACCATCACCGGCCGGCTCAAGGAGATGATCAATCGCGGCGGCGAGAAGATCGCGCCGCGCGAGGTCGACGAGGCGCTGCTGGCCCATCCGGCCGTGGCCCAGGCGATCGCCTTTGCCCTGCCGCATCCCAAGCTGGGCGAGGAAGTGGCGGCGGCCGTGGTGCTTCGCGACGGGCAGACGGCCGACGAGAAGGAGCTGCGCGCGTTCGTCTCGCGTCGGCTCGCGGACTTCAAGGTGCCCAAACGCGTCCTGCTGCTGACGGAGATCCCCAAGGGCGCCACCGGCAAGCCGCAGCGCATCGGCATGGCCCAGCGGCTGGGGCTGACTTAGGTGAAGATCTGCATCTATGGCGCCGGTGCCATCGGCGGCTTCATCGGGGCGCGGCTCGCGCGCGCCGGTGAGGAAGTCTCGCTGATCGCGCGGGGACCTCATCTCGCGGCGATGAAGGCCTCGGGCCTGAAGCTGCAGAGCGAGGCGGGGGAGTTCACCGTCACGCCGCGCTGCAGCGCCGACCCCGCCGAGCTGGGCCCGCAGGACTATGTGGTTCTGGCGCTCAAGGCGCCGAGCGTCGCCGGCGTCGTCGATCAGATGCAGCCGCTGCTGGGTCCGAAGACCGCGGTCGTCATGGCCGTCAATGGCGTGCCCTGGTGGTATTTCCATGGGCTCGAGGGCGCGCTGCGCGATCACCGGCTCAAGACAGTCGATCCCGACGACAAGCAATGGCGCGGCATCGGACCCGATCGCGTGCTGGGCTGCGTGGTCTATCCGGCGGCCGAGGTGGTCGAGCCCGGCGTGGTCCGGCACCAGTCGGGCGACCGGTTCAGCCTGGGCGAGCCCGACGGGAGCAAGTCGGAGCGGGTGCAGGCTCTGAGCCGGGCCATGATCGCGGCCGGGCTGAAGGCGCCGGTCAAACCCGACATCCGAACCGAGATCTGGGTCAAGCTCTGGGGCAATGTCGCCTTCAATCCGATCAGCGCGCTGACCGGTGCCACCCTGAAACGGATCTGCGACGAGCCCGCCACGCGCGCGCTGGCGCGCTCGGTCATGAACGAGGCGGAAGCCGTGGCCAACAAGCTCGGCGTCGAGATGCCGATCGATGTCGAGCGCCGCATCGACGGGGCCGCCGGAGTGGGCGAGCACAAGACCTCGATGCTGCAGGATCTCGAGCGTGGCCGGCCGACCGAGATCGACGCGCTGGTCTCGGCCGTTCAGGAAATCGCCCGCAAGCTGGAGCGGCCGACACCCACCATCGACACGGTGCTGGGCCTGATCAAGCTACGGGCCATCACGGCCGGCGGCTATTGATCGTCGGCTGCCATCACCGAATCCACAACAAGACATTCCGTGTTCGGATATTTTTATGAAAGCAGCTCGCCAGGAATGCCGTGTGCTGATTTTTGGCGAAGGTGAGCGAAAGCCTCTGAATTCAGGAAATAATCTTTCTTCAGCGAACGAAATATCGGTGAAAAGATCGCGTGTTGAGCCGATAGTCTCCGGCTGTTGAATTTATATTGAGAACCGTAAGGGTTCATTAGAGAAAAAGTAAGGAAAATTTTAATATTGACAGGAAGTTTGAAGTCGGATAACCTGATAAAACGCT
>CAVOLB010000158.1:0-5885 GCA_963696655.1 uncultured Alphaproteobacteria bacterium
TCGCGTCGGCAGCCTGGTGGGTGCCGGGCTCGGCGCCGCCCGTTGGCCCTTCCTGGTGATCGAGGAGATCCCGGAGCTGGCCGAGGCGGCGCGGCGCGACGGCGGCGAGACCATCATGGGCAATGCCTCGAATCCCGAGGTGCTGAAGGCCGCCAACCCGGGACAGGCGCGGGTCCTCTTCGTCGCCATTCCCCAGGCCTTCGAGGCGGGCCAGATCGTGGCCCAGGCGCGCGCCGCCAATCCCGATCTCAAGATCATCGCCCGCGCCCATTCCGACGCCGAGGTCGAGCATCTGACCAAACATGGCGCCAGCCTGACCATCATGGGCGAGCGCGAGATCGCGGAGGGCATGCTGGAAGAGGCGCTGCCGTCGCGGGGCCCGACGGCTTCGGCGGAGCCCGCGATCACGGTGGTAATGTGATAGACGCGGGCGACAGCCAGCGCCCATAAGGCCAGCCGAACCGCCTCGAGGCGCGCATGTCTGCCCGCCTTGACGTCGAGTGGCGGAGGAGGAGACCACGATGGGATGGCTCCGCACCTATGTCGCCATCTGCGCCGGCGTGCTCGCCCTCGTAGTCCTCGGGCTGATCCTGTTCGTGTCTGTCGCGGATCTCGGCCTCAGCGGCAACGGCATCGCCGCGCTCTTCATCGGCACGCTGGTGACGGTCGCGCTGACGATGGTGCTGATGGGTCTCATCTTCGTCAGCGACCGTGCGGGGCAGGATGCCAGCGTCTACAGCGCCCATATCGAGCAGGACACGGAAGAACAGCCGGACGTCGCGAGCGATCCTGACAGCCGTCGTCCGCGCTGAGGCCCTATTCGATCCGGCACTCCGGCCAGCGGCGGCCCCAGGCCTTGGCCGTCACGCGCGCGCGATAGGCTTCGGCTCGGCGAACGCCCGCCGGCGTCGGGCGGCAGACCAGGGCGAAGAGATCGTCGAGCCCATAGGGCGCAATCAAGGTCATACGATCATCCGGCTCGAGCTGTACCGCGATGGCTGTACAGGTTTCCAACCAATAGCGAATGGCATCCGCCGTGCCGGCATAGGGTGGATCGCCATTCTTCAGATGCATGCGGGCCTGGTTGCGCGCCTGCCAGACGAGATCGGGACGCGCCTGCGCCAGCCGCGCTTCGATCGCCGCCTCGCCGCACCCCTCGGGATCGCCCGCATCGAAATAGAGCAGATCGATATCGTCGGCGGGCGAGCGGGTCATAGCGCCGGTGAGATCGTCCCACAGCCGGTTGCGCAGGAAGCCCGCGCCGATCGCCCAATCCGGCAGATCGAGCGAACGGGCCAGACGCAGCACCGCCATCGCCGTTTCATCGGCCGCGATGAGGCTGAAAAGTCGATCTCGTTGCGCTTCCCCGGTCATGGCGACATTCTGGCAGCCGCATCGGACAGCGGGGAGCGATTCGAGGGCGATGCCACATTTCAAACTGGAGATCGAGGCGGCCTTGTCGCCCGTCGCCGGCATAGACGAGGCGGGGCGCGGTCCCTTGGCGGGGCCGGTCTTCGCGGCCGCCGTCATCCTCGATAGGGAGCGCACGCCGCGGAAGATCGCCCGCGCGATCGACGATTCCAAGAAGCTGAACGCCGAGACGCGCGAGGAACTGTCGGGCTGGATCCTGGCCAATGCCGTGACGTCGGCGGTGGCGCAGGCCAGCGTCGAGGAGATCGACCGGATCAACATTCTCCAGGCGAGCCTGCTCGCCATGACGCGCGCGGTCATGGGCCTCGCGGTGGCGCCGGCTTACGCGCTGATCGACGGCGACAAGCTGCCCCGGCAGCTCGCCTGCCCGGCCCGCGCCGTCATCGGCGGCGACGGGCTTTCGCTCTCGATCGCGGCCGCCTCGATCCTGGCCAAAGTGGCGCGCGACCGGCATATGGCGGAGCTCGACCGGCGCTATCCGGGCTATGGCTGGGCGCATAATGCGGGCTACGCGACGCCTGAGCACCGCACTGCCCTACTACATCTTGGGGCTACCCCTGAACATCGTCGCAGCTTTAGTCCAGTTTCTCAGCTTTCTCTTTTAAGCGATTGAATCAACAAGAAGACTCTTGACCGGCGGACTCGGCGACTCCATGCTCGGCCCAGATTTTGGGAAGGGTTTGGGGGACGCCGATGACCAAGGGTAGCCGCACGATCAAGGGTCGTGCCGCAGGGATGGATGCGGCCACGGCGGAACTGGAGCCGGTCGCGGCCCCGCCGCTCGATCGCATCGTCGAGGGCGATTCGATCCGGGTGATGAACTCGCTCCCGCCCGAGAGCGTCGACATGATCTTCGCCGATCCGCCCTACAACCTGCAGCTCCAGGGCGATCTCCACCGGCCGAACAACAGCAAGGTCGACGGCGTCGAGGAAGCCTGGGACAAGTTCGCGGATTTCGCGACCTATGACCGCTTCACCGCCGACTGGCTCAAGGCCGCGCGCCGGATCCTGAAGCCCGACGGCACCATCTGGGTCATCGGCAGCTACCACAACATCTTCCGCGTCGGTGCCTCGCTCCAGGATCTGGGCTTCTGGATCCTGAACGACGTGGTCTGGCGCAAGACCAACCCGATGCCGAACTTCCGCGGCCGGCGCTTCACCAATGCGCATGAGACCATGATCTGGTGCGCCAAGGACGCCGATGCCCGCTATTGCTTCAATTACGATGCGATGAAGTCGCTGAACGACGACCTGCAGATGCGCAGCGACTGGCTGCTGCCGATCTGCAATGGCGGCGAGCGGATCAAGGACGAGAACGGCAACAAGGCGCATCCGACCCAGAAGCCCGAGGCGCTGCTGCACCGGGTGATCCTGGCCGCCACCAGGCCCGGCGCCGTGGTGCTCGATCCGTTCTTCGGCACCGGGACGACCGGCGTCGTCGCCAAGCGGCTGGGCCGGCACTATATCGGCATCGAGCGCGAGCGCGCCTATGTCGAGGTCGCCCGCAAGCGCCTCTCCAAGGTGCGGCCCGTCGAGGACGTGTCGCTGATGGCGACGCCCTCCAAGCGCGAGGAGCCGCGGATTCCCTTCGGTTGGCTGGTCGAGCGCGGCCTCCTGCATCCGGGCGACCTGCTGGTCAGCCCGAACAATCAATGGACCGCCAAGGTGCGCGCCGACGGCACGCTGATCTCGGCCGACCATCGCGGCTCGATCCATCAGGTGGGAGCCGCGGTGCAAGGAGCGCCCGCCTGCAATGGCTGGCAGTTCTGGTGCCTGCGCATGGAAGGCAAGCTGGTGCCGATCGACTTCCTGCGCCAGCGCCTGCGCGCCGAGCTTTCATGAGCTGATCCGGCGGGACGGGCGCGCCAACGCCCTCCCGGCCGGCAGGGTCGCCGCGCGCCAAGCGGCGAGAGACGTGTCTAGGACTGTAAAAAGTGACTAGGGGTGTAACTGGGCCTCATCCTGCCGACAGGTCAGGATGAGGCCTTTTTCTTTGCGGCCTTTGCCAGCGTCTTCCGCACGGGCGCGCCGTCTTCGAGCGCCGCCAGCGCGTGGCGCGCCACCTTCTTCATCAGGGTCGGCAACGCTTGGCCGCCGAATTCCTCCGGCCGTACCCACAGCCCTTCGAGCTTCGTGCGGGCTGGCACCTCGCCGACCAGAAGCGTGAGATCGATGTCGAAATGGGTGAAGCCATGCTCGACCACGCCGGGCAAGGCGCGCCAATCGGCCTTGGCAGGCGCCGAATTGATCGCCGCCGCGGCGCTCCAGGCGGCTTCGCGCCAATCGGTCGAGGGAAACTCCATGAGACCGCCCAGCAAGCCCTCTTCGGCGCGCTTTCGCAGCAACACGGCGCCGTCGGCGCGCCGGATCCAGAACACCACGCCATGTTTCTGCGGCCGGGCGCGCTTGGGGCTGCGGCGCGGCAGGGTTTCGGCGATCCCTTGCGCGCGCGCCGCGCAGAGCGCTGTCAGCGGGCAGGTGAGGCAGAGCGGCGCCTTGGGTCGGCAAACCGTGGCGCCCAGGTCCATCATGGCTTGCGCGAAATCGCCGGCGCGGGTTTCGGGCGTGAGTTGGGCCGCCAGCCGTTTCAATTCGGGCTTGGCCGCCGGCAGCGGCGTCTCGACGGCGAACAGCCGCGCCACCACCCGCTCGATATTGCCGTCGACCGGCGTCGCCTTGGCGCCGAAGGCGATCGCCGCCACCGCGGCCGCGGTATAGCCGCCGATCCCAGGCAAGGTCAGCAGACCTTCTTCGCTCGAGGGAAAGCGCCCGCCATGCCCGGCCGCAACCGCCTTGGCGCAGCGATGGAGGTTGCGCGCCCGGGCGTAATAACCCAACCCCTGCCAGGCATGCAGCACCTCGTCGAGCCCGGCCGCCGCCAGGGCCTCGACCGTCGGCCAGCGCTCCAGGAAGCGCGCATAATAGGGCCCGACCGTCACCACCGTGGTCTGCTGCAGCATGACCTCGCTGAGCCAGACGCGATAAGGATGCGGCGTTTCGCCCGGCCTCGCGCGCCAGGGCAGCTCGCGGCGATGGCGGTCGTACCAGGCGAGCAGGGCCGGCGCCGTCGCGACAAGGCGCTCGGCGCTGGGATCCTGGCTCGGACGTGCGGAAGCATGGTCGCGGGGCATGGCGAGGGGCTACACTGCGGCGGCGGCGGCAGCTCGCGCAAGAGCGGGCCCACACCGCGACCGATCCCACTTCCTCCAGGCGCCATGGCCGACGACACCGACGCCGCAAAACCCATGATCGAGGACGCGCCGCGCAAAGGGCGGATGCAGGCCCTGGCCGCGTCCTTGCCCCGCATCGCCGGCAAGGCGCTCGGCAAGCGGGGCCTGGCCGAGGGCGGGCTGGTGACGGACTGGACCGCGATCGTGGGCGACCAGATCGCCGACTCCACCCTGCCGATCAAGCTCGCCTTCGCCGGCCGCGAGCGGCGCGACGGCACGCTCCATCTGCGGGTGGCCGGCGCCATCGCGCTCGAGCTGCAGCATCTGGAGCCGCAGCTGATCGAGCGCATCAACGCCTATCTGGGTTATGGCGCGGTGGCGCGGCTTCGGCTCGAGCGCGGGCCCCTGCCCAAGCCGGTGCGCCGGCGCCTGGCCGAGCCGAAGGCGGCCCCGCTGGCGCCGGCCGAGACGGCCGCCATCGATCTGAGCGTGGCGGGGCACCGTGGTCGCCTTCGGCGCCGCGCCGGCGGCGTCGGCGATAATCTTCCGGATGTCGGAGGCAACGGCGCCGAGATCGCGATCCTGCGGCGTCGCAAAGATGTTGACGACCGGCAGGATGTCGCGGTGCGTGATCACCGCATCGGTCATGCCGCGCGAAATGCTGGCGACGCCGCCGAGAATCTGCGTACCGCCGCCCAGCGCCGAGATCGGCAGGCTTTCGAGATCGGCCAGTGAGCCGAGCCGGTATTGCGGCACCTGCGCGGCGATCGGATAGGACACGCCGTTGGCGGGATTCAGCCAGAACGTGGGGGCGATCTGACTGGAGCCCACCAGTGAAAGCACCATGCTGTTGGTGACATCACGCGCCGTCACCCCGACCTGCTGGGCGCGCGCGCGATCCATGTCGATCTTCAGTGCCGGATAACGCTGGGATTGCTGGATGCGCGCGTCCGCTACGCCGGGCACATCCCGAATCCGGTGCAGCAGCTCGCGCGCGTAGGCGTAGTTGGCATCCAGTTTGGGACCACGAATCTGCACATCGATCGGCGCGGGTGCACCGAAGTTGAGAATCTGGCTGACGATATCGGCCGGCAGAAACGAGAAAGTGACGCCCGGGAACGCGCGCGGCAGTTGTTCGCGCAGCGCGGCGATGTATTCTTCGGTCGGCCGGTGATCCTTGGTCAGCGCGATCTGGATGTCGCCGTCCTGGGGACCGATGGTGCCGCTGTTGTTGTAAGTGCTGTTGATGCTCGAGACGGGCAGGCCGATATTGTCGGCGATCGC
>CAVOLB010000159.1:0-14925 GCA_963696655.1 uncultured Alphaproteobacteria bacterium
CCGCGACTTCCAGGAGAACGCGCTGGCGCTCGATGCGCGGCGCGAGGGCCTGTGCCTCACCGGCCATGCCGGCCTGCCGACCTTGAACCGCGCGACCTCCGATCAGCAGTTCCTCTTCGTCAATGGCCGGCCGGTGCGCGACCGGCTGCTGCAAGGCGCCGTGCGCGGCGCCTATCAGGATTTCCTCGCCCGCGACCGCCATCCGCTGGTGGCGCTGTTCCTCGAGCTGCCGCCCGAGGAGGTCGATGTGAACGTCCATCCTGCCAAAGCCGAGGTGCGCTTCCGCGATCCGGGGCTGGTGCGCGGCCTCATCGTCGGCGCCATCCGCCATGCGCTGGCCGAGGCCGGCCATCGCGCCTCGACCACCGTGGCGCAGGCGGCGCTGGGCGCGCTGCAGGCGGGCTCGGGCTTTGGCGGCGCGCTGGGATCGGAGCCGGCCTTTGCCGGCGGCGGCGCGCCTTCGCGCTTCTTCCAGGGGACCTATGGCGGCGCTCGCGGCGGCACGCTGCCGCATCGCCTGGCCGAAGCGGCGGCGCAGGCCTTTGCGCCCTTGGACGGTTTCGACCGGCCTTCGGCGCGGAACCTCGGCGAGGCCGAGGCGGCGGCACCCGACAGCGCCTATCCGCTGGGCGTCGCGCGCGGGCAGCTGCACGAGACCTATATCGTGGCGCAGACGGCGGACGGCATCGTCATCGTCGACCAGCATGCGGCCCATGAGCGGCTGGTCTATGAGCGCATGAAGCAGGCGCTGGCCGAGACCGGCGTGGCGCGGCAGGGCCTGCTCATTCCGGAAGTGGTCGAGCTGGAGGAGCCCGCGGTCGCGCGCCTGGTCGCGCGCGCGCCCGAGCTGGCCGAGCTGGGTCTCGTGATCGAGGGCTTCGGGCCGGGCGCCGTCGTGGTGCGCGAGCTGCCGGCGATGCTGGGCCCGACCGACGCCAAGGGCCTGGTGCGCGACCTGGCCGACGAGCTGGCCGCGATGGGCGAGGCGCTGTCGCTGAAGGAGCGGCTCGAGCATGTCTGCGGCACCATGGCCTGCCATGGCAGCGTGCGCGCGGGGCGGCGCCTGACCCAGCCCGAGATGGACGCCCTCCTGCGCCAGATGGAAGCAACGCCTCATTCCGGCCAATGCAATCACGGCCGCCCCACCTATGTGGAGCTCAAGCTCGCCGACATCGAGCGGCTGTTCGGGCGGCGGTGAGAGGCGGAAGGTCGCTTCGCTCCCTGACACTGGTTCCCCTCCCCCTACCCCCTCCCGCCGGGGCTACGGCATTCACACATCGCGGTTGCAGAGCGTGAGGGGGTCTGATTCCGTGTCGTTGTTTGGAGATGGAGGACGGCATGGAGCTTCGGTTGGGGCAGTTTGGCGACCGCCGCCTGGAAAAAGGGGGGCCTTTCTTTTGGCCCGCCTTATCGCGTTGGGTGGCCGAAAGCTGCGGGTGCGCCGGCTGGGTGGCAATCGGGCGGGGGAGATACGCCTGACGCGGTTTCTGCGCAACGATGCGGTGACCTGCACGGAGATGTTGACGCAAGCCGCCGAGCGGACGGCTGAGCGCTGTGTTGGGCGGCCTGTCCTGGCGATCCAGGACACGACGGTGCTGCGTTCAGAAGGCGGGGGAGGCGACTATCTGCATGTGGTGCTGGCTGTAGATGCCCAGGATGGCGCGATCCTGGGGCTGATCGATGGCCAGTTTCTGGAACGGGATGGGGGCCGGCGGGCGGGGCGCCGGGCGGCGGCGATCGAGGAGAAGGAGAGCTTCCGCTGGCTGGAAGGGGCCGATCAGGCGGCCTCGGTATGCGCCGGCGCGGCCTGCGTGACGGTGATCGCCGATCGGGAGAGCGACATCTTTGAAGCGTTCGCCCTGCGTCCGGAGAGGGTTGAGCTTCTGGTGCGAGCGGCCCATGACCGCAGTCTGGAGGATGGTCGGGCGCTGTTTGGAGCGATCGATGCCGCGCCCGCAGCCGGGCAGGCCGAACTGGACTTGCCGGCCAAGCCCGGGCGCAAGCGACGGACAGCGAGGATAGAGGCCCGCTTCATGACCGTAGCGCTGGCCCGACCGAAGAACGGCCTGCGCGCCGGCCTGCCGGCGAGCGTTGCTTTGAACCTCGTCGACATTCGCGAGATCGATCCGCCGCCGGGTGAGGCCGCGGTCCATTGGAGGCTTCTGACCACCCATGGCGTGACCAACGCGGCGGAAGCTTGGACCGTGGCTGAGCTCTACCGGCGACGCTGGGCCATCGAGCAGATGTTCCGCACGCTCAAGACCGAGGGCTTCGACATCGAGGATATCCGTATCGAGGAGCCCAGGCCGCGTAACCGGCTCGTGACAGCGACCTTGATCGCGGCCGTCTGCATCCAGCAACTGGTCCACGCGCGCGATGGCGGAACCGGGCCGCTGCGGCCCGTGAGCGATGCCTTCGAGCCTGGGGATATTCCTCTGCTCGAAGCCTGCTGCGCCCAGCTCGAAGGCAAGACCCAGCGACAGAAGAACCCCCACCCCAAAGGCTCGCTCGCCTATGCGGCCTGGGTCTGTGCCCGTCTCGGCGGATGGACCGGCTACTACGGAAAGCCAGGGCCGGTCGTCATGCTCGCCGGATGGCTCGAATTCCAAGCCAGAAAACGGGGCGCCAACCTCCTCGGACGTTGCTATCAGGTCAACGACCATGATGTGTGAATCCAGTAGCCCGCAAGGGGAGGGGGCGTGGTTGGCGTCGATCTCGCTCGAAGCTTAGAAGCTGAGCGAAGCGATCACATCGACTTAGGGGGTAGGGTGAGGGGTACTTGCTGCAATGTGTGATGTTGAGAGAGAAGTGTCGACAGCACCGACCTCGCGCGCTACTGCAGTCCGCCCGTGCGTCCGATGGTGCGGCAGGTGCGGGCGGTGTCGGCGAGGTCGCAGAGCTCGGCGTCGCGCACCACCGCGACCCAGTCCTTGGCGTTCGCCTGCTGCAGCGGATGCTGGGTCTCGTCGTCGCCATGCCAGGCGCGCTGCACCACATGGAGCGACTTCACGCCCTGGATCGCCTTGATCGCCAGGAACTCGACGGTCTTGAGCAGGACGCCCGGCGCGGCCTTGCCCGGGTCGGGGCCCTTGCATTCGACATAGGCGAGCGCCACCAAATAGCCGTTCTCCCCGCTCGACCGCGGCCCCTCATGCCGGGTCGCCTGGCAGCCGGCGCCGAAGGCCGCGACCACCCGGTCGAGATAATGGCCGGGATCGAGCTGGGTCCCGGGGAACTCCTGGACCGTGACCATGTCGGTCCAATCGGTGACCGACTGGCCCTTCGGCAGATATTCGACGATGGTCTGGGTGGTGTCTTCATGGCGCCAGGCCTCGTCCCAGCCGCTGGGGATGGCGACGAAGAGCTGCTCGCCGGCCAGCGCCGGGCGAGCGAGGCCGGGCAGGGCCAGGGCAAGCAACGCCACGCTCAACCCGAAGGCGAGCCGCCGACCCAGCCTGGCCATGATGATGACGTCCCCCAACTCGAACCCCGGGGCGAGGCTAGTGTCCCGCCGCCAGCCCGGTCAAGCGGCGCCGGGACAAATTATGTTCATGCGGGATGCGGAAGGCCGCTGACGCGACCTGACTGTTGTTCCCCTCCCCCTGCCCCCTCCCGCAAGGGGAGGGGGCTAGAAAAAATGGATCACGCCCCCTCCCCTTGCGGGAGGGGGTAGGGGGAGGGGTTGCTTCAAGAAGAAACGCCGTTGTCGATCGTCAATCCCGCTCGAAGCTTCGAATCAGAGCGAAACGATCAGGAGAATTTCAGGAACGTCAGCTTCGCCTTGCCGTAGCGCCGTTCGTCCAGCGTGGTGAAGCCTTCGGGCGGGGCGAGGTCCTCGACCGTCGCGGTCTCGATCACGGCGATGGCGCCCGGTGCCAGCCAGCCTTCGCGGGCGAGGGCCGCCAGGGCGGGCGCGGCGAGGCCCTTGCCATAGGGCGGGTCGAGGAAGGCGAGGGCCGCGGCGGCCGGCGCGGCGCCGGGTTTGGCCGCGTCCGCCTGGCGCAGGCTCACCCGCGCGATCTCGCCCAGCGCCATCGCGTTGCCGCGCGCGAGCGCGATGGCGCCGGCGTCGTTGTCGATCAGGATCGCCTTGGCGGCGCCGCGCGACAGGGCCTCGAGGCCGAAGGCGCCGGTGCCGCAGAAGACGTCGAGCACGATCGCGTCGCGTAGCATGAGGCCGGCCTTGGCCGGCGCGCCATGCTCGAGGATGTTGAAGAGCGACTGGCGCGCGCGGTCCGAGGTCGGGCGGATGGCGTCGCCCTCGGGCGCCGCCAGCGCGCGGCCCCTAAGACGGCCGCCGACGATGCGCATGGCCCGGCTTCGCGCCGCCACCGCCGCCGGGCTTGCCGCGGCGGTCTTTCTTGAAAGGCTTCCCGCCCGCCGGCCGCTTCGCGTCCCTGTCATTCATCGGTCGCTTCGCTGCGGCGTCGCGCGGCGCGGGGCGGTCCTGGCGCGTCTCGGATCGGGCGGCGCCGCGTTTGACCTGGGCGCGATCCGATGTTGCCGCGCCTCGCTCCGGCTTGCCGCCGGGCTTGCCGGCTTTTCCGTGGCGCGCGCCCGTCTTTCCCTCGTCGCGGTTTCGCGGCGACGGCAGGCCGAAGCTGCCCTGGCGCGGCTCGCGCTTCTCGAATCCGGGGCCGGTCTGGGCATAGCCGGGCTTGGCCGCCGCGGGACGATGGTCGCGCTTCACGAAGGAGCGCGCCTCGCGCGTCTCGAAATTCTCCTCGACCGTCTCGAGGCGGCGCTCGCCGCGCTTGCCGCGCGCCTCGCGGTCGCGCGGCTCGAAGGGACGTTCGGGCCTGGCAGACGGGCGCGCCTGCTTGCCCGCCTTCTCGAAGCCCGCTTTGGCCGGCGAAGGAAGGCGCTCCTCGCGCCGCGGGGCCGTGGCGCCGCGCGTGTTCCCGGTCCGGGCGCCGGCATGTTTGGCGTCGCGGTCGCGCTTGCCGGGCCGCAGCTTCTTCGGCGCCTGCCCTTGCGCCTCCTCGCGCTTCAGCCGGCGCTTCTCGTCATGGGTCTCTTCGCGCAGGCGGCGCTTCTCGGCCGCGGTCGCGGCGCCGCCGGCACCGTCTCCCATCTGCTCCTTGACCACCCGCGGCGAGACTTCCTCGACGCCG
Source organism: uncultured Alphaproteobacteria bacterium (assembly GCA_963696655.1). GTDB lineage: Bacteria > Pseudomonadota > Alphaproteobacteria > Dongiales > Dongiaceae > Hypericibacter. The sequence continues at coordinate 5,115 of CAVOLB010000159.1, forward strand.
CCGGGCTCGAGCAGTCCGAGCTGGAACGGGCCGTAGGCGATACGGATGAGGCGGCTCACCTGCCAGCCCATATGCTCGCAGATGCGCCGCACCTCGCGGTTCTTGCCCTCGGTCAGCGACATGGTGATCCAGGCATTGTCGCCCTGCTGCCGGTCGAGCTGCGCGTCGATCGCGCCGTAGCGCACGCCGTCGATCGTGATGCCCTTCGCGAGGCTGCCGAGCGTCGCCGGATCGACATCGCCATTGACGCGCACGCGATAGCGCCGGGCCCAGGCGGTCGAGGGCAGCTCCAGCTTGCGCGCGAGCTCGCCGTCGTTGGTGAGCAGCAGCAGCCCCTCGGAATTGTAGTCGAGCCGGCCGATGGTGATGACGCGCGGCAGCTCCTTCGGCAGCTCGTCGAAGATGGTGCGCCGTCCCTCGGGATCGCGGTTGGTGGTGAGGAGCCCGCGCGGCTTGCTGTAACGCCAGAGCCGGGTCGGCGTCTTGACCGGGATCGGCTTGCCGTCGACCAGGATGCGCGACGCGTCGGTGACGTTGAGGGCCGGGCTCGAGAGCCTGTGCCCGTCGACCGTGACGCGCCCCTCCGCGATCCACCGCTCCGCATCGCGCCGCGAGCAGAGCCCCGCGCGGGCAAGGCGCTTGGCGATCCGCTCGCCCGCCTTGGCCGATGAAGTCGGGGGGGCGGCGTCGGCGGGGTCGTCAGGCGGAAAGTCGGGCTTGTCGGCGTCAGGGAACATCGAGACTCGATCACAGAAAAACGATCCCCTCCCCCCTTGTGGGGGAGGGTGAGGGAGGGGGGTCGCTTCAAGAAAGGGCGAAGCGGCTGCCGCGAGCCGCAGCATAGCGGCTGAACTCAAGAAGCGCGCGCTTCTTCCTGCCGCAGCACCGTGACGAGAAATAGGAAGGGATCTCACTTCCCCCAGCCCCTCCCTAACCCTCCCCCATCAAGGGGGGAGGGGATGGAGATTGATGCGCCCGCCCCTACCGCGCCGCCTCGATGAACGCCCGGAAGATCTTCTCGTCCCCGCTGCTGATCGAGAACTCCGGGTGCCACTGCACGCCGAGCACGAAGCGGTGGCGCGGGTCCTCGATGCCTTCGATCACGCCGTCCTCGGCGGTGGCGTTGATCCTGACGCCCGGACCCACGGCCTTGGCGGCCTGGTGGTGCGCGCTGTTGACCTCGAGCGAGGCGGCACCCGTGATCCTGTGGAGAAGCGTGCCTGTCTCGACCTTGACGCTGTGGCCCGGCTCGTCGCGCGGGTTGGGCTGCTCATGGGCGAGCGGCGTCTGGACCTCGTCGGGGATATGCTGGATCAGCGTGCCGCCGAGCACGACGTTCAGCAATTGCTGCCCGCCGCAGATGCCGAGCACGGGCAGGTCGCTCTCGACCGCGCGCTGGGTGATCTTCCACTCGAACTGGGTGCGCCGGCCCTTGAGCTTCACGGTCGGATGCTTCTCGGCCGCGCCGAACAGCGCCGGGTCGATGTCGAAGGCGCCGCCGGTGACGACGAGCCCGTCGATCAGCGCCAGATAGTCCTCCACCTGGTCGGGCTCATGCGGCAGGAACAAGGGCAGTCCGCCCGCCTTCACCACGGCGTCGGCATAGTTCTGCCGCGCGGCATACCAGGGGAATTTCGAGTAGCCGCCCGGCTCCTCGGAATCGAGCGTCACGCCGATGGTCGGGCGCCTGGTCGAGGCACTCATCGTTTCGTCTCCGTCAGGGCCTTGAGCCGCGCGATATGCGCCGGCCCGGTGCCGCAGCAGCCGCCGACGATCCTGGCGCCGGCCGCATGCCAGTGCTGGGCATGATGCGCATAGGACTCCGGATCGAGGTCGTCGCGCAAGGCGAGAAGCCCGTCCCGCTCCATGTCCCAGTCGGGCGGCACCGGCTGGAAGGCGTTGGCATAGCCGCCCACGATTCCGCCCGGAAGCCGCGCCAGCGCCGGCATGGCGGCGGTGATGCTCTCCGGGCTGCAGCAATTGACCAGGAAGGCCGAGACGGGCAGATGCGCGATCGCCTCGGCGGCTTCGGTCACGGTGTCGCCCGAGCGCAGCCGCCCCGAATTGTCCTCATGCAGCGTCCAGCTCACCCAGACCGGCAGCCCCGTCCGGGCGGCGGCGGTCGCGGCCGCGACGGCCTCGGAAGCACTCGACATGGTCTCGCACAGCATCACGTCGCAATAGGGCGCCAGCAGCGAGGCCTGCTCCTCATAGAGCGGCTCGATCTCGGCGAAGCTCCCGACCCGGTCGGGCCGGTAGCTGCCTCTCAACGGAGGCAATGAGCCCGCGATGAAGACCTTGCGTCCCGAGCGGTCGCGCGCCTCCTGCGCCAGCGCGCCCGCGATGTGATTGAGCTCGGCCGTCCGATGCTCGATCCCTTCCTTGGCGAGCTCGGCGCGGATGATGCCGTAGCTGTTGGTGGTGATGATCTCGGCCCCGGCCGCGATGTAGTCCTCATGCACCCGGCGCACCGTGTCCGGCGCCACGATCAGCCCGTTGGCCGACCAGATGGTGTCGAGGATCGGCACCCCGCGATTGCGCAGCTCGCGCCCCATGCCGCCATCGAGCAGCACGGTCCGGTCGGGCAGGGGGAGAGTCGGGATCATGACGAAGATGTAGTCTCGCGGGGAAGGGTGGAGAAGGGGTTAGCAGGGGATCCTAATAGGCGATGTGACATCACACAGGCGCACGATATATGGTTTAAAATCGAGATGCTCCTGGCGGATCTGGGGGCTCGGGCCAGGACTATTGTGCGCGGGATCGCAGGAAGGTTGATCTCGAACGGATAGGGATATGGTAGTGATTCCATATGAGTAAGAAACCATCCTTTGCCACCGCCGGTAGCGAAACCGACAAGATCGACGTTCGGCTGAGTTATCGTATCGTTAGTTTGTTTTCCGAAGGCTATCGTGCAGTCTGCCGGAAGAATGCAAGACATGGGTGGATGCGGTTGAGAGGCTGACTGAAAAAGGAGTTGGGTGATTTCAATCGGTTGTGATTCCGTTGGGTTGCGAATCTCAATGGAGATCACGATGGCCTGGACTGAAACCACCCGACCGCACTATCGGCGCGATGCCTTGCGATACGCAAGCGACCTGACGAATGCGGAATGGGCGTTGATCGCGCCCTTGATGCCGATGGCTTCCAAACTGGGGCGGCCGAGAAAGACAAATCTGCGCTCGGTGGTGGAGGCGATCCTGTACATGGCTTCGACCGGCTGCCAATGGCGCGCGATCCCCAAGGAGTTCCCGCCCTACTCGACGGTGCAGAGCTACTTCTACGCCTGGTCGCACAAAGGCTTACTGGCGCACATCAACCACATGCTGGTCACGGCCCTGCGCGAGAGGGTCGGGCGAGAGGCCAGCCCCACGGCGGGGGTGATCGACAGCCAGTCTGTGAAGAGCACCGAGTGTGGCGGGCCACGAGGCTTCGATGCCGCCAAGAAGATCAAAGGCCGCAAACGCCATATCGTCACCGATACCGAGGGCTGCCTGGTCGGGGTGCAGGTTCACGCTGCGGATATCCAGGATCGCGATGGCGCGCCCGACGTGCTGATGTCGATCCGCTCTCTCTACCCGTGGCTGCGCCATGTGTTCGCCGATGGCGGCTATGGTGGCGACAAGCTACGCGACGCCATGGCCGCGCTTGGTCAATGGACCTTCGAAATCATCAAGCGCTCCGACGCCGCCAAGGGCTTCGAGTTGCTGCCTCGCCGATGGGTGGTCGAACGCACCTTCGCCTGGCTCGGCCGATGTCGCCGCCTCGCCAAGGACTTCGAAGCCACCATCGAAAGCGCCGTGGCCTGGATCCTCGTCGCCCACATCCGTCGTCTCACGCGACGCTTGGCGAGACCTTGAAAGGCGCACAGCTTTATGAGTTAGAACTCTAAGACCCCTAACATGCCTCGATTGTCACAATCTATGATCCTCTAGATCCACGAACACGATCTAACCCGCTGCTGTTATGCTTCGATGCATCGCGCTATCGCGGGTCTAAAATCACATCGCTAAACCATATCCTCCTTCCCAATCCGCCAGACCCCGCTGAACCCGCCCGCCTCCGCCGGCATCGCGGCCAGCGTCTCGGTCCGCAGCTGCATCGCGAGCGACGGCCCGTCCGCGGGCGCGAGGCGTAGGGCCTCCGCGAAACCCTCGCTCGCCGCTGCCCAGTCGCTGCGCCGATAGGCGGCGAGGCCTTGGGCGTAGGCCGCGCCGAGCGCGCTCGCCGCCGCCGTCACCGCGCCCTTGCGCCCCACGATCTCGAACAGCGCTTGCGGTGCGTCGATGCCCGGCAGCAGCACGCGGTCGATCTCGCGCAACTCGAATGTGGCTTCGAGCGCCGCGGCGGTGCGGCCGTCGATGAGGTTGGAGGTGCCATAGAGCTTGTTGGCGCCCTCGATGCGCGAGGCGAGGTTCACCGTGTCGCCGATGACGGTGTAGTTGCGGCGCGCCTCGGCGCCGATGCTGCCGGTGATGCCGGGGCCGCTGGCGATGCCGATGCGGATCTGCGGCTCATAGCCCGCGCCGCTGTCGCCGCTGCTTCCGCCGCCGCTGCTTCCGCCGCCGCTGCTTCCGCCGCCGCTGCTCCCGCCGCCGCTGCTCCCGCCGCCGCTGCTTCCTCCGCCGTCCGCGCCGAAGATCGCGCGCGCGTCGGCGGCGAGCGCGGACACCTGCTCGAGGCAGCGCAGCGCGGCGTCGGCGGCGCGTGGCGCCTCCTCGGTTTCCGGCACGAAGGGCGGGCACCAATAGGCCATGACCGCGTCGCCAATATATTTGTCGATGACGCCGTCGGTCGCGGCGATCTCCTTCGCCAGCCGCGAGAAATAGGCGTTGAGGAACTCGACCAGCTTCTCGGCCTCGACCCGCTCGCTCAAATTCGTGAAGCCGGCGAGGTCGCAGAACAGCACCGCCACATCGCGCCGATGGCCGCGCTCGTCCGGCTGGTCGCGCGCCTCGATCAGCTGCTCGGCGATGCGCGGATCCACATATCGGCCGAACATCTCGCGGATGCGCTCGCGCATGCGCAGGCCCTCGGTCATGCGGTTGAAGGAGGAGGCCAGCCTGCCGATCTCGTCGCGCCGTTTCATCTCGATGCGCGCCTCGAGATTGCCGCGCTCGACCAATTCCGCCCCATGCATCAGCGACCGGATCGCGCGGATCAGCCGCACGGCGGCGAAGGCGGCGACGCCGAGGCCCAGAATGGAGGAGAGGACGAAGACGGCGGTCACCGCCAATTCCGCCCGGGCCTGGCGCGCCTCCACATCCTCCGCCATGCCCTGCAGCGCGGCGAACATGCCGGCCCGCGCGTCCTCGAGCCCGGCGCTCAGCCGGTCGCGCAGCCCGTCCACGGCCGGCAGACAGGCCTGCGCCTCGGCCAGGGACCGGGCCGTGGCGGCGGCGAGGCAGGCGGTCGCGTCCGCCTGATAGCTTTCAGCCAGCGCCTCGAGGGCCGGGAGCGACTCTCCCAGGCGGGCGAGACCCGCCACCGCCTTCTCGGACGAGAAACTGAGCCGCTGGTCCTCGAGCAGCGCCTTCGCCTCGGCGAGCTCCCGCCGGAAGCTCGTCTGGGCCGCGAGGAAGGCCTCCTCGCGACGCGCGATCGCGTCGTCGGACGCCGCGGGGTCCTCGGCCAGCAGCAGCGCGCGCCGCAGCTCCAGCCCCTGCTCCAGCGAGCGGATATGGCTGCGCGCGAGCGCGCCATAGGCGGGGATGGCGCGATCGACGACGATCCGCAGCTCGCGCACCGTCTCGGCCGAGCTGCGCAGCGAGATGAAGGCCGTCACCGACAGGAGGAGGATCAGTCCGGCGGTGAGGCCCACGAACTTGGCCCCCAGCGACAGATCCGCGAGCGCGGGAAGGCGCGGCCGCGGCCGTGGCGCGACATCATCCAAGGAGGGCGCCTTCAAAGGCCATGATGCAAGCGACAGATCCTGTTGCGGCAGCGGTCCCGGCGGAGTCTAGGAGGGCCCGGGCGGCCTGTCCATGCGGGGCCGGATTCCGAGTGCCGCGATCATGCGCCGTCTTGCGGGACGAGCCGGTCAGGGTCAGTCTCGGGCCCCGATGCCCGCTCGCTCGGGACGTGGGCTCGAAGGGGGATTTCCGATGATCGAATCGACAGGGCCGGATGGCGGTCCAGCGCCTCGCTTCTGCCTCTGCCAGGGACTTTGCTCCGGCCATGGCGAGGACAGCGACATCTCGCAGAAGAGCGAACCCGTTACCGCGGGCCTCTCCCGCCGCCGCCTCCTGCGCCGCGGCATGGCCGCGGGTGCCGCCGGCCTGCTGCTCGGCGCCGCCCTCGAGACGGCCGCGCCGCGGCCCGCACGGGCGCAAAGCACGAAGTCGCCCGACGAGGCGCTGCAGGCGCTGATGGACGGCAACCGGCGCTTCATCAGCGGCAAGCTGACCTTCTTCGAGGACGATCTGGCGGAGCTGCAGGCGAGCACGGCGGAGAAGCAGGAGCCCTTCGCCTCGGTGCTGTCCTGCGCCGATTCCCGCGTGCCGGTCGAGCTGCTGTTCGACCAGAGCATCGGCCATGTCTTCGTCAACCGTGTCGCCGGCAACATCGCGACATCGGAGATCATCGCCAGCATCGAATATGGCGTGGCCGTGCTCGGCACCCGCGTGCTGATGGTGCTGGGCCATTCCGCCTGCGGCGCGGTCAAGGCCGCGATCGCGGCCAAGGCGGCGCCGGGCCAGATCAGCGCGCTCTATCGCTATATTCGCCCGGCGGTGGACGCGGCGGGCGGCGATTTCGAGACATCGATCAAGGCCAACGCGCAGATCCAGGCGAAGCTGCTGACGGAGTCCTCGCCGGTCATCGCCGACGCCGTCAAGGGCGGCACGCTCAAGGTCGTGGCCGCCTATTATGAGCTGGCGTCGGGCCAGGTGGCGCTGCTGAGCTGACGCCGGGCGGGCCTCACTGGCCGCCGATGACCTCGACCGCCGCCGCCTGGTCGGCGCGCACCCTGATCTGATAGGTCGCGTTGCTGCAGACCAGGACCCAGACCGGCTCGTCCGCCGTCGAGAGCATCGGGTCGCGGCTGGCGCTCAGCGACTTGTCGCAAGGATGGCCCTGCTGGCGGATCTGGCCGGCGAGGATCGTCGCCGGCGCCTCGGCTCCGTTGGGATCGGCCGCATCGCCAGCGAAGGCGAGGGTGGGGGCGAGGGCGAGCAGGGCGCCCAGCAGCCCCGCCGCGATCGAATTGTTCTTTACCGCGCGTTCCGTCCGCGTCATTCCCTTGTTGCCGCTCTGCATCGACGCCTCCTTCCGGTGTCGTGGACCCGGCCTGGCGCCTCCCGGGGCCGCCGATGGGCCGGAGAGGCCGTGATGAGGATCAGAACCCAGGAGAACCGATCGGCGGCTCGCTGCGTTATTGTGGGCGGTGCCCTTGAGCGGGCCCGACGGCCCCACATCTTTTGAAATGTGGGGCGCCGTTTTTTCCGTCAAGGAAGGATCTTGCTATGTCCTTGTTCAAAACCGCCATGCCCGGCGGACAAGCTATTCTCGGCCGTGCCGGCCGTCTGGTCATTCCCCGCCGCGCCGCGCTTCTGGCGCTGCCCCTCCTGCTGGCGTTGAGCGCCTGCGATCCGAACTTCCCCTGGATCGGCCCCGGCATCCAATATCCCGGCTGGTCGCTGCCGCCGGTCGACACCACCATCTCCTCGCCCCAGGCCCCGCCGGCACCACAGGCCGAGACGGAAGCCACGCTGCCGCAAGGGCCGGCCGGCTATTTCGTCTGGGATCCCGGCCATTGGCACTGGACCGGCGCGGACTTCGTCTGGCTCGGCGGGCATTATGTCGAGCGGCCTTATCGCGGCTCCACCTGGGTGCCGGGCCTCTGGGCCCAGGATGAGAGCAAGACCTCATGGATCTGGACACCCGGACATTGGCGGTGAGGGCAGGGCTTGGCGCGCGGCGGAGCGGGCGGCAGGGCTGGGGGCTCGCGGTCCTGCTGCTGGTGACGATGGCGCTGGCGTCCCGGCTCGGGGCGTCCGCCTTCGCCGACACCGGGCCTCTCCCGGCGCCGCCCTGCGCGACCGACGGGGCGGAGGTCGTCCCGCCCTTCGCCGATCCGCCCACCGCGCGCATCTGGCATCGCCCCGATCTCGCCGGCTGGAAGCCGCCGGCCTGCTTCGCCTGGCCGCCTTTGTCCGTCAATCTCGTCACCGCGGTCTCGGGCCAGATCAAGTCCGAGGGCGGCGCCGACGAGCTCTTGGGCCGCTTCGCCGCGGTGTCGGGTTGGAAGGGCCTGAGCTACTGGTCGGCCTCGGACCGTCGCTGGGAGATCTTCATCACCAACTCCGCGGCGCTGGCCGACCCGAGCCCCGAGAAGCGGCGGCCCGACTTCACGCCGGCGGAGCTGAAGAGCGGCGCCGATTTCTATTTCCTGCGCAGCGACGCCAGCACCTCGGATCCCGTGATCTATCGCATGCGGGTCGCCGAGGCCGCGCCCGACCGCCTGGTGGTGACGATCGGCAATGTCAGCGCGGTCCGGCGCCTCATCTTCACGCTGTTCGAAGCCGGCGACATCCAGTCGACCTACTTCCTCGACAAGATCGGCCCCGGCCTCTGGGGCTATTACGCGCTCACCGTGATGCATGAAGGCCCGATGGTGATCGGCAATCACGACGACGCCGTCCTGACCCGGACCCTGTCGATCTACCGCCACGTCGCCGGCATCCCCACCGACCAGGAACCGCCGCTGCTGCCGTAGCGGCGAGAGCGTCGCGATGCTCGACTTTTATCCCCTCCCCGCCGACGATCTTATCCCCTCCCCCCTTGAGGGGGAGGTTAGGGTGGGGGGTGATCGAAGAACGCGATCGTGAAGGAATTTTCCGCGGCGCTTATTTGGCCGGCATCCAGTTTGTGGCCACCCCCCACCCCAGCCTCCCCCTCAAGGGGGGAGGTGAAGGAGGTCGAGCGTGTCGCGATCCGGCCTCTCGTCAGAACGGCTTGCAGAAGCAGCGCTTGGGCGCGAGGTCGGTCTTGAACCATTTCAGCGACAGCCGCTCCAGGGTGCCGTCGCCGATCGCCGAGGAGATCGCGCGGTCGAACTGGTTGCGCAGCGTCGCGTCCGATTTCCGGAACCCGGCGGCGATGCCGAAGCCGAAGCGTTCGTCCTCGGCGAATTGCGGGCCGCTCAGCGCCAGCTTCTTGTCGCCCGGCAGAGCCAGCATCGCCTGCAGCCAGGCGGCCGATCCCATCACGGCGTCGAGGCGGCCCGCCGCCAAATCCCGCATCATCGCTTCGGCCGTGGGATAGGCCCGGGTCCTGGCCTCCGCGAACTGGCTCTGCAGGAAGGCGAGGTCGGCGCTGCCCGCGAGCGCGCCCACGGCATTTCCCGCGAGCGCCCCGCGCAGATCGGCGATGGCCGCCTGCGCGTCCTGCGGGGTCGCGGTCAGCGACAGCACCTTGCCGGTGCCGGGCAGGCCCGCGAGCGGTCCGGGATCCGGCACGGCCAGACCATGCCGCTCGAGCGCATAGGCCGCGCCGAAATCGATCGTCTGTTTCTGCGCCTGGGTCACGGGCAGCCAAGCCATCAGCGCATCGGCGCGCCGCGCCAGCAGCGCCGCGACGCCGGCGTCGCCCTTGCCCGGAAACGATCTCGCAGCTCACCGCCATGCGGGCGCAGAGATCCTTCGCGAGCTCGGCCTCGAAGCCGATCGAGGCGGCGCTCTCCGGCGGGCTCAGGGCCGGATCGCGCAGGGCGATGCGGACGGTCGTCGACGCCGTATCGGCGGCGGCGGCGGCCGCGCACAGGGCGATGGCGAGAGCGGCGAGCGAGATCGCGACGGCGCCGCGGCGGCGTGCC
>CAVOLB010000160.1:0-39242 GCA_963696655.1 uncultured Alphaproteobacteria bacterium
TCCGGTGGCGCCAACGGGACTTCCGGCTATAACGATGCCGAACGCAAGGACCTGAACCGGCTGCTCGAAAATACCCAGCCCTGAGGGGTTGGCTTGATGGCTCCCGGACCGCCAGCCGGATCGCAAGCGTTAACCAAGGACCTCGTGATTTGACCCAGATCTCCACCCATCCCTGGGACGACGATCATCTCAAGGAAGAGTGCGGCGTCTTCGGGATCTATGAAATCGAAGAAGCGGCCACGCATACGGTTCTGGGGCTCCATGCCCTGCAGCATCGCGGCCAGGAAGCGGCCGGCATCGTCTCCTTCGACGGCCATCGCTTCAACGCGCATCGCGAGCTGGGCCATGTCGCCGATCACTTCTCCTCCGAGAAGGTGGTCGAGCGGCTGAAGGGCTACTGCTCGATCGGCCATGTCCGATACTCGACCACGGGCGAGACAATTCTCCGCAATGTGCAGCCGCTGTTCGCCGACCTCGAGGTCGGCGGTTTCGCTTTGGCGCATAACGGCAACCTCACGAATGCCTATGCCTTGCGCCGCGATCTCGTCCGGCGCGGCTCGCTGTTCCAGTCCACCACCGACACCGAGGTCATCACCCATCTGATGGCGGCGGCCGGCCGCGGCAGCGTGGTGGAGCGGCTGACCGAGGCCCTGCTCCAGGTCGAAGGCGCCTATTCGCTGGTGGCGCTGGCCGAGGACACCGTCATCGGCGTGCGCGATCCCTTGGGCGTGCGCCCGCTCCTCATGGGCAAGCTCGGCACCGCGACCATCCTGGCGTCGGAGACCTGCGCCCTCGACATCATCGGCGCCACCTATGTGCGCGACCTCGATCCGGGCGAGATCGTCGTGATCGACCGCAACGGTGTCAGGAGCATCAAGCCGTTCCCGAAGCGCCCGCATCGCTTCTGCATCTTCGAATATATCTACTTCGCCCGCCCCGACAGCATCATCGAGGGCCACAGCGTCTATGACGCGAGGAAGCGCATCGGCGCCGAGCTCGCGCGCGAGAGCCCCGTCCCCGCCGACGTGATCGTGCCGGTGCCCGATTCGGGCGTGCCCGCGGCGCTCGGCTATGCCGAGGAGGCCGGCGTGCCCTTCGAGCTCGGCATCATCCGCAACCATTATGTCGGCCGCACCTTCATCGAGCCGACCGACCACATCCGCCATCTGGGCGTGCGCCTCAAGCACAATGCGAACCGCGCCAAGGTCGACGGCAAGCGCGTGATCCTGGTCGACGACAGCATCGTGCGCGGCACGACCTCGAAGAAGATCGTCGAGATGGTGCGCGCGGCGGGGGCCAAGGAGGTGCATATGCGCATCTGGAGCCGCCCACGACCTATTCCTGCTTCTACGGCATCGACACGCCCGAGCGCAGCAAGCTCCTCGCCGCCCAGCACAATGTGGCCGAGATGGCGAAGATCATCGGCGTCGACAGCCTCGCCTTCATCTCGATCGACGGCCTCTACCGCGCCATGGGCCAGCCCAAGCGCGACGACGACAAGCCGCAATATTGCGACGCCTGCTTCACCGGCGAATACCCGACCACGCTGACCGACCAGACCGACACGACGCCGAAGCAGCTCTCGCTGCTGACGGAGAACGCGTAGCGGTCTCTCTCTCGGGAGGCAGGTCCCTCGCCCCGCTTCTCTAATCCCCTCCCCCCTTGTGGGGGAGGGTTAGGGAGGGGGGTATCGCGCAAGAAGAGACCCCGCCCTTCATCGAGACCTCGCTTCCTCCACCCCCTCCCTGCCCTCCCCCATCAAGGGGGAGGGGATAAGCACTGAAGAGCCCTCCTCCGCATGACCTCCCCCACCCCCCGCCGTCTCGAAGGCCGCGTCGCCGTCATCACCGGCGCGTCGCGCGGGATCGGTGCCGCGGTGGCCCGGCGCTTCGCGGCCGAGGGCGCGCATCTGATCCTGGTGGCGCGCACCGTGGGCGGACTCGAGGAGATCGACGACGAGGTGAAGAAGCTCGGCGGCAGCGCCACGCTCTGCCCCTTCGACCTCACCGACTATGCCGCGATCGACCGGCTGGGGGCCGCGATCTTCGAACGCTGGAAGAAGCTCGACATCCTGGTCGCCAATGCCGGCCTGCTCGGCACGCTGACGCCCTTGGCGCATATCAAGCCGAAGGAATGGGACCAGGTGCTGGCGGTCAACCTGACCGCGAACTGGCGCCTGATCCGCAGCCTCGATCCGCTGCTGCGCGCCTCGCCCTCGGGCCGCGCCATCTTCGTGACCTCGGGTGCGGCCCAGGGCATGCGCGCCTATTGGGGCACCTACGCGGTCTCGAAGGCCGCCCTCGAGATGCTCGCCACCACCTACGCCGCCGAGACGCAGAAGACCAATCTGCGCGTCAACATGATCGACCCCGGCCGCATCCGCACCGGCATGCGCGCGGCGGCCTATCCCGGCGAGGACCCGAAGACGCTCCCGCCGCCCGAGCATGTGACCGACCTCATGGTCGAGCTCGCCTCGCCGGACTGCACGAAACATGGCGAGCGCATCACGGTGCCGGGGCTCGCGAAATAGATCGCGCAGCCCCCCTCCCCCTACCCCCTCCCGCAAGGGGAGGGGGCGTGGATTTTTCCTGATCCTCTCCAAACTCGAATTTCCGACCGCGCTTCAGTGCGGAGCAAGGCGATTCAATTTTTTCTAGCCCCCTCCCCTTGCGGGAGGGGGTAGGGGGAGGGGTCGCTGTTGCCGTGCGAGGTGAAGCAGGCGGGCGCGTTCAGCGCCCCACCTCACTGCGTCCCCGGCATCGCCGACATCGTCCACGGGTCCTGCACGCTGCCACGCTTCGCCTGGCAGCCAGCGGGGAGAACCTCGATCCCGACCAGCGATGGATCGACCCGAGCAGCGCTTCGTCGGCGCTCAGTTGGCCGTCGTCAGCTTGGTGCCGCCGATTTCCGTGAGCGCCAGGATTTTCGGCGCGCAGGCGCCCGCGATGGCGTCCGCGAGGTTCGGGTCGAGCTTCTGATCGGGGAGACCGACCCAGCCGCCGTCGCGCACCGCGTCATCCTGCTTCCAGCTGTTGGTGCCCTTGAGCTTCTGCCACGCGGCCGGCGCATCGGGTTGACGCTCGAATCGCGCCACGCAGGCCGGCGTGGCATAGGCAACGACCGCTCTCTCTGCCTCCTCATCCGCCCTTTGGGCGGCAACACCGCCGCTGACCCAGCCGAATTGCCAGGCGAGGATGGCCCACCAGGCCACCGCGCCGAAAATGACACCCCAGAAAGAGGGTTTCACCCATGTGGGAATTCCACGTTTCATCATGTCCTCCCGGTGGTTCTTGCGAAGGGTTGGATCCCTCCGGCTCGATTGCCTCCAACTGTAAGCCGCGTGTGACTCTCGCCAAATTAATAATCTGAAAACCGCGCCGCGATGCGCGCCATGGCGCTAACCCATCGCGACAGCTTTGTTTTCTGCGTGGACCCTAAAGCCGGGGCGCGATTCTGCGAACCCTGCCGGGGAGACATGCGGCGCGCCGATGGCATCGCCGGTCGCAGGCACCGGACTTCGCCGGGCGGAGCGACCGCGCCGGATTACTGCGTCCCCGGCATCGCCGACAACGTCCACTTCTCCTGCACGCTGCCGCGCTTCGCCTGCCAGCCAACGGGGAGATCCTCGATCCCGACCAACGACGGATCGATCCGCAGCGCCTCCTCTTTCGCGATCATGGCCGGCCGCGGCCCGAGATCGTCCGAGGGGCCGTAGAAGATCCAGCCGAAGGGATAGGGATCGTGGACGACCCAGAGGATGGGCGCCTTGCCCTGGGCGATATCCGGCGTCGTGACGATCGCGGGCGCCAAGTCGCTGTCCCAGCGGTCGCGGCCCGCCTCGCCCGACATGGCGCAGCCGGCAAGCGCGGTTGCGAACAGCAAGGCGGCCGCCAGGCCGCGCATGACTCTCAGATGACTGCGAAGAGATCGCTCGCCCATCATCGTCTCACTCCGCCCCATGCCACTCCGACCGGAGCCAGTCGTCGGTCACGCTGTTGCGGCGGGCCTGCCAGCCGACCGGCAGATCCTCGATGCCGGCCAGCGACGGATCGAGCCGGAGCGCCTCTTCCTTCGTGATCACGACGGGCCGCTGGCCAAAAATGTTGGAGCCGTCATAGAGCGCCCAACCATAGGGGTATTCGTCGTGGATAACCCAGAGGATGGGCGACTTGCCCTGGGCGATGGCAGCCGTGGTGACCAGCGCCGGTGCGGACTCGCTGTCCCACCGATCGCGCTCCGCCTCGCTGGAAAATGAGCAGCCCGCAACCGCGACGCCCAGCAGCAGTGCTGCCACGAGGCCGCGCGCGGCCCTCATGCCGCGCCCATCGGCCGCTCGCCCGCCACGGTCGTGCGGTGCATGAGCCGCCTCTGTCCGTCGTAGTCGTTGACCGCGTAATGCATGGCGCAGCGATTGTCCCAGATCGCGAGATCATGAGTCCGCCAGCGCAGGCGGCAAGTGAATTCCGGTTGAACCGCATGGCCGAACAGGAAGCGGAGCAGCGGCCGGCTCTCCTCCTCGGTCATGCCCTCGATGCGCGTCGTGTAGATCGAGTTGACGAAGAGCGCCTTGCGTCCCGTGACCGGATGCAGCCGCACGATCGGATGCGCGATCTCACGATCGGCCTCGGGCCGGTTGCGCTCGATCCCGATCGAGCGCGAGACCTTGAGGTCGGCCGACACGCCGCCGACGCCATAGGGCTTGCCGGTATGGATCGCCTTCAGGGGATCGAGCATGCGCTTCATGCCGTCCGACAGCGCCTCATAGGCCAGGTACATATTGGCGAAGAGCGTGTCGCCGCCATGGCTCGGCACCTCGCGCGCATAGAGCAGCGAGCCCATCGGCGGCTCCTCGAGGAAGCTGAAATCCGAGTGCCAGGTATTGCCGAAGGTGCTGATCCTGGCCTCGTCGGCCTCCTTCAGCACGGCGATGATGTCCGGATGCTCATCCATATGCTTGATATAGGGCGAGCGCGTGGTCGGCCCGAAGCGCAAGGTGAGTGCCACATGCTGCTCGGGCGTCAGATGCTGGTCGTGGATATGGAGGACCAGATAGTCGGCGAAGGCGCGCTGCAGCTCGGCGAAGGCCGCATCGTCGAGCGCGGCCAGATCGATGCCGGAGATGTCAGCGCCGAGCGCGCCGGCCACAGGGCGCAATTGAATGCGGTCGTACATAGCTTTCATATCAGCCTATGTGCGCTCCAACTGACGTGAGCCCCGCAAACTCCTCCAGATTTGGGTAAAGTCCGCCCCACTAAGGGAGACGGACGATGAAGCGATCGAGGTTCACTGAGGAGCAGATCATCGGCATCCTGCGGGAGCAGGAAGCCGGGGTAGCGACGGCGGATGTCTGCCGCAAGCACGGGATCTCCGGCGCCACGTTCTACAAGTGGAAGTCCAAATTCGGCGGCATGGACGTGTCGGAGGCCCGTCGGCTGAAGGTTCTCGAGGATGAGAACGCGAAGCTGAAGCGGTTGCTGGCGGAGGCGATGCTGGACAACGCCATGCTGAAGGACATCGCCACAAAAAAATTCTGACGCCCGCCGCGCGGCGAGAAGCGGTGGCGCAGCTGTGCCAGGGGCATGGGGTGAGCCAGCGTCGGGCGTGTTCGGTGCTTGCGGTGGATCGCAGCGCGGTCCGGTACCGGTCGTCACGGCCGGACGATGGGGCGATCCGTACTCGACTGCGGGAGTTGGCCGGGGTTCGCCGGCGGTTCGGCTATCGGCGCCTGCGGATCATGCTGGCGCGGGAGGGGATCAAGATGAACCACAAGAAGTTCCGACGGCTCTACGCCGAGGAGCGGCTGCAGGTGCGCCGGCGTGGCGGCCGCAAGCGGGCGTTGGGGACCAGGCGGCCGATGGCGATCCCGCAGCGAGCGAACCAGCGCTGGTCGCTGGATTTCCTGAGCGACAGCTTCACCGACGGAAGGAGGTTCCGCATCCTCGCCGTGGTCGATGACTTCACTCGGGAATGCCTCTGCCTGGTCGCCGATACCTCGCTCTCCGGCGCCAGGGTGGCGCGCGAGCTGGATGCCGTCATTGCCCGGCGCGGCAGGCCCTTGAGCGTACTCTCCGACAACGGCACCGAGCTCACCAGCATGGCCATCCTCAAGTGGTCGCAGGAGGCCGCGATCGACTGGCACTACATCGCCCCCGGCAAGCCAACCCAGAATGCTTTCATCGAGAGCTTCAACGGGCGCCTCAGGGACGAGCTCTTGAACGAGGTTCTGTTCATCTCGCTCGCTCACGCCAGGGCCGAGCTGGCGGCATGGCAGGCTGACTACAATACCCAGCGCCCGCATTCTCAGCTGGGCTGGCTAACGCCAGAGGAGTTCGCTGTCACCAGCACCCGGTCCATGCAACGGCCATCGGGCGCTGCGCTTGTTGCGGGCTCCGCGCCCATGGCCGTTGCCCCAACCGCCCAGATGGGCTCAACTCACGGCGAGACTCTACCAATCGCTGGATGAGCAACGGGGCTCACGTCACATGCCATGGCGCTACCAATGACGGCTCCGAAAGCAGCCATTATTCCTTTGTCGGCCAACCATGTTTCATTGGCCCAGATATTGATTGCGGCAAAGGTGGCTCCGATCGCCGCGGCAGTGAGCGCCAGGTGCGATGTGTTCCATTTCTTTGGCCTCATCGAACCGCATCCCTCAGGTTGCAGTGCCACCGCGCTATCCTGGCTCCTAGTAGTTTCCCGCCCGCGCAACCAACGTCAAGCGCGTGTTGTGCAAGCTTGCTGCTTTGAGCGCGGGAAACTTTTGATCGAGCATCGTTCCGACGCGTTCGTTCGTGCGCGTGGATGACCGCTGGAGATATCCGGAGAAAAGTGGTGGGCGCGACAGCGATTGAACCTGTGACCCCTGCAATACAAATGCAGCGAAACAAGCGAAAGGCCTACGAAATTGTTGGCTCTCAATATTGGCCATCAATCTCCTCCTCGATCATCGCTACGTCATCATGCTCCAGTTTGAAAAGACGACAGACGCGCTCGTTGATTTCAGCTTCCGCGTCGACGATGCGGACCGAAAGCCTTTTCACCTCCGCCTTACGCGTATTGAAGTACCGTTCCCATTCGTCGCGTGCGGCAACGGGAATTTCGATCTTAAATCTCTTCGCTAGCCGAGAGCGGATCTCACCAAAGTCGAGTTCTGGCCAATCCCAGAATGATCTTATGGGCGCACCAAGGTCGGCAAGACGATGAACAACCTTACTGACGATATCGAAGCGTGCAGTTGAGGCGATCCTGAGCCCATTTTCTAATTGGCCAAAGGGAGCCCGTTCAGCATCAATTGGCAACTGGCCCACATACTGAACCCGGGCTTCGCGGAAACCTCCACGCACGGCAGGAGCTAACCCCGCCAAGAAAAACCAAAGCGGCTTGGAGTTCAAATATGCAGCCAGTCCGTTCTCAATAGTCGGAATGATGTATGACTTATCGTTTGAATAGAATTTTCGATCATCGAATGAGAAATTCGGTCTGTCGCAGAAATGCGGATAGATCACTTTTGGTAGATTAAAGCTGGGCTCATAGGCAGCTTGGGCCTGCTGCAATTCCCACCAATTTTGCTTTGTGGCTCGTCTATCGAGCGCCTGTCGGAATGGTGCGAGATAATCGCGGATGGCAGGATAGTCCCCGATGTCGATTCAATTCTTCGGCGTGTATATCAGCCACAAATCATCGCTTTCAACATGCCAACGCTTTAAATTCTCACCAATCAAGAACGGTTTGAGGAGATCGCCCGAGCGCGCGTCGCGCGCTATCAGAACGTCATGGATTTCGCGGCTGACAACGAAGGCATCGTTTAGCCCAGTCTTGATGCCGTAAAGCGGAGGTCCATATACGTCGGCGAGTGTCTTGCGACCAGCCGCCATCTTCTTGCGAATCTCATCCAATCGATTGCTTTCAAATCGCCAAGAACTGGCACCTAATCGTGTGCGCGGCATCGATTTTGAAGCGACCAAGAACGCTTTGGAAAGATCGTCGGGCAGAAGTTCCGCTTTCAGAAAGCGCAAATCGTCTCCGCTGGTGTGCCCATTAATTCGCCTGAGCGTGACGATGGCAGGATAGGTAGTGACACCCTGGAAAATCTGAAGGTCACCAAAATCTACCACAGATTCGATCTCTGCCTTGTCGGTGAGATAGCGTCGGAGCGGCTTGCCCGCAGCCGTGCGGAAAAATGTGGAGGAAGAGATGTAACCCAATCGACCACCGGGCCTAAGTAGGCGCACGCCAAGCTCAAAAAAATAGGCATATAGATCTGCTCGGTCCGCCACGACCTCATAGCGCTTCTCAAGATAGGGCTTAAAAGGCTTTATCAACTCCATCCGAACATATGGTGGGTTTCCGATCACCACATCGAAACCGCCTGCGGCAACAATTTCGGGAAACGCTGATTTCCATTCAAACGCGTGACGATGGAAATCCGAATCTTCGATCAAGCTATTTCCCCAGCAAATCGTCTCGTCAAGTGATTCGAGTTGACGGCCTTTCTTTGCTGTTTTGAGCCATAACGAGAGCTTAGTGATTTCCACCGATTCTGCATTCACGTCGACGCCATAGAGATTGCGCGTGATAATTTCTACGTCAGCGTCAGCACCTGAATGCACGAGGAGGCCCGGCTCAAGCTCGCTCAACCGCTCACGCACGCGCGCCTGCTCAGCTTTGAGGAAATCGAATGCCGCGATCAGAAACGCGCCAGAGCCACAAGCTGGGTCCAAAATACGAAGCCCCGCGATGCAATCGAGATAGTCACGCCAGAATTGCAACTCCGCAACTTTGCCGCGCCAGTTGATATCACCTTTGGCATCCTCGCCGTCCGCATGCGTTGTTAGCAGCGCCTGAAAACGCTCATGCAAATGAGCGCCGATGGTGTGCTCTACGATGAAGCGGGTGACGAAATCTGGCGTATATACGACACCTTCGCGCTTACGCTTTGTGGTCGTCGGAGGCGCCTCGCCGCGCACCTCGGCATGTTTCTGTTCAATGTCGGTAATTGACTGCTCGAAGATGTGACCGAGGATCGTGACTGATACTTGACTTCGAAAGTCGTAAGCCGCAATGCCGCTGAACTGTTCCGAGATGTGGTCGGGTATGGCGAGCGCGTCGAGCTGCGGATCAGTCGCGAATAGGCCGCCATTGTAAGGCGGGATATTTAGCCTTGGGTTGCCGCGATCCACCGCGTCAAACAGCCGTTTCAGGTACTCCCATTTTGGCTTGGGTTCGCCGTAAGGGTCCGCGAAGGCCACAGCATTTCGAATGCTATCGTCAGGTAACAATATGGTGTCTTCGGCAAAGGCGATGAAGATTACCCGGTCAAGAATCTTCTGCGCCAACCTAATGGCATCCTCTGCCGGTATTTCTGCGTGCTGTCCGCGAATGAACTGAAGAAGACTTTCGCGAAGCGCGCGGTAATCCTTGTAGAGATTGTCGGTGATGTCCTTGTCTTCACGGAGGCTGCGCTCTAGCAGCTTTTGCGTTTCACCACTGAGTAGGTGTTTCGCCCCTAACAACAACACGAAACGCTTAAGGATGCTGGGCTCATCGAGGCGGCTGAGATCGAACGTTTCGTAGTCTCGCCTGCCCCGCCCCACCGCGTAGAGACGCAATTCACGCTGATTGGAGACAATCACCCAACGAGCGCCTATGGCATCGTTGGCATATTCCCACGCTTGCTGCACAGGCGTCTTGGCCCGCCCTGGCATGATTGCGTCGAGGTTCTTGAGCGAGGGACCTTTTAGCTCGAAGGGTGCTAAAATGTCTGAACGAGTGGCTGAGAAATGACCGAGCGCAAGATCGACTTCCCCTGGTCCCACAGACTGCTTAACTGATACTGTGGCCGCTCCAGAGGCGTCAAACGAGCGATAGCCTAATACGTCCTGCACTATGTTGCGGTTAAAGTCCGCTTCCAGGGCGGTTTCCTTCTGGCGTAACAGAAACGCGTCACGCATCAGTTTCGCCCACCGGCTAGCAGATTCCTGTTGCGTATCGCTCGGCTTAAAGTCGAAGCCTCGCAGCGCAGCTTCCAGCGTTTTGGGATTGAACAAAGGCATAGAGCTTAATTACCCGAGTCGCGGGAAATTCCCAAGGCCAGTGTACTGGGTATGAGCTTGATGGCCCGGAATGACGCGTTACCATTCGACCGTGGCAGCCGGCTCCCCCATCATGGTGTGCCCGGCGACCAGATCAGCATCATGCTCGATCACCGCCCGACGAACGCCGGCTGCACCAATCTGATCTATGCGTCCTATGAGCCCGGCCATTGCGCACCCATCGCCCATGGTGAAGGCGATCGACGCCGTTTATCGGGAAGTTGCGCGCCAGCCGCGCGCCAATGCGCCTGTGAACAAGCGCAGCGCAAAGCGAAGAAGTGCTGAGGAAAAAGTGGTGGGCGCGACAGGGATTGAACCTGTGACCCCTACCATGTCAAGGTAGTGCTCTCCCGCTGAGCTACGCGCCCATTCACTGTCCGGAGCCGTCCGGGCCGAAGGCTTTCGCCTGTGCGGTCCGACGGGATCGAGGCCCGACCCCGGAAAAGAGGCGTGGCATTACCATCCCGCGGGGCCGCTTGGCAAGTCCCCGGGAGGTGGCCGCGAACGGCCTCAGGCGGCGAGGCCCCGAGGCCGCAAGGCCTCAAGCCGCAAGGATGGAATCGACCTCGGCCACCAGATCGCGCAGATGGAACGGCTTGGACAGGACGCGGGGCGCCCCCGGCAGCCCGTCGCGCTGGCGCAGGGCCACCGCGGCGAAACCGGTGATGAACAGCACCTTCAGTTCGGGATCGCGCGCCGAGGCGCGGCGTGCCAGCTCGATGCCGTCGATGCCGGGCATGACCACGTCGGCCAGCAGCAGGTCGAAGACATTGCCGTCGAGCTTCGACTCCGCCTCGCTGCCATCGGGTGCGGCCTCGACCCAATGGCCCGCACGGCGCAGGGCCTTCGCGAGAAACTCGCGCAGCGAATCGTCGTCTTCGGCCAACAGAATGCGCGCCATTGGAACTCCAACCCCCGGGATCGGGGTTGTCCAGGATAGGTGCCAAGCCTGAAGCAATGGTTAGCATATCCCGATCATGAGTGGCCAACCCCTTGAGCTGTGCTCCTTTTCGGGCGATTGCCTCGGTTTTCGGCGATTGCGGCAGATTGGCTCAGGGAGCGAGGCGGCAGGGCGGCGCGGCCAGGAGCCGGAGTGCGCGATCGGTGCCGCGGGCGGGCGGGCCGATCCTGACGGCGCCCGCGAGCCGACGCCCTGAGAGGCCGGGCGGCAGCGTCCACGCAAACCATGGCAGGCGGCGGATTTTTCGACTAAATCACAGTCTATGAAATCCGCACCCGCGAGCGCCAAGCCGGCCGCCCCGCTTCCCGCCCATCGGAAGTCCGGCGAGGCCGTGATCGAGATCATGGCGCCGGTCGCGCAGTCCGTGCCGCTCGTGTTCTCCTCGCCCCACAGCGGTCGCGACTATCCGGCGGAGTTCCTCGCCCAGTCGCGGCTCGATCCGCTGACCCTGCGCCGCTCCGAGGACTCCTATGTGGACGAGCTGTTCGCGGCCGCACCGGAACATGGCGCGCCGTTGCTGCGCGCGCTCTTCCCGCGCGTCTTCGTCGATCCCAACCGCGAGGCGTTCGAGCTCGATCCGGCGATGTTCTCCGATCCGCTGCCCGCCAATGCCAACACCAACTCGCCGCGGGTCGTGGCCGGTCTCGGCAGCATCGCGCGGGTGGTCGCGAGCGGCGAGGAGATCTATGCGCGGAAATTGTCGCTGGCCGAGGCCGAGGCCCGGCTCGACCGCTACTGGCGCCCCTATCACGCGGCGCTCGAGGATTTGCTGGCGGCCTCGCGCCGGCGCTTCGGTCACGTCCTGTTGATCGATTGCCATTCGATGCCGTCGGTCGGCGGGCCGATGGAGCGCGATGCCGGCGACCGGCGATTGGATTTCGTGCTGGGCGACTGTCATGGCCGGTCCTGCGCCCCGGCGCTCACCGATCGCGTCGAAGCCATCCTCCAGGCCGACGGCTTCCGCGTCGAGCGCAACGCGCCCTATGCCGGCGGCTACGTGACCCAGCATTACGGACGCCCCGCCGAGGGCGTCCATACGCTGCAGATCGAGGTCAACCGCGCGCTCTATATGAACGAGGCCACTTACGAGCGGCGTCCGGGCTTCGCCGCCCTGCAGCACGCGGTCGGCCGGCTGATCGAACAGCTGGCCCAGCTCGAACGGACAGCCTTCGCGGCATGAGCGGCATCGAGTCGGTTCCCTCGCCCTCGATCCTGGTGCGCGATGCGCGGCCCGAGGACATGCCGGTGCTGCAGGCGATCTACGCCCATCATGTGCTGAACAGCGTCGGCACCTTCGAGGAGGTGCCGCCGGATCTGGCCGAGATGAACCGCCGGCGCGAGGAGATCCAGGCGCGGGGATTCCCCTATGTCGCGGCGGAGCGCGACGGCGTGGTCAAGGGCTATGCCTATTGCAACAGCTTCCGGCCGCGCTCGGCCTATCGCTTCACGGTCGAGGATTCGGTCTATGTCGCGCCCGATGCCGTCGGCCAGGGCTTCGGGCGCGCCGCCATGCGCGAGGTCATCCGCCGCGCGACGGCGCTCGGCATGCGCCAGATGGTGGCGGTGATCGGCGATTCCGCCAACAGCGCCTCGATCCATATGCATGAGACCCTCGGCTTCAGCCGCCAGGCGGTGCTGCGCGCGGTGGGCTTCAAGCTCGGCCGCTGGGTCGATGCGGTGGTCATGCAGCTGTCACTGGGCGAAGGCGACGACACCCCGCCGGTGCGCTGACACGGCCCCTCATGGAGCGGCTGGCTTTCCTGATTTCCCGCGATCTGACCCTGGTGGGCGATCTCTATCCGGCCGCCGGCGACTTCGGCGTCATCCTGGCGCATGGCTTCATGAACGATCGCCATTCGCAGGGGCGTTTTCCGAAGATCGCACGCGCCTTGAACGGGGCGGGTTATAGCGTGCTCGCCTTCGATTTCAGCGGCTGCGGCGAGAGCGACGACGACAGCCTCTCCGCCGCCAAGCAGGTCGACGATCTCCAAGCCGCGATCGCCCTGATGCGGGCGCGCGGGTTCGCCCGCCTCGCCTTGTGGGGCAACAGCCTCGGCGGGCGCATCTGCCTGCAGGCCGATACGGCCGGGATCGCGACCCTGGTACTGACGGGTGCCGGCACCGGCCCGGTTCATTATCGCTGGGAGGATCATTTCCCGGCCGAGGCCCTGGGAGAGCTGGCCCGAACCGGCCGGATGACGATCGCTCACGAGGGGCGGCGGCGCGGCCGTATCGTGATCGACCGGCAGATGCTGGCGGATTTCGCGGCCATCGATCAGCCCGCCCTGCTGGCCAGGTTGCGCTGTCCGATCCTGGTCATCCATGGCGATGGCGACGAGGAGGAACGGCAGTTGCTGGCGCTGGCGCGCCAGGGCCTTGGATACCTGCCGGCGGGGTCGTGGCTGGAGGTGATCCCCGGCGCCGCGCATGGCTTCCGCGGGCATCTCGACCGGGTCATCGAGCTGGGCGTGGCGTGGCTGGGCCAGCAGATGCCGCCGGTCCCGGAACCCTCGGCCCGCTAGCCCTTTCGGGCTTCGGCCAAAAAAAAGGGCCGTGCGGTTCGCACGGCCCAAGTTCTGGGAGGAAACGCCCATGAGGCGTTCATGCGAGAAAAGGCGCTGTCAGGGGGACAGGACAGCCTTATCTCGCAACGCAACATATGCCCCCGGGGCGCCTGGAAATCAATGGTCGAATTGTGAAAATAATGTGTTGATTTCCCAGTAGATGCGACGTTCGGACGCACACAAAGATTTGATTGTGCGCTGCAACAGAAATGCTTTCTGCCAGGGCCTTGGAGGGCTCCAGCGGCGTTGACGGGCTGGAAACCCATTTCTGGCATAGCTCTTGCTCTCCCTTCGCCGAGGCCCCACCGGGGACCCGACGAAACGGATGATCGAGGACAGCGATGCCAGCGCCCACCGCCGACCGCCGCACCGCCTGGAGCAGCGCCGTTGCGCTGAGCCTGATGCTCGCCCTGGCGGCGCTGGCGCGTCCTGCCGCCGCCAGCCAGGCTCCCACCGCTCCCGATACCGCGGCCCAAACCGCGCCTGACAGCCCGGCCGACACGGCCGGCCTGCCCTCCGACGACTGGAAGCTCTGCTCGACGGAGATCAGCAAGGTCGAGGCCGCCGAGCAGATACCGAGCCTGCTGCTCCATGCCATTTCCAAGATCGAATCCGGCCGCACCTCGCCCGAGGGGACGGCAAGAATTGCCTGGCCCTGGACCGTCATGGCCGAGGGACAGGGGCGCTATTTGCCGACCAAGGCCGCGGCGATCGCCGAGGTGAAGAAGCTGCGCAAGCGCGGCGTGAAGAGCATCGATGTCGGCTGCATGCAGGTCAATCTCATGTATCACGCCGATGCCTTCGACAGCATCGAGGATGCCTTCGATCCGGCCCAGAACGTCGCCTATGCGGCGCAGTTCCTGAAGGCGCTGAAGGACGAGCTCCATTCCTGGATCAAGGCGGTCGGCAGCTACCATTCCCGCACCCCGGCCTATTTCGCGGTCTACCGCTCCAAGGTGTTCGCCGCCTGGCGCCAGGAGCAGAAGAACCAGCGCACGCAGGTGCATGAAGAGCTCGCCGCCGCCAAGGAAGGCCGCATCGAGAACCTCGCCTTCCGCCACGCCGGCCCGGTCGCGGCGCTGGTCGCGGCCTTCAACGAGTAGGCGCCGCCAGACACTGTCGATAGCGACGCGTATTCGTTCTTATCGCCCTCCTTCACTTCCTTCCTCCACCTCCCCCACTTCCTTCCCCTCCCCCCTTGAGGGGGAGGCTTGGGTGGGGGGTGGATGCAGGAGTCGCTTTCGCAAAGCTTGATCCTCTCGATCGCTTCGCGTCTTCAGCAGATCGAAGCTAAGCCAATACTCATCGCGTTCTACGAATCCCCCCACCCTAACCTCCCCCTCAAGGGGGGAGGGGATAAGCAAGAAAGAATTTGTGCCTCCCTTCATCGGCGACCCCGACCTTGCACGCGCGCGGACTTCGCCCTAGCGTCGCGCCATGTCCATCGATCTCGCCAGGGCCCGGGCCGATACGCCGGCGGTTGCCCGCCTGCTTCATTTCAACAATGCGGGCGCGGGGCTGATGCCCGCGCCCGTGCTCGAGACCGTCATCGAGCATCTCCATCTCGAGGCCGAGATCGGCGGCTATGAAGCCGCCGCGATGGCGGCGGGGCGCCATGAGCGCGTCTATGATTCGATCGCGACCCTCCTGAACTGCCATCGCGACGAGGTGGCGCTGGTCGAGAACGCCACGGTCGCCTGGCAGCTCGCCTTCCATTCGCTGCAGCTCGAGGCCGGCGACCGCATCCTCACCGGCGAAGCCGAGTATGCGAGCAACTATATCAGCTTCCTCCAGGTCGCCCGCGCGCACGGCGTCGAGGTCGCGGTGGTGCCGAGCGACGAGGACGGCGCGCTCTCGGTCGCGACCCTGGAGCGGATGATCGGCCCCGAGGTCAAGCTCATCGCCGTCACCCATGTGCCGACCAATGGCGGGCTGGTCAATCCCGCGGCTGCCATCGGCAGGCTCGCCCGCGCCCACAATATCCCGTTCCTGCTCGATGCCTGCCAGTCGGTCGGGCAGCTGCCGATCGATGTCGATGCGATCGGCTGCGACATGCTCTCGGCCACGGGCCGCAAATATCTGCGCGGGCCCCGCGGCACCGGCTTCCTCTATGTTCGCCGCGCGCTGCTCCAGCAGCTGGAGCCGCCCTTCATCGATCTCCAGGGCGCCACCTGGGTGGCGCCGGACCGTTACGAGCTCAGGCCCGATGCGCGGCGTTTCGAGAACTGGGAGAATTACGTCGCGGGCCAGCTCGGGCTCGGGGCCGCCATCGACTATGCGCTGGCCTGGGGCCTGCATGCGATCGCGGCGCGGGTAATCCCCCTGGCGGAGTCGCTCCGCAGCAGGCTCGGCGCCATTCCCGGCGTGACTTTGCGCGATCTGGGCAAACAACGCTGCGGCATCGTCAGCTTCACCGTCGCGGGACAGGAAGCCCGCGACCTCGTCGCCGGCCTGCGCCGGCAGCATATCAACATCTCGGCCTCGGGCCCGTCATCGACGCTGCTCGACGCGCTCGCCCGCAAGCTCCCCGACCTGCTCCGCGCCTCGGTCCATTACTACAACAGCGAAGCGGAAGTGGACCGCTTCGCCGGCGTGATCGAGAAGATCGCGAAGGCGGGGTGAAGCGGTCGTCGCTTCGCTCCGAAGTTGCCGTCGCTTCGCTCATGTCACAAAGCGAGAGCCTTCAAAATGAATCCTTCCTCTCCCCCTCCTGCCTTCAGGAGGGGGAGAGGGTAGGGTGAGGGGGAGCGGTTCCGCTGTGATGCTGAATCGGGATGAGGCGCGGATTCATTTGCAAGCGCGCACGCTTCGAACCCCCCTCACCCTACCCTCTCCCCCCACTTCGTGGGTGGAGAGGAAAGGTAGTTCTGCGAGGCAACGCCTGCCCTCAAATCTTTCTTCGACATCCTTGCGGCGGCGATCAGCCGCCGCTCAATTCTGTTGCTGCTGCGCCTGCGCTTGCGCCTGTTTGCAGCGGGCGGCGTCGACGAAGGCCTGGTTGATGGTGACGCCGTCGCGGACCGAGTTGAGATAGAGATCGATCCAGGCATCGTCCTTGCCCATCGAATGATATTCGTCGCGCGTGGCCTGCTCGTTGGCGAGGATGTTCTTGTATTCCCGAACATAGCGCTCGCCCGCCGCGATCGAATGCTCGAAGCCGCCGCCGGCCGCGATCATGTCGTCGACCGGCTTGGTGAAGGTCCGCTCCAGATGTTCGGGGCCGATGAAGGCCGCGAGCTGATCGTAGGGTGTGACCAGCTTGGCCTTGGCCGCGGAAAGATTTTCCGGGCAGCTCTGGGGCGGTGGCGGTGTCGGCGCAGGCGCCGGGGCGGGCTCGGAGGTGGCGCAGGCGGCGAGGAAGGCCGGCAGAAGGAACGCGGCCAGCCGCAGCCCGATCCGGGCCGGCTTCCGCGCCGCCTGCGCGATTGTCATGCTCATGCTCGTTCCCTTCCCGCGTTCCATCGATCTCAGCCCCAGAGCGCCGCCGGCGGCGGCGACACGAGGCTGCCATGATAGGCCAGGCCCGGCACCCGGTCCTTCGCCAGTAGCAACGGCCCGTCGAGATCGACCCAGCGCGCGTCCTGCCCGACCAGCAGGGCGGGCGCCATGGAGAGCGAGGTGCCGACCATGCAGCCGACCATGATCGCGAGCCCCGCCTCGCGCGCGGCCGCCGCCAGGGCCAGCGCCTCGGTCAGGCCGCCGGCCTTGTCGAGCTTGATATTCACGGCCTCGTATTTCTTCGCGAGCCCGGCAAGGCTCGCCCGATCGTGACAGGATTCGTCGGCGCAGACCGGTACCGGATGCGGCAGCTTCGCCAGCTCGTCGTCGGCACCGGCCGGCAAGGGCTGCTCGATCAGCTCGACATTCAAATCGCGCAGCTTCGGGCTGAGCTCGGTGAAGATCGCCGGCGTCCAGGCCTCATTGGCATCGACCACGAGCCGCGCCTGGGGCGCGCCCTCGCGCACCGCCCGCACCCGCTCGAAATCGCCGGGGCCCGAGAGCTTCAGTTTCAGCAGCGGCCGCGCGGCCGCCGCGCGGGCCGCAGCCCCCATCTCCTCGACGCTGCCGAGCGAGAGCGTATAGGCGGTCTCGAGCGCATGGGGTGCCGGCAGTCCGGCCAGATCCCAGACGCGCCGTCCCGTGCGCTTGGCTTCCAGATCCCAGAGCGCGCAATCGAGCGCGTTGCGCGCGGCGCCGGGCTTCATCGCCCGCTGCAGCGCGCCGCGATCGGGATCGCGTTCGACCGACCAGCGCTGCGCGTCGATCTCGGCCACCACGCTCTCGAGGCTCTCGCCATAGCGCGCATAGGGCACGCATTCGCCGCGCCCCGCATGTTCGCCGTCCTGGATCATGGCGACCACCACCCGGGCCTCGGTCTTCGAGCCGCGCGAGATGGTGAAACGCCCGGCCAGCGGCCAGGTTTCCACCACGGTTTCGAGCTTGGCCATGAGGCTCAGGCGCTGAGCTGGTCGACGAGGGCGCCAACGCCGGTGCGCAAGGGGTCGACCGCCGGCAGCGAGAACTTCGCCGCGATCTCCTTGAGATAGCTGTCGGCCGCAGCCGCGTCGAGGCCCGAGGTGTTGATCGAGAATCCCACCAGCTTCACCTGCGGGTTGGTCAGCTTCGCCGCCGCGATATTGGCGTCGATGCAGGTCTGGAGGTCGGGCAGCTTGTAATGCGGCAGCCCTCGCATATGGGCGCGGGTCGGCTCGTGACACATCACCAGCGCGTCGGGCTGGGCGCCATGCAGCAGCCCCAGCGATACGCCGGCATAGGAAGCGTGGAACAGCGAGCCCTGGCCCTCGATCAGATCCCAATGGTCGGCGTCGTTCTCGGGCGAGAGCCATTCGACGGCGCCGGAGACGAAATCCGAGATCACCGCGTCGATCGAGAACTCCGTCGCCGGCAATGAAGATGCCGGTCTGGCCGGTGGCGCGGAAATCGGCCTTGAGGTTGCGCCGCTTCATTTCCTTCTCGAGCGCCAGCGTCGTGTACATCTTGCCGATCGAGCAGTCGGTGCCGACCGCGAGCAGCCGCTTGCCGCGGCGCTTCTTGCCGGTGCCGACCGCGAAGTCGCGGGTCGGATGGCGCACATCGGCGAGCTGGCGGCCGAGCCTGTCGGCAGCGGCCTTCAGAGCCGGCACGTCGGAGAGCCGCTTATGCAGCCCGCTCGCCAGGTCCATGCCGCGCTCGAGCGCCTCGACCAGCGGCGGGATCCAGCTCTCGTCCAGCAGGCCACCGCGATTGGCGACGCCGACGATCACGGTCTTGACCCCGGCCTTCTCGGCCTCGGCCATCGTCATGTCCTTGAGGCCGAGGTCGGCCTTGCAGCCCGGCAGGCGCAGCTGCCCCAGGCACCAGTCCGGACGCCAATGCACGATGCCCTGGGCGGTCTTGGCCGCGAGCTGATCGGGCGCGGTCCCGAGGAACATCAGATAAGGCCGCCGCAATGACATGGCTCAGAAACTCCGTCGAATATCCGCGAGTTCCCGGAGCACCGGGAGATCCCGCGAGGCTGTGGCGAATGGCGGTGATCCTACCCAAGCCGCCGCGGGCTGTCGGCAGGGAAAATGGACGCGGGGGGCGGTGGGAAGATCACGGCGTCCATTCATGTGTCCTGGTCTACACCAATACTGAATCCCCTCCCCCCTTGAGGGGGAGGTTAGGGTGGGGGGTGGCAAACGCTCGCTGGTGGAGACGCCCTCTTCATATCGCCGAAGCAATGGCGACGAATTGCTTAGACCGTGTCTGTGGCTACCCCCCACCCCAGCCTCCCCCTCAAGGGGGGAGGTGAAGAAAGAATAGGGAGAGCGGAGCAAGGAGCGCCACCAAACACGACGCTTCGACCGCACGGCCGCCCCCGCTATAGTCGGCCCGCTCTTCGCCCGGTCCCCAGCGGAAGCCTGATGTCCCTGTCCCGTGCCGACCCAACCGGCCGCCATCGCCGCGTCTGGCGGCTGGCGGCGCCGATCATCCTCTCCGGGCTCTCCGTTCCCTTGCTGGGCGCGGTCGATACCGCCGTGGTGGGTCGTCTCCCCGATGCCGCCTATATCGGCGGCGTCGCGGTGGGCGCGATGATCTTCGACTTCCTCTATTGGGGCTTCGGCTTCCTGCGGATGGCGACCTCGGGCTTCACCGCCCAGGCGCAAGGCGCCGGCGACGCGATCGAGACCGGTGCCGCACTGGATCGCAGCCTGATCCTGGCCTTCGCCCTGGGGCTCGCCATCCTGCTGCTGCAGGTGCCGGCGGGCCTGCTGGCCTTCTCGCTGCTCCACGGCAGTCCGGCGGTCGAGACCCAGGCGCATCTCTATTTCACCATCCGGGTCTGGAGCGCGCCGGCGACGCTCGGCGTCTATGCGCTGCTGGGCTGGCTGCTCGGGCTCCAGCGCACCGGCCTGGTGCTGCTGGTCGAGCTGGCGCTGAACTCGATCAACATCCTGCTCGATCTCCTGTTCGTGCTGGGCTTCGGCTGGGGTGTCGCCGGCGTCGCGACCGCCTCGGTCCTGGCCGAATATGCGGCGCTCGCGGTGGGGCTGGGCCTCGCCTTCCGGCTCGGTCATCGTTTCGCCTGGTGGCCGGCACGCGCCCGGCTCTTCGCGCGCGAGCGCATGACGGCGCTGCTCCGCGTCAACGGCAATGTCTTCATCCGCACGCTGTCGCTGGTGTTCGCGGTCGCCCTCTTCACCGCGATCGGGGCCCGGCTCGGCGACGCGACCCTGGCGGCCAATGCGATCCTGATGAACTTCTTCGCCTTCGTCTCCTACGGGCTCGACGGCTTCGCCAACACCGCCCAGGCCCTGGTCGGGGCCGCGACCGGCGCCGGCAGCCGCCGGCTCTATCGGGAGGCGGTGCGCGATACCACGCTCTGGGCCCTGATCCTGGCGGCCGGCGCGTCGGCGGTCCTGGCGCTGCTGGGTCCCTGGCTGATCGAGCTTTACAGCGTCAACGCGCGGGTCCAGAGCACGGCCAAGACCTATCTGCCCTGGATGATCGCCATGCCGTTGTTGTCGGTCTGGTGCTTCCAGCTCGACGGCATCTTCATCGGCGCCACCCGCAGCCGGGAAATGCGCAACGGCATGCTCCTGGCGCTGCTGGGCGAGCTGGTCGCCCTGTGGATTCTGGTCCCCTTGTGGGGCAACAACGGCCTGTGGTTGTCTATGACCATCTTCGTCACCCTGCGCGGCCTCACCCTGGGCGTCTGGCTGCCGCGCATCGAGCGCTCCCTGCCGGCCGACGCCTGAACCGGATCGAACCAGACCCATGCCTTCCTTCGACATCGTCTCCAAGACCGAGATCGCCGAGGTCGACAATGCCCTCAACGGCATGACCCGCGAGATCACGACGCGCTTCGACTTCAAGGGCTCGAAATCGACCGTCGAGCGCAAGGAGAACGTCATCACCATCTTCGCCGACGACGATCTCAAGCTGAAGCAGATGCAGGAGCTGCTGAAGGGCCATATCACGAGGCGCAAGCTCGATGCCGCCTGCCTCGAATTCAAGGATCCGGAGAAGGCTACCGGCAATGCGATGCGCCAGCTGGTCAACGTCAAGCAGGGCATCGAGCAGACGCTGGCGAAGAAGATCGTCAAGGCGCTGAAGGACAGCAAGATGAAGGTCCAGGCCTCGATCCAGGGCGACGAGCTCCGGGTCACCGGCAAGAAGCGCGACGATCTGCAGGAGGCGATCCAGCTGGTGAAGAGCCTCAAGCTCGAGCAGCCGCTGCAATATGTGAATTTCCGCGAATAAACTTTCACTCGAGGATCGACGCGACATGCCGCCGAAGAAGAATCCGCTGGGCCTCAACGCGCTGCAGCTCAAGACCCTGGTCCTGCTGCAGGCCCTCGCCAAGCTCGAGGATTACAGCAAGCCGGGCGAGACCGATGGCGAGCGCACCATCACGGCGCTTCCCCATGCCCATGGCGATCATTTCCATCTGGGCGAGGCGACGGTGCGGGCGAGCGACGCCACCGGCCTCAACAACCAGGCGGTCTGGACCGTGCTGGAGCGCAAAGGGCTGGCCAAGACCAACTTCCCGCAATCGGCCACCATCACCGTCGAAGGCCTCGCCTACGACACCGGCATCGCCGACGAAATCCTGCATCACCACGCCCATCACTGATGGACAGCTCCGGCAGCGGCGCCTTCGATCTCGCCGCCTACCTCGCGGATCTCTCCGCGCTGCTGCCGCAGGCCCGGGGCCATGCCACGCCCTGGGCGCTGACCTCGGGCCTCGTCCCGATCCTGCGCGCCCATATCGCCGGCCTCGGGTCTGACTACGGGATCGACGGCGAGATCGCGATTCATCGCCAGGCGGTCGTCGAACCGCAGGCCGTGATCAAGCCGCCCTGCGTCATCGGACCCCGCTGTTTCGTCGGCTCCTTCGCCTATCTGCGCGGCGGCGTGCTGCTGGCCGAAGGGGCCGCGGTCGGCCCCTCGGTCGAGGTCAAATCCTCGATCCTGCTCAAGGGCGCCACGATCGCGCATCTCAGCTTCGTCGGCGATTCGCTGATCGGCAGCGGCGTCAATATCGAGGCCGGCGCCATGCTCGCCAATCACCGCAACGAACGAGCGGCGAAGGAAATCAGCGTTGCGATCGACGGCGCGAAGCGGCGGACAGGCGTCGAGAAGTTCGGCGCGCTGATCGGCGACCGCAGCCGCATCGGCGCCAATGCCGTGCTGGCGCCGGGCACGATCCTGGCACCGGGCAGCATCGTGCCGCGGCTGGCGCTGGTCGATCAGGACGATGGCCCGCCCGCCCGTTAGACTCCTCCCCGGAACGCTCTCATTTCACGAGGTCGCCGGACCATGAGCGTGAAACGTCTCGCCGCCGGGTTCCTCCTGCTCGCCGTCTCGCTTTCCAGCTGGGGATCCTATCGCTGGGCGACCGATGTTCCCGTCGCGGATCCCAGCTATCTGCCCTGCCCCGATCTCGACTGGAGGGCCGCCGAGGCGTCGGGCGGCGCCTCGGGTCCCCTGCCGCAGGCCATGCCGACCGACTGGCTCCGCGACCGGCCCATCGCGCATCGGGGCCTTCATGACGAGGGCAAGGGCGTTGTCGAGAATTCGCTGTCGGCCTTCCGCGCCGCCGCCGACGCCGGCTACCCGATCGAGCTCGATGTCCAGCTCTCGCGCGACGGCGAAGCGATGGTGTTCCACGACCCCTTCCTCGACCGGATGACCGGCGTGAAGGGTCGCGTCTGCGATTTCACCGCGGGCGAACTGGCTCGGCTCCGTCTCGGCGGCACCGCGGATCCCGTGCCGACCCTGGCGCAGGTGTTCGACGCGGTCGGCGGGCGCGTGCCGATCCTGATCGAGACCAAGCGGCTCGATTACCCGGTCGGCCCGCTCGAAGAGCGGGTGGCGCGCCTCATCGTCGCCTATGGCCGGCCGGTGGCGATCCACTCCTTCAGTCCCGACTCGCTGGGGTGGTTTGCCGAGCATCTGCCGGCGGTCCCGCGCGGGCAGATCGCGATGGACTATGCCCATGCCGGCACGTCGCAGGAATACAGCTCGCGCGGCGATGTCATGCTGTCGGGCCTGCATAAATGGGCCCTCACCAACCTGCTGCGGTTCAGGACCGCCAGGCCCGACTTCGTGTCCTATGACCTGGACGATCTGCCGAGAGCCGCGACCACGGTCGCGCGCTGGCTGGGCCTGCCGATCGTCGCCTGGACCGTCAACTCGCCCGAGGCGGCGTCGCGCGCGCGGCAGCTCGCCGACAACATCATCTTCGAGACGATCCGCCCGGCGGCGCCGGCCCCCTGAGGCGTCCCCCTACTGCGCCGCCTTCGCGGCCTCGCCACCCGCCACATAGCCGTCGAGCCAGGGCGTGCGATAGCCGTCCTTGCGCCACAGGATCGGGAAGAAGCTCTCATCCATGGCGAGATCGCCGACGCGCTTGTAGCGGTTATAGATGTAGCTGAGGCCCTTGGCGTCGAACTTCGCTTCCGACGACATGCAGTGGGTGACGGCCGAGCGCCGCGGCTTGGCCGCGCGGTTGGTGTCGGAGCCGTGCCAGGTGCCGCCGTGATGAAAAGCGCAGCCGCCGGGCGGCACCTCGACCGGGACCAGGTCCAGCTTGTCGATGCCGACCGAGGAAGCGGCCTCGCGCAGCTCGCGGCGATAATCGTCGGGCGCATGGAATTGCTTGATTGGCGGCGAGACCGGCCATTTGTGCGAGCCGCGTACATATTCGATGGTGCCGCCCGCGGCCGAGGTGGCGTCGAGCGCCATCCAGCAGGTCAGCATGAAGGGCGGGTCGATCCAGTCCGCATAGCTGTTGTCCTGGTGGAAGCCCAGCGGCTTGGCGCCGGGCGGCTTCCAGATGACATTGTCCTGGACCACGCGCGCACCGGGCCAGCCGGCGAGTTCGGCGCAGAGCCGTCCCACCTCGGCGCGCAGCACCAGGCTCGCGACGATGCGGTCCGACTTCCAGCCATTGCAGATCTGCCGGGTGCGATCGGCCGGATCGCGCCCCTCGCGCCAGTTCCATTCGTCGGGATAGAGCCCGGTCTCGAACTGGCCGCGGAACAGAGGCTCGAACCGCTCGACCACGCGCACAACCTGCTCGGGTTCGACGAAGCGGTCGAGGATGAGGAAGCCGTCCTCCGCGAAACGGCGTCGCTGGTCGTCGGTAAGCTGGATCATGCGCAGAGTCTCCGTCGCGTCCTCATCGCATCCCTTCCCCCCTTGTGGGGGAAGGTTAGGAAGGGGGGTGATCGAAGGTCGCGATTGTTGCCCCACCCCCTCCCTGACCCTCCCCCATCAAGGGGGAGGGGATTCTAGGGGCAGCTCCCTTACCAGCCGCTCCGCCGCCGCGAGCCAGCATTCGTAGTAATGTTCCGGATCGTCGCCGTCGCGGGCGACCTCCTCGATCAGGCGGCGCTGGAATTCCGGCCAGGGGAAGCGGCCCTGCTCGGCCAGCGCCACCACCAGCGCGAAGACCCGGGCCTGCCAGGGGGCGGTGAAACGCGGGCCCTCGCCGTCGCCGGGCAGCGCGGCCAGGAGCGATTTGAGATCGGGCGCGGCGCTCATGCCGGCTCCAGATAATCTTCCCAGAGATCGACATAGAGGCTGTCGCCGGCCGGCGCCTCGCGGCCCCACAGGGTCTGCTGCGAGAAGCGCACGGTGTAGCAATGCTGCGGCTTGTGCCCCTTGCCTTCCGAGTTCCAGTCGGGAAAGCCGAACACGCCGAGATCGGTATGGATCACGCCCTCATGCCCGCGCACATAGCGCGGCAGGCGCGTGTGATTCTTGGGGTGAATGTTGAGCGCCCGCAC
Source organism: uncultured Alphaproteobacteria bacterium (assembly GCA_963696655.1). Taxonomy (GTDB): domain Bacteria; phylum Pseudomonadota; class Alphaproteobacteria; order Dongiales; family Dongiaceae; genus Hypericibacter. The sequence goes on from CAVOLB010000160.1 coordinate 24,896, forward strand.
CTTGGCGCCGACGGCGAAACGCGCCGTGGCTTCCCTGTCGTCGCGCCGGGTCGGAAAGCCGGCATGGATGGCCTCGGCGACCGCCTCGGCCTTGATCGCCGGCGCGGTCTCGACGCTGAGCGTGGCGCCGCCGCCGGGCATGACCCCGCGTTCCCGGAGCAGCGATTCGATCGCCATCAGCCAATTCCCGTAATAGGGCGTGCGGAGATAGACCGCGGGCGCAATGCGCTCGACCTCGCGGCGCAGATGATCGTCGGTGAAGGGCAGCGCGAAGGGCAAGGCCAGGGAGAGCGCCAGCATGCGCCGTTCCCATTCGGCATGGAACACGGGCTCGTTCGCCTCGCGCATCACCGGGCCGAAGCCGTCCATCCCGCCCATGTCATGGATGCCGTCCATCGGCGCTCCCCTAGACCGCCGCCGTGCCGACCATGCCGTCGCGCGTCACGAGCGCGGCCAGCGCGGCCTCGGAGAGGCCATCGGTTCCGGCGGGACGCCGCGGCAGCACCATGTAGCGGATCTCGGCGCTCGAATCCCACACGCGCACCTCGGTGCTGCGCGGAATCGCGAGCCCGAATTCCTGGAGCACGCCGCGCGGCTCCTTGACCACGCGCGAGCGATAGGCCGCGCTCTTGTACCAGACCGGCGGGAGGCCGAGCACGGGCCAGGGATAGCAGGAGCAGAGCGTGCAGACGATCACGTTATGGACGCGCTCGGTGTTCTCGACCGCCACCATGTTCTCGCCCTGCAGGCCGCTCAAGCCCAGCTCGCGGATCGCGGCCGTGGCGTCGGTCAGCAGGCGCTGCTTAAAGGCGGGATCGGTCCAGGCGCGGGCGACGACGCGGGCGCCGTTCTTGGGCCCGATCCGGGTCTCGTATTCCTCGACGAAGCGATCGAGGGCCGCCGGCTCGACCAGTCCCTTCTCGACCAACAGGGTCTCCAGCGCCTTGACGCGTAGCGCCAGGCCCTTCTCCTCGGCGTCGTGCTCGTGACCGTGGTGATGATCCTGCTTGGGCCCCTTGCCGTCGGCGCTCATGGTTCCACCCGCCGCCATCCCCTGCTGTTGCCGGGCAAACTATAGGAGGCCCGCACCCGCCTTGGCAATTCGGCGGCGCGCCCTTAGGCTCTGGGCGCCCGCAATCGCGATCAAGGAACCCCGCCCTCATGGCCGATCTCGATCTCTGCTTCACGCCCGCGACCGAGCTGGCGCAGCAAATCCGCGACGGAAGGCTTTCCCCGGTGCGTGTCGTCGAGAACAGCCTCTCGCGCATCGCCGAGGTCAACCCCAAGCTCAACTGCTTCTGCTTCACCTATCCCGACGAGGCGATCGCGAAGGCGAAGCAGGCCGAGCACGCGGTCAAGCGCGGCGACAAGCTGGGACCGCTCCATGGCGTGCCGATCGCGATCAAGGACCTGACGCCGACCAAGGGCAAGCGCACCACGCTCGGATCCTATTGCTTCGAGAACTGGGTGCCGGACTACAACGCCACCATCGTGGAGCGGTTCGAGGCCGCCGGCGCCATCATGGTCGGCAAGACCACCACGCCGGAATTCGCCTATTCGAGCTTCACCGAGAGCCCGCTCTGGGGCGTCACGCGCAATCCGTGGAATCCCGAACGCACGCCGGGCGGCAGCTCGGGCGGCTCGGGGGCCGCCGTCGCATCGGGCTGCGTGCCGCTGGCGGAGGGCACCGACATGGGCGGCTCGGTGCGCATCCCGGCCGCCTGGTGCGGCCTCGTGGGCCTGAAACCCAGCCTCGGCCGCATCCCCCTCGATCTGCTGCCCAGCGTCTTCGACAACATCTCGCATTTCGGGCCGCTCGCCCGCACCGTCGAGGATGCCCGCCTGTTCCTGAAGGTGGCGCAAGGCCCCGACAATCGCGATATCCAGTCGAACGGCACGCCGCTCGATCTGGAAGGGCCGGTCAAGCGCTCGGTCGAGGGCATGCGGCTCGCGATCGACATGGATCTCTCGATCTATGCCGTCGATCCGGAGGTCGAGCGGCTGGTGACGGAGGCCGTGAAGGCGCTGCGCAAGGCGGGGGCCCTGGTCGAGGAAGTCTCTCTGCCCTGGAGCCGGCGCGTGGCCGATGCCTGGACCGAGCTCTGGCAGGTCTTCATGGCCGCCTATTTCGGTCATTTCCTCGAGACCCACCGCGCCAAGATGGATCCGCTGGTCGTGGCCCTGATCGAGGCCGGCAACAAGATGTCGGCGCCGCATTACAAGCGCATCGAGATCGAGCGCACCGAGCAGTGGCGCGCCTTCTATCCGATCCTGGAAAAATACGACGCGTTCCTCTGCCCCACCATGTCGCGCGACGCGCCGCCGGTGCGCGAGGACGACACCATGTACTACAAGGATTGGGGCGACGGCCGTTATCACGGGCTCGACATGACCGCCCAGTTCAACTCGATCGCGCCCTGCCCCGCGCTGTCGGTCCCGGCCGGCTGGACCAAGGACGGCCTGCCGGTGGGCCTGCAGATCGTGGGTCCGCGCTGGCGCGACGACATCGTCCTCCAGATCGGCGCCGCGCTCGAGCAGGCGCGGCCCTGGGCCGCGAAACGCCCGCCGATCTGACGACGCGGCGGCCCTCCCCCTACCCCCTCCCGCAAGGGAAGGGGGTGAGTTCTTTCTTGTTTTCTTCACCCCCTTCCCCGACTGCGAAGCCGTCGAGCGGGAGGGGGTAGGGGGAGGGCGGTCGCCACAACACGCCCTGCCGCTGGAATCGCCCGACATTCGGGGCGTTAACGCTTGGCGCGGGAAGACGGCGCGTCACGCCATTGCTACAGCCTGGGCCAGGGTTTCGCCGGTTCGCAAGATGAACCGCTCTTCACAGTCGGGGCCGGCACACCACATAATAGCAGACGTGGCCCGAGCGTTTCGGCGCGGGCGCGGAATCGCTCAGTGAATGGACTGCCCCACTCGTCTTGAACCCGAACGGAGGGCCGCCATGAATGTCGAGATGATTCTCAAGACCAAGGGCCGCAATGTCGTCACCATGACGCCGGACGCGACCCTGGCATTTGCCGCCAAGGAACTGCAGCAGCGCGGCATCGGCGCGATCGTGGTGCTCGACGAGCAGGGCGGCGTGAGCGGCATCCTGTCCGAGCGCGACATCGTCCATACCCTCGCCAAGGCCGGACCCGACAGCCTGTCGCATCCGGTATCCGAGGTGATGACCCGGCGGCTTCACACCTGCAAGCTGACCGACACGATCAACGACCTGATGGCGCTCATGACCGCGCAGCGGATTCGCCACCTCCCGGTGGTCGAGCAGGGACGGCTGGTCGGCATCGTCAGCATCGGCGACGTCGTGAAGTACCGGCTCGAGGAGATCGAGTACGAGGCCGGCGCCTTGCGCGAATATGTGGCGACCGCGGGATAAGCGGCGCCTCTCTTCGCAAGGATCCCGCTCCCGAAGGAGCGCTCAGCGCGGTGCGGCGGCGTCATGCGCCGCCGCCGCGATCGCGTCTTCCAAATCGGCGTAGTCATAGTCGCCGTCATAGCGCCGGCCGTTGATGAAGAAGCCGGGCGTTCCGTTGACGCCGCTGCGCACCCCGCCCATGAAATCCTGTTCGACCTTCGCTCGGTACTGGCCTTTGCCCAGGGCCTGCTCGAGCGCCGGCGCCGACAGGGTCAGGCTGCCCGCCAGGGTAAAGAGCAGCGGCAATCCCAGGCGGTCCTGATTGTCGAAGATCCCGTCATGCATTTCCCAGAACCGCTTATGCGCGCCGGCGAACTCCGCGGCTTCGGCGGCCGTCGCGGCCAGAGGATGTACCTCGGTCAAGGGAAAGTGGCGGAAGACGAAGCGCAGCTTCCCGCCGAAACGACGCTGCAGTTTCTTGACGACCGGATGCGCCGCCGCGCAATGCGGGCACTGGAAATCGCCATACTCGACCAGCGTCACGGGGGCATCCTCGGGCCCTTCGCTATGGTCCAGTGACGAGACGGGAACGCGCAGGACCGCCATGGTCAGCCTCCGGGGTTGGGCATCCGCTCCAGCGCGTCGAGGATTCCATCGGCGCCCGGATTGACGGCAATTGGCGAGCAATAGCTCCAGACGATCACGCCCTTCTCGTCGATGACGAAGAGCGCGCGCTCGGCCACGCCGTCGCCGGCGCGATAGGCGCCGTAGGATTTCGCGACCATGCCCTTGGGCTCGAAGTCGGCGAGCAGCGGGAAATGCAGATTGCGGGTCTCGGCGAAGGCCCGGTGGCACCAGGCGCCGTCGACCGAGATCCCGAGCGGCTCGGCGCCCCGCTTGCGAAACTCCGGCAACACCTGGTTATAGAGCGCCATCTGGTCGCCGCAGACCGGGCTCCAATCGGCGGGATAGAAGGCCAGGATCACGCGGCGCCCGAGGAACTCGGTCAGCGACAAGGCCCGATCGGGCGTGACTGGAAGCGTGAAGGCGGGCGCCTTGGTACCGGCGGCCAGGATGGTTGCCATGGAGTCCTCCCCCGTCGTTCAATCGCCGTCGCGAGCAGGCCGCCCCGATCGTCCAGCGCCAGACTTTCATCCGGCGACCCCGGCGGCTTGAACGAATCGGTCGTGAACTGCCCCAGGGGCCGGCCCTCCATGCGGCAACCGTCGGTGCGACGGCCTTGGCGTTCCGGCCGGGCTTGACCCGCCTGCCTCGGTGCTGGATTCATGGGCCGGCAGATCACGACGGAGACTGCCGCCGCGCGGCAGATATTCCAGAGGGGGAAGGTCAGTGACGATCACCGACCGCGAAACCGGCACCAACATCGCGGAGATCGCCGACGGCATCTTCCGCATCAACACGCCGATCCCGCCCAGCGCCTTTCCGGGCGGATTCTCCTTCAATCAATATCTGATCGTCGACGAGGAGCCCCTGCTGTTCCATACCGGCCCGCGCGCGATCCTGGCTCAGGTCAAGGGTGCCATCGCGGCGGTCATGCCGATCGAAAGGCTGCGCCATGTCGCCTTCTCCCATGTCGAGGCGGACGAGTGCGGCACGCTCAATCAACTCCTTGCCCTGGCGCCGCAGGCGCAACCGCTCTGCGGCCAGGTCGCGGCCATGGTCTCGATCGGCGACCTCGCCGACCGGCCGCCGATCGCTCTCCATGACGGCGAGACGCGCTCGCTGGGCCGGCACCGGGTGCGCTGGCTGGATGCGCCCCACCTGCCCCATGGCTGGGAATGTGGCTATCTGTTCGAGGAGACCAGCGCCACGCTGCTCTGCGGCGACCTCTTCACCCAGCCCGGCATCGGCGCCGATCCCTTGACCGGCGGCGACATTCTCGGCCCCAGCGACGCCTTCCGCCGCCAGATGGACTATTTCTCGCATTCGCCCCAGACCGCGAGCCTGCTGGCCAAGCTGGCCGCCACCCGGCCGCAGCGCCTGGCCTGCATGCATGGCAGCGCCTGGGAAGGCGACGGGGCGGCACTGCTCGGTGCGCTGGGCCAATCGTTGACGTCAACTTGAGGGCGTCAGCGATCCGCCCCTGTTTGTTGCCTCGATAGTGAGATCTCGGTCTTTAATTTCACTTCTTCCAAACGTTACCGAAGCTAAGTCGAAATCGTGGGAAGAATTGGTAGATTGGCCCCAGATTCCCAACTTGTCTGGCTCACATGCGCACGAAAGTACGGATACGATGCGAACCGCCCCACTCTGCGAAGGAACCGCTTTGCGGCTTCTGCGTCACATCCAATCAAATCATCATACAAAATGAAATACACGGCTTCGATCGAAAGCGTCTTCTTGCCTTTGGTTTTGCCGACAACCGCCCACTTCCACTCACATGACGCGATACCCGCCTCATCGTCAAACATCACAGTAGCAATGGCCGAAGAATAGCGAAGGTTGGGCTCCTCTCCCTTCTGCCGCGCAACGAAGAAATCAGGTGACACTTTAAACCTGGATTCAGTTAGCAAAATGGCCTGAAGCTTCGCCGCTCTTGCAACTTTGTTATAAGCTTCTGACGAAAATGCCGCCTTCTCCCCAGCCTTGTCCTCGGCGGGGACGAGACGCTGGGGAGAGTCGACTTCTTTGGGCTTACGCGGCAATGAGATCGTCCTCAAATGCGTTATCGTTGGCTTCCAGCCGAAATGCAGCACGAGCTCGACATTCTTCGTAGAGGCGAGCGAGCACAAAGTCAGCTTCCGCAGCGCCTCGCAGAGGCTTTGCAAATTCACGTTCGTCCCTACCTTCAATAGGGATGATTTCCTTCAGCGTAGGTGAAGTGATCTGAGCTCGCTCACCCAACGCACAAAAAATGCGCGCGATGGTTCGCAAGGTCAGGTTCTTCGTATTGTCACGAAAAAGCTGGCTGATCCGTGCCTCAGACACGTTCAGGGCACGCGCAAGATCGGCCCGGGACTTTCCCTTGGCTTCCAGCAAATTGTGAATTGCAAACTGCACATCAGCGATCAATGCATCCTCGGCAATGATCATGTCGCGGTTGCCAATGGTCCTGCTCATGTGAACCTCTCCACCTGCTTTGATACTCATTTAGTCGCAATAGGGCGCAAAGCCTTCGGCTACCCGTTTAAGAAGCCTTTGATCAGCTTTGTTCGTCTTCTTGTCGGTGATTAACTTGAGACCCACGAATGTTTCGAACCCTTCGTAAGGTATCGTCACGCCGTAGATTCGGTGCTGGAAGGCCTTGAACGCGAAGAGCTGGATGTTCTTTGATTGCGGGCCACCAGTTCCGAAGCGCCCTTCGGAATTGAAGTGTTCTTGGGGCATTCGAGTGTTAGGGATGCCATAGTTCTTGAAGTGGTTCTCAAACTTGCGTTTCCAACGGTCTTCGAGCTGTTCAAACTGTCTATGGACGTCACGCAACAGTCCCACGCGGCGGTGTCCCGTCTGTTGGACCATCACGAGCTCCTTGATTAGCCTTTCGTAGCCCACACCCATCCAACAAACACTTAATATATATGTTAAGTTCCAACAAGCGCAGAATTCGCGATGCAGCTCTGCGCGCCCTGATAGTCGCCCGAGTCTGGTAAGCAACTATATATGGTAAAAGCGCTCAAATCAGCATCCGCTATCCCATTGAAAGACAATATCTCGCCAATCGCTGGCACGATTTTTGGGTTCCGGATTATGACGCCCTTCAGGTTGCCGCGGCCCCCGCGCCGGGCTATGCCAGGGCCGGTTTCGTGGGCCCGAGGGGCCCTTTCTTGGGTGGGCCCGCCGGGGGCCCCTGTTCGGAGCTACGAGAGCCCTTCATGACCGATGGCGGCAATATGCGGACGGGCGGCCAGATCCTGGTCGATCAGCTCGCGATCCATGGCGTCTCCCATGTCTTCTGCGTGCCGGGCGAGAGCTATCTCGCGGCCCTCGACGCCTTCCATGACCAGCAGCAGATCCGCCTCTTTGCCTGCCGCCAGGAAGGCGGCGCCGCCAACATGGCGGAGGCCTTCGGCAAGCTGACCGGCAAGCCCGGCATCTGCTTCGTCACCCGCGGCCCCGGCGCCACCAACGCCTCGATCGGCGTCCATACCGCCTTCCAGGATTCGACGCCGATGATCCTCTTCATCGGCCAGGTCGCGCGCGACCAGGTCGAGCGCGAGGCGTTCCAGGAGATCGACTTCCGCCGCATGTTCGGGCCGATGGCGAAATGGGTCGCCGAGATCGACGACGCCCGGCGCATCCCCGAGCTGGTGAGCCAGGCCTTCCATCGCGCGGTCAATGGCCGGCCGGGACCGGTGGTCATCGCGCTCCCGGAGGACATGCTGACCGACCGCGTCGCCGCCGCCGATGCCGGACCCTACAAGCCGGTGCAGGCTCATCCCGGCGCCGACCAGATCGCGCAGCTGCGCGGGCTTCTGGCGGCAGCCAAGCGACCCTTCGTCATCCTGGGCGGCGGCGGCTGGAACGCGCAGGCCGTCGCCGACATCAAGAGCTTCGCCGAGGCCAATAATCTTCCGGTCGGCTGCTCCTTCCGCTGCCAGGACCTGTTCGACAACCGCCATCGCAACTATGCGGGCGATGTCGGCATCGGCATCAACCCGGCGCTGGCCAAGCGCATCAAGGACAGCGACCTGCTGCTCGTCATCGGCGCGCGGCTGGGCGAGATGACCACCAGCGGCTATACGCTGATCGACATCCCGGTGCCGAAGCAGACGCTCGTCCATGTCCATCCGGGCTCCGAAGAGCTCGGCCGCGTCTATCAGGCGACGCTGCCGATCAACAGCGGCATGCCGCAGATCGCGGCCGCGCTGAAGGCGATGGCGCCGATCGATCCGGGGAGCTGGGCTGCCTGGACCGAGGCGATGCGCGCCGACTATCTGACCTGGACCCAGGCGCCGAAGAATGCCGGCGAGCTGCAGATGGGCGAGGTGGTGGGCTGGCTCAACGAGCATCTGCCCGAGGACACGATCCTCTGCAACGGCGCCGGCAATTACGCGACCTGGCTCCATCGCTTCTTCCGCTATCGGGGATTCCGCACCCAGCTCGCGCCGACCAACGGCGCCATGGGCTATGGGTTCCCCGCCGCGATCGCGGCCAAGGCGACCGAGCCGAAGCGAACGGTGGTCTGCTTCGCCGGCGACGGCTGCTTCCTCATGACCGGCCAGGAGCTTGCCACCGCCGTGCAGTACGATCTGCCGGTGATCACCGTGGTGGTGAACAACGGGATGTACGGCACGATCCGCATGCATCAGGAGCGCCACTATCCGGGCCGCGTGACGGCGACCGACCTGGTCAATCCGGATTTCGCGGCGCTGGCGCGGGCCTATGGCGCCCATGGCGAGACAGTCACCCGCACCGAGGAATTCGTCCCCGCCTTCGAGCGGTCGCGCGCCTCCGGCAAGCCGGCCTTGATCGAGCTCAAGATCGATCCCGAGGTGCTGACGGTGAGTCAGACCTTGTCGCAGATCCGCGCGGCGGCGATGAAGAAGTAGAAGCGGGCGCGCTTCGCGCGATCTTCTTATTCCCTCTCCCACTTCTGGGAGAGGGCCAGGGAGAGGGTCGACGCGATGCCGATACCGAGCAGCCCCCTCCCTTACCCTCCCCCTCAAGGGGGGAGGGGACCGGTTGCTCGCAGCCGCGCGTTGACCGCTCGCACGAATCCCTCTGTAATCGCTGGCACCCTTCCCGCCTCGAGGAACCCTTCCGCCCATGTTGCCGATCGACACCGCCCGCAAGGATCTCGTCGAAGAGTTCCGGCGGCAGCCCTTCGGAGTGCACAGCCCCGATCTCCAGCTCATCCTCAACCGGCTGCGGGCCGAGCCCCTGGCGGGGCGCTACACGCTGATCACGACCCGGCCGAAGCGCGAATGGATGATCGCGACCCTGTCGGGCGAGCGCGGCAAGCCGCCCGAGCTGGTCTCCGAGACGCGCTACACCGATCCCGCCACCGCCGAGTGGGAGATCTTCAAGCTGCGCTGGCGGCGCGCCACCGGCGAGACTCTCACGGGCGAGGTCGGATCGTGACGCTCGACGCCAAGGGCCTGCCGACCCGGACTCTCGTCGGCTATGCGAACCGCTGGGCGGCAGCACCCGGCGATACGCTCTCCTTCATGGCCTCGAGCTTCGGGCCCGAGCGCTATCGTGCCGAGCTGGTGCGGCTCGCGGGCGACGTCTCGGCCCCCGGCCATAACGAGCGCGTCGTCGCGAACGACGCCAATCGCGATTATCCGGCGCGCCGGCAGGAGATCCATGCCGGGTCCTATGCCGAGATCGCGGACAGCGTCCTGCTGCAGCGGCTCAAGAGCTTCACCATCGGCCTCTTCGCCTGGCCGACGACGCCGGGCCGCGGCCGCCAGGCGCTCATCGGCAAGTGGGACGAGGCGAAGCGCGCGGGCTTCCTGCTCGCGATCGGCGCCGACGGCACGCTGACGCTCGAGCTGGGCGACCAGGAAGGCCGCACCGCCACGATCTCGACCAAGGCGAAGCTCCTGGCACGCGAATGGTATTGGCTCTCGGCCAGCTACGACACGGTGAGCGGCGCCGTCACCCTGCAGCAGCAGCCCCTCGCCCACTATGCCAAGGCGACGGACCGCGCCGCGGTCGTGACGGATATTCATCTGGGGGCGCTCGCCATCGACAATGGCCGGCCGCTCACCATGGCAGGCCTGGTCGAGACCGCGAGCGATCGCCGACCCCGCGCCATCGCCCGCTATAACGGCAAGATCGAGGCGCCGCGACTGGCCTCGCGCGCGCTCGACCCCGCGGAGACCGAGCAGCTGCGCGGCCAGGAGCCGCCCGCGAAATTGCGGCCGAGCCTGATCGGCTTCTGGGATTTCTCGCGCGGCATCTCGTCGACCCGCATCGAGGACCTTTCCGACGCGCGCCATCACGGGCTCGTCCGCAACCTGCCGACCCGCGCCATGAAGGGCCACAACTGGGACGGCACGGTGCGGGACTGGACCCAGGCGCCCGGGCATTACGGCGCGATCCATTTCCACGAGAACGATCTCTACGACGCCGGCTGGCAGAAGGATTTCGACCTCACGCTGCCCGCGGATCTGCCGAGCGGCATCTATGCGATGCGGCTGACGGCGGGCGAGGAGATCGAGCGCATTCCCTTCTTCGTGCGCGCCAGGCCGGACGCCGCCGCGGGCAAGCCGCGCGCCCTGTTCCTGGTCCCGACCTGCAGCTACATGGCCTATATCAACGAGCGGCAGAGCTTCGACGGAGCGCTGGGCGAGCAGGGCGCCGGCCACGCCTCGGGACTGGGGCCGGAAGACCTCTTCCTCAACCAGCATCGCGAATATGCCTATTCCTTCTATGACACGCATGAGGACGGCTCGGGCGTGTCGATCTCCTCGCGGCTGCGCCCCACGCTGAATGTGCGCCCCGGCCATTCGACCAGCTGGGTCGGCCCCGGCGGTGCCGGCCCCTGGCAGTTCGCGGCCGATCTCGACATCCTCGAATGGCTGGAGACGCAAGGTTTCGCCTATGACATCGCGACCGACGAGGATCTGCATCGCGAGGGGCTGAACCTGCTGTCGCGCTATCCGGTGGTGCTGACCGGATCGCATCCCGAATATCACTCGACGCAAATGCTGGATGCGCTGCAGGGCTATCTGCAGCGCGGCGGGCGGCTCATGTATCTCGGCGCCAACGGCTTCTATTGGCGCATCGCCTACCATCCCGAGCTGCCGGGCGTGATCGAGCTGCGGCGCACCGAGGACGGTGTGCGCGACTGGCAGGCGGAGCCCGGCGAATATGTGATGAGCTTCTCGGGCGAGTATGGCGGCCTGTGGCGGCGCATCGGCCGGCCGCCGCAGATGCTGGCCGGCGTCGGCTTCGTCGCGCAGGGCTTCGACGTCTCCTCCTATTACCGCCGCCGCCCCGGCAGCTTCGACCCGCGCGCGGCTTTCATCTTCGAAGGCATCGGCAAGGACGAGAAGATCGGCGATTTCGGACGGGTCGGCGGCGGGGCCGCGGGCCTCGAGCTCGATGCGGTCGACCGGCTGCTGGGTTCGCCGCCCCATACGCTACTGCTGGCGGCCTCGGAGAATCACTCGAACGTCTATCTGATGGTGCCGGAGGAAGTGACCAGCACGATCCCGGCCGTGTCGGGCGTCGATTGCGCGGGTGTGCGCGCCGAGCTCGCCTTCTTCGAGACGCCGCAGGGCGGTGCCGTGTTCTCGACCGGCTCGATCGCCTGGGCGGGGGCCCTCAATCACGAAGGCGGCCGCAACAATGTCTCGCGCATCACCGGTAATGTGCTGAAAAGGTTCCTCGATCCGGCGAAGTTCTGAAGAAGGATCCGCTCAGGCTAAGAATTACAACGTCCCCTCCCCGCGGTGCTCTCGCTGACGCTCGGCGCCGCTGCCCCTCCCGCAAGGGGAGGGGCCGTGATTCCTGCTCTTCTAGCCCCCTCCCCTTGCGGGAGGGGGTAGGGGGAGGGGTGTGCCGCAGACCATGACGGTCCGTGCTAATGTGACCCCGGCCACGGCCAAGGTTCCGCATGAAGTTCGAGGCGATCCTTCCGATCTGGGCCGATCTGCGCGGCTACCATCGCGATTGGCTCGCGCGCGACGTCATGGCCGGGCTCGGAATCGCCGCCATCGCCATTCCGATCGGGATCGCCTATCCGGCGATCATGGGACTGCCGCCAGCGACCGGCCTCTATGCCACGATCTTTCCACTCGTCGCCTATGCCCTGTTCGGCTCCTCGCGCCAGCTCATCGTCGGGCCCGACACTGCCGCCTGCACCGTTCTCGCCTCCTCGCTGATCCAGCTCGGCGCCGACACGGTCGACCAGCGTCTGGCGCTCTCGACCTGCTTTGCCGTCGGGGTCGGCATCCTCTGCCTGGCGGGCGCCCGGCTGCGGCTCGGTTTCATTGCCAATTTCCTGTCGCGCCCGATCCTGGTCGGTTATCTCTGCGGGGTCGCCTTGTCGTTGTTCGCCGGCCAGATCGGGCGCGCGACCAGCATCTCGATTGCCGCGCACGGCTTTGTGCGGCCCTTCATCGAGCTGGCGCAGCGGACCGCCGAGATTCATTGGCCGACATTCGTGCTTTTCGCCGGGTTGTTCGCCCTGCTGCGGGTGCTGCGCTATCTGGCACCTCGCTTGCCGGGACCGCTGCTGGCAGTGATCCTGGCCATCATTCTCTCGATCGCGCTCGATCTCGCGCAACAGGGCGTGGCCCTGGTCGGCGAGATTCCCACCGGGCTGCCGGGGCTGGAGATTCCCCGGCTGCGCGACCTCGGCTCGGGGGAGGTGGCGCTCAGCTTGCTGGGTCTCCTTCTGGTCAGCTTCAGCAGCGGGATCGTCACGGCACGCAGCTTCGCCGCCCGCAACCGCTATCGGGTCGATGCGGATCGCGAGCTGGTCGGCTTCGGCGCGGCCAACATCGCCTCGGGCCTGTTCGGCGGGTTTCCCGTCACCGGCGCCGACTCCCGCACCGCCGTCAACGAGGCGCTCGGCGGCAAGACCCAGGTCGCAGGGCTGGTCGCCGCCATTGTGCTGGCCGTCTCGCTGCTGTTCCTCCCCCGGCTTCTGGCCTATCTGCCGCTGGCGGCCCTGGGCGCCGTGCTGGCCTCGGCCGCGATCGATCTTTTCGATGTCAGGGCGCTGCGCCAGATCTGGCGCATCAGTCCGGTCGAGTTCTTCTTCGCGCTGATCGCGATCATCGGCGTCATCGTCTTTGGCGTTCTCGCCGGCGTGATCGTCGCGATATTCGCCACGCTACTCTGGATGATCGGGAACGCGACCCGTCCGCGCGATGCCCTGCTCGGCCGCATTCCCGGCCACGACGGTTTCTACAAGCTGCACCGGAACCCCGAGGCCGAGCATATCCCGGGATTGATCATCTATCTGCCCGAGGGACCGTTCCTGTTCCTCAACTGCGACCATTTCCAGAACCGGATTCGCTGGATCGTCGACAGCGCGCCGGTCACAACCCAGTATTTCATCCTCGACGGCACCGCGATGAACCATGTCGACGGAACGGGTGCCGTGGCCTTGAGCGACATCGCCGACGAGCTGTCGCGTCGCGGGATCAAGTTCGCGGTGGTGGATCTCCATCACAAACCCCGCCAGCTCCTCAAGCGCGCAGGCTTCTTCGTCCAGATCGGCCGCGACCATGTGTTCGACCGGCTCGAGGATGCGGTGGCGGCGCTGGCGCCGGCTGGCGCTTCACCGGAAATCCGGGAGATGCAGAGTACTCCGGCAGGGCTGCGTCCATGACAGACGATTGGGCTCATTCCCTCCTCGACCGCACATGGGCCGAATGGCAAGGGATCGACGGTACGGGCGCATTGGGTGAGCTCAAGGCGCAGGGCTTCGCTGTGTTCTTTTCCCCGGTTCCCGAAACGACACCATTGCTGATCCTGGGCTTGAACCCGGGCGGCGATATCAACGACTTCCGGGAGGCCGATGCGCGGAAAATCCCGGAGACCCACGATTACCTGCTCTGGAATTACCCGCTCGCCCGCGCGATGCGCGGCCTGTTTGAGCGAATGGGCGAGGCCGATCTGCTGAAGGCGAGTGTGAAGTCGAATCTCCTGTTCTTCAGGACGCCCACCTTTTCCGCCTGGCGGGAATTACCGGCACCCCTGCGCGATCGGCTGACAGTCTTCTGCGACGATGCCGTTCGGGAGATGGTCGACAAGCTGCGCCCTCGCACCATCCTGCTGGAGGGGATGTCGACGTTTGACCGCTTCAGGGCAATGGGCTCGCCGGGAGACACCTTCAGGATCGCGAGAGAGCTTCGCCCCGCCGGCCGTCGCCGCGTCTATGTGTCCGCCATGAGAGGGCCGACCCGTGTAATCGGCATTCTTCATCTGTCGGGCGCACGTCCCAGCGCCCAGGACCTCCGGGAAATCGAGAAAGCCCTGAAGGAGGACCTGACCCCCTAGCCTCTCCGCGCGTTCGATCGGCACCGGGATCGCGGGTCTATCGTCCACCTCACTTCCAGAACT
>CAVOLB010000161.1:0-35264 GCA_963696655.1 uncultured Alphaproteobacteria bacterium
AGCGGCGCCGCTGATCGATCATCGCCATTTGAGCGACGCCGGGGGTGCCGACCTGGCGGTGCTGGCGGATGGCGTCGAGATCATCCGGCGCATCGCCGCGCAGCCGCCCTTGGGTTCGCTGCTGGGTGCCCCGATTGCAGACCCCGTTCGCGGCGATCGCCGCGAACTCGAAGCCTGGATCCGATCGCAGGTGGTGCATTACTGGCATCCGGTCGGAACCTGCGCCATGGGCGGCGATCCCAGGGCCGGGGCGGTGGTCGATGCGCGCGGCCGGCTGCACGGGCTGGCCGACGGCTATGTCGCCGACGCCTCGATCATGCCGAGGATCCCGCGGGCCAACACCAACATCCCGACGGTGCTGGTGGCCGAGCGAATCGCGAGCTGGCTGACCTGAAACCTGGACAGGACCTATTCTTGTGCCGCTCACCCCGATTCTGCTGGGAACGGGTATTGAATACCGCCTTCGACCCAAGCAGACAGACGCCGCATCACACGCTATTCACGACTTGTCGGATTACGGATTTCCATTGTCCGGATGCAAGCGTCGTAGATCTCTTCGTGAATTTGCTCGAGCACGGACCAAGGCTGGCCGTCGACAAAGAGCTGGGGACGCGGCGTCCCGCCGACGCGGTCCGAAGCCACGGCGCCACCGTTCCGAACCGCTGCTTCCAACAAGCGTCTGCCGAATTCCGGCCTTATGGAGTCCAGCATGGTCGTGGCCGGCCCCGGCCAAAGCAGGGCGACCGCGCCCAACAGCGCGGCCCCGGCCCAGTTCGAGACGCCGCCTACGATGGGATAGTCGCAGCCGACATGGCACCAGAGCTTGTCGCCGCCCGCTATATTCTTGGCAACCAGGCCGTGAGGAAGGCTGCCCATTCCAATCTCATTGCCGAGATCGCCGATTCCGATCTTGGTCCATGGCCCGCCGTTGAACAGCCGCTCCAGCGGAGCATTGTAGTTCGTGATGTCCACGCCGCGTGCATCACGCGGCGCCCCGTCGCGGGAAGGCCCGCAGCGTTCGATGGCGATGACATGCGTGATGGCGGGCTGCATATCCCGCCACACGCGGTCGACGTCGGGCAAGGGCTTGCCGCCGTCACCGCCCATTTCATGCATCGAGATGATATCGAGTGGAATCTCGCCCGCGAGCCCCGTGGCGGCGCAGGTTGCAAGGACCACCTGCGCATTGGCGACATCCGTCGCGACCCGGCAAGGGATTCCGACAGAAGAGAAACCTGCCGCCAGCATGAGCGCCCCCGGCGGACCATCGGTTTCACAATTCGGCGGTTCTCCATGTTCGAGAAAGAAGCCGGTGATGATCGCGATGCTGGGGGAGGGATGACGGGCGATCGACTCTGCTGCGCGGGCTAGATTGCCCCGGACATGGGCGGCAAGCGGGCCGATATTGCGTTTCTGGATGTCCTGGCCGGACAGCGCCTCAAGCCTCGCGATGGCATGACCGACAGCGTCCATGGCATTTCTGGCTGCCACCGGGCAGCAATCGGGGTGACCCTCCTTCTAGTAAGAGAGAGGCCCGGACGAAAAGTCAAATGCCGCGAAAGCCGACTGCGCCAGCTACTTGGACTTCCCCCGGGCCGCGACGGGCCAAATGGCCTCGACCTTGCCGTCTCGAATGCCCACGATTTCATCGTGCAGGTGCACGGTGGTGTCGGAATATCCGACGATCAACTCGACACGATCGCCGATTCTCGGCCTATCGCTCGGATTCAGCAGATTGATCGTCATATGCTCGGCCGAAAGCCGCAGGCTGCTTATCTCGGGAAGCCCGAGAGGCATGGGCATTGCCGCGTCGCCGCTCATGACTTTCTTGCCGGCATCGAGAATGATGCGGTTCGGCGTCGGCCGGCTCGTGACGGAAGCCAGCACCGTCAACGCGCAGGGAAAATCGACATGGAACTTGGTGCGATAATACATGTCCGAGAAGACCGCGCCGCCGACCTGCACCTCGGTCACGCCAGGCTGCTCGACACAATAAGGAAAAGTGCCGGTCCCTCCGCAGCTCACGATGTCGACGGCGAAGCCCGCCCGCCGGCAGGAATCGGCGCTCGACGTCAACTGGGCGATGGAATCAGCGACGGCCTGCCGCTTCTGTTCCGGGTCGGATATCATTACGGTATGGCTCTCCCAACCCATCACGCCGCGGAATAGGATCTCCGGGCGCCCTGCGATCGCTCGCGCCAAAGAGAGGACCGGTGCGCCCGGACCGACGCCGGCGCGTTTCATGCCGACGTCGACCTCGATCACGACGTTCAACCTCCGCCCGCGCGCCTTCGCGGCGTCGGCAAGCTCGTGGAGATTTTCGATGCTATCCACGGCGACGATCGGGTCCGCGCGATCCATCAGATCGAGCAGACGCCGCACCTTGATCGGGCTGACGATCTGGTTCGCGATGAGGATGTTGCGGATGCCGGCCGACGCCATGACCTCGGCTTCGCCAAGCTTGGCGCAGGTGACGCCGATGGCGCCCGCCGCCAGTTCCTGCCGAACGATGGCGATCGTCTTCTGACCCTTGATATGGGGCCGCCATTGCACGCCGTTCCGGCGGCAGATCGATGCAACCCGCGCGACATTCGCGGTCATCACGTCGAGATCGACCAGAAGCGCCGGCGTATCCAGCATGTCCTTGCGCATGCCGATCGGAGAGCTTGCGGTTGTCATCGCAAATCCACCTTGCTTCGAGGGCTTCGCTCAGCCAGGGCGTAGGTCTCCTCGACCAGACGCAGGGTCTCCAGATTGTCGGTAACATCGGTCTCGAACGGCGTGCCAAGGATCAATCCATCGACGAAATGCGCGATCGTGCTGTCGAAGCTGACCTGATAGTCGCGGGAAAAATCGAATTTTTCCTGCCGCGTCTCCGCTCCGATGAAGCGAATATCGACGCCGTCAAGCAGGGCGCTCGCCCTGTTGCCCACGATCTCGAGCCGGTCCAGTGTTCTTTCAGGGTAGCCGGCCGCGTCCAGCGCCCCGCGTAGGACGATCGGAACGCCGGCTGCCGTTTCCATGAAGATCGCCGCCAGCGTCTCGCCGGCCACCTCCGGAACGGTGTGCGAGGTCCTGGCGCTCATGATCGTCAATGGACCAAACAGCCAACGCAGCACATCCAGATGATGGATCAGCACCTCGGCGACCATCAGCCGCTTTTCCCGGCCCATGAAGGGCTGGCGCTCGAGGATGGGGCGGCGCCCCGCAGGATCCGGAAGGAGACCGGAAGACAGCATGGCCATGTCGGCTTGGAGGAGATCGCCGGCATGGCCGCTCTCGAGCCACTGCTTGATGTGCCGGTACCAAGGGCGAAAGCGCCAATTCTCATGCACCATCAGACGGATCCGGCCGGCGATCCGCTCCGCCAGGGCGATACCGGCACCCAGGGTCGGTGCCAGCGGTTTCTGGCAAAGCACATCGATGCCCCTTGCCGCAGCCATCTCGACGAGGGCCACATGGGTCTCGCGCGGAGAGACGATATCGACGGCGTCCAGCTCCTGTTCGGCCAGCATCGTTTCGAGGTCGCCATAGCAGGCCGGAATCTCGAAGGTTTCGGCGCGGCTTCGCGCATTCTCGAGAACGGGATCGCAAATGGCGACGACACCGGCCCGCGTCTCCCGCGACCAGGCGATCAGATGGTGCTGGCTGATCATTCCTGCGCCGACCATCCCGATGCGAAGCGGCCTGCCGTTTCGTGCGGCGTGGGATTGTTTCCGTCGATCGGATTTTGTCATGGTGCTCACTCCGCGAATCCGAACAACCGCGACGGATTCCGCCAAAGGACCCGGTCGCGATCCGCCGCATCCGGAACCCAACGGTGCAGAAAACCGAGCGCGGTCTCGTAGGCAACCTTGCGGTCGATGCCGAGAAACGGCCAATCGGAGCCCCAGATGCGCCTGTCGTCTCCGAACGCCCGGAACAGTCTTTCGACATGCGCATCGAGCCTGTCGTAGCGATCCGGATCGGATACCATGCGGAACGGCGCCGACAGCTTGAGGATGGCGCGCCCGTTACGACCGAGCTCGAGGACCGATTGGAATCCCGGCGCGTCAACGCCGGCACCGGGATCGCCAATGCCGAAGTGATCGACGACGACCCTGACGCCACTCGTCAACAGCAGCGGTGCAATTTCGGCCCACTGGGCATCACGCGCATGAATCTGCGCGAACCAATCCATCGCCTTGACCCGGGAAAGCAATGCGGGGGCATCCGGGCCGGACAACGCACCGCCGTCGAAGCTTCCCAGGTTGAAGCGCACGCCGACAACCCCGCATTGCGCCAGCCTTTGCAGCGCGTGATCGGTCTCGTTGCCTTTGATGACGGCAATGCCCTTGTAGCGGCCCGCCGCCGAGGCTATCGCGTCGAGCATCGCCGCATTGTCGAACGCGTAGCAACTGGGCTGCACCAGCACGGCGCGCGTCACGCCGGCCGCGGCCAGGACCGAGCCCAGCTCCTCGCGAGTCCCGGACTCGCCCGGCCGCGGCGTATAGCCGACTCCGGGCTCGAACGGGAAGCGGGTGGCGTCGATGACATGGAGGTGGCAATCGACGGTGCCGCCCGCCGAGGCCGGAGCCGGCTTTGAACGCTCCCTCACGTCATGCCCTCCTGGGAATGGCCTTGGTCGTCGCCGGATCGAAGAGATGAATCGCCGCCGTATCGAGCAGGAGATCGGCATGCTCGCCGGGCCTGAGCGCGGTCTCGCGGCCGATGCGAGCGACGATTTCCTCTCCCGTGCGTGCCGTCAGGATCAGATGCGTCTCGGCGCCCAGGGGCTCCACCGCCGCGATGAAAGCCGCGATGGGCTGAAATCGGGCGCCCGCGGGCCGAGCCGGGCCTCTCTCGTAGATATCCTCGGGCCGGATGCCGAGTATGACCTGTCCGTTCACGTAGCGGGCCAGCACGCCTGGCGCATAGCCGCCGATTGTGAAACTTCCCTCGGCGGCCCGTGCCATGTAGCCGGCGCCCTGCGGTTCCAGCCGCGCCGGCAGGAGGTTCATCGGCGGGCTGCCGAGGAAACGCGCGACGAAAGTGTCCTCGGGATTGCGATAGACCTCGAGTGGCTTGCCGATCTGCACGACCTGCCCGCCATTCATGATGCAGATACGGTGACCCATGGTCATCGCTTCGACCTGGTCGTGGGTGACATAGATCGTGGTCGTGCCAAGCTCGCTCTGCTGCTTGACGAGCTCGTTCCGCGTGGTCACGCGAAGCGCCGCGTCGAGATTGGAGAGCGGCTCGTCGAACAGGAAGACCTTGGGATCGCGCACGATGGCGCGCCCCAGCGCCACCCGCTGTCGTTGGCCGCCGGACAGCGCATGAGGCTTTCGGGTCAGGAAGGGGGAAAGACCGAGGCGGGCGGCCACGTCCTTGACCCGCCGGTCGATCTCCGCGGCGGCCACTTTCCGCCGGCGCAGGCCAAAGGCGAGATTCTCGCCGACGGTCATGTGCGGGTAGAGCGCGTAGGACTGGAACACCATCGCGATGTCGCGATCCTTGGCGGGCAGGTTGTTGATCGGCCGCTTGTCGATCGACACGGTTCCCGAGGTGATCGGCTCCAGGCCGGCGATCATCCTGAGCGCCGAGGACTTGCCGCAGCCCGACGGCCCGAGCAGCACCATGAACTCGCGATCCGCCACGGCAAGGCTCATTTCCTTGACGGAAGGTTCGGCCGCACTCTCGTAGCGCTTGCAGAGTTTGTCGATTTCGACGACCGCCATAATGCTCCTGGTCCCGGTGATACCGTTCAGTGCCGCTTCTACCGCACGGCTCCCGCCGTCATTCCCTTGATGAGGATGTCGGAGAAGAAGGCGTAAATGAGAATGACCGGCGCGATCGAGATCATGAGCCCGGTCGCGATCATGCCCACGTCGAGCTGGTGTGCGCCCATGAAATGCATGATTCCCAGCGGCAAGGTGCGCTTGTCGTCGTCGGTCAGCAGCACGATGGCATACAGGAACTCGTTCCAGAGGATGATGAAGTTGAGCGTCACCGTGGTGAAGACAGCCGGCATGCCAATCGGCAGGGTGATGCGCCAGAAGATCTCGAACTCCGAATAGCCGTCCATGCGCGCTGCATCGAACAGGTCCTGCGGCAGTTGAGCGAAGAAACCTTCCAGGATGTAGACGGTCATCGCGAGCTGCGTCGAAACATAGGCGACGATCACGCCCGGCAGGCTGTTATACAGGCCGAATTGCAGGAGGATCTGGAACAGCGAGAGAATCAGGAGCTGCGGGGGAAGGATCATGCCGCTGAGAATCGCGATCCGCACGGCGCGGCTGCCGCGGAAGCGGTAACGCGCCAGACAATGCGCCGCCATGGATCCGATGATCGTCAGCAGGATCACGGCGCCTCCGACCACGATCAGGCTGTTCCAGAAGTAGGTGCCGTAGTTCGACACGGTCCAGGCATCGAGGAACTTTCCCCAATGCGCAGGGATCGGCAAAGCGTATGGATCGTCGAAGATCTCGGGCGTTGTCCGCAGCGACATCGCGGCGACCCAGAGGAACGGGCCGCCCGTCACCACCGTATAGAGGATCAGGAAGATCAACAGCGGCGTGCGCCGAAGATAGGCGAGCCAAAGCCCGAATGCGTGCCGGTTTCCGAGATCCGATTCCACGGGCTAGAACTCCAGGCGGTCGCGCTGCCTCAGCAGGCGGGTCATCAGAATCACGAAGACGACGATCATGACCGACCACAGGACGGCGATCGCCGACGGATAGCCGAGATCGAACGTGTTCCATTTGAAGGCGCGTTTGTAAACGTAGGTGGACACGGTCTCGGTCGCCCAGAGCGGCCCTCCCCCGGTCATGATCCAGACCAGATCGAACATCATCATCTTGCCGATGAAAGACAGGACCAGGAGGTTCAGCAGGGTCGGGCGCAGCATCGGGATGATGATGTGGACCAGCTTGGCGGTCCAACCGCAGGCATCGAGCTCCGCCGCGCCGAGCACCTCGGACGGCAGCGCGTAGAGGGCGGCGAGGCAGATGATCATGTTGAAGCCGAGCCACTTCCAGAGATGTGTGACGAGCACCGCCCAGAGCGCCGTCGAGGGATCGCCCAGCCAGGATTGCTCCAGCGCGCCGAGGCCGAGCCAGTGCAGCACGAGATTGATCAGGCCCCAGTCATAGTCATAGAGCCAGACCCAGATGATGCCGACCACGACGTAGGACATCAGCACAGGCGTGAACCAGACGACGCGCAGCATTCGCGCGAAGGGCGCGCGGGCGAACAGGCACAAGGCGAGCAGCAGCCCGCCGAGCACGTCGGCCACCGTGCCGACTATCGTGAAGAGAGCGGTGTTGCCGACCGCTCGCCAGAAGACGTGGTCATGGGCGAGGAGCTGGATGTAGTTGTCCGCGCCGACGAAGGTCGAGACGCCCTGCGCGCCCACCGTGTGAAGGCTGTTATAGAGGGTGCGAAGCACAGGATAGAATATGAAGCCCGCGTAGATCACCACGGCCGGGGCCAGAAAAACCGCAATGACCCCGCGCGAGGTCTGCCTCGCCCCTATCCCCGAATTGCCCGTGGATGGGACGGTTTCCGTGTTCACGACGTCGGCGCACATGGTTGTTCCGGGCTGAGGATGAAGCCTTCCGGCCGGCGCGGTCGATCCCATCGACGCACCGGCCGGAAGCATATCAAGCGGTGCTAGTGCTTATAGCAGGCTTCATCCATTGCCTTGACTGCATCATCGACGCTGAGCAGCCCGCCCGGGAAAGCCTTGTTCATGACCTGGGCGAAGGTCTCCTTGCATTGCCCGGTGAGGATGTCGACCGGCATTCCGGTGAAGTATTTCGCCCCGTTCTGCCGCTCCATCAGCTCGGTGAAATAGGCGGCATAGGGTCCGCTGAACTGGATGCCGGCGGTCTTGACCGCGGTCTGGAGATAGACCGTCTCGATCCAGCGCTTGCCCATCTCGGGTTTGGCCAGCTCGTTGAGATAGGCGGCGGCGAGGTCCTTATGCTTGCTGGCGGCGTTGATGGCGAAGCTCGCACCGACGGCGACCGTCTTGCACTCGTTGCAGGCCGCGTCGTCCATCGCCGGGAATTGCATGATCCCGAGCGGGAAGTCCGCCGCCTGACCGCCCTGATCCACGGGAACGAAGGCCCGGCCGGTGTAGAAGCTGCCCATCGGGAACAGCAGCGCGCCCGGCTTTCGATAGAAGTATTGGTGCGACTCGCCGAGTTTCAGCGTCATGAAGTTCTTCGGATAGGCACCGGCGTCGGCGAGCTCCTTGACCCAGGTGAACGCCGAGACCACCCGTGGATCCTTGAAGGACAATTCGCCCCTCAGCAGCTTGCCGTAATCATCGGTGCCGAGCTTGCGCAGCAGCGCCTCGGCGAGGATGTAGGCGCCGGGATAGGGCCGGTCGCCGACACCCTGGGCGATCGGCGTCATGTCGGCGGCACGCGCCTTCTTGATCAGGTCGAGGAACGCCGCCTGGCCGAATTGCGCGTTCGCCGGCAGGCTCACGCCGAGCTTCTTCAGCCAGTCCTTGTTGTAATAGAGCTCGTCGGTATAGGCCTCTTCAGGCAGCGCCCAGGTCTTGCCGTCATATGTCCAGACGGCCCGCGCCCAGTCGTAGATGTTGCTCCAGTCCACCAGATCGTCGAGGGGAGCGATGAAGCCGCTGGTGATGTACTGGGTCTCGCCGGGCTCCACATAGAAGACGTCCGGCCCCTCGCCGGCCGGGAGCGCCGTCCGCAGCGCCGAATCGAGTCCGTCCTTTTCATACCAGGTGATCTTGACATGGACGCCGGGGTGGCTTGCCTCGAGATTCCGGGCAGCCTGTTCCCGCAATGCGACCTTCGCGGTCTCGTCCGCCTCATGGCTCCAGACCGTGAGCGTGACGTCCTCGGCCTTCGCCGTCGCGCCGCCCGTAACAGCAAGCGCCAAGGCGGCGGCTAAAAGCCCCAATCTCCCTCGATTCATACCCCTGCTTCCCCGTTTGTAGGGCGTTATACCGCCCGCTTTCACAGCACCGTCACGGCGCCGGAAGCGATGCTAGGTGCGGCCGTCGATTGGAACAAATTGAAATTTTAACCATCATTTGATAGGAATTCCAAATCAATGCGCGCCACGCTCAACCAGATCGAAGCCTTCTATTGGATCGCCCGCCTGGGCGGTTTCCATGCCGCTGCAGCGCGGCTGAACCTGGCGCAGCCGACGATCAGTCTCCGGGTGCGCGGGCTCGAGAAGGCACTCGGCGTGAAACTGTTCGAGCGGGCGGGTCGCCTGGCCAAGCTGACGACCGAGGGCCACCACCTGCTGCCGCATGCAGAACGCATGATCGGCCTTTCGGAGGAACTGCACCTCAAGGCCGCGCTCGAGGATCCGCTCCGCGGGCGATTGCGGCTCGGGGCGCCCGACAGTTTCGGACTCACCTCCATGCCGGCTCTGCTGGCTTCGTTGCGCAAGCAATACCCAGATCTGAGCGTGGCGCTGACCATCGACAACAGCAGCGCGCTGAGCCAGATGCTGAATGACCGCGAGCTCGACGTGGCGATCGTGGCAGATCCCGAGGTCGCGGCGCATGTGGGGAAGGAGCCGATCGGTACGATCGAGTGCGTCTGGGTCGCCAGCGCCAAGCTCGGCTTGCCCGACCGTCCGATCAGACCGCGCGACCTGCTGCATCATGAGATCTTCACCAATCCCGATCCGTCGAACCTCATCACCCTGCTGAGGGACTGGTTCGCCACGGCCGGGCTGGAGGCGACCCGGCTGAGCACCTGCAACAGTCTGTCGGTGATCCTGCGGCTCACCATGGCGGGTGAGGGGGTGAGCCTGCTGCCCAAGCCGATCCTGCCGCGGCGGAAAGGCGGCGCCCTGCAGATATTGAAGGCGCACCCGCAGATCGGGCGCCCGAGGCTGTTCGGCGCCTACCAGCTCGACCGCGCAGGCCGCATGGTCGATACCGTCATCGCAATGGCACGCGCCCTGGGCGCGCGCTAGCCTGCTGCCCGATCAAGTCGGATCGGAAAGCACGGAAGCTTCTTCGATTTTGTCAGACTTTCCGAGGCGAGCCGGCGTCCCCTTCGCCGGAGCGTGCGCCAAGCCCGGACGACTGCGACAAACGCGGCAACAGCGCCTGTGATCCCGCGCCGGCGGGTCCGCCCCGGCTCAGAATCCGGCGCGGACCAGGCGCTGGACGCGCCAGCCCATGAACCAGGCGGCCACACTGGTGAGGACGTGGTTCAGCCAGCCCTGCGGCGACAGCCCCGCCGCCTTCAGCACCATGGCGATGGCGCGCTCGATATGGTGGCGCCGGTAGAAGCCGTAGGCGCGCCGGGCGTAATGGTTGGCCCAGTGACGGCGGTCATAGGCGACGCTGGCGTCGCCGTTGGCCGAGTAATAGGCGTAGGCGAGCTCGTCGTCCTCGCTCTCGGTGATGCGGCTGAGCGCGACCAGCACGCGGCGCAGGCGGCCGATCTTCTCGCTCTCCACATAACGGCGGAGATGGCTGTAGAAGAGCTTGTAGTGGCGCAGCTCGTCGGCCGCGATGTTGCGGCAGATCTCGCGCAGGACCGGCTCCTTCGCCGCTTCCATCAGCGCGGTGTAATAGGAGCTGGTGCCGGTCTCGACGATGCAGCGCGCCACCAGCTCGCCGGCCCGCGAGCCGCGGATCGAATGGGTGGCGCTGACCGGAATCGAGAAGCCTTCCTTGAAGCGCGCGAAGCTCTTGTCGAAATCGAAGCTGGGATCGGCCAGGGCCGCCCAGCGCGCGAGCACCGCGCCATGTTGCACTTCTTCGACCGCCCAGCTGCGCGCAGCGCCCTGGAACGAATCGTCGTCATCGAAGACGTTGCAGAGATAGGCGGCGTAATCGCCACCGTTATATTCGACGAGGCTCGCCGCCTTCACGATCCGCAACAATTCCGGATCCACCAGCGACGGATCGAACCGATCCCAGGGCATGTCGTCGAGCGTCCAGTGCTTCATGGCTTTTCCATCCAGCTTTGTCCGCACGGCGCCGAGTTAACGTTTCGGCAACGCTTATTTTGCGGGCGACAACGTCGTTCCGCAAGACCGATTGGAATCGACCTTAACCTTTCAACTCAAACGGTTATCAGGGGTTCCCCGGCACCCGCGAGAGTGCGGTGCGGAAGGGAATCAGTAGGGCGAACCCTCGGTCGCCGCTACCATTTTTGCCTCGGCCACGGCCACGGCCCGCTCGGCCGCCGCCCGGTCGGTGTCGGTTTTGGCGTCGGTCAGGTCGTCCCGGGCGTCCTTGAGCTCGCCCTCGATCCGGGCCCGGTCGAGCTCGGCCAGGGGCAGGGCCTGCTCGGCCAGGACCGTGCAACGCTCGCCCGTGACCTCGGCAAAGCCCCCCGCCACGAAGATGCGGTCGGTCACCTGGCCGCCCTCGAAGACGGCGATCACGCCGGGCCGCAAGCTCGAAATGAGCGGGGCATGGTCCGGCAACACGCCGAAATCGCCCTCGGTCCCCGGCACGACGACCATGTCGACCGCCTTGGAGATGAGAAGGCGCTCGGGCGACACCAGCTCGAACTGCGTCTTGTCCGCCATGAAGGCTCCGCCTCTGGTCCGCTATGCCTGGGTCTGGTTCCAACCGCCGCCGGAGATCCGCCTCAGGCGGCCTCGGCCGCCATCTGGCGGCCCTTCTCGACCGCCTCTTCGATGGTGC
The DNA here is from genome assembly GCA_963696655.1 of uncultured Alphaproteobacteria bacterium. Lineage (GTDB taxonomy): Bacteria > Pseudomonadota > Alphaproteobacteria > Dongiales > Dongiaceae > Hypericibacter. The sequence goes on from CAVOLB010000161.1 coordinate 11,651, forward strand.
CGACCATGTAGAAGGCGCTCTCGGGCAGGTCGTCATAGTCGCCCTTCACGATGCCCTTGAACCCCTTGATGGTGTCTTCGAGCTTCACGAACTTGCCGGGCGAGCCGGTGAAGACCTCGGCGACGTGGAAGGGCTGCGACAGGAAGCGCTGGATCTTGCGGGCGCGCGCCACCGTCAGCTTGTCCTCTTCCGAGAGCTCGTCCATGCCCAGGATGGCGATGATGTCCTGCAGCGACTTGTAGCTCTGCAGCACGCGCTGCACTTCGCGGGCGACCGCGTAGTGATCGTCGCCCACGACGCGCGGGTCGAGGATGCGGCTGGTGGAGTCGAGCGGGTCGACCGCCGGATAGATGCCGAGCTCGGCGATCTGGCGCGACAGCACGGTGGTCGCGTCCAGATGCGCGAAGCTGGTGGCCGGCGCCGGGTCGGTCAGGTCGTCGGCGGGCACGTAGATGGCCTGCACCGAGGTGATCGAGCCCTTCTTGGTGGTGGTGATGCGCTCCTGCAGGGCGCCCATGTCCGTCGCCAGCGTCGGCTGATAGCCCACGGCCGAGGGGATGCGGCCCAGGAGCGCCGACACTTCGGAGCCCGCCTGGGTGAAGCGGAAGATGTTGTCCACGAAGAAGAGGACGTCCTGGCCTTCCTCGTCGCGGAAATATTCGGCAACCGTCAGGCCGGAGAGGCCGACGCGGGCGCGCGCTCCCGGGGGCTCGTTCATCTGGCCATAGACCAGCGCCACCTTGGAGCCGGGGCCGTCGAGCTTGATGACGCCCAATTCGATCATCTCGTGATAGAGGTCGTTGCCCTCGCGGGTGCGCTCGCCCACGCCGGCGAACACCGACACGCCGCCATGCGCCTTCGCGACGTTGTTGATCAGCTCCATGATCAGCACGGTCTTGCCGACGCCGGCACCGCCGAACAGGCCGATCTTGCCGCCCTTGGCGTAAGGGCGCCAGCAGATCGACGACCTTGATGCCGGTGACGAGCACCTGGGCTTCGGTGGACTGCTCCACGAAGGTCGGGGCCGGACGATGGATCGGATACTTCGTCTTCGTCGTGACCGGCCCGCGCTCGTCGACCGAGTCGCCGATGACGTTCATGATGCGGCCGAGCGTCTCGGGGCCGACCGGAACCGAGATCGGGCCGCCGGTGTCCTGCGCTTCCTGGCCGCGAACCAGACCGTCCGTCGTGTCCATGGCGACGGTGCGCACCGTGTTCTCGCCCAGATGCTGCGCCACCTCGAGCACCAGGTGACGGCCCTGATTCTCGACCGTGAGCGCGTTCAGAATGGCGGGCAGATCGCCGTCGAAATGGACGTCGACCACGGCGCCCAGCACCTGCGTGACCTTGCCGACGAGATTCTTGGCCATGAATAGCTCCTTCTAGCGCGCCTGGTGGCGACGTTCGTCGATTAAAGCGCCTCGGCCCCGGAGATGATCTCGATCAGCTCCTTGGTGATGTAGGCTTGGCGGCTGCGGTTGTAGTTGATGGTCAGCTTGTTGATCATGTCGCCGGCATTGCGCGTGGCGTTGTCCATCGCGGTCATGCGCGAGCCCTGCTCGGACGCCGCGTTCTCCAGGAGCGCCCGGAACACCTGGACGCCCAGATTGCGCGGCAGCAGTTCCGCCAGGATCTCCTGCTCGTCCGGCTCGTATTCGTAGAAGACGTCGCTCGCCGCCGCCGTGGCGGCCCCGACGAAGGGGATCAGCTGCTGGGCGGTGAGGAACTGCGTCATCGCCGATTTGAACTTGTTGTAGAAGATCGTGCAGACGTCGAACTCGCCGGCCTCGTAGAGCGCGGTGATCCGCTGCGCGATCCGGTCGGCATCCGCATAGCTCAGCCGCTGGCGGCCGACATCGTCGAAGCTCTCGATGATGAGCTTGCCGAAATCCCGCTTGAGCTGATCGCGGCCCTTGCGGCCGACGCAGATGATCTTGACGGTCTTGCCCGCGGTCAGGAGCTCGCGGATCATCTTGCGCGCGCCGCGCACGATGGTCGAGTTGAAGCCGCCGCAAAGCCCGCGGTCGGAGGTCATGACCACGACCAGGTGGGTCTGGTCCTTGCCCGTGCCCACCAGCAGCGCCGGCGCCCCGTCGCGCCCCGCCATGGCGGTGGCGAGCGAGCCCAGCATGCGGTCCATGCGCTCGGCGTAAGGCCGCGCGGCCTCCGCCTGCTCCTGGGCACGACGCAGCTTCGCCGCCGCGACCATCTTCATGGCCGCCGTGATCTTCTGCGTGGATTTCACGCTGTTGATGCGGACCTTCAGGTCCTTGAGGCTCGGCATGTCCTGGTGGGCCCCGGCTGGTTCCGTTCGCGGGTCGAGTGGCGGATCAGGCGAACGTCTTGACGAACTGCTCGAAGAAGACCTTCAGCTTGTCCTCGGTCGCCTTGCTGATCTCGCGCTCGTTGCGGATCGCGTCGAGGATGTCCTTGTGCTTGGCGCGCACCTCGGACAGCAGGGTCTTCTCGAAGCGGGTCACGTCCTCGACCTTGATCGTGTCCAGATAGCCGCGCACACCGGCGAAGATCGACACCACCTGCTCCTCGACCGGCATCGGCTGGAACTGCCCCTGCTTCAGGAGCTCGGTCAGGCGCGAGCCGCGCGCCAGCAGGCGCTGGGTCGAGGCGTCGAGGTCGGAGGCGAACTGGGCGAAGGCCGCCATCTCGCGATACTGCGCGAGCTCCAGCTTGATGCGGCCGGCGACCTGCTTCATCGCCTTGATCTGGGCGGCGGAGCCGACGCGGCTCACCGACAGGCCGACGTTGATGGCGGGGCGGATGCCTCGGTAGAACAGCGTCGTCTCGAGGAAGATCTGACCGTCGGTGATCGAGATCACGTTGGTCGGAATATAGGCCGAGACGTCGCCGGCCTGGGTCTCGATCACGGGCAGCGCCGTCAGCGAGCCGGCGCCGTTCGCGTCGTTCATCTTCGCGGCGCGCTCGAGCAGGCGGGAATGCAGATAGAACACGTCGCCCGGATAGGCCTCGCGTCCCGGCGGGCGGCGCAGCAGCAGCGACATCTGGCGATAGGCGACGGCCTGCTTGGACAGGTCGTCATAGAAGATGACCGCATGCATGCCGTTGTCGCGGAAGAACTCGCCCATCGTGCAGCCGGTATAGGGCGCCAGATACTGCAGCGGCGCCGGCTCCGACGCGGTGGCGGCCACGACGATCGAATATTCCAGCGCGCCGTTGTCCTCGAGCGTCTTCACGATCTGCGCCACGGTCGAGCGCTTCTGGCCGATCGCGACATAGACGCAATAGAGCTTCTTGGATTCGTCGCCGCTGGCGTTGATCGCCTTCTGATTCAGGATGGTGTCGATGATGACGGCGGTCTTGCCGGTCTGGCGGTCGCCGATGATCAGCTCGCGCTGGCCGCGGCCGACCGGCACCAGGCTGTCGATCGCCTTGAGGCCGGTCTGCATCGGCTCATGCACCGACTTTCTCGGGATGATGCCCGGCGCCTTCACTTCGACGCGCATGCGCTTGACGTCGGTCAGCGGGCCCTTGCCGTCGATCGGATTGCCGAGGCCGTCGACCACGCGGCCCAGCAGGCCGCGGCCGACCGGCACGTCGACGATGGCGCCGGTGCGCTTCACCAGGTCGCCTTCCTTGATGTCGCGGTCGTCGCCGAAGATCACGACGCCGACATTGTCGGTTTCGAGGTTCAGCGCCAGGCCGCGGATGCCGCCCGGGAACTCCACCATTTCGCCGGCCTGGATCTTGTCGAGGCCGTGAACGCGGGCCACGCCGTCGCCGACCGAGAGCACCGTGCCGACTTCGGCGACGTCGGCATCATTGCCGAAATTCTCGATCTGCTGCTTGAGGATCGCGGAAATCTCCGCGGCGCGGATCTCCATCACTCAACCCCTTTCATGGCGAGTTGCAGTCTTTGCAGTTTGGTTTTGAGCGAGCTGTCCACGAGGCGGCTGCCGACCTTGACCACCAGGCCGCCGAGCAGGCTCGGATCGACCTTCAGGTCCACGGCCACCTTGCCGCCCGTGACGCGCTTCAAAGCCTCGGTGACGGCCTGGCGCTGGCGCTCGTCGAGCGGCTGCGCCGACACCACCTGGGCGCTGGCCTCGCCGCGGCGACGCGCGAGTTCGGCCAGATAGGCGTCGATGATCTCGGGAAGAACGAACAGGCGGCGATTCTGCGCCACCAGCCCGACGAAGCGGTGCATCAGCGCCGAGGCGCCGGCCTTGTCCAGCAGGGCCTGCATCGCGCGGCCCTGATCGATGCGCGAGATCATGGGATTGCGGATGAGTTGGCGCAGATCGGCGCTCTCGGCCAGCATCGCCTTCAGCTCGCGCAGGTCCTTCGCGACCTCGTCGAGCTGCTTCTTCTCGTCGGCCAGTTCAAAGAGCGCGGCGGCGTAGCGCGCCGCCAGACCGCCTGAGCCAGTGCCTCCGGCTGCCACGTTTCTCGATCCCCGTCGTTACCCTGAAAATGCGAGCCTCTTCCCAAAAGCCCGCAACCGGCAATGTTTCACCCGCGCGGGCGCGACCTGTTCCGGCCACGCCGCGGGGCGGGCGGTGAATAACATAGCTGGCTAACCCATGCAATGGCCGGAGGCCGTCCGCCAGCCCCTGTGGAAAACCGCTTGATTTCAGCCGCTTTGCGCTTTTGCGACGTGTCATGCGGCGGGCGCTTCGGCCGCGCCTTTTTGCCGCTGCCGGCGCCCGTCATTTTCAGAAGAAGCTGTAGGGATCGATATCGACCTGGAGCCTGAGCGAGCCGCTCAGCTTGATCGGCGCCAGCCACTCCCGGATCAAGGGCTGGGGCGCCTGATCGCGCCGGCATTTCATCAGGAAGCGCCGGCGATGGCGTCCCCGCAGGAGCGCCAGCGGCGCCGGGGCCGGCCCCAGCACGGTCACCCCATCGAGATGCGGCGCCCGGGCCGCCACCTCGCGCGCGAGCCGGTCGACCGCCTCCGGGCTCTCGCCCGAGAGAATGAGCGCCGCCAGGCGGCCGAAGGGCGGCATGCCGGTGCGCTGGCGATCCTGGGATTCCTCGGCCAGGAACCGGTCGCGATCGTCGCCAACCAGCGCCTGCATCACCGGATGGCCCGGATCGAAGGTCTGCAGCAGCACCTGGCCCGGCCGCTCGGCACGGCCAGCCCGGCCGGCGACCTGGTGCAGCAATTGATAGGTCCGCTCTGCTGCCCGGAGATCGCCCCCGCCCAGCCCCAGATCGGCATCGACCACGCCGACCAGCGTCAGCATCGGGAAATGATGACCCTTGGCGACGATCTGGGTCCCGATCAGCAGATCGACCTCGTGGGCCTGGATCCGCCGGACCATCTCTTCCGCACCCCGGACGGAGAACACGGTGTCGCTGGTCATGACCGCGAGCCGCGCCTCGGGATAGAGCGCCACCACCTCCTCCGCCAGCCGTTCGACCCCGGGCCCGCAGGCGGCGAAACTGTCGACCGCGTTGCAGGCGGGGCAGGCCGGCGGCAGCTCCGCGGTGTAGCCGCAATGATGACATTGCAGCCGCCCGCGGAAGCGATGCTCCACCAGCCAGGCGGTGCAATGCGGGCATTGCAGCCGATGGCCGCAGGTGCGGCAGAGCGTGAGCGGGGCATAGCCGCGCCGGTTCAAGAACAGCAGCCCCTGCTCGCCCGCGGCCAGCGTCTCGGTCAGGGCCTTGCGCAGCGGCGGCGAGATCCAGCTCTGGCGCGGCGGCGGATGGCGCCTGAGATCGATGGTGGAGATGCGAGGCAGACTGGCGCCGCCATGGCGGTCGGGCAGATGGACCGCGCCATAGCGCGCCGTCGCCACGTTCTGCACGGTCTCGAGCGAGGGCGTGGCCGAGACCAGCAGCACGGGAAACTGTCCCTGATGCGCGCGCACCACCGCCATGTCGCGCGCCTGATAGATGACGCCGTCTTCCTGCTTGAAGGCGGATTCATGCTCCTCGTCGACGACGATCAGGCCCAGCTCGGCGAAAGGCAGGAACAGGGCCGAGCGCGCGCCCACCACCAACCGCACCTCGCCTTCGGCGACGGCACGCCAGGTCCAGCGCCGCTCGGCGCTGCCGAGATCGGAATGCCATTGCGCCGGCTTCGCGCCGAAGCGCTGCTCGAAGCGGCCGAGCCACTGCGCCGAGAGCGCGATCTCGGGGAGCAGCACCAGCACCTGGCGGCCGGCCTCGAGGGCGGCCGCGATCGCCTCGAAATAAACCTCCGTCTTGCCGGCGCCGGTGACGCCGTCGATCAGGGTCGCGGAGAAGCCGCCCTTGGCCACGCCGTCGCGCAGGCTCTGCACCGCCTGCGCCTGCGCCGGCTCGAGCGTCGGGCCCGGCAGACGCCAGTCGGGCGGCGGCGGGCTCATCCGCGCCGGCAGCTCGACGGTCGCGATCGCGCCGGCATCGACCAGCCCCTTGATGACGCCGGTCGAGCAACCGGCCTCGCGCGCCAGCTCGGAGAGCAGCCGCGGCGGTCCTTCCTTCAGCAGATCGACCACGCGCTGACGCGCCTCCGTCACGCGCGCCGGCAAGGCGGCGCCTAAGACGAGTCGATAGCCGGTCAGGACCCGCGGCGGCTCCAGGGCGGCCGAGACGCTCATCGCCATGCGCAGCACGGCCCCGGGTGCCGCCATCGAATAGCCGGCGACCCAGTCGACGAAACGCCGGACCGCCGCCGGCATGCGCGGCGCCTCCAGCCGCTCGACGACATTTTTCAGGCGTTTCGGGTCGAACTCGCCGCTGCCCGCGCCCCAGACAACGCCCACCATTTCGCGCCGCCCGAGAGGTACAATGACGAAATCGCCCTCTTCGAGCTCGATCCCGGGCGGCACCCGATAGTCATAGGCACCGGCCAGGGGCAGCGGCAGCAGCACGCTCACGCTGCGCGCTGCGCCAATCTGCTCGGGGCTCGAACTGGTGCCTGATTCCGCCATCGGCTACACTCTGGGAAAGATACAGTCTACGGAGGGCGGACCCGAGTTGGCCAATCCGGCCGGCCGCGTCGGCGCCTCCGCCGCCTTCTACCTACTAGGGATTCTGGAACCGCTCCGCATGAAGTTCTTCATCGACACCGCCGACATCGCCGAGATCCGCGACCTTGCCGCCACCGGCCTGGTCGACGGGGTCACGACCAATCCGTCGCTGATCCACAAATCCGGACGCAACTTCATCGAGGTTGTGAAGGAGATTTGCGCCGTGGTCGAGGGGCCGGTCAGCGCCGAGGTGACCGCGACCGAGCATGCGAAGATGCTGGCCGAGGGCCTCAAGCTCGCCAAGGTCGCCGACAATGTCTGCGTCAAGGTGCCGCTCACGCCGGACGGGCTCAAGACCTGCAAGGCGCTGCGCAGCGAGGGCATCCTGGTCAATGTCACGCTCTGCTTCTCGGCCGCCCAGGCGCTGCTGGCCGCCAAGGCCGACGCCAGCTTCATCTCGCCCTTCGTCGGCCGGCTCGACGATATCGGCAGCGACGGCATGGCGCTGATCGACGAGATCGTGCAGATCTACGGCGCCTACGACAGCATCCGGACCGAGGTGCTGGTCGCCTCGATACGCCATCCGATCCATGTGATCCAGTCGGCGAAGATGGGCGCGGACGTCGCGACCCTGCCGCCCGCGGTGCTGCGCCAGATGTTCAATCATCCGCTGACCGACAAGGGCCTGGCGGCCTTCCTGGCGGATTGGGCCAAGACCGGGCAGACAATTCTCTAAATCTTTGGGAGCGAGCAGCGCATCATGACCCAGACGCCCGAGGACGCCGCCGGCCGCAGCCGTGAAGCCACGGGCGGCGGCGCTGCGGCATCGGGTTCGTCGCGGGCGGGCCGCCTCACCGCCGCCGAGGTCATGGATTACCTGCAGCGCCATCCCGACTTCCTGACGCAGCATCCCGACCTGCTCGACGGGCTGAAGCTGCCCAATCGCCGCTCCGGCGACGGGGTGGTCGATCTGCAGCAATTCATGGTGGAAAAACTGCGGCGCGAGCTGCAGCGGTTGCGCGGCGATCAGGACGACCTCCTCTCCAACAGCCGCGACAATCTCGCGACCCAGACCCGGGTTCATCGCGCCGCGTTGGCGTTGCTCGACGCCAAGAGCCTGACCAACCTGATCGAGATCGTGACCACCGATCTCGCCGTTATCCTCGATGTCGATGTGGTGACGCTCTGCCTCGAGCGCAGCGAAGGTCTGACGGAACCGAGCCGGATGGACGGCGTGCAGCTGCTCGATCGCGGCGCCGTGGACCAGCTCATCGGGCGCGAGCATGAGGTGCTGCTGCGCGACGAGGTGACGGGCGACCCGGCGCTCTTCGGCGGCGGGGCGGGTCTGGTGCGCTCGGACGCCTTGCTCCGGCTGAAGTTCGGCGAGGAGATGCCGCAGGGCCTGATCGCCTTCGGCACACGCCATCCGGGTTATTTCGATTCGGGCCAGGGCACCGAGCTCCTGGGATTCCTCGCGCGCATCCTCGAACATTGCGTGCAGTCGTGGCTGAGCTCGACCCGCTGAGGCTGACGCTCGAGCCGGCGCTGGCCGGCGCCGTCGAGGATTGGACCGCCTGGCTCACCCATGAGCGCCGCGCCTCGTCGCACAGCGTCGCCGCTTATCGCCGCGATGTCGCGGGCTTCCTGCGCTTCCTGACCGAGCATCGCGGCCATGCGCCCGGCCTCGAGGATCTGCGCCAGCTCGAGCGCGGCGATTTCCGCGGCTGGCTGGCACGCTCGAGCGCACGGGGACTGGTGGCCGCCTCGAACGCGCGGGCGATCTCCGCGCTCAAGAGCCTGTTCCGGTTCCTGGCGAAGCGCGGGCTGGTGGAGAACGCGGCGCTGGGGACCTTGCGCCCGCCGCGTCTGCCGCGCTCGGTGCCCAAGGCCTTATCCGCGGCCGAGGCCCAGGACGTCATCGACGAGGCCGGCGTCTATGCGAGTTCGCCCTGGATTGCGCTGCGCGACAGGGCGCTCTTCATGCTGCTCTATGGCGCGGGCCTGCGCATCGCCGAGGCGCTCTCGCTCGATCGCCGCGACCTGCCAGCCGGCGGCGCCACGGCGATGACGGAACTGATCGTCACCGGCAAAGGCTCGAAGCAGCGCCGCGTCCCCCTGCTGCCGGAGATTCGTACCGCTCTCATGGAATACGCGACCGCCTGCCCCTTCGGCGCCGCCAGGGAGGATCCGCTTTTCGTGGGCGCGCGCGGCGACCGCCTGAGCGCGCGGGTAGCGCAGCGCGAGCTGGCGCGCCTGCGGGCCTTGCTGGGCCTGCCCGAAAGCGCCACGCCCCATGCGCTGCGTCACAGCTTCGCCACGCATCTGCTCGCCGGCGGCGGCGATCTGCGCACGATCCAGGAATTGCTGGGCCACAGCTCGCTCAGCACCACCCAGCGCTATACCGAAGTGGACAGTACGGCGCTGATGAAACTCTATAATGAAGCCCATCCCCGCGCACGGCGCGGCGCAAACCGGAGGGCCTGATGGAACGCCGCACTCTGTTGACCGGCGGCTTTGCCGCGGTCTGCCTCTTTCCGCTCATGATCCCAGTCGCGCGGGCCGACGATTCGGTCGGCGACATCATTTTGACCGAGCTCGAGCGCCGGCTGATCGCCAGCTATTACCAGCAACACTATGAAGAATGGGACGCGGACAACCGCAGCAATGGCAGCAAACACAAGAACAAGGAGCTGCCCCCGGGGCTCGCCAGGAAGGGCACGCTGCCGCCGGGCCTCTACAAGCAATTGGTTCGCAACGGATCCCTGCCGCCGGGCCTCGAAGCAAGGTCTCTGCCCAACGACCTCTCGATGCAGCTGCCACCGCGTCCTTCCAGCCAACGGCTCGTGATCGTGGACGACAAGGTCCTGCTGGTCCAAGCCGCGACCAACGTGATTCTCGACGTCCTGACCGTCGCCGCGATCGACGCCATCCAGAACAACTGAGCGAGGTGCCGTGGCGAAAGCGCTCCATATTCGCGCCAGCCGCATCGAGGATGCCGAAGCCGTCGGCCGCATGGCCGGCGCCTTTGCCGTCTATCTTCGCGCTCTCGGCGACATGACCGATTTCCGCTTCGATGCGGAGGCCTTTCGCCGCGACGGCTTCGGCCCCAATCCGGCCTTCAGCGGCCTGATCGCCGAGCAGGACGGCCGGCCGATCGGCTATCTCCATTACCATTTCGGCTATGACGCCGACGCCGCCGCGCGGATGATGTTCATCGCCGATCTCTGGGTCGAGCCCGAGGCTCGCGGGCTGGGAGCCGGGCGTGGGCTCATGGCCGAAGCCGCGCGGATCGGCCGCGAGAAACAGGCCGGCCTGCTGTTCTGGGCGGTCTATAGGCCCAACAAGCTCGCGGCCGCCTTCTACGAGCGGCTCGGCGCGCATTATCTGCGCGATCTCGATTTCATGATCATCGATACCGCGGCGCTTTAGAGCTGCGATTCGATCGGCAGGAGGGCGATGAGCCTCGCCAGCAGCTTTCGCCCGAGGGCCGCTTCCGGCTCGTCGCGAAAGATCGTGACCGCGCCGGGTGCCCCGTCCTGCCAGAGGATGCGGCCGCGCTCCAGCCCGATCCGATAGCTCTTCTGCAGCGAGGTCTCGCTGGCGAAGATCTCACGGATCTCGCGCACGAGATCCGCATGCTCGAAGATCACGCCCATCTCGGTGTTGAGCGACTCCGATCGCGGATCGAAATTCATGGAACCGACGAAACCCAATCGGTCGTCGACCGTGAAGGCCTTGGTGTGAAGCCGGGCGCTGCGCGATCCGAACAGCGAGTTGCGGCGCCGGACGTCATAGGGCTTGAGCTCGAACAGAGCGACCCCGCCCTCGAGCAGCGGCCGCCGCGAGCGGGCATAGGCGCCATGGACGGCCGTCACGTCGGTCGCGGCCAGCGAGTTCGTCAGAACCGAGACCCTGATGCCCTTCGTCGCCAGCTCGATGAGCTGTGCGGTGCCGGCCCGCCCGGGAATGAAATAGGGCGAGATGATCTCGAGATCGGTCCTCGCCGACATGAGCAGGGGCCGGATCACGGGCATCAGCCAGTCCGGCTGGGCCGTCCCCTTCGCCTTCCGCGGCGGGTCCGCGACGATCCTCGCCGTCGCCGTCCAATGGATTCGGCCTTTGCCGGACACCAGGTCGCGGACGGTGGCCTGTTCCTCGACGCGCCCGAGATAGGGCCGCGACGCCGCGTCGGTCGTCAGCGCCGCCAGCCTCCTGCGCAGCCTGCGCAGGCCGCGCTTGCGCTGCCGGCCCAGCGCGCCGATGGGAATGACCGCCTGGCTGTTCCAGTATTTGTCGAAGACCGATTCCGCCTGCCGGACCGCGGGCCCCACGGCCAGCAGGTCGAGATCGCGGAAATTCGCATTCTGGCCCGCGTCGAAATAGGCATCCCCGATATTGCGACCGCCGATGACCGCGATCCGGCCGTCGGTGATCCAGGCCTTGTTGTGCATGCGTCGCGTGATGCGGACCGCGCGCAGCACCATCTCCAGGCCACGACGAAACAAGCCGCCGCGCGTCAGCCTCGGGTTGAACAGGCGGACGGAGATGTTCGGGTGGGCGTTGAGCGCGAGATAGGAGCGGTCATGGCGGTGGGCGTTGATGTCGTCGAGGAGCAGGCGAACCCGCACGCCGCGATCGGCGGCGGCGATGACCTCGGCGGCCAGCAGGCGCCCGGTCAGGTCGCCCTGCCAGAGATAATATTGCAGGTCGAGGCTGCGGCCCGCCTGCCGGGCGGCCTGGGCACGGACGGCGAAGGCATCGAGATTTCCCGGAAGAAGGACCAGTCCGGTCTCGCCTTCATGCTGCGCGATCAGCGGCGCAACCAGTCTGTCGAGCGGCGTTCCGTCTCCGGATACAGGCAGCGCGGTGGACGGCTTCCCGCGCGCGCGCTCGATGAAACGGCTGTAGGAGAGCAGCACGAGATATGAAGCCAGGAACAGCCCGGCCAATGCAACGAGAGCCAGGAGAAGCAGTTGCATGCTACCTCGTGGATCGGCCCTTCCCTGGTTTCGAAGAAGAGACGGACGTCCCCGGCAGCGTCAGGCGGCAACCTTGCCCTTCGATGAAGGCGCCGTCGCCGTCAGATGCTTCAGGTCGATATGGGCCTTGATCGGCAGATGATCCGACGCCACGCGGGCGAGCGGCGTGTCATGCACCTCGATGCCGGTGATGAGATCATGCGGGCTCCCCAGGATCCGATCCAGCGCAAAGAGGGGAAAGCGCGAGGGGAAGCTCGGCAGATGCGCGCTCAGGGGCCCGAACTCGGGGTGCAGATTTTCCAGCGAGGAGCGCGGTCCCACCCGCCACTCGTTGAGATCGCCCAGAAGCAGCGTGGGCCGCTCGGCGCGCGCCGCGACCGCCGTGACGATGGCCTCGGCCTGCCGGAGACGCGAGCGGCGCAGCAGCCCCAGATGCGCCGCGACGACACGCAAGGGTCCGGCCTTCAGATCCACATCCACCACCAGCGCGCCGCGCGGCTCGACGCCTGGCAGGTCGATCTGGTGCACATGGCTGACGCTGGCTTCGCGAAACAAAAGGACGTTGCCATGCCATCCGTGACATTTCGGATGGCCCTTCACCTGCACCGGAACCAGCCCGTTCTCGCGCTCCAACCGCGCCAGGTCGAGCAGGCCTTCCCGGCTGCCGAATCGCTGGTCGGCCTCCTGCAGAGCGATGATATCGGCGCCGATCTCGCCGATCACGGTCTCGACGCGGGCCGGATCGAAGCGCTGATCCATGCCGACGCATTTATGGACGTTGTAGGAGGCGATCAGCGCGCCCGTCTCCGCCTCGCGGCCGGACCGGTAGCTCCTCTTCTCCTGCTGCAGCGTCGCCAGGATATGGGAGGAGAGGCGTTCTCGGCGGCGTTCTTTGGTTCGGTTCGGCACAGGCCTCGGGAGCTCCCATTCCGGATTGGCGCGGGTTCGACAAGGGGACCCGCCCCGCGGAAGACTCCGCCCACGGATCAGGATTGCCGTCGACCTTCGCGGGGGTTTCCATCCCGACGCGAGGGGCCGCGTTCGACCGCGGCTCCCCCCATAGATAGGGACGCCCCTTCCCAATTTAAGGCTATTGCATCGAGGCGGCCAAGCCTATCAACGGCTTAAGACTCACTCTGTTCCCCTAAGACCGGTTCCGGCGCCGCTCAAATGTGAATGGCCCGCCCGTCGACCGCGAGGGCCGCTTCCTTGACCGCCTCGTTCAAGGTCGGATGCGCATGGAAGGCGCGGGCGACATCCTCGGCCGAGCCCGCGAACTCCATCGCCATCACCGCCTCATGGATCATGGTGCCGGCATCGGCCGAGATGATATGGCAGCCGAGGAGCCGGTCGGTCTTGGCGTCGGCGATGATCTTGACCAGGCCTTCGGTGTCGCCGGCGCAGCGCGCCCGGCTGTTGGCAGACATCGGGAACTTGCCGACCTTGTAGGCGACGCCGGCGGCCTTGAGCTCTTCCTCGGTCTTGCCGACGGTGGCGACCTCGGGATGAGTATAGACGATGCCCGGCACGGTCTCGTAATTCACATGGCCCGCCTGGCCGGCCAGGATCTCGGCCAGCGCAATCCCTTCCTCTTCCGACTTGTGCGCCAGCATCGGCCCGGCGATCACGTCGCCGATCGCATAGATGCCCGGCACGTTGGTGGCGAAATGGCGGTCGGTCTTGATCCGGCCCCGTTCGTCCTTGGCTACGCCCACCGTCTCGAGCCCGAGCCCTTCGGTGTAGGCGCGCCGGCCGACGCAGAGCAGGACCACGTCGGCATCGAGCGTGGCGGTTTCGCCGCCGGCCGCGGGGGTCATGGAGAGAGTAACGCCGTTGGCGCCAGCCGCCGCACCCGTGACCTTCATGCCGAGGCGGAATTCGAAACCCTGCTTCTGCAGGATGCGCTGAAACGACTTGGCGATCTCGCCGTCCATGCCCGGCAGGATGCGGTCGAGATATTCGACCACCGTCACCTTCGATCCGAGCCGCCGCCAGACGGAGCCCATCTCGAGCCCGATATAGCCGGCGCCGATCACGATCAGATGGGCCGGCACGGGATTGAGCGAGAGCGCCCCGGTCGAGGTGACGATGCGCTTCTCGTCGACCGTGATGCCCGGGAGCGGCGAGGATTCCGAGCCCGTGGCGATGCAAATGGTCTTGGCGGCGAGCGACTGGTTGCCGCCGCCCTCGAGCGCCACCTCGACGCGGCCATGGCCCGCGATGCGCCCGCGGCCCTTGATGTAATCGACCTTGTTCTTGCGGAGCAGGAACTCCACGCCCTTGGTCAGGTCCTCGACCACCTTGTCCTTGCGCGCGAGCATGGCCGCCAGATCGAGCGAGACATTGCCGACGCCGACGCCATGCACCGCCAGATGCGACTTGGTCTCCTCATAGATCTCCGAGGATTGCAGCAGCGCCTTGGACGGGATGCAGCCGACATTGAGGCAGGTGCCGCCCAGACGGCCGCGCATCTCGACGCAGGCCGTCTTGATTCCGAGCTGGCTGGCGCGGATCGCGGCGACATAGCCGCCCACCCCTCCGCCGATGATCACCAGATCGTAGGTCGCGTCCGCCATGGAATTTCTCGCCGATAGAGGAAGATGAGGGTCTCAGCGCCCGACCAGGACGCAGGCCCTTTCGCGTTGCTTGCCGTAGCAGGTCATGCGCTCGAAGGCGCCGCGCGGTACGGGGAAGTCGGTCATGTCCTTGGGCGTCTTGCCCTTGTCGAGCGCCACCCAGGGATCGTTCACATAGACATTCTCTTTGTCGAAGCCCGTCACCACCACCCAATGGGCGACATGGTCGCCATGGATGTAGTTGGTGCTGACCAGCATGATCGGGATCATGCCCTGCCGGAAACGCTCCTCGATCTGGGACTGCGAGGCCATTTCGTAATGGATCGGGATGCCTTGGCGGGCGGCCTCGGCCAGATCCCGCTCCTGCAGGACCCGCATGACTTCCTTGCGCTCGGCCGACCGGGTGCGCTCGCCCAGGAAGACGTCGCGGTGATTGATATGAACCTCGGCCTTGTAGCCGCGCCGGCTGAGCGCCAGCGCCAGCGCCACCGGTCCGCAGCCGCCATGGCCGCCGGAGGGACCGGAAAAGACCGAGGTCGCCTCGCGCCAGAGCTGAAGCTCGCTGGCGCGGTCGAACGGCGCCTTGGGATCGATGGCGCGCATCGACATCAGCGCCGAGGAGGGCCCGCAGGTGAAATCGGTGGTCTGGCGGTAATGCGGGATGCGGCGCTTGGCCGGGGCTTTGGCGGACTGGCCCTTGGCGGCTTTCTTTGCCGCGGGTCTGGCCTTGGCTTTGCCAGCGGAGGATTTGGCAATGGAGGATTTGGCCGTGGCGGACCGCGCCGCCGGCTTGGAACTCCCGGCGCGCCTGCGCTTCGTCGTCTTTTTCATGTCCCCCTCGGGTCTCCGAAACTCTCAGATCTCGAGCAGCATGCGCTGCGGATCCTCGATGCCGTCCTTGAGCCGCACCAGGAAGGTGACGGCCTCGCGGCCATCGACGATGCGGTGATCGTAGGAGAGCGCCAGATACATCATCGGCCGGATCTCGACCTTGCCGGCGATCGCCACCGGCCGGTCCTGGGTCTTGTGCATGCCCAGGATGCCCGACTGCGGCGGATTGAGGATCGGCGTCGACATCAGCGAGCCATAGACGCCGCCATTGGAGATGGTGAAGGTGCCGCCCTGGAGCTCATCGAGCGCCAGCTTGCCGTCGCGCGCGCGCTTGCCGAAATCGGCGATCTTCAGCTCGATCTCCGCGAAGCTCATCCGGTCGGCATCGCGCACCACCGGCACCACCAGCCCCTGCTCGGTGCCGACGGCCACGCCGATGTCATAGTGGTTCTTGTAGACGATCTCCTCGCCGTCGATCTCGCCGTTGACGGCCGGGATCTCCTTGAGCGCCATGATCGCCGCCTTCACGAAGAAGGACATGAAGCCGAGCTTCACGCCATGCTTCTTCTCGAAGGCGTCCTTGTAGTGGCTGCGCACGGCCAAGAGGTTCGTCATGTCCACCTCGTTGAAGGTGGTGAGCATGGCGGCATTGTTCTGGGCCTGCTTGAGACGCTCGGCGATGCGCTTGCGCAGCCGGGTCATGCGCACGCGCTCCTCCCGCGGGGCGCTCCCTGCCGCTGCCGGCGCGGCGGCGGGCGGCGGCGCGCCGGCGGAGGTCGGCGTCTGCACCGGCGCCGCCAGGCGGCCTTCACGCTCGAGATAGCCCAGCACGTCGGTCTTGGTGATGCGGCCGGTCTTGCCGGTCGCCGGAATCTGGTCCGCCACGAGCTTGTTCTCTTCGACCAGCTTGCGCACGGCCGGTGCCAGGCGATCGGGTTGCGTGGTCACCGGCGGCACCTCGGTCGGCGGCGCCGGCGGAACGGTCTCGGGCGAAGGGGCCGGGGCCTGCGGGACGGACGCCGCCGATTTGGCCGCCGGCTGAATCGGCTCCGGCCCGGTCGCGACCGCGGTGTGAGCGGCCGCTGTCGCGGCCACGCCGTCGCCGATGACGCCGACCACGGCGCCGACCTCGACCGTGTCGCCGGTCTTGGCCCGGATCTCGGAAAGGGTCCCCGCCTTGTTGGCATAGACCTCGAGCGAGACCTTGTCGGTCTCGAGCTCGAGCAGCGGCTCGTCGACCGCGACCTTGTCGCCCACCTGCTTCAGCCACTTGGCGATGGTTGCCTCGGTGACCGATTCGCCCAGCGCGGGAACGACAATGTCTGTGGCCATGGGAACCTCGTGGCAATCGTCAAAAGGGGACCCGGAGGCCCTATTTCATTGGAAAGCTAGGCGGTGGTCAAACCCAGAGCCTCGGCCACCAGATGGGCCTGCTCCTTGATATGACGCTTGAGAAGACCGGTCGCGGGCGATGCCGAGGACGGACGTCCCGAATAGGTCAGGCGCGGCTGGCGCATCCCGGCCTCCTCCATCACCCGTTCGATCTCGGGCGAGGCGAAGGACCAGGCGCCCATGTTCTTGGGCTCCTCCTGGCACCAGGTGATCTGGACGTCGGGCGAGAAGCGCTGCAGTTCGCCCTTCAGCGCCTTGTCCGGGAACGGGTAGAGCTGCTCGAGCCGCAGGATATAGACGTCCTTGATCCCCTGCTTCTCGCGCTCCTCGTGGATGTCGTAATAGACCTTGCCCGAGCAGAGCACGACCCGGCGGATGTCGCGGTCGTTGGCGAGCCGGCCATGCGCCTCGTCATGGAGCACCCGATGGAAGCTGGTGCCGCTGCTCATATATTCGAGCTTGGACACGGCGAGCTTGTGGCGCAGCAGCGATTTCGGCGTCATC
This sequence comes from uncultured Alphaproteobacteria bacterium, assembly GCA_963696655.1. Classification (GTDB taxonomy): domain Bacteria; phylum Pseudomonadota; class Alphaproteobacteria; order Dongiales; family Dongiaceae; genus Hypericibacter. Next base: position 28,874 of record CAVOLB010000161.1, read on the forward strand.
GCGATCAGGGGCTTGCGGAAATTGCGATGCAGCTGCCGGCGCAGCACATGGAAATAGTTCGAGGGGGTGGTGCAGTTCACCACCTGCATATTGTCCTCGGCGCAGAGCTGCAGATAGCGCTCGAGGCGCGCCGACGAATGCTCCGGCCCCTGGCCCTCATAGCCATGGGGCAGCAGCATCACCAGGCCCGACATGCGCAGCCATTTGCTTTCGCCGGAGCTCACGAACTGGTCCACGATCACCTGGGCGCCGTTGGCGAAATCGCCGAACTGCGCTTCCCACAGCACGAGCGCCCGCGGCTCGGCCAGGCTGTAGCCATATTCGAAGCCCAGCACGCCGGCCTCGGACAGCGGGCTGTCGATGATCTCGAGCTTCGCCTGCTTCTCGCGGATGTTGTTGACCGGCAGATATTCGTCCTCGTTCTCCTGGTCGATCAGCACCGCATGGCGCTGGGAGAAGGTGCCGCGGCCGACATCCTGGCCCGAGAGGCGCACCGGCGCGCCCTCGATCAGGAGGCTGCCGAAGGCGAGCGCCTCGGCGGTCGCCCAGTCGATGTTCTCGCCGCTTTCGATCGCCTGCCGCTTGGCTTCGAGCTGGCGCACGATCTTGCGGTTGAGGTTGAAACCCTTCGGCACCGAGCAGAGCGCGTTGCCGATCTCCTTGAGCTCCTGCAGCGGCATGGCGGTCTCGCCGCGACGGTCGTCGCCCGAGGCGATCTCCAGCCCGCTCCAGGCGCCTTCGAGCCAGTCGGCCTTGTTCGGCTTGAAGCTCTTGGCGTTCTCGAGCGCCTCCTCCAGATGCTTCTGGAAGTCGGTCACCATGCCCGCCGCCTCGGCTTCGGTCAGCGTGCCTTCGCGCACGAGGCGTTCGGCGTAGAGCTGGCGGGTGGTCGGCATCTGCGCGATCCGCTTGTACATCAGCGGCTGCGTGAACATCGGCTCGTCGCTCTCGTTATGGCCGTAGCGGCGATAGCAGAACATGTCGACCACGACATCGTGCTTGAAGCGCTGGCGGTACTCGGTCGCGATGCGCGCCACATGCACGGTCGCTTCCGGATCGTCGCCGTTCACATGGAAGATCGGCGCCTGGATGATCTTCGCGACTTCCGAGCAATAGGGGCCGGAGCGCGATTGCACCGGATCGGTGGTGAAGCCGATCTGGTTGTTGACGATGAAATGGATGGTGCCGCCGACGCGATAGCCCTTGAGGTCGGAGAGATCGAGGGTCTCGGCCACCAGCCCCTGGCCGGCGAAGGCGGCGTCGCCGTGCATCAGGATCGGCATCACCTCGTTGCGATCGAGATCGCCGCGCTGCTCCTGCTTGGCGCGCACCTTGCCCAGCACGACGGTGTTCACCGCCTCGAGATGGGAGGGATTCGCGGTCAGGGACAGATGGACGGTGATACCGTCGAACTCGCGGTCCGAGGACGTGCCCAGATGGTATTTCACGTCGGCCGAGCCTTGGACATCCTCGGGGTTGGCCGGATTGCCCTGGAATTCGGAGAAGATCGCCGAGAAGGGCTTGCCCATGAAGTTGGCCAGCGTGTTGAGGCGGCCGCGATGGGGCATGCCGATCACCAGCTCCTTCACGCCGATCTGGCTGCCGCGCTTGATGATCTGCTCGAGCGCCGGGATCAGGCTTTCGCCGCCGTCGAGGCCGAAGCGCTTGGTGCCGGTGTATTTCTTGTCGAGGAACCGCTCGAAAGTCTCGGCCGCGGTCAGGCGCTCGAGGATCGCGCGCTTGCCCTTGTCGGTGAAGCTGGTCTGGTTGCGGATGCCTTCGATGCGCTCCTGGATCCAGCTTTTCTGCTCCGGATCCTGGACATGCATGAACTCGACGCCGATGTTCCCGCAATAGGTCTCGCGCAGGATCGCCATGATCTGGCGCAGCGTCGCATATTCGTGGCCGAGCACATGGTCGATGAAGATCGGCCGGTCCATGTCGGCTTCGGTAAAGCCGTAGGACGAAGGGTCCAGCTCCGAATGCTTCGGGCGCGGCTTCAATTGCAGCGGATCGAGATTGGCCTCGAGATGGCCGCGCACGCGATAGGCGCGGATCAGCATGAGGGCGCGGATCGAATCGGTCGCGGCCGCCCGGATCGCATCGTTGTCGACGCGCTCGGCGAGCTTGGCGGCGCCGTTTTCGCGCAGGACCGTCGGTGTATCGCGGTCGTGCCCGTTATGCCCGTTGAGGATGACTTCGTTCCGGCGCGGCGCCCAGCTGGCACCCTCCAGGTCCTTCATCACATTGGGCGCGTCGTCCGCCAGCTCGGCGAAAAAGCCGCGCCACGATTCGTCCACCGACTGTGGATCTTCCAGATAGCGGGCGTAGAGCTCGGTGATGAAGGCGGCGTTGGGGCCGGATAGAAACGTCGTGGGGTCGTTGCGCATCATTCGTTCGGTTGTTGTTGCAGGAGCCCTTGAGGCTCTCGGCCCTGTCAATATGGTTAACAGGGTCTTTCGGCTTGCGTCGTCTTCCCCCAGGAAGGCGCTCGCCGGAAAACCCGTCGGAACCGAGCGACCGGCCCGGCGGGCCTATGGCTAGCGCAGTACCTTTAACATTGTACTGCCAAGGCTTGCGGGCGACTCCGCGACGGCGATTCCGGCGCTCCGCATGGCCTCGATCTTGTCCCCGGCCCCGCCCTTGCCGCCCGAGATGATGGCGCCGGCATGGCCCATGCGCCGGCCCGGGGGCGCCGACACGCCGGCAATGAAGCCGACGACGGGCTTTTTACGCTTGTCATGTTTCAAGAATTCGGCGGCATCCTCTTCGGCCGAGCCGCCGATCTCGCCGATCATGACGATACCCTTGGTCTCCGGATCGCCCAGGAACATCTCCAGGCAATCGATGAAATTGGTGCCGTTGACCGGGTCGCCGCCGATGCCGATGCAGGTGGACTGCCCGAGACCGGCCGCCGTGGTCTGGGCGACCGCCTCGTATGTAAGCGTCCCGGACCGGGAAACAATCCCGATCGAGCCCCGCTTATGGATATGGCCCGGCATGATCCCGATCTTGCAGGCATCGGGCGTGATGACCCCGGGGCAGTTGGGGCCGATCAGGCGGGTTTTCGAGCCCGACAGGCCGCGCTTCACGCGGACCATGTCGAGGACCGGTATACCCTCGGTGATGCAGACCGCGAGCGCCACCCCGGCCGCGACCGCCTCGAGAATCGCGTCGGCGGCGAAAGGCGGGGGCACATAAATGGCCGAGGCCGTGGCCCCGGTCTTCTTCACCGCCTCGGCGACGGTATCGAACACGGGCAGATCGAGATGGGTGGTCCCGCCCTTCCCCGGCGTGACGCCGCCGACCATGCGGGTGCCGTAGGCGATCGCCTGCTGGCTGTGGAAGGTGCCTTGCGAGCCGGTGAAGCCCTGGCAGATGACTTTCGTGTCACGATCGACGAGGACGGCCATCAGGCGGCTTCCTTGACCGCGCGCACGATCTTCTCGGCCGCGTCGGCGAGATTGTCGGCGGAGAGAACCTTGAGGCCGCTCTCGGCGAGGATCTTCTTGCCGAGCTCGACATTGGTGCCTTCGAGACGCACCACCAGCGGCACCTTGAGCGCCAGCTCGCGCGCCGCGGCGACCACGCCCTCGGCGATGACGTCGCAGCGCATGATGCCGCCGAAGATATTGACCAGGATGCCCTTCACGTTCGGATCGGAGAGGATGATCTTGAACGCGATCGTGACGCGCTCCTTGGTGGCGCCGCCGCCGACATCGAGGAAGTTCGCGGGCGCCGAGCCATAGAGCTTGATGATGTCCATCGTCGCCATGGCGAGGCCGGCGCCGTTGACCATGCAGCCGATGCTGCCGTCGAGCTTGATGTAGTTGAGGCCGTATTTGCCGGCTTCGATCTCGGAGGGATCTTCCTCGTTCTCGTCGCGCAGCGCGGCCACGTCGGGATGGCGGAAGAGCCCGTTGTCGTCGAAATTCATCTTGGCATCGAGCGCGATCACCTCGCCCTTGCCGGTCACGACCAGCGGATTGATCTCGACGATCGAGGCGTCGAGCTCGTTGAAGGCGCGCCAGGCGGCGGTCACGAACTTGATGCAGGACTTGACCTGGTCGCCCTCGAGCCCGAGGCCGTAGGCGACCTGACGCGCATGATGCGGCATCAGCCCGGTGGCCGGATCGACCGGCACCTTGATGATCTTGTCGGGGGTCTTGGCCGCGACCTCCTCGATCTCGGTCCCGCCCTCGGTCGAGGCGATGATGGTGACGCGCGAGGAACCGCGATCGACCAGGAGCCCCAGATAGAGCTCGCGGCGGATATCGACACCTTCTTCTATATAGAGGCGGCGCACGAGGCGGCCTTGTGGACCGGTCTGCTTGGTGACCAGGGTCATGCCCAGCAGCGCCTTGGCGTAGTCGCGCACTTCGGCGAGGGACTTGGCGATCTTCACGCCCCCGGCCTTGCCGCGGCCGCCGGCATGGATCTGGGCCTTCACGACCCAGACGCTGCCGCCCAGCTGCTTGGCCGCAGCTTCGGCTTCGTCGACCGTAAAGGCAGCGACGCCGCGTGGAACGGCGACGCCAAACTTGGTGATCAGGCTCTTCGCCTGGTATTCGTGAATGTTCATCGGCCTAAGAAGAACGGGAAGAGTGCTGGCGGCGGCACCCGGCCTTGCGACCCGACTGTTTTTGCAGGGCGCATAATCTAGCAACTTCCCGGGACAGCGCAAGCGCCGCCCACGAGTCGGCAACCAGATCCGGGATACCGCCGCCTTAGGCCTTCAGAACGACTGACGGCCGTATTAGATCTTCTTCTTGGACTTCGCCTTGGCCTTTTTCTTGGCGGCCTTTTTCGGCGAGGCCTTCTTCGCAGCCGGCTTAGCCCGGCGCTTTGTGGTCCGCTTCATTTTGTAACTCCTCTCTGAATTTTCCTCATCTCATCGATGAGGCCCCTAACGGCCGAAACCGATTTGTCGAACAAGGCTTTTTCGGTCTTGTTCAGGTCGATCTCGACCACTCTCTCCACGCCGCCAGCGCCGATGACTACCGGCACACCGACATAGAGCCCTGTTACCCCGTACTCCCCATTGAGCTGGGCAGCACAGGGTAGAACGCGTTTCTTATCCAAAAGATAAGACTCGGCCATTTCGATCGCGGCGGCCGCCGGCGCATAGAAGGCGGAGCCCGTCTTCAGGAGCCCCACGATCTCCGCACCGCCGTCGCGCGTACGCTGGACGATGGCATCGAGCTTCTCTTGAGAAATCCATCCCTTCTTCACCAGGTCGGGCAACGGAATGCCGGCCATGGTGGAATAGCGGACCAGCGGCACCATGGTGTCGCCATGTCCGCCCATGACGAAGGCGGTCACGTCCTGGACCGAGACGCCGAGCGCCTCGGCCAGGAAATGGCGGAAGCGTGCGCTGTCGAGGACGCCCGCCATGCCGACCACGCGTTCGGCCGGCAGGCCGCTCTCCTCGCGCATCACCCACACCATCACGTCGAGCGGGTTGGTGATGACGATGACGAAGGCCTTGGGGCAATGCTTCTTGATCGCCTTGCCGACGGTGGAGACGACCTTGCCGTTGATGCCGAGGAGGTCGTCTCGACTCATGCCGGGCTTGCGGGGGATGCCGGCGGTGACGATCACCACGTCGGCGCCCTTGATGGCGGCATAATCGTTGGCGCCGACAAAAGCCGCATCGAAGCCCTCGATGGGGCTGCTCTGCGCGATATCGAGAGACTTGCCTTGCGGAACGCCCTCGACGATGTCGAACATCACCACGTCGCCGAGCTGCTTCAGCCCAGCCAGAAGCGCGAGAGTTCCGCCGATATTGCCTGCACCCACAAGCGCGATCTTTTTGCGCGCCATTCTCATTCCCTTGTTCGTCCGCCGGGCCCGATTTTTTTCTCATTCGGGCGACGCATACCTGATGTCGAATCAGGCCTGGGCATATCACTAGACCTAGTGTCAATACCCTCTTTTAACATCAAGAGCAAGTGTGTTGAACAAAAATTTCAACATTCAGGTCAGATGATGCCGTTCGCGATAGCCGTCGGACTGCATTTCGACGAGCCGAGAATGGGTCCGGCGATACTCGAATTCGATGTCGTCGCTCGCCGCGAGTGACTCGATCGGCGTCTCCGCCGTCATCGCGAGAAGCGAGCGATGTTCGTAGAGCTCGTCGACCAGCGTGATGAATCTTTTCCCCTCGTTGCGACGCTCCGGCGTGAAGCGCGGCACGCCGTCGAGCAGCAGCGTATGGAAGTGCGTCGCCAGCGTCAGATAGTCGGCGGCACCCAGCGGACGGCCGCAGAGCGCATCGAAGGTCATGAAGGCCGTTCCTTTGGCGGCGCGCATTATTTCGAATTGGCGCCCTTGCACGGTGAAGACCGCGGGCTCGCCCTTCGCGCCGTCCGTCAGCACCGTCCAGATCTCC
>CAVOLB010000162.1:0-44372 GCA_963696655.1 uncultured Alphaproteobacteria bacterium
ATCTCATGGGCGCCCGGGCCGTCACGCCCGACGAGGCGCGCAAGAAGTTCGGCCTGAAGAAACGCCACTGAGCGTCAGCACGAAGGGAACGATCCCATGGCGAACGAGATCAAGACCTGTGCCGTCATCGGCACGGGCGTCATCGGTGCGGGCTGGGCCGCGCGGTTTCTTGCGCACGGGCTCGATGTCGTGGCTTGGGATCCGGGCCCGGACGCCGAGGCCAAGCTCAAGGCCAGCCTCGAGAATGCCTGGCCGGCGCTGACGCGCGTCGGTCTCGCGAAGGGCGCCGACCTCAAGCGCTGCCGCTTCGTGAAGACCGTCGAGGAAGCGGTCAAGGGCGCCGATTTCATCCAGGAATCGGCACCCGAGGTGCTCGAGCTCAAGATCAAGCTGCATGCGCAGATCGACGCGGCGGCGCGCCCCGACGTGCTGGTCGGCTCCTCGACCTCGGGCCTGCTGCCGACCGACATGCAGGCGAAATGCAAGCATCCGGAACGGCTCGTGGTCGGCCATCCCTTCAACCCGGTCTATCTGCTGCCGCTTGTGGAGGTGCTGGGAGGGAAGAAGACCGCGCCGGCCTCGGTCGATCGCGCCTGCGCCTTCTATCAGTCCATCGGCATGCGGCCGATGCGGGTGAAGAAGGAGATCGAGGGCTTCGTCGCCGACCGCCTGCTCGAGGCGCTGTGGCGCGAATCCCTGCATCTCATCAATGACGGCGTCGCCACCACCGCCGACATCGACGACGCCATGCGCTTCGGCGCCGGGATCCGCTTCTCCTATATGGGCCAGATGATGATCTACCACATCGCCGGCGGCGATGCGGGCATGCATCATTTCATGAAGCAGTTCGGCCCCGCGTTGAAGCTCCCCTGGACCAAGCTCGTTGCGCCGGAGCTGACCGAGGACCTCATCAACAAGGTCGCCGACGGGACCACCGCGCAAGCCAAGGGCCGCACCGTCAAGGAGCTGGAGCGCTACCGCAACGACTGCATCATCGAGGTGATGGAAGCGATCGCGCGGGTGAAGAAGAAGCACGGGATGTCGCCGGAGGATTGAGCGACATACCCCTCCCCCTACCCCCTCCCGCAAGGGGAGGGGGCGTGGTTTCATCTTTTCAGCTCTACCCCCTTCTGCAGGGGAGGGGCGTGGTTTCCTTCTTCTAGCCCTCCCCCCTTGAGGGGGAGGGTAGGGAGGGGGGTGGCAGCGGGACTCGATATCGAAAGGCCATGCCCATGGATTTCGGACTGAGCACCGAGCAGCAGCTCCTGGTCGACAGCGTGCGGGCCTTCGTCGAGGCGGAGCTCGTGCCTTACGAGAACGAGGTCGAGAAGACCAACGCCGTCCGTCCCGAGCTGATCGCGCAGATCCGCGACCGCGCGCTCAAGGCGGGGTTCTGGGCCGCCAACATGCCGGAGGAGCTCGGCGGCGGCGGCCTCGACCATGTCGGGCTGGCGCTGATGGAGCGCGAGCTCGGCCGCACGTCGTTCGCGCTCCAATATGCCGTGGCGCGGCCCTCCAACATCCTGCGCGCCTGCGTCGGCGAGCAGATCGATCGCTATCTGAAGCCGGCGATCCGCGGCGAGCGCGTCGAATGCCTGGCCCTCACCGAGCCTGGCGCCGGCTCCGACCTGCGCTCGATGAAGACCCGCGCCGTGCGCCAGGGCGACCATTACGTCGTCAACGGCACCAAGCATTTCATCTCCTATGCCGACGTCGCCGATTTCATCGTGCTGTTCGCGGCCAGCGGCGAGGAGCAGACGGGGAAGGGGTCGAAGAAGCTCATCACCTCCTTCCTGGTGGACAAGGGCACGCCGGGCCTCGAGGTGCGCAAGGGCCCCAACTCGGTCTCGCATCGCGGCTACCATCACTGCGAGCTGATCTTCGCCGACTGCAAGCTGCCGGTGGCGCAGATCCTGGGCGAGGAGCATCACGGCTTCGACGTCGCCAACAAATGGCTCGGCGCCACGCGCCTCACGGTCGCGACGCAATGCGTCGGCCGCGCGCAGAAGGCGCTGGAGATGGCGACGCAGTGGGCCGCCACCCGCAAGCAGTTCGGCCAGACCATCGGCAAGTTCCAGGGCGTCTCCTTCAAGCTCGCCGACATGGCGACCGAGATCCAGGCCGCCGAATGGCTGGTGATGAGCGCCGCCTGGAAGGCCGACCAGGGCACGGTGCAGGACCAGGATTTCGCGATGGCCAAGCTCTACGCGACCGAGATGCTGGCGCGCGTCACCGACCATGCCGTGCAGATCTTCGGCGGCATGGGCCTGATGGAAGAGGTTGGCGTCGAACGCCTCTGGCGCGACGCCCGCGTCGAGCGCATCTGGGACGGCACCTCGGAGATCCAGCGCCACATCATCAGCCGCGCGCTGCTGCGGCCGCATGAGGGGTGAGGCCCATCTCCCTCACCCCGCGCGATTGCGGGGAGAGGGCAGGGTACGGGGACTTTCTATTTCCTCTTCGGCTGCCAGAGCCCGAGACTGGCGCCGCTCGGATCGGTGATGATCGAGAGCGAGCCCATGCCCATCACCTCGGTCACGTCCTTCATCACCTTGGCGCCGAGCTTCTTGGCCTTCGCGGTCGCGGCGGCGATGTCGTCGACCAGCACATAGGGCAGCCAGAAGGAGGGGGCGCCGGGGATCATCTGTTTCATCATGCCGCCGCCGGTGCCGTCACCGACGCCGATCATGGTGTAGGTCATGCCGCCGCCCATCTCGACATCCTCGAGCTTCCAGTCGAACAGGGATTTGTAAAACGGCTTGGCCTTGGCGAGATCGATGCTGCTCAGTTCGACATGCACGAAGGGGTTGCCCATGATCGGTCTCCGGGTTGGGGGTGACGCGGCATGGACCTCAGTCCTGGGCCAAAATATGTTCAAGAACATATTTTAGGTTTGGCGCACACTCTCGATGACAAAGAGGTGACGGACCATGCCCTATCCCCAGGACCATCGGCAGGAAACCCGCGAGAAGATCCTCGCCAGCGCCCGGCGCCTGTTCAACCGCAACGGTCTGTCGGAGGTCTCGATCGACGCGGTGATGGCCGGGGTCGGCCTCACCCGCGGCGGTTTCTACAGCTATTTCGACAGCAAGGAAGAGCTCTATGCCGAGGCGATCACGGCCTTCACGCGCCGTTTTCCGAGCGAGCCCTGGCAATGCAGCCTGGGCATGCCGCCGCCGGCCGACCGTCCGCTCGCGGCCACGATCGTCGATGTCTATCTCTCGCGCGAGCATTTCGAGGATGTCGAGGGCTCTTGCCCGATGCTGGGATTGCCGAGCGACGTGGCTCGCGGGGGGACCGCCGTGAAGGCCGCCTATCGCGAGGTGCTAGGCATGATGGTCGGCGCCTTCTCGGCCAATCTCGGTCCCGATCGCAAGGCGGCGCGCGAACGCGCGCTGGGCATCGCGGCGCTCTGTGTCGGCGGCATGGTGCTGGCGCGCGCCGTGGACGATCCGGCGCTGGCCGACGATCTGCGCGAGGCCGCGCGCAAGATGGCGCAGTCGACCGGCGCCTGGGACAAGGCGCCCGAGCCCGCCTGAGCCGACTGGCAGCCGGTCATCCGCCGAGGAACGAAGCGAGCTTCTCCAGCGAGGCGCGGCAGCCTTCCTCATTGTCCTCCGGCTTTATGCCCGGCGGAATGTTCTCGCAGGTGATGGTGACGTTGGTGCCACCCTCGGCCGACTCCAGGGTCGTGGCGACCGTCATCTCGCCGGAGAAGGCCTGGTCCGCGGATTCGAAGACGGTCGCCCAGACGATCTCCTTATCCGGGACGAGCTTCTGGAAACGGCCCTTGAAGGTGTCGGTGCTGGCCGAGCTCTTGCCGCGCGAGGTGCGGTCGTCGTCCGGATAGACCAGCGACATGCTGAAGGACCCGCCTTCGCGCGGGTCGAACTCATGGACGATGGCGCTCATGGAACCGGGTGGCAGCCAGGCCGCCACGGCATCCCGATCCAGGAAGGCACGATAGACGGCGTCGGGAGGGACCTCGATGACCCTGGAGACGACCGTGGTTGCCCGTTCGCTCATATCGCCCATGATAGAGCGGAAACGGGCCGGGTGGCGAACTGTTCCCCTTCGGGGGGCGACGAAGCATGGCGGCTAGCCAGGATGCCGGCGGCTTTGATAGCCTGCCGGCCTGTTCGCCGATCGGAGCTCTTTCCTTGGCCGTCATCCGTGAATTTCGACCGCGCGATCGCCAGCGCCGGCTTTTGAAGGACGCCAAGCCGCCTTCGGTGGCGGTCGCCCACCGTCGCGGGTCGCTGTCCACGGCCATCCTCGATCCGGCCGCTCTCGGCGGGCTGGTCGAGCATCTCGAGACCGAGCGGTTCTTCGACCATCTGCACGAGCTCCTGAACACCGTGCTCCATATCGACAATCTGGTCGCGATCGTCTTCCGCGCCATGGGCTCGCCGCTCATTCTCCATCAGAAGTCGCCGCAGGAGCCGAACTTCTTCCGGATGATGTATGCGCAGGGCGCCTATCTGCTGGACCCGTTCTATCTCGCCAGCAAGGATGAACGCCGCGCGGGCATCCACCGCCTGAAGCATCTGGCGCCCGACCGCTTCGCCGAGAGCGAGTTCTATCGCAGCTACTACGCCAAAGTGTCGATGATCGACGAGATCGGGCTGCTCTGGCCGTTCGACGAGGATTTGACGATCCATCTGTCCCTGGGCCGCCGTCTCGGCTCCGAACGGTTCGACGCGCGCGAATTCGCGGCCTTCTCGCATATCGCGCCCTTGCTGACGGCCCTGCTTCGCCGTCAGGCCCGCGGTCCGATCCAGACCTGGCGCGAGCCGGCGACATTCGACGGGCTCGCCGCCGCAAGCGCGCCCGTGATCGACATCGCCCAGGACTGGCTCCGGGGGTTTCACGCGACCGCGCGCGAGACCGAGATCGCGGCCCTCATCCTGCAGGGCCATTCCAATGTCTCGATCGGCCAGGCGCTCAAGATCAGCTGCGAAACCGTCAAGGTGCATCGCAAGCATCTCTATGCCAAGCTCTCGATCTCCTCGCAGACGGAGCTGTTCCTGCTCTTCATCGACCGCATCAAGCAGTTCTCGCCGCGGGGGCGCCGGCCCTAGCTCCTACCTTCTGCAGGGTATTGGGCGAGGGGCCCGGCAGGGCATAATGGGCGCGGGGCGAGGACGGATCGCATCAGGCAGGAGAAGCCATCATGACGCTCGGATGTGCATTGACCTTCGACTTCGACGCCATGTCGGTCTGGGTGGGCTCCTACAAGGCCCGCAATCCCAGCGTGGTCTCGCGCGGCGAGTTCTGCGCCGTCTCGATCCCGCGCATCCTGGACCTCCTTGCCAGGCATCGCATTCCCGGCACCTTCTGCGTGCCGGGCCACACGGCCCTGGCCTATCCCGAGCTGATCAAGCGCATCCATGGCGAAGGCCATGAGATCGCGCATCATGGCTGGGTGCATGAGAATCCGGCCGATTTCGACGAGGCCGGCGAGCGGCGCAATATGGAGCTGGGGCTCGAGGCGCTGCAGAAGGCCGCCGGCGTGCGGCCGACGGGTTACCGCTCGCCGTCATGGGATTTCAGCCAGCACACCATCAAGATCCTGCTCGATTACGGCTTCTCCTACGATTCGAGCCTGATGGGCGGCGATTTCATCCCCTATTACGCGCGCGTCGGCGACAAATATGACGACAAGACGCCCTATGTGTTCGGCGCCAATGTCGATCTGGTCGAGCTGCCGATCACCTGGCTCTTGGACGACTTCCCGCATTTCGAGTTCGTCGATCGCGACTGCCAGGGGCTGGCGTCGGCATCGAAGGTGGAGGAGATCTGGCGCGACGAGTTCGACTATGCGCACCAGAACGCACCGGGCGGATTGTTCAATCTGACGATGCATCCGCAGGTCATCGGCCGCGGCTATCGCATGATGATGCTCGAGCGCCTGATCGAGCACTACAAGAGCTTCGCCGATGTGAAGTTCACGACGCTGAACGATTATGTCGTGGGCTGGCGCAAGGCCAATCCGCTGGAAGCCTGGAGAAACTCCGGCGCGATCCAGGCGCAGCCGGCGTCGCATCGCGTCCCGGCCTGAATCTCAGGTCGGCCTTACCGCCACGATGAAGATCCGGCGGAAGGCGAAGAGCGTGCTGCCATCGGCCTCGGGCGGGTAGGCGGCCCGGATCCGCGCGGCATAGTCCGCTTCGAAACGCTGGCGCTCCGCCTCGTCGAGCGGCTCCATGAAGGGTCGCAGGCCCGTGGCTCGCGTCCAGGTCACGACCGGATTATCGCCCTGGAGGCGCATGAGATAGTCGATCTCCCAGATATCGGCGGCGTCCGTCATCGAGGCCATCAACCGCGCATAGAAGGCCGGCTCTGCCACGCGCTGCGGCCGGTCGATCTGGGCCGCGAGTTTGCTCCGCCAGGTCCCGGCCTTGGCCGTCTCGATCATCAGGGTATGAGAAGGGCGGTCGTGGTTGCGCGGCATCTGCACCGCCATGACGCCACCCGGCTTCAGCTGCCCGAAGAGGTGCCGGAACAGATGCTCATGATCGGGCAGCCATTGCAGCACGGCGTTGGTGAAGAGCAGGTCGGCGGGCGCGGGTGCGCCCCAGCGCGAGGCGTCGCCTTCGACGAACTCGACATAGGGCAGCGCCGTGCGGGCCGAGGCCAGCATCGCCGGCGAATTATCCATGCCGAGGAGCCGGGCCTGCGGCCAGCGGGCCCGCAGCAGGGCGGTCACATTGCCGGCGCCGCAGCCGACATCGAGGATGAAGCCCGGTTGGTCGAGCGGAATGCGGCTGATCAGGTCGAGCGCGGGACGCTCGCGCTCGCCGGCGAACCGCTTATAGAGCGCGGGCTGCCAGTCGGGCTTCACGGTCGATGGGGGCGGCGCCGCACTCACCGGGAACTCAGGTGTCCGCCCACATGCGGATCAGATTGGCGTGGTTCTTCTGCACCAGATAGGTCTCCTCGGCATCCGGCTGCTTCTCATGCAGCTTGCGCCGGACCACATCCAGCTCGTAGAGCACCTCGCGCCGGGCCGGATCGCGCACCAGGCTTTGGATCCAGGTGACGGCGCAGAGCCGTTCGCCGCGCGTCAGGGGCGTCACCTCATGCAGGCTCGATGCCGGATAGACCACGGCCGAGCCCAGCGGCAGCTTCACCTGCTGCGGGCCGAAATTGGTGTGGATGACCAGCTCGCCGCCGTCATAGTCGCCGGGCTCGCAGAGGAACAGCGTCACCGCGATATCGCTGCGCACCGGGCTGTCGCTGCCCATCACGCCGTTGTCGACATGCGGGCCATAGTGCATGCCCGGCCGGTAGCGGCTGATGAGGCAGGGCCGGATATGCTTCGAAAGGGTGGCGCGCTTGAACTCGAGGCTGCGCAAGAGCATCTCCCGGACGCGCTTCTGCACCTCGGGCTTGTTCTTGTCGGCGCGAGCCAGCTGCTCGTTCTTCTTGACGCGTCGGGCCTGGCTGCCCGCGGTGGCGATGCCGTCCTCAAAACTGCCTTCAGCGATCAGCTTTGTGAGTTCCGCCACCTCGGCGGCGGTCATGATGTTGGGAATGAGATAGATCATCGAGCGGTCGCTGGGCCTCTGGGCGCGGCTGAGGAAGGCTGTCCGGGGCCGATATCTTGGCCGCCGCCGACGGGCGCGGCAAGCCTTCATGGACGGCCCGGCGAGACCTCAGGAGGCGGGGACCGCTTCCTTGACCAGATCCAGAGTCACCCGAACGGCATCCGGCCGGCCGGACTCATATTCGATTCGGAATCCCAGCCGGCGGCAGATATCGATCATGGCGACGTTCTCCATGAGGACGACGCCGATCATCTGGCGGATGCCGCGATCCGTTGCATAGGCGATCATCCGCTCCATCAGGCGGGTGCCGATGCCCTGGCCGGCCAGCTCGTCGCGGAGCGCGATGGCGAATTCGGCGGTGTCGTTGTCGGGATCGGCGGTGATCCGGACGACGGCGAAGATCTCCGCTTTTCCCGGAGCGCCGGCCGAGACCACCGCCAGGGCCATCTCCCGCTCATAGTCGATCTGGGTCAGCCGCGCCCGGATGTAGGAGGGCAGCTCCTTGATCGACGAGAAGAAGCGCATCCGCATGGATTGGGGCGACATATGCGCGACGAGCGTATCCAGTTGCGGCGCGTCCTCCGGCAGAATCGGGCGGAGCAGGAGCGTCTTTCCGTTCGGCATGGGGAAAGGCTCTTCCAGCCGGCGCGGGTAGGGACGGATGGCGAGGCGCGAGGCGCCCGGCTTCGACGTGGCTTTGAGGCGGATCCGGCTGTCCACTGCAAGCACACCCTTCGCGTCGGCCAGCAGGGGATTGATATCGAGCTCGGCCACCTCGGGCAGATCGACCGCGATCTGCGAGAGCTTGACCAGGGTGAGGGCGATGGCGTCGAGATCGGCCGCAGGCTGGTCGCGGTAACCCTGCAGGAGACGATAGATCCGGGTTCGCGCCATCAGTTCCCGGGCCAGGGACATATTGAGCGGCGGCAACGCGATCGCACGGTCCGCGACCACCTCCACCGAGACGCCGCCGCTGCCGAAGAGGATCACCGGCCCGAAGGTGGCATCCTCGGACAGCCCGAGAATGAGCTCGTGGGCGCCGGCGCGGGTGACCATGGGTTCGATCGTGAAACCCTCGATGCGGGCTTCCGGTTTGATGCGTTCGATATGCTCGCGCATCGCCGCCAAGGCGGCCGCGACGTCGCTGGGCGTTTCGAGATTGAGCGCGACGCCGCCGACATCGGATTTATGCGAGATGTCGGGCGAGCGGATCTTCAGGACGACGGGCCGGCCGATCCGGCGCTGCGCGTCCATGGCTTCGGCCCCGTTCGTGGCGATGATGCTCTCGACCGTCGGAATGGCGAAAGCCTTCAGGATAGCCTGGGCTTCCGGGCCCTGGAGCAGAGACCGGCCCTCGCCGAGGGCCGCCGCGACCGCCGTCTGCGCGCCGTCCAGATCGACGACGAATTGCTCCGGCACCGACGGAGGAGTCTGGATCAGGATCTCCTGGTTGCGCCGATAGCGCACCAGATGCATGAATCCGCGCACCGCCTGTTCCGGCGTCTCGTAGCTCGGAATCTGCGCCGCCGCGAGGAGACTGCGGGCATCGCGCGCGTCCTGTTCGCCGATCCAGCTTGCCAGCACGGGGCGTTCCGATTTCCGCACGGCTTCGATCACGGCCGCGGCGGTCTTGACGCTGGGCGCGATCGCGGTCGGGCAATTGAGGATCAGCAGCACGTCCGATCCCGGGTCCGTCAGCAGCGGGGCGATCGCCTGGGCATAGCGTTCGGGCGGCGCGTCGCCGATGATGTCGACGGGATTCCCGTGCGACCAGGTGGGCGGCAGCACCGCCTCGAGCATGGCCTGGGTTCCGGGCGAGAGCTCGGCCAGCTTTCCGTCCTGGGCGGCCAGCTCGTCGGTCGCGAGAATGCCGATCCCGCCGCCGTTGGTCAGGATCGCGAGCCGGTCGCCCGCGATGCGCCGGCCACTGCCGAGGGTTTCGGCGGCGGCGAAAAGCTCGTCGAGGCTGAAGACGCGCAGCATGCCGGCCCGCCGGAAGGCGGCGTCATAGACGGTGTCCGATCCGGCCAGCGAGCCGGTATGGGAGGCGACGGCCTTGGCGGTCTGGGCGAAGCGCCCGGCCTTGATGACGATGACGGGCTTGCTGCGGGCGGCGATGCGGGCCGCCGACATGAATTTGCGGGCGTTGGTGACCGCCTCGACATAGAGCAGGATCGAGTGGGTGGTGGGGTCGCCCGCCAGATAGTCGAGCATGTCGCCGAAATCGATATCGGCCATCTCGCCCATCGAGACCATGCAGGAAAATCCGATCCCGCGCGGCTTGGCCCAGTCGAGCACCGAGGTGATGATGGCACCCGACTGGGACAGGAACGCGATCGGGCCGGTCAGGGGATCGAGATGCGCGAAGCTGGCATTGAGCGAAAGGCCCGGCAGCATCAGCCCGACGCAGTTGGGTCCGAGGATGCGCAGGAGATGCGGTCGCGCGGCATCGCGCATGGCCTGGGTGAGAGCCTGGCCCTCGGCGCTCGAGCCGAAGCCGGCGCCGATGACGACCGCGGCCTTGCAGCCGATTCCGCCCAGCTCGGCGATGATGCCCGGGACGGTGCGAGCGGGCGTGGCGATGACGGCCAGGTCGGGCACGAAGCCCAGCGCGCCGACATTGGGCATGACGGCCGTGCCGAAGATGTCGGTGTGACGCGGATTGACGAGGCCGACCGGCCCTTCGAAGCGATGCAGCAGGTTTCGGGTCAGCACGCCGCCGACGCTGTCGCGCTTCGGGCTCGCGCCGATCAGGGCGACGCTCGACGGCTTCATCAGTTTGTCGAAGTTACGGATGCTCATGGCAGGTTCATCCACTCCACGGGGGCTCGCTCATCCCGGCAGTCGGGCATTTCCAGGACGTTCCGTCCCTGCGGTAGATCAAGGCACTCATGGCCGGCGCGGGCTTGAATGATCAAGCTTTCCCCTTGCCCACGCGCCAGTTAACAGGATAGCGGCAGTCCGTGGCAATTGGCGGTCGGCCGACGCCAGGGAGGGGGCGGTGGTGCCAATGAAGGTCGCCCTCACCCTGCTTCCACCAAGTCTCCGCTGCGCGCCGCGCATTTGGGTAGGGCTGTCACGCGCGATTGGCATGGCGCGGTGCCGCCTGCCCATGTTATCGGTTGAATCGTCATGAACCGTTCCGTTCCCAGCGCCCGAATTCGTCAGCTTTGGCTTGGCTCCGCGTGGCGCGGTCGGAACGGCGTTTGATGTTTTGACGTCTTCATCCGGCCTCGCGAACCTCGCGGGGGCCGGATTTTTCCCTTCCTCCGCGATCGTTCCCGGGACCTTTTCCTGCCCGAAGTCATGAATGATCGCGTGATGTCCTCCTCTCCTCGTTCCGCCTCTGCTGCGACCGTTCCCGCCGCAAAACTGCCATTGCGCCCCGCCGTCGGCGGCGCGCTCTGGATCGGCTATGCGCTCGCCTGCACCGGTGCGACGTTGTTCGCGACCAAGGCGATCATCGTCAAGCTGGCCTATGCCCAGGGGGTCGACGCCGAAACCCTCCTGGCCGTGCGCATGATCCTGTCGCTGCCGGTCTATCTGGCGATCGGCCTCCATGCGCTGCTGCCCTCGCGGCGCGGTCCCTTCGATCGTGCGAACGGCCGGCTGATCCTGCGGGCCGCCCTGGTCGGTGCGCTCGGCTATTGGCTCTCCAGCTATCTCGACTTCAAGGGGCTCGAGCTGATCTCGGCCCAGTTCGAGCGCCTGATCCTCTTCACCTATCCGTTCTTCGTCATGCTGTTCGGCGCGCTCTTCTTCCGCCAGTCGATCAAGCTCAAGTCGCTGGCGGCCTTTACCATCAGCTATGGCGGATTGCTGCTTTTGTTCCTGCGCGATTTTTCGCTGCTCGGCGAGAACGCGGCGCTGGGGGCGGGCTTCGTGATGGGGGCGGGGATCTGTTTCGCGCTCTACCAGCTGTTCGCCAAGGCCAGCATCCTGCAGATGGGTCCGCGGCTCTTCACCTGCGTGGCCATGAGCGCCGCGTCTGTCGTGGTGATCGCGCAGTTCCTGCTGACCCATCCGGTCGGCCAACTGGCCCTGACCCCGCACATCTGGCTGCTGGGCGTGGCCCTGGCGATCGGGGGCACGATCCTGCCGTCCTTCTTCATGAACGCGGCGCTGCACCGGATCTCGGCGCAGGCCAACTCGATGATCGGGACCTTGAGCCCGGTGATCACGATCCTGCTGGCGGTCGCGATCCTGGCCGAGCCCCTGACCGGGCTCGACATGCTGGCGGCGGTGCTGGTCATCGTCGGCGTCGCGGTGGCGACGCTCGCGGATCGCCGCTGACCTGATCCTGCTGACACAGCGCTGTCAGGGGCGTTCGTTCAAGATCGTCGCCTCGTCATGGTCCGAGGGGGGAGCGACGCATGATCGAAGGTTTCGAGACGAAAGCGGTGCGGATGGAGCCGATGCTGCTCCTCACCCTGCAGGCGCCGCCCGGCGATGTCGATCGCATCCTGGCGGCGGTGATCCGGATCGCCCCCCTCGCCATGGGCCATTACGACAGCAACGCCTATCAGTCCGGTCCCGGGATCGAGCATTATCGCCCGCTCGAAGGCGCCGCGGCGGGGCCGGAGACCGAAGTGCGCAAGCGGCCGGGCACGGTCGAGCTGTCTTTCGAACTGCCGCTGGATCAGGGGGGCGTCGATCGGGTGATCGAGGCGATCTTCCAGGCGCACAGCTATCAGGAGCCGGTGATCCGCCTTCAGACCATCCTGAGCAGCCGCTCCAAAGGCCTCGACGATCGCGACAATCCCAACCGCTGGTGGAACACGACCGGCGACTGGAAGATCAGACCCTGACGGCCTGGGCGAGGGCGCGGAAGGGCAGTAGCACGCAGTCCTGCCGGCTTCTCACCTTGCGGACCGGCGCGAACTCCTCGACAGCGCTCCACCCCGATGGCGCGGGGCCGTCCTTCTGCAGGAAATGGCGCACCCGGTCGGTGAGGCCCGCCAGCGCATCGAGGGAAAGTCCAGGAGACTGCTCGACGATCAAGGCGGAGGCGGCTTCGCAGAGCAGACAGCCGCGGGTGCGATGGCCGGCCGCCGCCACCCTGCCATCGACGATCTTCAGATCGATGGTGACGCGGTCGCCGCAGAGCGGGTTGTCGAGGGTCACGCTCTTGTCGGGCTGCTCCAGCCGTCCGTAGGCGCGTCCCGCCTCGGCGCGCTGCGTCAGCTTCTCGTGATAAAGCTCGTCGGTCATCGGAACCTTTTCAGCGCGTCCTCGAGCCCGGCGAGCAGGGCGTCGATATCCGCGTCATTGTTGTACGGCGCGAGACTGGCACGGGTGGTGCCGGCGACGCCGAAACGCCTGGCCAGGGGCTGGGCGCAGTGATGCCCGCCGCGGAGCGCGACGCCCTTGCGGTCGAGCCATTGGCAAAGATCGTGCGGGTGGATTCCGTCGAGCGCGAAGGACACGACGCCGAGCCGGCCCTGCAGGCCGGTGGGTCCGATCACGCGCGCCCCTTTCAGGGCGCCGAGCCCGTCGAGGATGCGGCCGGTGAGGCGGGCCTCATGCTGGGCGATGCCGGCCCAGTCGAGCGCCTTGACCCAGCGGACGGCGGCACCCAGTCCCACGGCCTGCGCGATCGGGGGCGTGCCGGCCTCGAAGCGGCGCGGGATGTCGGCAAAAGTGGTTCCGGCGTCGAGATCGACCTGCGCGATCATGCCGCCCCCGCCCATGAAGGGCGGCATCGCCGAGAGCAGCTCGCGCCGGCCCCACAGCACACCGACGCCGTTGGGCGCATAGACCTTGTGGCCGGAGAAGGCATAGAAATCGATGCCAAGGGCCAGCAGATCCAGCGGTCCATGCGGCGCGCGCTGGGCGCCGTCGATCAGAACCCTGGCGCCGACGCTGCGCGCCGCCGCCGCGATCGGGCCGATGTCGGTGATGGCGCCCGTGACGTTCGAGCAATGGGTGAGTGCGATCAGGCGCGTGCGCTTGCTCACCATGGCCGGCAGGCGCTCGAGATCGAGCCGGCCCTCTTCGGTCACGGGCAACACCTTGAGCGTCACGCCGCGCCGATGGGCGAGGAGCTGCCAAGGCACGAGGTTGCTGTGATGCTCGAGCTCGCTGACCAGGATCTCGTCGCCGGGCCCCAGGCTTTCGCCAAAGCTGTGGGCCACCAGGTTGATCGAGGCGGTGGTGCCGCCTGTGAAGATAATTTCGTCATGATCGGACACGCCGAGATAGTCGGCGATGGCGGCGCGCGCATCCTCATAGGCGGCGGTCGCGGCCTCGGCCAGCCGATGCACCCCGCGCATCACATTGGCGCGCGCCATGGTCTCGTGACGACGCACCGCGGTGAGGACCGACGCCGGCAACTGCGCCGTCGCCGCATTGTCCAGATAGTGGAGCGGCAATCCGCCCGGCGGCTCGGCCAGAATGGGGAATTGCGACCGGCAGGCTTCAGGATCGAACGGCTTCGGGGTCTTCATGCTGTAATGTCCCCTTCACTCTTGCCTTCCTGCCGGCGCAGGGCTTCGAGGGCCTGGGGCGTGTCGACATCGGTCAGCACCGCGTCGTCGGGCATCGCCACTTCGGCGACGAGCTCGCCATTCTCGGCGATCAGATGGCGCGCGCCGACGTCGCCCTTGAGATGCATCATGGGCTCGAAGAAGCGCCGGCCCCAGAGCACCGGGTTGCCGCGCTTGCCGTTGAAGGTCGGTACGCAGATCGCGCGTCCCTCGACCGGATTGAAGGCGGAAATCAGCCGGTCGAGCTGGGTCGGGGCGATGCGGGGCATGTCGCCCAGCAGCACCAGCACGCCATCGATCGTCGCGTCCTTGAGCGCCGCCAGCCCGGCCGCGAGCGAGCTCGCGATGCCGCTCGCATAATCGGGGTTATGGACGAACTCGACCTTGCGGCCGGCGAGGGTCTGGCGCACCCGCTCGGATTCATGGCCGGTCACGACCACGACACGGTCGAGGCGCGCCGCGAGCGCGGCATCGACGGCGTGATCGACCAGCGGTCTGCCCTCGAGCTCGGCCATCAGCTTGTTGGCGCTGCCCATGCGGCTGGAGCGGCCGGCCGCCAGCACGATCGCCGCGACCTTGGGCGCGCGCGGCGCCTGGCTCTCGCTGCCGGCGCGCGGCTGCGGACGGGTCGGGATCTCCTTGAGCAGGCCGCCGCTGCCCATCGCCATGATGTCCTGGCGCGTGACGGGCAGATCCGCCATCAGCCGCTGCAGCACCCAGTCGAAGCCGTTGAGCTTGGGCGAGCGCACGCAGCCGGGCAGCCCCAGCACCGGCTTGTCGCCGATATGGGCCAGCAGCATCAGATTGCCCGGATCGACCGGCATGCCGAAATGATCCACGGTGCCGCCGGCGCGCGTGATCGCGGCCGGCAGCACGTCGCGCCGGTCGGTGATGGCCGAGGCGCCGGCGATCAGCACCATTTCCGCGCCGCTCTTGAGAGCGGCATCGATTTCCGCCGTGAGGACCGCCTCGTCATGCGGGCAGCGGCGATCCCGCGCGGGCTCGCTGCCGAGGCCCGCGAGCCGGTCGTTCATGATCGCGACGGTCTTGTCGATGACGCTCTCCTTGAGGCCCGGCAGGCGGGTCTGGATCAAGGTGACGGCCCGCGGCCGGAAGGTGGCGACGCGCAGGAGCGGCTCGCCTGCGAGCGTCCAGAGACAGCGCTCGAGAGCTTCGCCCGGCACGGCAAAGGGAATGATCTTGACGGTGGCCGCCATGTCGCCCGGCGCCACCACGTCGAAGGCGGGCAGGGTGGCGAGGGTGACGGCTTCATCCACCGCATTGAGCCGGTCGAGGCGCGACCGGTCGACCACCAGCAGGCCATGGCAGTTGGCGATCAGATTGGAACGGCCGGTGAAGGGTGCCGCCACCTCGAGATTCTCGCCGCAGACGGCGGTGGCGATCTTGCGGGCGGCTTCGTCCTCCGCGACATCGCCGGGCTCGAAACGGACGACAGTGACGCGCTCGACGCCGGCGGCGGTCAGGGCGCGGAGATCGTCGGGCGACAGCTTGCGGCCCTTGCGGAACGCCATCTTGCCCATTTTGATGCTGTGAACCAGCAACGCGCCTTCGGCCTCGCCGATGGGAAGGCTGGCAAAGATCACGCCGCATGCTCCGGTGCGGGCGCTTCGCCGCCGACGGACCCCTTGGCGCCGGCGCGGCGGACCTGCGTGATCTGGCCCAGGATCGCAACCGCGATCTCGGCCGGGGACATGGCGTTGATCGAGAGTCCGACCGGGCCATGGATGCGGGCGAGGTCGGTCTCGGAAAAGCCGACGCGCCTCAGGCGATTCAGTCGCGCCCCATGGGTCTTCCTGCTGCCGAGCGCGCCGATATAGAAGGCCGGCGAGTTGAGCGCGACCGTGAGGGCCGGATCGTCGAGCTTGGGATCATGCGTGAGCGTGACGATCGCGGTGCGGACATCGGGCGCCAGCCGCTCGAGCGCCTCGTCCGGCCAGTCGGCGCTCAAGGTCACGTCGGGAAAGCGCGCATCGGTCGCGAAGGAGCGCCGCGGATCGACCACGATGACGCTGTAGCCGGCGAGGGCCGCCATCGGCGCCAGCGCCTGCGAAATATGGACCGCGCCCACCAGGACGAGGCGCGGGGCGGGCATGGTGGCCTGAAGAAACAATTGGCGCCCGGGGATATCGAGCAGGCCGCTGCGATCGGCCATGAGCCAGCGCCGGGCCTGCTCCAGGGCCTCGGGTGCCAGCGCCAGGTCTCCCGTCGCTGCATCGGGATGCAGCAGCAGCTGCTGACCGCTGGCGAGATCGGTCACCAGCCCGACCGCCCGGTGAAGCTGGCGGTCGGCGACCAGCCGGCGGAGCAGGTCCTCCTTCATTCCACGGCCTCGACATAGACCTGCAGCTTGCCGCCGCAGGCGAGCCCGACCTCCCAGGCCTGCTCGTTGGTGATGCCGAAATCGAGCAGCCGCGGCTTGGCGCCGGCCATGATCTCCTGCGCTTCCTTCACGACCGCACCCTCGATGCAGCCGCCCGAGACGGAGCCGACCATCTGGCCGGCTTCATCCACGGCCAACTGGCTGCCTACGGGACGCGGGGATGAGCCCCAGGTCGCGATCACGGTGGCCAGCGCCACCTTGCGGCCCTCGCTCCGCCAGGCGAGCGCCTGGTCGATGACGTCCTGTTCGCTGCGATCCATGGCTTAATCCTCTCTCGATCTCGCTCTGCATCACCCCCCTCCCTGGCCCTCCCCCACAAGGGGGGAGGGGATAAGGAAGGCAAGGTCGTTAGCCCAGAACCTCGCCCTGATCTTCTATCCCCTCCCCCTTGATGGGGGAGGGTTAGGGAGGGGGTGGGGCGGCAAACCGGCTCTCCCGGTTTCTACCACACCCGCTCAATCCCCGCCGCGCCCGGCCATCAGCTCCGCGTAGGACCCCGCCGCCTCCAGGCGGCGCTGGGGCTGGCGGCTGAGGACGGCGCCGAGCTCGGCGATACTCTCCAGATTGTGCACCGGCCTGAAATCGTCAACATGGGGCAGGATGGCCTGGGCGCCCTGGGCCTTGGGCTCGTAGCCCTCGAAGCGCAGCAGCGGGTTCAGCCAGATCAGGCGCCGGCAGCTCTTGTGCAGCCGCTCCATCTCGTCCTCGAGCCCATGGGCGCCTTCGCGGTCGAGCCCGTCGGTGATGAGCAGCACGACCGCGCCCTGGCCCAGCACGCGGCGCGACCAGACCGCGTTGAACTCGGCGATGCAGCCGCCGATGCGGGTCCCGCCCGACCAGTCCTCGACCTTGGCGGCGACCTTGGCGAGTGCGACGTCGACGTCGCGCTGGCGCAAGGCCCGGGTGATGTTGTTGAGCCGCGTCCCGAACAGGAAGCAATGAACCCGGTCGCGGTCGTTGGTGATGGCGTGCATGAAATGCAGCATCATGCGCGAATAGCGGCTCATCGAGCCCGAGATGTCACAGAGCACGACCAGCGGCGGATGGCGCCGGCGCTTGCGCTTGTATTGCAGCGGGATCGTGCCGCCGCCGCGCAGCGAGGCGCGCAAGGTGGCGCGGATATCGACCCGGCGGCCATGGCGGTCGGGAAAGAAGCGCCGGGTCGGAAGCTGCATGATGGGCAGGCGCATCGACGCGATCATGCGCTTGGCCGCGCCCATCTCCGCGTTCGACATCTTCTCGAAATCCATGCTCTGCAGCAGCTCGCGCGCCGAGAAGGTCATCGCGGCGTCGAACTCGACCTTCTCCTCCGGCTCTTCGCCGGGCCGCTCGCTCTGCCGGCCGGCGAGCGCTTCCGCCAGCCGGCGCAGCATCTCCTCGCCCTTCTCGGGCTCGTCGCGCGGCACCGCGATCGAGGGCAGCATGGTCTGGAGCATCTTTTCCAGGAGCTGCGGATTGCGCCAGAAGATATGGAAGGCCTGATCGTAGAGCGGCTGCTGGTCGCGCCGGTTCACGAACACGGCATGGAGCGTCCAATAGAGATCCTCGCGCGTGCCGATGCCGACGGCCTCGATCGCGCGCAGCGCATCGATCACGCGGCCCGGCCCGATCGGCAAGCCCGCTGCGCGCAAGGTGCGGGCGAACAACATGACGTTCTCGGCGAGCCGGCTGGCTTCGACCGGCGGAGGGCCGGCGGCGTTGCCGGTGGAGGCGGTGGCGAGGGACGGTGTCATGGGCTCAGTGGGGACCCTTGCGCGAGGGTGCCGCCGCTCAGCGCGGCGCCGCGGCCAGCTCCGCCTTCACCTGCTCCAGCAGATGCGCGGCCTCGCTGCCTTTGATCTTGGCGATGTCGTCCTGATATTTCAGCAGCACGCCCAGCGTGTCGTCGATGCCTTGCGGATCGAGCGCCACCTTGTCGAGCTGGATCAGGGCCTCGGCCCAGTCGATGGTCTCGGCCACGCCCGGCAATTTGAACAGATCCTGCTGGCGCAGCTTCTGCACGAAGGCGACCACCTCGCGCGCCAGGGCAGGGCCCACCTCGGGCGCCTTCACCTTGAGAATCTCGAGCTCGCGCTCGGCGCTCGGATAGTCGACCCAGTAATAGAAGCAGCGCCGCTTCAGCGCGTCGTGGATCTCGCGCGTGCGGTTCGAGGTGACGACGACGATCGGCGGCGCCTCCGATTTGATCGTGCCGAGTTCGGGAATGGTGATCTGATAATCGGCGAGGATCTCGAGCAGATAGGCCTCGAATGGCTCGTCGGTGCGGTCGAGCTCGTCGATCAGGAGAACCGGCGCGCCGCCGGCCTGATCTTCGAGCGCCTGCAGCAGCGGCCGCTTGATGAGGAAGCGCTCCGCATAGATGTCGCTCGCCAGCGCATCGCGATTGGCGGCGCCGGCGGCTTCCGCCAGTCGGATCTCGATCATCTGGCGCGAATAGTTCCACTCATAGGCGGCCGAGGCGATGTCGAGACCTTCATAGCATTGCAGGCGCAGCAGCCGGCGGCCGAGCGTGTTCGACAGGACCTTGGCGATCTCGGTCTTGCCGACGCCGGCTTCGCCTTCCAGGAACAAGGGCCGCCCCAGCTTCAGCGCGAGAAACAGCGCGGTCGCGAGGCTGCGATCGGCGACATAGTCGCCCGATTTCAGCAGCGCCAGCGTCTCGTCGACGGTCCGCGGCAGGGGCTTGCCCGCCGTCATGGCGCGATCCTTCGCCGTCTTGGCGATGCTCGAGGTCATCTCTGCGTCCAGCTGCCGTCCGCGCCCAGGAACCAGGTGCCCTTCGGCGCCTTCTGGATGATCTGGCCGGCATAAACCTGGCCGACCTCGTTGGCGGTGACGCCTTGGGCCTTGGCGCGCGCCTCATAGATGGCCCGGCGCTCGGCATTGACGCGGTCCACGACCGACTGGGCCGTGGCGCCGGTGGAGTTGTCCTTGACCATGACATAGCCGTCGAAGCGCTCGGCGATCACCCCTTGCGCGCGCAGGCTGTTGAGTTGGGCGTCGTCGGCGCGGGCCGGCGTCGCTGCGGCGAGGGTCGAGAGGACCAGCGCCAGCAGGCCGAACAGCGCGAAACGGGTGAAGTATCTGCGGGATGAATACATGGGGCTTTTGGATCCTGCGTCAGAAGATGTCGGGGTTCTTGGCAATATCTTCTTGCGCCTGCTGTTCGATCTTCACGCGCACCTCCTGCTCGATCTTGATGTTCATGTTGATGACGATGGGCTTGTCGGGCGCCTCGACTTTGACGGTCGGATTGCAGGCGGCGAGGCCCAGCCCCAGGAGGAGGGCGGCCGGACCGACATAGCGTAACCTTTTGAGCACGAACCCTTCCTTTCGGGGACGCCCGTGGGCTCCCACTCATAGATGGCGCTCTGCCCGACACACGGCCAGAGACACTTCGTCCTACGGCCAGCCCCGCCTGACCCCTCAGGGCGGCTTGGCCAGCTTGTCGCGCACCAGGTCGGGCACGCTGTAACCTTCTAGACTATCGTGCAAAATCCGGTCGAGCTTGCCATTGAGGGAGAGATTGAGCTCGATCGGATAGCCGTCATAGAAACCCGGATTCTTGCCCCGGACATGCAGCAGCAGGGTCGCGTCGCCGCTTCGGTCGCGGTCGAGCGTCAGCCATAGCTGATCATAGCGGAAATCGCCCAGCGCCGAGAGGACCATAGCCATCGTTTCACCGGCCGCGTCGATGCCGCCGGGCGGTGCCGTCGGCGAATAGGAAAGGCAGCCGGGGCCGGCCGCGTCCAGGCGGGCGCCGGAGATGACCACGCCCCCGCTCTCCAGCATCACCGGAATCGTCCCCTGGAGCTTGCCCGGTGCCAGTCAGCCCGTCGACCTCGGCGAGCGCCAGCAGTTCGCCCAGATCGACGTCCTTGACGTGGAGATCGACCTGCTGCCGGGCGGCGGCCGGGTCCAGGCGGGTCGGGCCGACCGTCACCTGACCGTGGGCGAGCTCGAGCGAGGCCTGCTCGATCTTGAGCGTGGCGCCGGGGCCGACCGAGAACGTGACCAGGCCGTTCTTCATCGGCACGCCGAGATCGATCTGACCCACGGCGATCTGCTGACCCGGCGGCGTCGAGAGCGGCTGGAGGTTGGCGAGCGTCACCGCGCCATTGATGCGGGTGAGCGCCATGTCGGGGGTCGAGACCGACACGTCTCTCATCTGCATGTCGAGGCTGCTGAAGAGGGTGCCGTTTTTCCAGGCGAGCGCACCGGCCACCAGCACAGTGCCGGTGGCCTCGTCGATCGTGGGGCCGAGCCCCGGCAACAGGTCGCGCGGCTGCAATCCGCCCGGCAGGAACCGGACTGGCGTCATCTCGATATGGCCGACGCCGCGCCCGTTGGCGAGGTCATGGATGCCGGAGAAGGCGAACTGGAGACTTTTGTTCTTGTCGTGGGCGGTCAGGGCGAAGTCGACGGTGTTCCGGCGCAGCTGCGCCGTTCCCTCCATCGCCATTTCGGGCAGCCATTTCCGATCGGCGCCCAGGCGAATTCGCCCGGCGGTCGCCGTCAGCTTGGCCTCGTCGGCTCCCCCATAGGCGAGCCGTCCGTCGAGATTGTCGATGGCCAGGCCACGGTTCGGCAGATCGGCCACCAGATCGGCGACGCGAATCTCCCCGGCCGCACCTTCGGCGGCCGACCAGTGGCCGTAGAAGCCGCTGGCGCCCAGGCGAAGATCAATGGGTTCGGTCTCGTTCTTGGCGATCTGTCGAAGCGCGAAGGCGAGGGGGCCGGTACGGATGCCATAATCGAGACTGGTCCCGTCCGCGCCCATGCGCGCCACCAGGAGCGGCCGGTCCTTGGCCGGGCGGAGCGAGAAGTGAACCGCCTTTCGGCTCTCGACCCCGGCGGCCAGGGTGAAGCCGCCAAGATCGGCGGTTCCAGGCTCCGGAATTGAAAAAATTAGAGTGTTATCAGCAAACTGTATATCGTTCTTAAGATTGAAAGTGAGACTCTTGAGAGCTCCGGCTGCGGTTTTTATTTTAGAGAGTTGCGGGGCGACATTAATGTTGCCTGCGAACTGATCCGGGCGGCCGGCGAGCGCGCCGGAGAAGTCCAGCCGATCGAGCCATAGCGTCGTGCCAGCCTCGGCCACGGGCCAATTCTCCGCTTGGCCCTCGATCCGTTCGAGCTCGAAATCGGCGATGCCCCGACCATCGGGCGCGGTATGGACGGTGCCGCCGAGGCGCAGGCTCGCCGGCTGGGCGCCCGCGAGCTGGATCATCAGATCGCCATCGAGCGTCTGGCCGCCCGCCGCATCGCGCTGCGCGGTCACGCCTTCGGGCGTGGACAGGCTCAGCTCGACCGGCGCGTCGAAGGGCCGCCGCAGGGAGGCCGGCAGGGCCAGCCGGTCCAGCAGGGCCGGGTCGAGCTTCGTGGTCAGGGCCAGCGGCGCCGGGGTCTGGACCGCCACGAGGTTGTTGGGGCCCATGGTAATGATGATCGGGCCACCGCCCGAGACGCTTTCCACGATGCCGGGCCAGACCACCTTATCGAGCTGGACGTCCAGATGGGCGGTCACGCCGGCGATGGGCGGTGTGCCGGCACCGGTGGGCGGTCCGGAAAGGCTGATCGAGGCGGGGCCGCTGACGGTGATGCGCCCACCCGAAGGCACTGGCAGGCCCAGCGCCTGCCAGATCGGGGAGCTGGCGTCGGCATCGAGCGTGACTTGGCCGTCGGCCGAAGGCATAGCTGTATCGAGAGTCAGGGTGCCCTTGCCGCTGGCCCGGAAGCTGCCGTCGCGCCCCGTGGCCTCGGCGCTGACGAGGGTGCGGGTCGGGTCCTGATCGATCTGCAGCTTCACCCGCGAGGGCGGCAGGTTCTGGAGGCTGACCTGGTCGGCGCTCATGGCGACCGTGGCCGCCCAGGGTTCGAAGGCAATCAGGCTCAGATAGGCCTCGCCGGCGACCTGATCGGCCACGATGCCATGGTCGGGCAGGCTCAGCTTGCCATTGGCGAAGGAGACCCGCAGGGAGCCGCTACCGGTGAGGTCCAAGCTGCCATCGGCCCGCCCGGCCACTTGGCCTTGGGAACCGGTGCCGGTGATCACGAAATCGACCGCGTAACGGTCGTCGCCGGCCGGATCGAGCCGTCCGGTGAAACCGAGCCTGGCGAGGGACCCGCCATCCGCCCCGTTCATGAGGATCTCGCCATTGCGGATCTCGACCGGGGGCAGGCCCGGCAGCCGCAGGGCCCCGCCGCCGGCGGCCGGCGCACCGAAATTGTCGCCGAGGCTGGCAATGGCCTGGTCGAGCGGCGTATCGGCGGTGAACGCGATCCGGGGATTCTGGATCAGGATCGACCGAATCTGCGGCTCGAGGCCCTGCCAGCCATAGACGATCTGGATCTGGGGCAGATGCAGATGGGCGTCGCCCGGCAGGTCGACATCGGTGATCCGGACTTCGTGCCAGCCGATGGAGGCGATGTGGAACTCGAGCTTGTCCAGCCCGCGCGCGCGCAGCTCCTGGTCGGCCCAGCTCTGGGCCAGCCGCGGCAACAGCAAAAGGACGAGCAGCACGGCCAATGCGCCCGTGACGAGCGCAGCCGTAGTCCCGACCAGCAATCTTTGGGTGAGCCTTCCCCGCATCTTTATCTTCGAGACGCCGCGCGGAGATGCGCCGCGTTCTTTAGAGGTCAGCATAGAAGGGGACCCCGTCGATTCCATCGCGAGGGGCCTGTGGTTAAGTAGAATCCTGTGGATGATGCGAGTCGCGGCGAGTCGCTATGTTTTTGAGTGAGCCTCAGAGATCGCTCACACAACCGGCGCTAAGCATCCAGAAAGATGTTTCAATCACGCCCTGATCATAAAACGACTCGGCTTCACCGAAGTTCCGAGTCGAAGCGGCGCGGCCGCGCCGATTTGAGGCAGAGACGACGACTCGGAAGCGATCGTTGTCGGGGCGCAAAGACGAAGGGCGCGGATGCCATCGGCATCCGCGCCCTCGATCGCGAAGCAGATTCGTCGGCGATCAACTCGCCGAGGCCACGGCCCTGGCCGCCATCACGCTCACCAGATTGGCGCGATATTCGGCGCTGCCATGCATGTCGCTGTTGAGATTCCCCGAGGCGACCTTGATGGATTTGACGGCATCGGGCGAGAAGTTGCCCGCCAGCGCCTTCTCCATTTCGGGCAGGCGGAAGACCGAAGGTCCGGCGCCGGTCACGGCGACGCGAACGCTGCCACCGGTCTTGGCCACCATCACGCCGACCATCGCATAGCGCGAGGCCGGGTTCGGGAACTTCGCATAGCCGGCCTTCTCGGGCTTCGGAAAGCTCACGGCGGTGACGATCTCGCCATCGCCGAGCGCCGTCTCGAACAGGCCCTTGAAGAAATCGTCGGCCGCGATCTTGCGCTTGTTGGTGATGACGGTGGCACCCAATCCGACAAGACCCGCGGGATAGTCGGCCGCCGGATCGGCGTTGGAGATCGAGCCGCCGATGGTGCCGCGATTGCGGACCTGCGGATCGCCGATGCCTTCGGCCAGCACCGCGAGCGCCGGGATCGTGCGTTTCACCTCGGCGGAATGGGCCACCTCGGCGTGGGTCGTCATCGCGCCGATGGTGAGCCCGCCGCCTTCGGCCTTGATCCCCTTGAGCTCGGCCACGGCCCCCAGATCGACCAGGGCCGAGGGCTGAGCCAGGCGCTGCTTCAAGGTCGGCAGCAGGGTCATGCCGCCGGCCAGGAGCTTGGCTTCGCCCGAGAGCAGCTTCGCCGCTTCCGCGAGCGAGGCCGGACGCTGATAGGAAAAGTTATGCATGATGGTTTCCTCCCTTACTCAGCGGCCATTTTGGATTTGGACTTCTGCGCGATGCGCCAGACGCGTTCCGGCGTGGCGGGCATGGCGATATCGCGCACGCCCAGCGCGTCGGTGATCGCGTTGATGAGCGCCGGCGGTGCGGCGATGGCGCCGGCCTCGCCGCAGCCTTTGACGCCCAACGGATTGTGCGGGCAGGGGGTTACGGTCGTGCCGACCTTGAAGCTCGGCAGATCGTCGGCCCGCGGCATGCAGTAATCCATATAGGAGCCGGTCAGGAGCTGGCCGGTGTCCTTGTCGTAGACGCAAGCCTCGAGCAGGGCCTGGCCGACACCTTGCGCGATGCCGCCATGGACCTGGCCTTCGACCACCATCGGATTGACCACGTTGCCGAAGTCGTCCACCGCCGACCAGCTGACAATGGTGGTGACGCCGGTATCGGGATCGATCTCGACCTCGGCGATATGCACGCCCGCCGGATAGGTGAAGTTGGCCGGATCGTAGAAGGCCGTCTCGTCGAGGCCGGGCTCCAGATCCTTGGGATAGTTGTGCGGCACATAAGCGGTGAACGCGATCTCCTGGATCGTCTTCTGCCGGTCGGTGCCCGCCACCTTGAACACGCCCTTGGAATATTGGATGTCGTCGACCGAGGCCTCGAGCAGATGGGCCGCGATCTTCTTGCCCTTGGCGACGATCTTGTCCACGGCCTTGACCGCGGCCGAGCCGCCGACGGCAAGACTGCGCGAACCGTAGGTGCCCATGCCGAACGGCACCTGCGAGGTGTCGCCATGGACCACGGTCACCGCATCGACCGAGAGTCCCAGTTGATCGGCCACGACCTGCGCCAGGGTCGTCTCGTGGCCCTGGCCATGGCTGTGCGATCCGGTGAGAATCTGGGCGGTGCCGGTCGGGTTGAAGCGGATCTGAGCGGATTCCCACAGACCCACGCCGGCGCCGAGCGAGCCGACGACGGCCGAGGGCGCGATGCCGCAGGCCTCGATATAGGCCGAGAAGCCGATGCCGCGCAGCTTGCCGCGCTTTGCGGATTCGGCTTTGCGCGCCGGATAGCCCTTGTAGTCGGCGAGCTTCAGCGCCTCGTCCAGCGCCTTCTCGTAATTGCCGGAGTCATATTGCAGGGCCACCGGCGTCTGGTAGGGGAAGGCGTCCGGCTTGACGAAGTTGCGGCGACGGATCTCGGCCGGATCCATCTTCAGATCGCGCGCGCAGTTCTCGACGATGCGCTCGACCACATAGGTCGCTTCCGGACGGCCGGCGCCGCGATAGGCGTCGACCGGTGCCGTCGAGGTGAAGACGGCCTTCACATTGGCGTAGATCGCCGGCGCGGTGTATTGGCCCGCCAGCAGCGTGGCATAGAGATAGGTCGGCACGCAGGTCGCGAAGGTCGAGAGATAGGCGCCCATCGCGGCGATGGTATCGACCTTCATGGCGAGGAACTTGCCGTCCTTGTCCATCGCCATCTCGACATGGCTGACATGGTCGCGGCCATGGGCGTCGGAGACGAAGGATTCGCTGCGCTCCGCGGTCCATTTCACCGGCCGCTTCACCTTCTTCGCCGCCCAGGTGCAGACGACTTCCTCGGCATAGCAGAAGATCTTGGAGCCGAAGCCGCCGCCGACATCGGGCGCGATCACCCGCATCTTGTCCTCGGGCACGCCCATGATGAAGGCGCAGAGGATGAGGCGCAGCACATGCGGATTCTGGCTGGTGGAGTAGCAAGTGTAGCTGCCGGTGCCGCCGTCATACTCGCCGATCGCGGCGCGCGGCTCCATCGCGTTGGGGATGAGCCGGTTGTTCACCAGATCGAGCTTCGAGACATGCGCCGCCTTGGCGAAGGCCGCATCGACCGCGGCCTTGTCGCCGAGTTCCCAGTCGTAGCAAAGGTTGTTCGGCACGTCGGCATGGAGCTGGGCCGCCTTCGGATCCATGGCGGTCGCGGTATCCACGACCGCCGGCAGCTGTTCATAGTCGACCGCGATGTTCTCGGCCGCGTCCTTCGCCTGCGCGATCGTTTCCGCGATCACCACGGCGACATGGTCGCCGACATAGCGGACTTTCTCGTTCGCCAGGATCGGATGCGGCGGGGCCTTGTGCGGCTTGCCGAAACGGTCGGTCACCGTCCAGCCGCAGATCAATCCGCCGATCTTGTCGGCGGCGACGTCGGCGCCGGTGAAGATGGCGACCACGCCCGGCATCTTCGCGGCCGCGGCGGTGTCGACCTTCTTGATCTTGGCGTGGGCATGGGGCGAACGCAGGAAATAGGCGTAAGCCTGCCCATGGCGGTTGATGTCGTCGGTGTAGTGGCCCTGACCGGTCAGAAACCGGAAGTCTTCCTTGCGCTTTACCGAGGCGCCGATGCCAGTGTCAGCCATGACGTCCTCCTCCTAGCGCTTCATCGCTTGAGCGCCGGCCTGGATGGCCTTGACGATGTTGTGATAGCCGGTGCAGCGGCAGATGTTGCCTTCGAGCCACTCGCGCACTTCCTTCTCGGAAGGGGCGGGGTTGTTCTTCACCAGATCGACGGCGCTCATCACCATGCCGGGCGTACAGAAGCCGCATTGCAGGCCGTGATGCTCCTTGAAGGCCGCCTGCATCGGATGCAGATCGGCGCCGTTGGCGAGGCCTTCGATGGTGGTGACGCTGGCGCCGTCCGCCTGGACCGCGAGCATCGTGCAGCTCTTCACCGACTTGCCGTTCACATGGACCACGCAGGCGCCGCACTGGCTGGTGTCGCAGCCGACATGCGTGCCGGTGAGGCTCAGCTTCTCGCGCAGAAAATGAACCAGCAGCGTCCGGGCTTCGACCTCGCCCGAGACGGACTTGCCGTTCACCGTCATTGAAACGGTGGACATCCGATCCTCCCTCTCGATATGGCCCCGGGCAACCTATCGGTCGGCCGGGGTATCCCGTTCACGCCGATCGGGCGATCGGCGGCTCTCCCTGGCAGAAGCCGCTTCGGGCAGCCCTGCTTATTCTTTGTGTCTCGCTGCTAGTCTTGTGTGCAGGCCGGCTGCAGGTCAAGGCCGACCGGTGGACGCCGATTATCCTGACTCGTCGGTTACAACCGGGTGACGTCAGCGGCCGAAATAGATCAGCAAGCCCAGCACGACGACGATCAATCCGCCGATCCAGATCGCCGGATGCAGGCCTTTGCGGCCGGCCGGCGCGGGTGGCAGAGCGCCGGGCTGGGTCTTTGGCGCCGATGAGACCGGTTCAGCTCCCGCCGCGGCGGGCATTGCCGGCGCCGCCGTCGCTCCGGGGGTCTGGGCGCTGACCAGCGTCGAGAACTTGCCGAAAAATTCATCAGCGAGCTTGCGCGCGGTGCCGTCGATCAAGCGGGCGCCGATCTGGGCGATCTTGCCGCCGACCGAGGCGTTGACGGCATAGCTCAGCACGGTGCCCTGCCCGGTCTCGTCGGGCGTCAGCTTGACGTCGGCGCCGCCCTTGGCGAAGCCCACGGCGCCGCCGGTGCCTTCGCCGGTGATCTTGTAGCCGTTGGGCGGATCCAGGTCGGACAGCGTCACTTTGCCGGCAAACCGGGCGGAGACGGGCCCGACCTTGGCCACCACCTTGGCGGTCATCTCGGTGTCGGAGAGTTTGACGATCTCCTCGCAGCCGGGAATGCACTGTTTCAGGATTTCAGGGTCGTTCAGCGCGCGCCACACGGCCTCGCGCGGCGCCGTGATCCGGTATTCACCGGTCATTTCCATGGGCTAGAAACTCCTGTCTCGACGAGGCCCCACCCTCGAGGATGGCTCAGAGATAGCGGAAATAAACATAGGCCGTCGAGATCAAGATGCTCACGATCATCATGGGAAAGGCGAGCAGCAGGAACGGGACGAAACGAAACGATACGCCGGCGCGCTCCCCGATCCCGGCCACGGTGAGGTTGGCGCTGGCCCCGATCAGGGTCCCGTTCCCGCCCAGGCAGGCGCCCAGCGACAGGGCCCACCAGAGCGGCAGGAGCCCCTCTGGCCCGCCGAAGGTGGGCGCCATGCTCTTGATGACCGGGATCATGGTGGCGACGAAGGGGATGTTGTCGATGATCGCCGAGAGGATGGCCGAAGCCCAGAGGACGGCCAGGGTGGTGGTGGTCAGGTCGCCGCCCGTGGCCTGAATCAGGCGATCGGCCAGCAATGCCAGCAGACCCGCATGCTCGACGCCGGCGACGATGACGAAGAGCCCGACGAAGAAGAAGATCGTGATCCATTCGACCTCGCCGAAGGTCTGATGGACGGCGTGCGACTGCTCCTCGCCGGATCGGCCGAAATTCTCCAGCAATAACAGAAGCGCCGCTCCCAACATCGCGATGCTCCCGGGCTCGAGATGAATCGAGTGGGCGAGAATGAAGCCGGCGATCACAAGGGCCAGGACGAACAAGGACTTCCAGAGCAGCGGCCGGTCATTGATGGCTTCGACGGGTCTGAAGGCCAGGACGCGGGCGCGGTCGGCCTCGTCCACCTGCATCTTCCGTCCCCAGATCAGGTGATTGATCACGATCTGGACGGCCAGGACGATGAGCACCAACGGCCCCAAATTCAGGGCAAAGTCGTTGAAGGTGAGGCCGGTCGCCGAACCGATGATGATGTTCGGCGGGTCGCCGATCAGGGTCGCGGTACCGCCGATGTTCGACGCCAGAATTTCAGTAAAAAGAAAAGGGTAGGGGGGGACCTTCAACTGTTCGGTGATGACCAGCGTGACGGGCGCCATGAGCAGGACCGTCGTCACGTTATCGAGCAGGGCGGAAGCCACCGCCGTCACCACAGTCAGCAACGCCAGCATACCCCAGGGGCTGCCGCGCGCGACCTTGGCCGACCAGATCGCCACATACTGGAACATGCCGCTGCGCTTGGAAATCGCCACCAGCAGCATCATGCCGGTCAGCAAGGCGATCGTGTTGAAGTCGATGCCGGCAACGGCACGTTTCTGGTCGAGCACGCCCGAGACGATCATTACGCCGGCGCCCACCAGGGCGACGATGGCGCGATTGAGCCGTTCGGTCATGATCGAGGCATAGCTGAGGATCAGGATCGCCGTGGACAGCCACAGCGGATCCAACCCGAAAAGGGTGGCGTGGGATACGGCGTCGACCTCCATCAGCGCTGCCTCATCAGCGCGCGCAACGCATCCCAGTAAGACACCATGCCGACGAGCTTTCGGCTCTCCTTCTCGACCACAGCCAAGGTATTGCGGCCGCGATAGAGCGCGAGGACGGCTTCGAGCGTCCCGGACTCCGGATGCAGGACCGGCGCCGCCTTGCTCAGATGATCGCCCACCTTGAAAAAGCGGGCTTCTTCCAGCAGGTCCTGGATCGAGCTCACATCGTCCTTGAGGAAACCCAGATCGAGCCCCGCGCTCTCGTCGAGCGCAGCCTTGGGCAGGACGAGCGCCAGAAGGTCGAAGACGCCGAACAGCCCGAGATAGGTTCCATCCCGACCGGCGACCGGCAGATTGACGAACCGATTCTCGATCAGCTGTTGCGCGGCCGCGCCGACGCTGTCATCGGGGCGAAGCGACAAGGGCGGCGACGTCATGAAGGTTTGAACGGTCATGGCGGGCGCTGGGATGCCTCCAAAGGGTTGGTCCCGCAGGCTTCGCCAGGGAGAGGGGGCTGTCAAGGATTCGCGCCGGACTGCTAGGGTGGCTCCATGCGCGCATTGTGGGCCGTCATCCTCGGTTTGTTCCTGCTGCTGCCGTCGGGCCCGGGTCGGGCGGCCCTGGAATTGTCGCCTCTCACGATCCAGACCGCGGCGGGCCTGACCCTCAACTTCCGTGTGGAGCTGGCGCGGACCGAAGCGGAGCGGGCCCAGGGGCTGATGTATCGGGAGAAGCTCGCGCCCGATGCGGGCATGCTGTTCTTCTACCCGACCGATCGGCCGGTCGCGTTCTGGATGAAGAACACGCTGATCCCGCTCGACCTTCTGTTCATCGAGCGCGACGGCACGATCTTCTCGATCGCGGAGCGTGCGGTGCCGATGTCCGAAGCCGCCATCCCGTCGGGCGGCCCGATCGCGGCGGTTCTCGAGCTCAACGGGGGCAGCGTTTCGCATCTGGGCATCAGGCCCGGCGATCGGGTCCGCTGCCCCGTCCTGCCGCAGTCGATGCCTGACGAGTAGGCCGGCCGGCTCAGAGGGGCTGGCCGGAGGCCTGGGTGACCGGCTTGGTCGGCTGCCAGTCTTCGCCCGCCGCCACCAGACAGCTGGTTCCATCGGGGCTGGTGACGATGATGGTCCAGGTGGCGCCGCCATTGCTGGAAAACACCTCCAGCAGGCTGCCATTGCTGGCGAGCCCGAGGGCGACGGGAGCCTCTTTGTAGCGTTCCGAGAGCTGCTTCAGCACATCGGCATGATGGCCGCAGGCGGGCTCGGCCTTGGCGGCCGCCAAGGGCAGAAACAGGGTCCAGACGGCAAACAGGGGCGAAACCAAGCGCATGGCTTATCTCCTTCCTGGAGAAATGCGCCGCCTGCTTGCGGCACCATCGACGCTGGCCGTCAGGCTGCGCCCCGGAGCTTAAAAATCGACTTAAATCGGGCGCTTGCCTGTGGGTATCTCTGGTTAAAAATAATATATGTATAACAATATATTAGGAGGATTTTGCCGGGTCAGGGGGTTAGTGCTTGCGCGCCAGGGTAAGTCCGTCACCAATCGAAACCATGGCGAGGGTCACCCGGTCGTCCTTGGCGAGCTTGTCGTTCAGCCGCCGGATCGCGACCGTGTCGTCGCTCTTGTCCTCGGGCCTGACGACATCGCCGCCCCACAGCACGTTGTCGATCGCGATCAGGCCGCCGGCCCGGACCAGCTTCAGCGCCCGCTCGTAATAGGCGTCGTAGTTGGTCTTGTCGGCGTCGATGAAGGCGAAGTCGAACTTGCCGGCCTCGCCCGCGGCCAGCAGCTTGTCGAGCGTCTCGGTTCCGGGCCCCAGCCGCAGATCGATCCGGTCGGCGACACCGGCTTCGCGCCAGTAGCGCCGGGCGATCGAGGTGAACTCCTCGCTGATGTCGCAGCAGATCATGCGGCCCTGCGGTCCCATCGCCTCGGCGACGCAGAGCGAGCTGTAGCCGGTGAAGGTACCGATCTCGAGCGCGCGCCGGGCGCCGATCAATTCGGCCAGGAGCCCCATGAACTGGCCCTGGTCGGCCCCGATCTGCATCATGCCGAGCGGCAGCTTGGCGGTCTCCTCGCGCAGGCGCCGCTTGATCGGATTGTCGCGCACGGAATGGGCGACCAGGTACTCATAGACATTGTCGGGAAGCCCGATATTGCGAACGGCCATGGCGGGTGCTTTCGATGGAGGCGGGGGAGGCGGCCGCGATCGCTCTCAGTTCGAACGCTTATACTGGATGCCGCGACGCAGGGCGTCCTGGGCGACGGTCTTGCGCTGGCTGCGGTCGTTGACGTTCACCAGCATGGCATAGGGAACGCCGTCGGGACCGCGAAAGGTCTGCGTGACCTCCCAGATGATCAGCGCGGCATCGATCTTGCGATAGCGCTCGCCAACCGCGACTTCTTCCCGATTCCGGTTCTTCGCAAACATCGTCGGTCGGATCCTGACGTTGGAACGGGCCGCTCCGGCCCGGGACTTCATAGGAGCAATTCGGGGGCCATATCTGCCACTCAATGGCCCGGGAATCCAGGGCTTTCGGGGAAGGCCGCGGCAACCGCCGCTCTCCCATGGAGCGCGCTTAATCCGCGAAGCGATAACGCTCGATCATCGGCTTCGAGGCGACGCGCCGCTCGAGCATCCCGAGGATCTCGGGATGCCACAGGATCTTGTGGCGCGGCTGGCGTGGGGCCGCGAACACGATCGACGCGCAGGCCTCGAGATAGTCCGGTGCCGCCGTCACGCCAAGAAATGCGCAGAGGCGCGACAGCTCGGCCCGCGGATCGGCGACGAGATCTTCGTGATGCACGGTCGCGACCGCATCCGCGCCGACGCGCCTGATGATCGCACGGTTCGTCCGCAGCAGCTTGAAATATTCCGCGACGGCCGCCTTGAGCGATTGCCCATGCTGAACCATGGCGGCGATGTTGTCGTAGGGATTGCGCAGCACATGGATGAAGCGCTTGCGTTTGCCGAAACGGGTCATCACCTGCTCAAGCAGACCAGGATTGCGCGCGATGCGCAGCGTCGTCATGCCGCCCTTCTTGTCGCCGATCACCTCGAGCTGCGTGTGCCGGCCCTGCCATTGCCCGGGCACCTGGTAGGTATATTCGCCCCAGCGCCGTCCGATCTGGCCATGCATGCGCGAGACCTCGAGCATGAGATAGAGGATCTCGCGCGGATGGAATCCCTGCTTGAGATAGAACAGCGCATCGAGCTCATGCGCGATCGCCATTTGCGGATGGGCGTCGAGCAGGCTGCCGACCAGGCTGTGGCCGCTGCGCTGATAGCCGATGAAGAGGCAGAGGGTCTTGACCTCGTCCAGCAGCGGTTTGCTCGCGCCGGCGCCCGCGCGGGCCCTCTCGCGCAGCGTCGTGAGATCGAGTCCCATCAGCCGCCAGAGATTCTGCTCCGCGGCGAGCCCGGCGGCGACTTTGTCGCGGTCGATGGCAAGCGCCGGCGTCGCGCCGGCGCCGGCCCGGAGGCGCCGCGAAGGGGCTTCGTCAGCGGCGGCAGCGACGCCGGTTTCGCCGCCGCCGGCGTTCCCGCCATGGCGCTCGCGTCTGCGCCTGGTGGCTGGTTTTGGCCGGGTCCCCAGATTTGCCAAATCGCCCCCGCTTGGCTGGGTGGTCGCGCAACCGGGAATCCCGGAACAGGCTTCCCTGACCAAATCGTAACATGACTCCCGCATCATCGGCGTGACGCGCCATATCTGAGTCATTTTGTCGGGATTACTGGTTCATGTGAGTAGGAACAAATAAAGAACAACGGGGCGCTCATGGATCGGCAACCATGCCCTGAGCGCGGATCGAGGCGCCGGCCACTGACGGATATTCCCTTTATGTTCTCATGCTCCAGGGTTGCGACTTTCGGGAGAACCCCATAATTTGCAAGCGCTTTCCGGGGACCGGGGTGTAGCTCAGTCCGGTAGAGTGCCTGCTTTGGGAGCAGGATGTCGCTGGTTCGAATCCAGTCACCCCGACCATTCCCCGGCCGCGGCTCCCTGAGGGAATCCGCGGCGGCGTGCCTAACAAGAGCGGAGCGATAGCGACCATGCAGGTGCGAATTTTCCGGCCTTCGAAGACAGCCATGCAGTCCGGGCGCGCGGGTGAGCGGCGCTGGCTGCTCGAGTTCGAGCCCTCGGGGCGGCGGGAGGCCGATCCCCTGATGGGGTGGACCGGGTCGGCCGACACCAACAGCCAGTTGCGGATCTATTTCGACAGCGAGGCCGAGGCGATCGCCTATGCCCGCAAGAACGGATATGCCTATCGCATCATCGAGCCGAAGGAACGCGTCGTCAGACCCAAGGCCTATTCCGACAATTTCCGCTACGACCGGAGCAGCCCCTGGACGCATTGACGGCGTCCGATCGGTGCGTCTGAACCGGCGTACGCATGACGCCTCGTGCGCCCGTAGCTCAGCGGATAGAGCAACCGCCTTCTAAGCGGTAGGTCGCTGGTTCGATTCCAGCCGGGCGCGCCAGTTTCTTTCGGAAGGGCGCGCTGATGACTTGCTTGAGTGAGGCATCATATCATCCTGGGCAATAGAGAAAGCGGAAGCATTGTCTGTCCAGGACGGGACGGGGAATTCATCTCGGTATTGCTGATCGCGCGATGGCAGGCCTCACTGGCGGACGCACCGAAGCCCCCGGCTCTCCAAAAGAATATCGTTGATCCGGGCCGCCGCGAAACGAGGGCGTCCTACGACGCAGGTTGTGATGGCGGGCTGAGAGGCTGACTGAAAAAGGAGTTGGGTGATTTCAATCGGTTGTGATTCCGTTGGGTTGCGAATCTCAATGGAGATCACGATGGCCTGGACTGAAACCACCCGACCGCACTATCGGCGCGATGCCTTGCGATACGCAAGCGACCTGACGAATGCGGAATGGGCGTTGATCGCGCCCTTGATGCCGATGGCTTCCAAACTGGGGCGGCCGAGAAAGACAAATCTGCGCTCGGTGGTGGAGGCGATCCTGTACATGGCTTCGACCGGCTGCCAATGGCGCGCGATCCCCAAGGAGTTCCCGCCCTACTCGACGGTGCAGAGCTACTTCTACGCCTGGTCGCACAAAGGCTTACTGGCGCACATCAACCACATGCTGGTCACGGCCCTGCGCGAGAGGGTCGGGCGAGAGGCCAGCCCCACGGCGGGGGTGATCGACAGCCAGTCTGTGAAGAGCACCGAGTGTGGCGGGCCACGAGGCTTCGATGCCGCCAAGAAGATCAAAGGCCGCAAACGCCATATCGTCACCGATACCGAGGGCTGCCTGGTCGGGGTGCAGGTT
The DNA here is from genome assembly GCA_963696655.1 of uncultured Alphaproteobacteria bacterium. Classification (GTDB taxonomy): domain Bacteria; phylum Pseudomonadota; class Alphaproteobacteria; order Dongiales; family Dongiaceae; genus Hypericibacter. The sequence continues at coordinate 34,600 of CAVOLB010000162.1, forward strand.
CACGCTGCGGATATCCAGGATCGCGATGGCGCGCCCGACGTGCTGATGTCGATCCGCTCTCTCTACCCGTGGCTGCGCCATGTGTTCGCCGATGGCGGCTATGGTGGCGACAAGCTACGCGACGCCATGGCCGCGCTTGGTCAATGGACCTTCGAAATCATCAAGCGCTCCGACGCCGCCAAGGGCTTCGAGTTGCTGCCTCGCCGATGGGTGGTCGAACGCACCTTCGCCTGGCTCGGCCGATGTCGCCGCCTCGCCAAGGACTTCGAAGCCACCATCGAAAGCGCCGTGGCCTGGATCCTCGTCGCCCACATCCGTCGTCTCACGCGACGCTTGGCGAGACCTTGAAAGGCGCACAGCTTTATGAGTTAGAACTCTGAGTTGATGCGGATCAAGGCACATTCCACGCGGCTGTTTCCCGTAGACCAAGGTGCTGACGCCTGTCGGCTAACGGGCATTGCCTCGCTTTGCGACTGGGTGCTCCTTACCGATTCAAGAAAACCGCAGATTGTTCTCAGGAACCGCGCTGAAACCGATCGTCCAAAATTCATTTACGTATCACTGCGTGATCCGTTTCTTGCGCTAAGCGTCTTCACCAACCAAATTTTGCCTGCTTTGCGGGAGCCGCTTGTTTTGATTACCGGTTCCAAGGACGTGACAATCCCAAACCAACTGGACGCTCGTTTTCGGAAGTTCAATCAGGAAGAGCGGGTGGCAATCGAACGCATTCTGGCGTCGCCGCTGGTGCTGCATTGGTTTGGCGAGAATGTGGACGATGCATCAATGGCGAAATTGTCGCCTCTTCCGATCGGCTTGCTTTGGAAGGACGCCACGGCCGATGAGACAATCGATGTGGCCGAGAGCCGGCCGCTTCTACAAAGGCCGATGCGTGTTCTGTGCGCTCACCGCGTAAGAGATGGTGCTCAATGGGAGCCACGCAGGAACGTGACCTCCATCGCGCAAACGCGCTGGTCTGACTTTACGACCGTCGTCACCGACGAAATCAGCGAAGGCGCGTATATTCATCTGGTTGCCGATCACGCCTTTGTATTGTGTGTTCACGGCGGCGGGTTGGACCCATGCCTGAAGCTCTGGCAAACGCTTCAATATGGCGCTGTTCCGATCATCGAGAACAATGGCGTAGCTGGCGCTTACCGGCAGCTTCCTGTCGTGATCGTGGACAAGTGGTCGCCGGATGCTCTGACTCCCGAGAAGCTGGAGGTTTGGCAGCGCAACCTGTCGCCTTACTTTGATGAACCTGAGCAACGATACCAACTGCTGCACAAGCTCCCATTGGACTATTGGTGGACCCAAATCCTAGAAAAGCGAGAGGAGGCATTGGCCCGTCTGTAACGTCTATGAAGGGCCGCATTCATTGTTCGATCGGCGTCCTTCGCCATACCAAAATTGGCCCCATGGAGGGCCGCGCATGAGATCGAGGCCAATCCCGCCTAAAACAATTCAACTGATGAGTTGATAATTTATATCCTCCATAAGCGTGGAGAGAAGGGTAGCGTTATGCCGCGCTATCCGGAATAACATTAAAAAAATCTGCGTTCTAAGCGGTAGGTCGCTGGTTCGATTCCAGCCGGGCGCGCCACAGGCTCCCTCGATTCCCGTCGCACCGCGCGAAACCTCGGCGCTCTTGCCGTGCAGAAATGCGCGAGAAATCCTGCGTTTTCCGTGCGATTCTGCGTTACCCATTTGTAATTTGAACCACCTCTCCGCCAGGGCTTCACTCACCCCGGGCGCAGGAAGCGCCTCCCTGATGCAGGTAGTCCTTGCGACGAACTGCGCCGCTTCCGGGGGTCGCCTGAACGGCTACCGAGGGACAGGCCAACCCACCCACCGGCACTCCCTAGGCCTGCCCCCAAACCACCTTCGGTCAGCCGGAGGCCCCCGGAAGCGGTGCACCTTCGCTGGGTACGATCGGCAAGCGCCATCGACCCCTGTTCGGCCCCGCGACGCCGAACCCCACATCCCCAAACTTGAATTAGGCAGCCGCCGGTTCTTAGCGGCGCGATCGGATTAGAATCGCGCGGTGAGGGCGCCTTAAGGCGAGACCTGCGTCAGGTTGATGATGCGCGGGCGGTTGTAGGAGACCTGGTAGAGCGACGCGCTGGTGAACTGCGTGGCGCCCAGGAAGACCGGCGTGAAGTCGTAGAACACTTCGGCGACGATGACGTTTTCGCCCTGCCGCAGCGTCAACCCCGCCGGCAGCGTCGCGGTCTGGCCGGTGGTGCCGACGGCGCTGGTGGCGGCGACCGTCCCGCTCGAGACGCGCTGCCAGGCCACGGTCGGGTCCGCGCTGGTCGGTTTCGTGATCGACGAGATGATGACGCGGCCGGTGCCGGCGAGATCGAAGGGCGCCGCGCTGTCGTCGGCGGCCGAGAACAGATCGGTGATCTGTCCCTCGGTGATGCCGTCGGCCTGGGCCACGAGATCGGCCGTCGAGGCGGCGACACGGGCCAGCTTCTGATCGAGCAGCGCGAACCGGGCGGCCTCGAAGCAGCCCAGCAGGATCGCCACCAGGATCGGAAGACCGATCGCCAGCTCCATCAGCACGCTGCCGCGCCGGTCGCGGGCGAACCTGTAGAGGAAGGGCAGGAGGCGCTTTCTCATCTCACCCTCCATTGGCCACGACGGCATAGGGCTCGTTGCGCACCACCACGCTGGCGCTCATATGGAACACCCCGTTGTCGCCGAGCATGTCGGAGAGCAGGGGGGTCATCAGGTGCCACTCATAGTCGACCTTGTAGCGCACCACCTCGCCGGAGTTGCCGACGCCGGCGACGCCGCGGTCGGCATCCCATTTCCCGTTGCCGTTGACGTCGGTGTAGTTCTCGCCGAGATCGTATTTGCCGTTGTGCAGGGGGCTGGGCTCCGGCGTGTCGACGAAGGGCTCCGGCTGGCCCACATCCTGGAAGCTGGCATATTTCATGAAGGTGATGGTGGTGGTCGCCGGGTCCAGCATGCCGAAGGTGTTGGCATCGATGATCGCGAGGATCTGGTCCTGCCGGGTCCCGGTGGCCGGCGTGTCGCCGGTGATGCCGTAGCGGGAGGCCTCGCGCAGGCTGTTCTCGACCGAGGTCGAGACGAACATGGCGACCGCGACCTCGAACATGCCGATGATCAGGAGGATCAGCGGCGGCAAGGCGAGGGCGAACTCGATGGCGGCGGCCCCCGACTGGGCGCGGGCGAACCGGCGCAGGCCGAGGAGGGCCCTGGCGGCCCTATTCGAGACCCGGGGCACAAAATTGCCACAGCGGATAAGTGTAAGTGGCGACATGGGTTTTTACCTTCCGCTAACCATGGCGGGGCTAGGGTTCGAGCCATGCAGACCCTTCCCCGCATCTGCCGTCATTGGCTGCCGGCGCTGACCGTGGCGCTGGCGCTTTCCGCCTGTTCCAGCGGCGCGCAGCAGCCGACCGTGGTGTCGTCCGCCGCGGTCGTTCGCGTGGCGGACATGACCCGCGACCAGGGCGATCTCACCAGCGCGGCCGGCCTCTATCAGAAAGCCCATGAGATCGATCCGACCGACCCCAAGCCGCTGATCCTGCTGGGCCAGACCCTGGCGAAGATGGGCTCTCCCGGCGGCGCTGCCGAAGCCTATCGGGCGGCGCTGCAGCTCGACGGCACCAATGCCGAGGCGCTGCGCGGTCTGGGGACCGCGATGCTCAACACCAACGACGCGGAAGGCGCCATCGCGCAATACGAGAAGGCGCTCGATACCGGCGAGGACTACCGCCTCTATAACGGCATCGCGGTCGCCTACGACATGCTCGGCGACCATGCCTCGGCCCAGACCTACTACCGGACGGCCCTGCAGCTCTCGCCGGGCAATCTCGAGCTGAACAACAATCTCGCGCTCTCGCTGGCGCTCGAGGGTCGCTACCAGGAAGCGATCCCGCTCCTTGAGCAGGCGGTCGCCGATCCGATGGCGACCGCGCGCTACCGCCAGAACCTGGCCTTCATCTACGGGCTCGCCGGCGAACGCGACCGCGCCCGCCAGCTGGCGGAACGCGATCTCGACGCCGCGACGGTCGAGCGCAACATGACCTATTTCGAAGTGCTCAAGGGCATGAAGGACGATCGCACCATGGCGTCGGCCCTCGGGGCCCACTACGCGGACCAGCGGTTCCAGAACGCGCCCGTCGCCGCCGCGCCCGAAGCCGCCCTCCCGGAAGCCAACGGCGCGCCCGTCGTGCCGGCGCCCGAACCCGACAGCATCACCGCCGCGCCGATCAACCAGAGCGAGCTTAAGCCCGCGATCGCGCCGATGGGCAGTGCCGCGGCGCCCGCGGCCGAGAGCAGCAGCATCGCGACCCAGCCCGCGACGGTCCCGACGATCGACAAGCCCCACGCCGAGCTGGAGGGCGGCAACGCGCCGCTCGCCTTGGCGGGCGAGGGTGGACCGTCGCCGAGCGGATATGACGTTCCCGTCGCCACCGAACCCCAGGCCGTGACAAACGGCTCCACCGAGCCCAACAGGTCGGCTCGCGACAGCTCCGATTATCGCTGAACGTCCTATCATTAGTGCATGTGCCTGAAGGCGTCGATCACCCGGAGGATCGCCGGGCCGATCAGCACGATGAAGAGCGGCGGCAGGATGAACACGATCATCGGCACCGTCATCAGCGCCGGCAGCCGCGCCGCCTTCTCCTCCGCCCGCATCATCCGCTCCTCGCGGAACTCCGCCGACAGCACGCGCAGCGACTGCGCCAGCGGCGTGCCGTATTTGTCGGACTGCAGCAGGTTGTTGACCATGCCGCGGATGCCCTTTGATTCGGTGCGCTGCGACAGATTGATCAGGGCCTGACGGCGGTCGGGCAGGAAGCCCAGCTCCAGCGAGGTGATCGCCAGCTCGTCGGCGAGTTCGGGGCAGGACCGGCCGAATTCCTCCGACACGCGCTTCAACGAGGCGTCCAGGCTGAGGCCGGCCTCGGCGCAGATCACCATCAGGTCGAGCGCGTCCGGCAGGCCTTTGCGGATCTTGTCGGCCCGCTTGATGATCGTGTTCTTCACGATGATGTCGGGCAGGAACGCCCCCGCCAGCACGCTGCCCATGATGACCGCCAGGCGCGTCATCAGCGGCAGGTGATAGAGATGCACGACCTGGAACAGGAACAGCGAGATGCCGCCGATGACGAAGGGCAGCATCAGCTTCGCGAACAGGAACCGAACCAGCGCATCCGAAGAGCGCCAGCCGGCCTTGGCGAGCTTGCGCTGCATCGCCTCGCTCTTGCTGGTGCGCAGGAGCTTGAAGCGGTCGACGATCTGGCGCATGCCGCCGGTTGACAGCATCGAGCCGCGCTTGCGGTTGCCATGGAGATAGTCGTGGCGCAGGGCGACGCGGCGCTGCGCCAGCTCCTTCAGCCGCCGGCCGCCGATCTCGCGCCGCAGGAAGGCATGCCAGACCGCGACCACGGTGAGGAAGGCCGCGGCGCCCGCCATCATGGTGATCACGTCCTCCATGGTGAGGCCGTAGGGCAGATAGTCCTTGAGGCTGGGGGTCATATCTCGAACCTCACCATTTTCGCCATGATGCCGATGCCCATGCCGTAGCAGACGAAGCCGCAAGCCAGCATGATCCAGCCGCGCGGGTCGGTGAACAGCGTCATGGCGTAGCGGTGGTTCTCGGCCATGATGATGGCGAACATCATGAAAGGCAGCGACCCGATGATCCAGGCGCTGGCCTTCGCTTCCGACGACAGCGCCTTGATCTTGAGCTTCATCTGCCGGCGGCGGCGCAGCACCTGCGACAGGTTATCGAGCGTCTCGGCGAGATTGCCGCCGGTGTCCTGCTGAATGCCGAGCGTGATCGCGAAGAAGCGGTATTCCGGGATGTCGATGCGCGCGGCCGCGGCCCAGAGCGCTTCCTGGAGCGTCATGCCGAAGGTGATCGAATCGGCGATCAGGCGGAACTCGATGCCGACGGGATCCGAAATCTCGCGCCCCACCGCCTTGATCGATTCCGTGACCGGAAGGCCGGAGCGGAGCCCGCGGACGATCAGGTCGATCGCCTCGGAGAAATAGGCGTTGAACTGATTGAGCCGGCGGCGTCCCAGAAAGCCGATATAGAGATGGGGCAGCAGCAGGCCCAGCGCGACGCCGATGAGAAGACAGGCGATCCCCGGCCATCCCAATCCGAGCTTGGTGCCGGCGCCCGCGACGGCGGCGATCAGGATGCAGGCCAGCGCATACTGGCCCAGCGAGATGTTCTTGCCGGTGCGCGACAGGCGCTGGCGGATCTTGGTGGGGTTGGGCAGCACCGCGCGCGCCAGGCGCTCGAACAGGGGCAGGGGCTCGCTCGGGTCGCGGCGAACCGAGAGCGCTTCCTGCTCCTGCATCCGATTGCTCATGCCCTGGGCGCGTTTGAGGCGGCGCTGCATCTGGCGCCGGCTCTTGGCGCCAGAGACCAGTGCCATGAACAGGATGCCGATCGAGAGCAGGCCCAGCAGGAAGGCGCCGATCAGGAGGTGGGTCAGCTGGATGTCGCCGCTCATATGACCTCCAGCAGCGCCCGGTCGAGGCCGAAATAGGCGGCCTTGGGCGTGAAATGCGGCCGCAGGCCCGAGGACTTGAACTGGCCGCGCAGCTTGCCGTCCGGCTCTTCGCCTTCGAACTCGTAGGTGAAGAGGTCCTGGGTGATGATGACGTCGCCTTCCATGCCGACCACCTCGACGACATGGGTGATGCGGCGCATGCCGTCGCGCATGCGGCTGATCTGGACGATGATGTCGATGGCGGCGGAAACCTGGGTGCGCACCGCCTTGGCTGGCAGGTTGATGCCGGCCATGCCGACCATGTTCTCGAGGCGGGTGAGCGCCTCGCGCGGCCGGTTGGCGTGGATGGTGGACATCGACCCTTCATGGCCGGTGTTCATGGCTTGGAGCATGTCCACCGCCTCGGATCCGCGCACCTCGCCGAGGATGATGCGGTCGGGACGCATACGCAGCGCGTTCTTGACCAGATCGCGCATGGTGATCTCGCCTTCGCCTTCGAGATTGGCGGGGCGCGTCTCGAGACGCACCACATGGGGCTGCTGCAGCTGCAGTTCGGCGGCGTCCTCGATGGTGACGATGCGGTCGCCATTGTCGATCATCTGCGACATGGCGTTGAGCAACGTCGTCTTGCCCGAGCCGGTACCGCCGGAGATCAGGATGTTGAGCTTGGCGCGCGACGCGATCTTGAGCACCGTCGCCAACGCCTCCGAGATGTTCTTCTGCCGGGCCATCACGTCGAGCGTGATGCCTTTCTTGGAGAATTTTCGGATGGAGATGCTGGGGCCGTCGATCGCCAACGGCGGAATGATGATGTTGACGCGGCTGCCGTCCATGAGGCGCGCGTCGCACAAGGGCACGGACTCGTCGACGCGGCGCCCGACCTGGGACACGATGCGCGTGGCGACGTTCATCACATGCTGGTTGTTGCGGAACTTGATGTCGGTCACGACCAGCTTGCCGCCGCGCTCGATATAGACCTGGTTGGGGCCGTTGACCATGATGTCGGTTATGGTCTCGTCCGCGAGCAGCGGCTCGAGCGGGCCCAGACCCAGCATGTCGTCCAGCAGCAGCTCGGTGAGGTCCCGCTGTTCGCGCTGGTTGAGGCGGATCTTCTGCTCGACCAGGACTTCCTGGGCGATCTGCGCCACCTGGCGGCCGAGCTCGCCACGCTCGAGCTTGACGGCGGCGGCGAGGTCGATCCGTTCGACGACGAGCGCCTGGATCTGGTCCTTGGCGATCTCGATATGCCGGGATCCCGCCACCTTTCGTTCCGGCGCCTTGGGCGTGAGCGATTCCGCGGTCGATTGCGGCCGGGCCGCCGGCGTCGGTGCCGGCGTCGACACCGACGCGGGGCGCGGCGAGGGTCCGGGATCGGCGGCGAGCGTGTCCTGGATCGCGGTCTGGACGTCCTCGGCTGCGGCCGGCAAGGCCCGGGCGCCAGTCTTGATCTCGGCCGCCGACAGCAGATTGGTCATCAACAGCGCGATGAGATTGCGCCGTTCGAGCAGGTTCAGCGGAATCTGGCGGCCGTCCAGCACCGTCGTGACGGCCTGGCCGACCTCGATCGCCAGGCTCTGGCGCGACAGGGTCAGCACGTCGCGACCCGCGAAGAACCGCTCCACCACGGGATGCAGCTCGTCGGCGATGCGCGCGATCAGCTCCGATCCGCGGGGGGTCGGAGTGGCGCGATCACGGGCGCCGTCGGGAGCCATGCGCTACTCCTTGCGGCGGCGCCACAGGCTCCATCGCCGCTTTTCCGTTGAAACCTGCCCGACGCGCGCCGCCAATTGGCGCAACGCGGCGGTCGTCTTGCTTGACGGCGCGGCAGCAGAAAGCGGTTTGCCTGCGCTGGCTGCCTGCTGTGCGGCCTTGGCATCCTCCGGGAGGATGAGGTCGACCTTATGTCCCAGCGCGCGCTCGAATTCCGAACGGGCCAAGGCGGAGTCCTTGTGGACACAGCGATTGGCGACGAGCGTGAGGCGGGCGTTGCTGGCGACCTGTTGGATCTGCGCGTTGATGCGGATCGCGTCGCGCAGGCCGGCCAGGGTGAAATCGGTGACCAGGACGATGTCCGTCGCTGCCGTCAGGACGCGCGGGCGGGCGCGAATTGCGCCGCGCGGCAGGTCGATGACGATGCATTCGGATTGGCGCTTGATCGCGTCGAGCAGGATGGTGACGCCCGAGGCGTCGTAATGCACGTCTTCCTCGACCGATTCCTCGGCCGCCATGACGTGGAGATGTTCGCCGACCTTCACCGAGGCGCTGCTGATGAACAGGCTGTCGATGCGTGCCGGATGCTCGAGAGCCTCGCGCAGGCCCCGGGTCGGCTCGATGTCGAGCGCGAGAGCGACCGTGCCGTTCTGCAGGTCGAGGTCGAGGAGGGTCGTCGGGCGCTTCTGTTCCTGAGCGATCAGCCAGGCGCAGTTGACCGCGACGAGGCTGGAACCGACGCCGCCGCGCGAGCCGATCACCGTGACGATGCGCCGGCTGTCGCTCTGGCCGGCGGCGGCGGTGGGCTGCGTGATCCGGTTGATGGTGGCGGTCAGGGCCTTGTCGGTGATCGGCTTGACCATGTAGTCGGCGACGCCGGCCTCGATCACCTCGTGATAGAACTGGACGTCGTTGACGTTGCCGATGGCGATGACCTTGGTGTCGTCCATGAAGGCGGCCACGATCGGCAGCAGGGCGTTCAACGGCTTGGGCGCGTCGGTGATGTCGACGATCAGCAGGCCGGGCGCCGCGTTCTCGGTCAGGAACTCCAGTGCCTCCCGGCTGCCGCCGTCGCGGACCTGCGATTTGCCGAAGAGCTGCTTGGCGACGCCGCTCATGACGCCGTGGGTCTGATTGTCGGCGACGAACGCCAGGCAGTCCAAGCGCTGCGCGTTGGCGGCCTTGGGCGCCGGCGCGGGCTTGGGGGCGTCGTCCTTCTTGGAACGTTTTTTGGCGAGGTTCAACATCGCGGGGGGCCGTCAGTCGGTCGTGCTCTGCGTGACCGGCGCGTAGGTCTGGCCGGTACGATAGCGCTGGATGGAGAGGGACTGGCCTTCGGCGTCGGCCGGAGGCAGGGCGCGGCCCTGATTGAGATCGTTCGGATTCTCGAGCATCAGCCCGAGATCGATCGCGGAGGCGCAGCCGGGATTGAGGAGCGGACGGCCCTCGTGATCGAGCTGGATCGGCGCGTTGTAGCCGGGACAGTTGATCGGGGCGACCTGCGACTTCAACGCCACCACGGCGACCTCGTCCGGATTGCCGCCCTGCAGCGGCGGC
>CAVOLB010000163.1:0-38577 GCA_963696655.1 uncultured Alphaproteobacteria bacterium
GGGGATGACGGCGGGGTGTGCCTCACCCCTTCGCGATCACCCCATCCAGCGCCTTCAGCGCGCGGTCGAGTTCCTCGGCACCGTTGTAATGGGCGAGGCCGATGCGCACGACGCCGTCCTGCGGGGCTGTGCCCAGCGCGTCGATGCAGCGCTTGGCATAGAAGTCGCCATAGCCGATCGCGATCTTCCGGGCGTTGAGCGCCTCGGCGATCTTGCGGGAGCTCATCCCCTGGACGGTGAAGGAGATCGTCGGCGCGCGCCGGCCGGCGGCGCGGGGCTGGCCGATGATCCGCACCTTCTTCCGCTCGCGCAGGAAATCGAGCGTTTGGTTGGCGAGCGCTTCCTCATGCGCGCCGATCATCTCGAACACGCGCTTGGCGCGGCTGAGGAGGCTGTTCTCCGGCGCCTTGAAATGGTGGGCATAGAGCCCGTCGATGTAATCGGCGATGCCCACGAGTCCGGCCGTGAACTCGTGGTTCATGCCGCCCGGCAGCAGCTTCAGCGGAATGTCGTTCTCCTCGATGAAGAAGTGATTCTGTCCGCGCGCCTTGAGCAGATGCTCGCGCTTGCCATAGAGCAGGCCTTGATGCGGCCCGAACACCTTGTAGAGGCTGAAGGCGTAGAAATCGACGTCGAGCGCCTTGACGTCGATATGGCGGTGCGGTGCGCAGGCGACGCCGTCGACCATCACCAGGGCGCCCGCCTGATGGATGCGCCTGGCGATGCGCTGTACATCGTGGATCGTCGCGACGATGTTGGAGCAATGGGTGAAGCAGACGAGGCGCGTGCGTGGGTTCAGCAGCCGTTCGAGCGCCGTCTCGTCGAGCTCGCCCGTGACCGGATCGATCTGCCACTCCCGGATCACGACACCGTCGTCGGCCAGACGCCGCCAGGCGCCGATATTGGCCTCATGGTCCTGGTTGGTGACGACGACCTCGTCGCCGGGCTTGAACCAGTGCCGGATCGACTGCATCAGCAGATAGACATTGAGCGAGGTCGAAGGACCGATGGAGACTTCCTCCGGCTCGGCATTGATCATCTCGGCCATCAGCCGCCGCCCGGTGGCGATGCGGGCCGCCGCGTCGGCCGAGGGGCCGAAATCCCAGCTGGGCTGGATCTGGACCTCGCGCATATAGCTGGTGACCCGATCGATCACGCTCTGCGGCACATAGGAGCCGCCCGCGTTCTCCAGCATGATCCAGCCATTGGCGAGCGGCGGGAACTGGCGCCGCACGAAATCCAGATCGAGGGTGGGCTGGTTCATGAACGGAAACTCATGGAGGAGGGAAGGGCGGGGGAGGCTAACGGGCCGGTTCGGGCAGGGTCAAGGGCAGCAGACCCACTCTTTCGGCGGAGCTTTACGCGACGAAAAGGCCGCCCGATGATGGCGCCATGCGGGTGCTGACCGGACTTTTGCTGCTCTTCCTGATCCTGGCGCCCGTCGCGCAGGCCGCGGCGGCGTCCTTTACCGTCGAGGGTTTGACCTTCAGCGACGAGCTGGGCGGCTTCCGGCTCATCGCCGTCACGGGCACCGGGCGTCTCGAGGATCCCTTCGTCGTGGTGGAGGAGATCGGCAGCCAGGGTCCGGCGATCCTGCAGATCACGGGCCTGAGGTCGACCTTCGGCAATCGCTGCGGAACCCAGCATCTGACCGGCTTCGCCATGACCAAGATCGCCCGGAACCTGAGTAACCAGTCCTGGCACGATTTCCGGATGGAGCTGCGCGAGACCGAGGAGCGGGCCAGCCCCTATGGCGACGGGCTTTCCTTCGGCCAGGGGGCGGCGGGCCGAACGGTGGAATCCAGCAGCTTCGGCCAGATCCGTGCCATCGACGAGCCTTATGACGGGCTCGCCTTCGAGGATGGAAACGTACCGCCGGGCGCCTCGGCCGATTTCCATTTCCTGATCACCGACGAGACGCCGTCCATGCGCATCCTGTTGGTCCAGGATCTGTCGCCGCCATCCGCCTCCCTGCCAGCCCCGCTTCGAACGTCGCCCTGGCCGCACCCGATGCTGGCGCAGCGGCCCGAACCCGCCCCCTGACCCGTTCCGGACGCAGGGCAGGCTTGCGGGGTTTAGGGGCTGGCGAGCACCCGGGTGCGCCGGTAAGGTGGCGCCCGCAAGTCCTTGAGAGAGCAAGGTTCACAAGAGCGAAGGCCTGCCATGACCGCGACATTCGACAAGAGCAAGCTGCCCAGCCGTTACGTCTCCGTCGGCCCCCAGAGCGCCCCGCACCGTTCCTATTACTACGCCATGGGCATGACCGAGGCGGAGATCGCCCAGCCCTTCGTGGGCGTGGCGACCACCTGGAACGAGGCGGCGCCCTGCAACATTTCGCTGATGCGCCAGGCGCAGGCGGTGAAGAAGGGTGTGAAGGCCGCCGGCGGGACGCCGCGCGAATTCACCACCATCACCGTGACCGACGGCATCGCCATGGGCCATGCCGGGATGAAGTCCTCGCTGGTCAGCCGCGAGGTAATCGCGGATTCGGTCGAGCTCACCATGCGCGGCCATTGCTATGACGCGCTGGTCGGCCTCGCCGGTTGCGACAAGTCGCTGCCGGGCCTGATGATGGCGATGGTCCGCCTCAACGTGCCGTCGGTCTTCATGTATGGCGGCTCGATTCTGCCCGGCCGCTTCCGCGGCAAGGACGTGACGGTGCAGGATGTGTTCGAGGCGGTCGGCGCCCATGCCGCGCACAAGATCGACGATGCCGAGCTGCATGAGCTCGAATGCGTGGCCTGTCCCTCGGCCGGCTCCTGCGGCGGCCAGTTCACCGCCAACACGATGGCCTGCGTCTCCGAGGCCATCGGGCTCGCCATTCCGGGGTCCGCCGGCGCGCCGGCACCCTATGATTCGCGCGACGCCTATGCCGAAGCCTCCGGCCAGGAAGTGATGAAGCTGATCAAGAGCCAGCTCCGTCCACGCGACATCGTCACGCGCGAAGCGCTCGAGAACGCGGCGATGGTGGTGGCGGCCTCGGGCGGATCGACCAATGCCGGCCTGCATCTGCCGGCGATCGCACATGAGGCGGGGATCGAGTTCGACCTCCACGACGTCTGCGCGATCTTCCGCAAGACGCCCTATATCGCCGACCTGAAGCCGGGCGGACGCTATGTCGCCAAGGACATGTTCGAGGTCGGCGGCGTGCCGATCCTGATGAAGGCGCTGCTCGAAGGCGGCTTCCTCCATGGCGATTGCATCACCGTCACCGGCAAGACCGTGGCGGAGAACCTGGCCTCGGTCGAGTTCCCCGAGAACCAGGACGTGATCCTGCGGACCTCGAAGCCGCTCTCGCCGACCGGCGGCGTGGTGGGATTGAGGGGCAACCTGGCGCCGCAAGGCGCCATCGTGAAGGTCGCCGGCATGAAGAAGCAGCAATTCTCGGGCCCGGCCCATTGCTTCGATTGCGAGGAGGATTGCTTCAAGGCGGTGCAGGAGCGCCGCTACAAGGAAGGCGAGGTGCTGGTCATCCGCTATGAGGGGCCGCGCGGCGGCCCCGGCATGCGCGAGATGCTGGCGACCACGGCGGCACTCTATGGCCAAGGCATGGGCGACAAGCTGGCGCTCATCACCGACGGGCGCTTCTCCGGCGCCACGCGCGGCTTCTGCATCGGGCATGTCGGGCCGGAAGCCGCGGTCGGCGGCCCGATCGGCCTGATCAGGGACGGCGACATCATCACGATCGATGCCGTGGCCGGCACCCTCAGCGTCAATCTCAGCGACGCCGAGCTGGCGGAGCGCAGGAAGAGCTGGAAGCCGCGCCGCCACGACTATCAGTCGGGGGCCATTTGGCGCTACGCCCAGACCGTGGGCGACGCCGAGAAGGGCGCCGTCTGTCATCCGGGCGGCAAGGCCGAGACCCACAGCTTCGCGGATATCTGACCGGTCCGGCTTCGGATCGGAGCCATCGGACGACGACAGGGACCCCAGGGACGTTCATGCAGGAGCAGAACCGTCCGCTGGGGTTTCTCGTCTTGTCGACGGCGACGGCCTTTACCGCCACGGCGGGTGTGCTGCTGCGCTGGCTCGACGAGCCCACGGCGTGGCGCACGATCTTCTATCGCGCGCTCTTCTTCGCCCTGACGCTCGTCGTCTGGATCGCCGTCACCCGCAGGGGTCGGCTGGTCGAGGCAATCCGCAGCGTGAATGGCAATGGCCTGCTCTGCGCCTTCATGTTCTCCCTCTCGACCATCTGCTTCATCTTCGCGCTGCTCTTCACCACCGTGGCACGGACCACCTTTCTCAATGGCCTGACGCCGCTCCTGACCGGCTGGTTCGTGCTGCGCGAGCGGGTGACGCTGGCCACCGGCTTCGCGATCGTCCTGGCGCTGATCGGCATCGCGGTGATGACGGCGGACGATCTGACCGGCGGGAATCTGATCGGCGACGGGCTGGCGATCGGTTCCGCGGTGACGACGGCCGTCATGTATGTGCTGATCCGGCGGGCGCGGGCGATCGACATGCTGCCTTCGTTCGTTGTCGCCGCGCTCATGACCGCGGTCATGGCGGCGCCCTGGGTCGATGATTTCTCGATCTCGGCGCATGACCTGGGAATCTGCGCGGCGCTCGGGGTGTTCCAGCTCGGATTCCAGTTCGTGCTGGTGACGATGGGCGTGCGGCATCTGCCAGCGGCCGAGGCCGTCCTTACCACCCGGCTCAGTCTGATCTTTGCGCCGCTCTTCGCCTGGATCGGGGCGGGCGAGCTCCCGGGACAGGCAACCCTGGCCGGTGGCGGCATCATCGTGGCGGCGATCCTGCTGCAAGGGTTCTGGACCTTGCATGGCGAGGCACGGCGGGCCAAATTGCGGCCAACAGGAGGCTGATTCCAATGATTGAAATCCTTGGCGACCAGAGGGCGCCCGCCCGGTGGCGTCTGCCGCTGGGCCTCCTGGCGCTGCTGCCGCTGTTCCTGTTGACGGCCTGCGGCGTCAATTCGATCCCGACCTATGAGGAACAGGCCAAGGCCGCCTGGAGCCAGGTGCTGAACCAGTATCAGCGCCGCGCCGACCTGGTACCGAACCTGGTCGAGACGGTGAAAGGCTATGCGGCGCATGAGAGCGACACGCTCCAGGCCATCGTCGAGGCCCGCAGCAAGGTCACGCAGACCCAGATCCCCGCCGACATCCTGACCAACCCCGACGCCTTCAATGCCTTCCAGGAGAATCAGGCGGCTCTGACCGGGGCTTTGTCGAAATTGATGGTCGTGGTCGAGGCTTATCCCGACCTCAAGGCCAATCAGAATTTCCTGACGCTGCAGTCGCAGCTCGAAGGCACCGAGAACCGGATCGCCGTGGCGCGGCGGGACTATATCGAGGCAGTGCGCGTCTATAACACCGAGCTCAAGACCATCCCGGGGCGCTGGTGGAAGGCGCTGCTCTATCCCGATGCCCAGCCGATGGAGAACTTCACCGTCGCGGCCGACGTGATCAACGCGCCCAAGGTCGATTTCGGCACCGGCACCACCGGCTCCAGCGGCAGCGGATCGGGCAACTGATGCGCGCTCGGATGGCGATCGCGGTCTGGCGCGGGTTATGGCCGGCCCTGCTGCTGGCGGCGATGCTCGCGACGCAAAGCGCCTCGGCCGCGGAACCGAAATGGCCGGAATTGACCGGCCGGGTCGTGGACGAGGCGGGGCTGCTGTCGCAACAGGAGCGCACGGAACTCGACTCCAAGCTGACGCAGCTCGAGACGTCGTCCGGCACGCAGCTCGTGGTCGTCACGGTCAATTCGCTGCAGGGGCTCGAGATCGAGGAGTATGGCGTCGGGCTGGGCCGGCATTGGGGCATCGGCCAGGTCGGCAAGAACAACGGGGCGATGCTGATCGTCGCTCCGAACGAGCGCGAGGTGCGGATCGAGGTCGGCTATGGGCTCGAAGGCGTGCTCACGGACGCCATCACCTCCAGCATCATCCAGACCGATATCCTGCCGGCCTTTCGGGCCGGCCATATGGATCAGGGAATCGTCGCAGGCACCGACAGCCTCCTGAAGGCGCTCAATGGCGACTATGCGCCGAGCCAATGGTCCGGCGGCGACAACGCCGAGCTCCAGGCCAAGCTGCAGGAGCAGATGCAACAGGAGAATGATTTCTTCTTTCCGTTCTGGATCGTCCCGGTCGCCTTCATTTCCTTCTGGCTGGCCATTGTGATTCTGGCGATACGGTTCGGGAGGAAGGGCAGAGGCACGACCGGTTCGGGGTGGAGCTCCAGCAGCTCTTCCAGCTCCTTCAGCTCGTCCGGTTCGGGCTTCTCGGGTGGGGGCGGTTCCTTCGGGGGCGGCGGCTCCTCGGGGCGCTGGTGACCCGCGTGATCGAGGTGCCCCCATGTCCGTTCTGAGCCAAGCCGAGCGCGACCGCATCGAAGCGGCGATCCGCGTGGCCGAGGCCCGCACCAGCGGCGAGTTGGTCACCGTCGTGGCGGATCGGGCCGATTCCTATCTCTTCGTCTCGCTGCTCTACGCCGTGGCCGGGGCTTTCACGGTCGCGCCGGTGCTGTGGGCGCTGGATGCGACGACCAAGTTCCTGCCGCTCTATGTCATCCAGGTTGTCACCTTCCTGGCTCTCCTGCTGCTGCTGCGCTGGCGTCCGGTGCTGATGGCGCTGGTGCCGGATTCGATCCAGCGGCTTCACGCCGAACGCCTCGCCCGCGAGCAGTTCGTCAAACTGGGGCTGGCCGATACGCCCGAGCGCGCGGGCATCCTTCTCTTCGTCTCGGCCGCCGAGCGCTATGTCGAGGTCATTGCCGACCGCGGCATCCATGAGCGGGTCACGGTCGGCGTCTGGAGCAAGGCGGTCGCGGCCTTTGCGGAACAGGTCAAGCAGGGACGGATCGCGGACGGATTCCTGGCGACGATCGAGATTCTCGGCGGACAGCTCGCACGCCATATGCCGGCGGAGACGGGCAACCCCAACCGGCTGCCCGACGTGTTGATCGAGATACGCGGATGATGGACGAAGGATCGATCTGATGGCGCGACTGGCGATCGGCGGCTTCGTTCACGAAACCAACACCTTTGCTCCTACCAAGGCGCGCTTCGAGCATTTTGCCATGGCCGATGGCTGGCCGGCGCTGGTGCGGGGGCCCGCCATGGTCGAGGCGGTCAAGGGCATCAATCTTCCGGCCGCCGGTTTCGTCGAGACGACGCTGGGGCTGGGCCATGAGCTGGTGCCGCTGACCTGGTGCTCGGCGACGCCGCTGGCCCATGTCGAGCGCGAGGCCTATGAGCGCATTGCCGGAATGCTGCTCGACGACATCAAGCAGGCGCTGCCGCTCGACGGTCTCTATCTCGATCTGCATGGCGCGATGGTCGCCGAGCATCTCGAGGATGGCGAAGGCGAGCTGCTGCGGCGGATCCGCGCCCTGGTGGGCGAGGCGCTGCCGATCGTGGTGGGGCTCGATCTCCATGCCAATGTGACGGAATCGATGGTGCGCCATGCCACGGCGCTGGTGGCCTTCCGCACCTATCCGCATGTCGACATGGCGGAGACGGGCACCCGGGCGGCGCGGCTGCTGGACCGCCTCATCGGCGGCACGCCCTGCTTCCGGGCGCTGCGCAAGGCGCCGTTCCTCATTCCGCTGACTTGGCAATGCACCCTGATCGAGCCGGCGGCCTCGATCTATCGTCGGCTCGAGGAGCTCGAGCGCGAGCCCGGCATCCTGTCGATGTCCTTCACGCCCGGCTTTCCGCCGGCCGACATCCGCGAATGCGGCCCCGCGGTCGTCGCGCAGGCGACGACCCAGGCCGCGGCCGACCGGGCGGCAGACCTGCTGGAGCAACTGGTGGAGAAGAGCGAGCCGGCGTTCGCCGGCCGTCTCTGGACACCCGACGAAGCCGTGGCCGAGGCTATGGTGCGCGAGGCACGCGCCGCCAAGCCCGTCATTCTGGCCGATACGCAAGACAACCCCGGCGCCGGCACGAACTCCGACACGATGGGCGTCTTCGCGGCGCTGGTGCATGCCCATGCGAAGGGCGCGGTCGTCGGATTGGTCTGCGATCCGGAGAGTGCCGCGCACGCGCATGAAGCGGGCGAGGGGGCGAGGATCGAGATCGGCCTGGGCAACAAGTCGGGGCTCGCCGGCCTCACGCCCTATCGCGGCAGCTTCAAGGTGGAGCGCCTCGGCAGCGGCAGCTTCACCGCGACCGGACCCTTCTATCTCGGCTCGCGCATGCAGCTCGGGCCCATGGCCTTGCTCGAGCATGAAGGCGTGCGCGTCGTGGTGTCGAGCCGCAAGCAGCAGGCGGCCGACCGCTCGATGTTCCGTCATGTCGGGATCGAGCCGGAGCGCCAGAAGATCCTGGCGCTCAAGAGCTCGGTGCATTTCAGGGCGGACTTCCAGGCGATCGCCGAGGAAATTCTGGTGGTGGTCTCGCCCGGACCCAACCTGGCCGATCACCTGCAACTGCCCTACAGGCATCTGCGCCCGGGCCTGCGGCTCATGCCGCTGGGCCCCGCTTTCGGCAGCACCGCCCGCTGACGGGAACGATCAGTCGCCGACCACGGCTTTTGATGCGCTCCGCAATTCTTCCGACAAGGCCTCGGCTTCAGCCATCCGGCCGTGGAAGGCCGCCGGCGTATTCTGGAAGAGCTGGACCTGCCAATTGCCGTCGCGGCGCACGGCGACGAGCGACTGGATGGCATTCAAGGCCGGGTTGATGTCGCTGGCGCCGGGCGCGACCATCGCCGCCGCGGCGCGCAGCAGCATCACCTTCGGTGCGAGGCACCGGATCTCGCGGACCTTGGCAACGAAGCGCGGCGTGGGGTGGTCCCGGAAGATCGGACCCAGATGGTCTTCGATCGGCATCCGTCCATTGACGGAACTGCCGTCGAAACCGACGAGATTTCCCTCGATCGCGAACAGGCCCGCCATGCCGCGGGCGTCGCGCTCGTTCCATCGTTCCAGCAGGCGCTCATAGAGCCCGCGAACGGTCTCTTCCGGCGATAGCATCATCGGATCTGTCCCGTGATCGTTCGGAGCGGCAATGCCAGTTCTTCCGAAGCTTCCGGCACCCTATCGCCAGGGTCAGGCCGAGGGCAACGGCTGGCCCTCACCGACCCAAGATTGCCACGACCGGTCCTTGAGACCGGTCCGAACCAATGGGGTTCCACCGTAGGTTTCGTTCCCGAAGCCGTGATCGACCCGGCCTCCGTCTTCCGGGCAGTTGACCGCTTGCGGGGGATCGGTGAACATGACCCCAATAACACGCGGCAATGCAGGGACCGCGTCCTCGTAATCTCATCGAAGCTTGCGATCGGTTTTCCCTGATCTGGGAGACGGCGGAGCGCGTTCTGGTTGAGAGCGGCTCCGAACGACAGGAACGAACATGACGGCTCCGGCTCGCGAAGGCCGTGCGGACTTCCGCGGATATCAGACCTGGTACCGGGTGACCGGCGATCTCAAGAGCGGCAAGCCGCCCGTCGTCATCCTCCATGGCGGCCCCGGCGCGGCCCATAACTACACCGACAGCTTCAAGCGACTGGCCGAACGCGGCCGCGCGGTCGTGCATTACGACCAATTGGGCTGTGGCCTCTCGACCCATCTGCCGGAGAAGGGCGCCGATTTCTGGACCGTGCAGCTTTTCCTCGACGAGCTGGACAGTCTCCTGGCCCATCTCGGCATCGCGTCCTCCTATCACGTCATCGGTCAGTCCTGGGGCGGGATGCTGGGCGCGGAGCATGCGGTCCGGCGGCCCAAGGGCATGCGCTCGATCGTGATCGCGGATTCGCCGCCCTCGATGGTCTTGTGGGTGCAGGAAGCCAACAAGCTGCGCGACGCCTTGCCCGCCGAGGTTCAGGCGACGCTGCTGAAGCATGAGAAGGCCGGCACCACCAACTCGCCCGAATACGCGACCGCCATGCGCTTGTTCTATGACCGGCATGTCTGCCGGGTGACGCCCTGGCCGGACGAGGTGGCGCAAAGCTTTGCCCAGATCGAAGCCGACCCGACCGTCTACTTCACCATGAACGGACCCAGCGAGTTCCATGTCGTCGGCACGCTGAAGAGCTGGACCATCGTCGATCGCCTCGATCGCATCACGGCGCCGGTGCTGCTGATCTCCGGGCGCCATGACGAGGCGACCCCGGCCGTGGTGCAGCCTTTCAAGGACAAGATCAAGCAGGCTCGATGGGAGATCTTCGAGCATTCGAGTCACATGCCGCATGTCGAGGAGACGGCGCGTTGCATGAAGGTCGTGGGCGATTTCCTCGACCAGCATGACCGCTGACCACAACCAGGCCCGACCCCACAAACCGGGCAGAAAGGGAGAGCGAAATATGAGCTGGAGAAAATCGACGCTGGGAGGCCTCGCGGTCGCCGGCGCGTTGCTGACCTGGAACGGCATTGCCGCCGCCGACGAGCCGGCGGCCCCGGGAACGATCCTGTCGCCGCAACAGACGCAGGTGGCGGCGCTGATGGCCGAGCATAAGGGCGGGACGATGCGCCTGGTGGCGCGCTCCGCCGGCGGCACAATCGACCCGCATATCAATTACACGCTGCAATATTGGCAGATCTATCAGTCGCTCTATGACGGGCTGGTGACCTTCAAGCATGCCGGCGGCGCCGACGGCTTCACCGTGGTACCGGATCTGGCCGAGGCCATTCCCGCCCCGCAGAACGACGGCAAGACCTATGTCTTCAAGCTGCGCAAGGGCATCAAGTTCTGGGACGGCCGCGACGTCACCGTGAAGGACGTGGTCGCCTCGTTCCAGCGAATCTTCAAGGTCTCGAGCCCGACCTCCGGCACCTTCTATGCCGGCATCGTCGGGGCCGACGCCTGCCTCAAAGATCCGGCGACCTGTACGCTCGAAGGCGGCGTCGTCGCCGATGAGGCGGCCGGGACCGTCACCATCAACCTGACCGCGCCCGACCCCGAGCTCTTCTACAAGCTGTCCGTCCCGCATGCGGTCATTGTACCGGCGGATACGGCGACGAGCGATCTGGGCACTGTTCCGGCAGTCGGGACCGGCGCCTATATGATCGAGAGCTACGACCCCAACAAGCAGATGAAAATGGTGCGCAATCCGCACTTCAAGGAATGGAGCGCCGACGCGCAGCCCGACGGCTATCCTGATGTCGTGCTCTATGATTTCAATCTGACCGATGAAGCGGAAGTGACGGCGGTGCAGAACGGCGAAGCCGACTGGATGTTCGACCAGCCGCCGACCGACCGTCTTGCCGAGATCGGCACCAAATACAAGGATCGGGTCTATATCAACACGTTGACGGCCTGGTGGTACGCGCCGATGAACGTCAACATCCCGCCCTTCAACAATGTGAAGGCGCGGCAGGCGGTGAGCTACGCCATCGACCGCAAGGCGCTGGTGAATTTGTTCGGCGGTCCGGCCCTCGCGGCCCCGGTCTGCCAGGTTCTGCCCCCGGGCTTCCCCGGCCATGTCGACTACTGCCCCTTCACGAAGAATCCGGGAGCGAAATGGTCGGCGCCGGACCTTGAGAAGGCCAAGGCGCTGGTGAAGGAATCGGGCACCGCAGGGCAGAAGGTCACGGTGATCGTCGAGGACACGGCCGTGTCCAAGAGCATCGGCGTCTATCTGCAGAGCGTGCTCAAGGATATCGGCTATGACGCCAGCGTGAAGCCGATCTCGCCGAACATCCAGTTCACCTACATCCAGAACACCAACAACAACGTCCAGATGAGCGTGTCGCAGTGGTATCAGGACTATCCGGCGGCGTCGGACTTCCTGAATATCCTGTTCGGCTGCGACTCCTTCCATCCGGGCTCGGATTCCTCGGTCAATATCGCGGGCTTCTGCGACAAGGCGATCGACGCGAAAATGAAGCAAGCCTTGGCCTTGGCCGTGACCGACCAGGCCGGTGCCGACAAGCTCTGGACCGAGATCGACAAGGAAGTGACCGACCAGGCACCGGCAGCGGCGCTGTTCACGCCGAAGCATGTCGACTTCGTCTCGAAGCGCCTCGGCAACTTCATCTTCAATGCGCAGTACTACTGGGTCGTCACCCAGTCCTGGGTGAAATAAGGCCTGAGTGATCAAGGACGCGTCGACCCTGGCGGTCGCACCATAAGGTGCGGGCGCCAGGGCGGCGATCGCATGATATGACCGACGATACCGCACCGCTGGGTGGCGTCACCAAGGCGCCAGCCTCGCTGACGCGCACCAGCCGCGGCCCTTGGGCCACAGCCTTCCTCAAGCTCTGGCATGACCGGGCGGCCATGGCGGCCTTTGCCATCGTGATCCTGGTCGTGCTGGCTTGCCTGATGGCGCCGCTCTATGCCGAGTATGTCTCCCACACCGATCCCTTCCGTTCCAACCTCGACGGCCAGATCGAGCGCAATGGCGAGATGGTCCCCGTCATGGAGAATTCGACGGAGGGGTTGGGGTTGGGTTTCACGCCGATCGGGCCGACCTGGGATATCCAGAGTTTCTTTCTTGGCGCCGACAATCAGGGCCGCGACGTCTTCGCCCGGCTGCTCTACGGTGGGCGCAACTCTCTCTGGATCGCGGGTGCTTCCACTGTCATTTGTCTGTTCTTTGCCACTCTGATCGGTCTCGCCAGCGGCTATTTCGGCGGGCGCACCGATTGGGTGCTCTCGCGTATCCTCGACGTGCTCTGGGCCTTCCCGGTCTATCTGCTGGCGATCTCGCTTTCGATCGTGCTGATCGCCAAGGGCATCGATATCGGCCCGATCTCCATCACCGCCGACAGCCTGTGGCTGCCGATCTTCATCATCGGCATCGTCTATGTGCCCTATGTGGCGCGACCCATCCGAGGCCAGGTGCTGTCGCTGCGGCAAAGCGAGTTCGTGCTGGCGGCGGTAGGGCTCGGCGTGCCGGGCTGGCGGATCCTGATCCGCGACGTCCTGCCGAACGTCACGACGACCCTGATCGTGTTTGTGCCGCTGCTGATGGCGCTCAACATGCTGACGGAATCGGCCCTGTCGTTCCTCTCTATCGGTGTGCAGCCGCCGGACGCCAGCTGGGGCACGATCATTCAGGACGGGCAGGCGCTGCTCTATACGCGCCCGGTCGTGGCCCTGGCGCCTGGCATCGCCATCGTCATCACCGTGCTGGCCCTGAATATCCTGGGCGACGGCGTGCGCGACGCGCTCGATCCGCGGGCCAAGCTCCGGCTGAGGAGCGCCTGATGCTGGGGACCGTGGTCCAGCGCGTCGGCCAGATGCTGTTCGTCATGTTCGGCATCAGCGTGCTGGTGTTCCTGATCTTCTTCGCGACCCCGGGTTCCGATCCGGCTTCGCGCATCGCCGGGCGCAACGCCTCGCAGGAGACGCTGGCGGCGGTGCGGGCCGACTTCGGCCTCGACCGGCCTTTGCCAGTTCAATATGTGCTGATGATGAAACGCCTCTTCATCACGCGCGACCTGACCTCCTTCGTCAATCGCGGCTGGAAGGTGGTGCCGGCCGTCATGGACGTGGCGCCGGTGACGCTCTCGCTGGTGACCGGAGCGGCCGTGCTCTGGGTCTGCGGCGGGATCGTCATCGGATTGCTCGCGGCCTCGACCAAGGGAAGCTGGCTCGATCGCGGCTTGATGATCCTGGGGCTGATCGGCGTCTCGATGCCGGTCTATTGGCTGGGCGAGGTGATGAACCTCCTGACCCAGAGCCGCTTCCATGACAGCTGGCTGTTCTCCTGGGTGCCGCCGCTCGGCTACAAGCCGTTGAGCGAGGATCCCAAGGGCTGGTTCCTCACGCTCATCATCCCCTGGATCACGCTGGCCGTGCTCTATATGGGCCTCTATGGCCGTGTGCTGCGCGCGAGCCTGGTCGAGGCAGGGCAGGAAGACTATATCCGCACCGCCCGTTCCAAGGGCCTCAGCGAGACGCGGATCATGATCTATCACGCCTTCCGCACCTCGCTGATCACGATCGTCACCCTGTTCGGGCTCGATTTCGGCGCGCTGGTCGGCGGCGCGGCGCTGCTGACCGAGGTGGTGTTCGGATTGCAGGGCGTCGGCAAGCTGACCTATGACGCGCTGCTCAATCTCGACCTGCCGGTGATCATGGCGACCGTCATCTACGCGTCCTTCTTCGTGGTGCTGGCGAACGCCGTCGTCGATCTGCTCTACGCCTTCCTCGATCCGCGGGTGAGGGCGCGCTGATGGGCCAAGAGATCCTCCGCGTCACGAACTTGCGGGTCTCGTTCCGCACCGAGCATGGGCCGGTGCGGGCGGTCGACGGCATCTCCTTCGATGTCGGCGAGCGCGAGATTCTGGGGGTGGTCGGCGAATCCGGCTCCGGCAAGACAATCTCGCTCCTGAGCATCATCGGCCTGATCAACGATCCCAATGCGGTGATCGAGGGCTCGGTCGTCTATAAGGGGCGCGAGCTGATCGGCCTGTCGCGCAAGGCCATGCGCGACGTGCGGGGCAAGGAGATCGCGATGATCTTCCAGGACCCGATGACCTCGCTGACGCCGGTCTATTCGATCGGCTGGCAGATCGCCGAGCAGATCCTGGCGCATGAGAGGATCTCGCACGCGGCGGCCCGCAAGCGGGCGGTCGAGCTCCTGGGGGCCATGGGCATTCCCAATCCGGCCGTGACCGTCGATCGCTTCCCGCACGAGCTTTCGGGCGGCATGCGCCAGCGCGCGGTCATCGCTATGGCGCTCTCCTGCAATCCCTCGCTCCTGATCGCTGACGAGCCGACCACGGCCCTCGACGTGACGGTCCAGGCGCAGATCCTCGAGCTGATCCAGAAGCTGCGCCGCGACTTCGGCTCCTCGGTCGTGCTGATCACCCATGACATGGGCGTGGTGGCCGAGGTGGCCGACCGGGTCCAGGTGATGTATGCGGGGCGCATCGTCGAGCGCGGCAGCAAGCGTGATCTCTTCAAGAACCCCTGGCATCCCTATAGCTGGGGCCTGCTCAACTCGATCCCGCCGCTGTCGGGCCCGCGGCCGCGGCGGCTGAATTCGATCGCGGGCGCGCCGCCCTCGCTCCTGGATCTGCCGGTGGGCTGCGCCTTCGGCCCGCGCTGCCGCTATCGCTTCGAGGCCTGCGACGAGCGTCCGCCGCTCAGAGGTGAGGGCGATCACAAGGCCGCCTGCTTCCTCTCGACCGAGCAGCGCGCCGCCGCCTTCGAGACCCGCAACCCGTCGGTCGCGGGGGCCGAATGAGCGTCCCGGCCAACATGAACGAGCTGCTGCTCAAGGGCGTGGGCATCACCAAGAATTTCACCGTGGGCAGCCGCTTCGCCCAGGGCGGGCGCAAGACGGTCCATGCGGTCGATGGCGTCTCGCTCGAGATCCGCCAGGGCGAGACGCTGGGGCTGGTGGGCGAATCCGGCTGCGGCAAGTCCACCCTCGGCCGCTGCCTCGTCCGTCTCTACGAAATCACCAAGGGCGAACTCTTCTTCCGCGGCAAGGACATTTCGCGCCTCAGCCTGCGCCAGCTGCGGCCGTTCCGCCGCCAGATGCAGATGGTGTTCCAGGATCCCTACGCCTCGCTCAATCCGCGCCGGCGGATCGGCGACCTGATCGCCGAGCCCCTGCGGGTCCATGGTTATGGCACCCGCAAGCAGATCGACAACCGCGTGCGCGACCTGATCGCGCTGGTCGGACTGATGCCGGATCATCTGCAGCGCTACCCGCACGAGTTCTCGGGCGGGCAGCGCCAGCGCATCGGCATCGCCCGCGCGCTGGCCTTGGAGCCCAGCCTGATCGTTGCCGACGAGCCGGTCTCGGCGCTCGATGTCTCGATCCAGGCGCAGATCGTCAATCTGATGGCCGACCTGCAGGAGCGGCTGGGGCTGACTTATGTCTTCGTCGCCCATGATCTGAGCGTGGTGCGCCAGGTCTCGACCCGCACCGCCGTCATGTATCTGGGCTCGATCGTGGAGCTGGGCGCGACCGAGGCGCTCTATCGCAAGCCGCGCCATCCCTATACGCAGGCGCTGATCTCGGCCGTGCCGGTACCCGATGTCGACCGGCCGCCGGGCAGCAAGCGCATCGTGCTGACGGGCGACGTGCCGAGCCCGATGAACCCGCCCTCGGGCTGTCGTTTCAATCCGCGCTGCCGCTTCGCGACCGACCTCTGCCGCACGGAGCGGCCCCCCTTGCGCGAGATCGAGGCGGGGCGTCAGGTCGCCTGTCACTACCCGCTGGAGTGAGCGCCGCACTCTATGCTGCTCATTGATCTTTTCTGTGGTGCAGTTTGTAGATGATCCATCTTACGGACCTCAATAAATCGAGTTGCTCAACTAAAGCGTAGACAATCTCGCATCTATCAAGGGGTAGAAGCCGCTATGTCGCTCGATTTTTATGATCGCAATGGAAGAGCATACGCGTACTGTGATGACGGTGAGCATATCTATACGTTTTCTGGAAAGCCGATTGCGTACATCAGCGATGAATCGATCTACAGATATGATGGTCGTCACGTTGGATATTTTGTGTCCGGCATGATCTACGATCGTCGCGGTGATGTGATCTTGTTCACGCAAGAGGCATCGGGCGGACCTGCTAAGCCGGCTCGACACGCTAAACCGGCGAGAGCTGCGAGACACGCCAGACCCGCACGGGCTGCTCGTGAAGCTCGCCCAGCGCGTCCTGCCCGACGTGTTGGGTGGTCAAAGGATGAGCCTGCTTCGTTACTTGAATGACGCTGTTACGGCCCCAATGAGGCTAGAGCAATTCGGCTACCCTTCGGAACTAAGCTGAATCCGTTGAGGCGTTTGGAATTTAAGGCGGAGATCTAAAGCTCCAGATCGCACCAGACCGGCACATGGTCGGACGGCTTCTCCTTGCCGCGCGGCCGCTTGTCGATGCCGCAGTCGGCCAGCCGATCGACCGCCTGGGGCGACAGGGCCAGGTGATCGATGCGCAAGCCATGGTCCTTGGACCAGGCGCCAGCCTGGTAATCCCAGAAGGTATAGTTGCCGGGCTCGGGATGGCGCGTCGCGATGGCGTCGCTGTAGCCCAGATAGAGCAGCTCGCGATATTTCGCGCGCGATTCCGGGCGGCAGAGCGCGTCGTCGCGCCAGCCCTCGGGGTCATACACATCGGCGTCGGTGGGGCAGACATTGTAGTCGCCGCCCAGCACCAGGATTTCCTCTTCCTTGAGCAGCGCCCTGGCATGGGCGATCAGCCGCTCCATCCAGGCGAGCTTGTAGGCGAATTTCTCGGTGCCGGAGGGATTGCCGTTCGGCAGGTAGATCGAGGCCGCGCGCAGCACCTGCCGCCTGGACGACTTCTGCTCGCCTGGCACCTCGATCAGCGCCTCGATATAGCGCGCGGGCTCGTCGTCCTTGGCGCCGGGGAGGGACCGCTGCTCGATCGTCATGGGATGGCGGGAGAGGATCGCGACGCCGTTATAGGTCTTCTGGCCGACAGTCTCGACATTGTAGCCGAGTTCCTCGAACTCCAGCCGCGGGAAGCCGTCATCGAGGCATTTGATCTCCTGCAGCAGCAGGACATCCGGCTTCTCCGACTTCGCCCAGGCGAGGGTCGAAGCCAGATGCGCCTTGATCGAATTGACGTTCCAGGTGGCGATGCGGGTCATGGGCGGCGGTTCCTTCCGATCGGATCATAATCGATTCTGGAGGAAGGGTTCAAAGTTCAGGGCCAGGATCGCGACGAATCTCAAATCTGGTCTGGGTCTGCTGGAACCCCGCGCCAGTTCCGCCCGGCAGGTAACATCGGTTCCACTAGCCTGTGGCCCAGGACGGAGAGCATTATCTGTCTTCTCGAAGCTTGGCGGACACAGCCAATGAAGATCATCGTCGATAGCCTCTTGTCCGGCGCAGAAAGGGCAACGGGCAGCGTGGCGATCATTGACGTCTTTCGTGCTTTTACCACGGCTGCTGTTGCACTGGCCAACGGCGCGGCCCGAATCATCATGGTCGAGAGTGTCGAAGAGGCTCTGGCGTTGCGCAATGGCGGCATGGCGCAGATGTGCATGGGCGAGGTGGGGGGTATCGCTCCCAATGGTTTTGATTTTGGAAACTCGCCCTTCGAGATATCGAGGATCGACTTCAAGGGACAAGTGGTTGTGCAACGCACGGGCGCGGGCACGCAGGGGATCGTCGCGGCGAGGCGCGCGAAACGCCTATATGCGGCGTCATTGGTAACGGCGAGCAGTACGGTGCGCGCGCTGCTTTCGACGACGCCCGACTGCGTCACGCTGGTTGCCATGGGCAACAACGCGGTCGTTCGGACGGACGAAGACGAGCTATGCGCTCTGCATCTGCGCAATCTTTTGGAAGGCAGAGCCGGAGATCCGGACGCTGTTCGCAAAGTTATTCTGGCGGGTGAGGAGGCGAAGCGCTTCGGCGATCCGTCTCGGCCTTATCTGCATCCGGGCGATCTCGATATCGCGCTCGACATCGACCGGTATGACTTCGCTATTAGCGTTGAGTTGGAGGGTGAGCGCCCTGTAGCCCGGGTGGAGCGGCCGAACTGATATCAGCAGAACGACGGCAGTAAGGGAGCAGGAGACCCCATGTCCCTCATCGAGCCTAAGGGACGGCCTTACATCGCATGTCCGAAATGCGGGGCGAACGTCGTTTGGCCGGAATCCATGTCAGGCGCCGAAAAAGGATCATTTGCCGAAACCACTCGCAAAAACCGCATAGAAGGCGCTCGATTCGGAAAATCGAAGCTCGGCCTCGGTTTGGGAGAAGCCAAGACACTCGCGTTTCATGTGAGCAGTGAGCATGGGAGGTGTCATCGGTGCGCGGGGCCGATAACCGGCGAAATCGCGATCTGCCCCAAATGCAGGTCCGCGAACCTGGATTGGTAGCGTGACTGCGGTCACGACCGCCCGATCGAGATTGTTCTCGTGCTAAAGGGCGGCGGAGGTGGCGAAGGCGCTCAGACCGAAAAGGAGCTGCCGCAGCCGCAGGAGGAGGAGGCGTTGGGGTTCTGGACCTTGAAATAGGCGCCGCCCAGATCCTCGACGAAATCGACCTCGGAGCCGGCCAGGAGATCGAGCGACGTGCCGTCGATCACCAGCTTCACGCCGTCGCGCTCGAACACCTTGTCGTCGTCGAGCAGGTTGTCGTCGAGCGAGAAGCCATATTGGAAGCCGGCGCAGCCGCCGCCCGAGATCGAGAGGCGCAGCATGAGCTGCTCATTGCCCTCGCTGGCCCGCAGCTGGGCGACGCGCTTGGCGGCGCTGGGCGTGAGGTTCACGAGGCGGTCGGGGCTCGGCATATGGGTCATGGATCGGCGGCTCCTCACGGCCCGGCCTCCGCTCGGCGGCCGGTCTCGTACCCTGAATTTAGGGATGAACCGGGATTTGTCAAACGGCTGCACTGGGTTATTCGCCTCAGGCCCTTGGCATTTCAAGGAAAAAGGCGAAATCTGGGCAAGCCAGGAACGTTGCCAGGGGGTGGCCCCGCGGGCTAGTGTCCCCGCGCCATGCCGGCCGAATCCAGCCCTTTGGCGCCGCGGCAGACCTTGCCCTATGCGCTCCAGCCCTATGCCACCCAGGCCGCGAACAGCCGCGGCCG
This sequence comes from uncultured Alphaproteobacteria bacterium, assembly GCA_963696655.1. Lineage (GTDB taxonomy): Bacteria > Pseudomonadota > Alphaproteobacteria > Dongiales > Dongiaceae > Hypericibacter. The sequence continues at coordinate 19,441 of CAVOLB010000163.1, forward strand.
GCTGCTGCCGGAGCCCGAGAGCCCGACCCGCTCGCCCTATCAGCGCGACCGCGACCGGATCATCCATTCGACCGCCTTCCGGCGCCTGAAGCACAAGACCCAGGTCTTCGTCTATCACGAGGGCGATTACTATCGGACGCGCCTGACCCACAGCATCGAGGTGGCGCAGATCGCGCGCAGCGTCAGCCGCTATCTGGGGCTGGACGAGGATCTGGCGGAGGCGGTGGCGCTGGCTCACGATCTCGGCCACACCCCCTTCGGCCATGCGGGCGAGGAGGCGCTGGACGCGGCGATGGCGCCCTATGGCGGCTTCGACCACAACGCCCAGACCTTCCGCATCCTGACGCGGCTCGAGCGCCACTATGCCGAGTTCGACGGGCTCAACCTCACCTGGGAATGCCTCGAAGGCGTGGTCAAGCATAACGGGCCGCTGATCGGGCCCGGCGCCAGCGCCAAGGCCAAGGCCCGCGCGGTGCCGCAGACCATCGCCGAATATTCGGCGCAGATGCAGGATCTGGAGCTCGACGGCTGGCCCGGTCCCGAGGCCCAGGTGGCGGCGCTGGCCGACGACATCGCCTACAACACCCATGATATCGACGATGGACTGCGCGCCGGACTCTTTCCGGTCGAGGATCTGGCGGACCTGCCGCTGGTGGGCCCCGTCTTCGCGCAGGTGGCGGCGCGCTATCCGGGGATCGAGCATGGACGGCTGGTGCATGAATCGATCCGGCGCGTGATCGATCTCCTGGTCAGCGACCTGATCGTCGAGACCGAGCGCCGCCTGGCCGAAGCCAGGCCCGGGTCGGTCGAGGAATTGCGTCGGCTGGGGCGTGCCATGGTCGCCTTCTCGCCCGCCATGAGCGAGCATGACCGGACGCTAAAGTCCTTTCTTTTCGAGCATATGTATCGCCATGATCGGGTCACCCGCATGACCGACCGGGCGCGCCGCGTCGTGCTCGAGCTGTTCGAGTATTACTTCGGCGATCCGGGCCGCCTTCCGGCGGAATGGGCGGCCCAGTGCGACGGTGTGCGCCGAGACAAGGTGGCGCGCATCGTGGCCGATTACATCGCGGGCATGACCGACCGGTACGCCCTCCAGGAACATGAGCGTTTTTTCGGCAAGAGCAGCGAATAGATGAATCCGCATAAATTCATACGCGACGAGATTCTGAAGGCCCTGGACGGGCTCGTCGCCGACGGCAAGCTCACGGGCGGGCTGGACACGACGCGCGTGAATGTCGAGCCGCCGCGCGAGGCGCAGCATGGCGATCTCGCGACCAACGCCGCCATGGTGCTGGCGAAGCAAGCGGGCCTGAAGCCGGTCGATCTGGCGAAGGCGCTGGTGACGAAGCTCGCGGCCCATCCGCAAGTGACCGAGGCCAGCGTCGCGGGACCCGGCTTCATCAATCTCCGGCTCAAGGACGAGTTCTGGCAGGCGCGGATTGCGGATGTGCTCGAGGCCGGGACCAGCTATGGCAACTCGACGATGGGGGCGGGGGCGTCCGTCAATGTCGAATATGTCTCGGCCAATCCCACGGGGCCGCTCCATATCGCGCATGCGCGCGGTGCGGTGATCGGCGATGCGCTGGCCTCGCTGCTGGCCAAGGCCGGCCATAAGGTGACGCGCGAATATTACATCAACGATGCCGGCGCCCAGGTCGACGTGCTCGCGCGCTCGACCTATCTGCGCTACCGCGAGGCGCTGGGCGACGACATCGGCACCATCCCGGAGGGCCTCTATCCGGGCGATTATCTCAAGGATGCCGGGGCGGCGCTTGCCGAGCGCGACGGGCGCAAATGGTTCGACAAGCCCGAGAGCGAATGGCTGGCGCCGATCCGCGCCTTCGCTATCGATTCCATGATGGCGCTGATCCGCGAGGATCTGAGGGCGCTGGGCATCGAGCAGGAGGTCTTCTCCTCCGAGCGCCGGCTGGTGGAAGTCGGCGCCGTGCAGAAGGCTTTCGACACGCTCAAATCCCGCGACCTCATCTATGTCGGTGTGCTGGAACCGCCCAAGGGCAAGGCGCCCGACGACTGGGAGCCGCGGCCGCAGACCCTGTTCCGCGCCACCCAGTTCGGCGACGATGTCGACCGGCCGCTGCAGAAGTCGGACGGCAGCTGGACCTATTTCGCCAACGACATCGCCTATCACTACGACAAGTTCATGCGCGGCTTCCCCACCATGATCGACATCTGGGGTGCCGATCATGGCGGCTATATCAAGCGCATGCAGGCGGCGGTGACGGCGATCACCGGCGGGAAGGGCGCCCTCGACGTCAAGATCTGCCAGCTCGTCAAGCTGATGCGCGGCGGCCAGCCGGTGAAGATGTCGAAGCGGGCCGGCACCTTCGTCACCTTGCGTGAGGTGGTGGATGAGGTCGGGCGGGATGTCGTGCGCTTCATCATGCTGACGCGCAAGAACGACATGCCGCTCGATTTCGACCTGGAGAAGGTGCTGGAGCAGTCGCGCGACAATCCGGTTTTCTATGTCCAATACGCCCATGCGCGGGCGAGCTCGGTGCTGCGCCATGCGGCCGAGGAGATGGGCGACATCGATTTGTCACCGGCGGCCCTGGCGCAGGCGCCGGCCACGCGCTTGACCGACTCCGCCGAGCTGGGTTTGATCAAGCTGATGGCAAGTTGGCCGCAACTCGTGGAGAGCGCCGCCGAGGCCCACGAGCCGCACCGGGTCGCCTTCTACCTCTATGATCTGGCGGCCGCCTTCCACGGCCTTTGGAACAAGGGCAAGGACGAAGCCAGCTTGCGGTTCCTGATTGCGGGCGATCGGGACGTGACGGTGGCGCGGCTGGCCATGGTCAAGGCGCTCACCGTCGTGATCGCTTCCGGGCTCGGGATTTTCGGCGTGAAGCCGGTCGAGGAGATGCGCTGATGGCGAACGATCCGTCACAGGAAGTCGATCTGCAGGCCCAGATCTCGTCGGCCCTCGCGCGGCGCAGCGGGCGTCAGGCGGGTCCCGGCGGCGATGCGCGCCTGGAGCCGACCCTGGGGCTGGGCGGCATGGGGCCCGGGTCCGAGCGTGCCGCGCCGAAGCAGCAGAGCCTGCTCGACGACGAGCCGGTCGCCGAAATTCCGCCGGCCCCGATTCATTTCCAGCGCGACGGCGAGGATCATCACCCGCCGCGCCCGAAGCCGCCGAAGGCAGACTCCGGCATCAAGAAGCACCGGAACTGGCTGATGTTCCTGTTGCCGGTGGTCGGGGTTCCGGTGGTGATCCTGATCTCGCTGTTCCTCTATCTCGCCATCGAGATGCAGGGCGAGGGCGTCCAGGATTCGGCGCCGTTGATCGCTGCGCCCGAGGGTCCCGACAAGGTGAAACCGACCAATGAGGGCGGCCTCGCGGTCGAGGGCATGGATTCGGCCGTGCTCAACCAGACCGCCAACAACCAGGCGCAGACCACGACCGAGCAGTTGTTGCCGCCGCCCGAGGAGCCCTTGACGCCGCCGCCCGAGGCGCAGCCGGCGCCCGCGGCCACCGCGACGGCGGGTGACGGCACGGCGGCGACCGACGGCGCGGCGGCGCCCGCGGTGCCGTCGGTCGAGGTGCCGCTGACGCCGCCGGCGGCGACGGTGCCGACCACGAACCAGACCACGAGCAGCGCGGCGGCGACGGCCACGACCGCGGCGAACGGCGCGACCACGTCCACGGCACCCGCCACGACGACGACCGCGGCGCCCGCCACCACCGCCACGACGACCGCCCCGGCGACGACCCAGACGGCGACCGCCGGCAATTACCGGGTGCAGCTCGTGGCACTGAAGTCCGAGGATGCCGCCAAGGCGGCCTGGACGAATTTCCAGAAGAAGTATCCCGACCTGCTGAAGGATCTGGCCCTGAACATCGACAAGATCGATCTCGGCGGGAACGGGATCTTCTATCGCGTGCAGGCTGGTCCCCTGGCCGATCGCGCAGCCGCGAACGATCTCTGCGGCAAGCTGGGGCAGCGCGGCCAGAGCTGCATCGTGGTCAAGCCATGAGATCGTCGACCCTCACCTCAGGGACGCGCGACGCCGCATGACCCTGTCACCGACGATCTTCGGATGCGCCGGCCCGCAGCTCGGCGCGGCGGAGCGTGCCTTCTTCGCCCGCACCAATCCGCTGGGCTTCATCCTGTTCGCGCGCAACTGCGAGACGCCGGATCAGATCCGCGCGCTGGTCGCGGATCTGCGCGGTTCGGTGGGGCGTGAGGATGCGCCGGTCCTGATCGACCAGGAAGGCGGGCGCGTGGCGCGGCTCAAGCCGCCGCAATGGCGGGCGGCCCCGCCCGCGGATCGCTTCGGCACCATCGCCGACCGCAACCGCAGCGCCGGGCTCGAGGCGGCGCGGATCAACAGCCACCTGATCGGCCGGGACCTGGCGGCGCTCGGCATCGATGTCGATTGCGCGCCGGTGCTCGATCTGCGCCTGCCCGGAGCTCATGACATCATCGGCGACCGCGCCTTCGGCATGGCGCCCCAGCGGGTGGCCGAGTTGGGCCGGGCGGCCTGCGAAGGGCTGCTGGCCGCGGGTGTGCTGCCGGTCATCAAGCATATCCCCGGCCACGGCCGGGCGATGTCCGACAGCCATTTCGAGCTGCCGGTGGTGAAGACGCCGCGGGCCGAGCTCGAGGCCACCGATTTCGAGGCCTTCCGCCTGCTGAACGACATGCCATGGGCGATGACCGCCCATCTGGTCTATACGGCGATCGATCCCGACCGGCCGGCGACCTTGTCGCCCAAGGTCATCGCCGAGATCATCCGGGGCCATATCGGCTTCGACGGGCTGCTGCTCTGCGACGACCTCTCGATGAAGGCGCTCAAGGGCGATCTCGGCGACCTGGCGCGGCAGGCCCTGGCCGCGGGCTGCGACGTGGCGCTCCATTGCAACGGACAGATGGAAGAGATGACCCGGATCGCGGATGCCGCCGGCAGGATGTCGGCCGAGGCCGAACGCCGCTTCCAGCGCGGCCGCGCGATGCAGCGGGCGGGGATCGTCACCGCCGCCGTCGACGAGGCACGCTTCGATGCGCTGATGCGGGGTCTCGCGTGACCCTGACCTTGCGGGAGCCGCGCTGATGGGCGGTTTCGATATCCAGGAATTGCTCTATCAAATCTCGATCTGGGCGATTCCGTTCCTGACGGCGATCACCTTCCACGAGGCCGCGCATGGCTTCGTCGCCAACCAGTTCGGCGACGACACCGCCAAGCGCATGGGCCGGCTGAGCGCCAATCCGCTGCGCCATGTGGACCCCTTCGGCACCATCATCATGCCCGCCATGCTGCTGCTGGCGACCCATGGCGCCTTTGCCTTCGGCGCCGCCAAGCCCGTGCCGGTGAACTTCAGTCGGCTGAAGCCGATCCGGCTCGGCATCATCGCGGTCGCCGCCGCCGGCCCCGTGACCAACATCCTGCTGGCCTTCATCTCGGCGCTGCTCTGGCATCTGCTGCCGGTTCTGCCGGACAGCGTCGCGAGCTGGGGCCAGGAGATGCTGCGCGCCTCGATCCTGCTCAATCTCTGGCTGGCGGTGTTCAACATGCTGCCGCTGCCGCCGCTCGATGGCGGCCGAGTCGCGGTGGCGCTGATGCCGCGGCCGATGGCGATGCGATTCTCGCGAATCGAGCGCTACGGGATTTTGATCATCCTGCTGCTGATCGTAATTTTACCCTATGTTGGCAGAGAGATCGGGGTCGATCTTGCGTTCGTTTCTCGGTTCATTTCCGTGATCGTGGAATGGCTCCTGAAACTCGTCGTCATGGCAGCGGGTTTGGATTAGAAGATCGCCATGGCCGACCTTCATCCATCCTTCGAAGAAGACCGTCCCGAGCCCGGCAGCGACGCCGAATTCCGGCTCGATCTCGAGGGCTATGAAGGCCCGATCGACATGCTGCTCGGGCTCGCGCGCGAGCAGAAAGTCGATCTGAAGAAGCTCTCGATCCTGGAGCTCGCCGATCAGTATCTCGCCTATATCCAGCGCGCGCGTCAGCTGCGCCTGGAGATCGCGGCCGACTATCTCGTCATGGCGGCGTGGCTTGCTTACCTGAAATCGCGCCTGCTGCTGCCCGAGCCGCCGGGCGACGCCGAGCCTTCCGGCGCCGAGATGGCCGCGGCGCTCGCCTTCCAGCTGCAGCGCCTGCAGTCGATGCAGGATTCCGGCCAGAAGCTCATGAATCTCGCCCAGCTCGGCCGGGACTTCTTCGGCCGCGGCGCGCCGGAGCCGATCAAGATCCTCGAGACCTCGGTCTACGACACCAAGCTCTACGACCTGCTGCGCGCCTATGCGAGCCATGTCCAGTCGAAGCAGACGGGCCACCTGCGCATCCTGCCGACCGACCTCTATTCGATGGACGATGTCCTGCGCCGCTTCAGCACGATGCTGGGCATGATGCTGCCGGACTGGCAGACCCTGCAGGCGTTCCTGCCCGACGATATCGGGCCCCATGCCAGCCCCATCCGCCGGCGCTCCGCCATGGCCGCGACCTTCGCGGCCACGCTCGAGCTGACCCGGTCGGGCCGCGTGGAACTGCGCCAGGATGGCGTCTTCGGGCAGATCTATTTGCGTCGGCCCGCGCAACAGAGTGAAACACCATGAGCGAAGACCGTTTCCAACTGATCCGACTGCTCGAAGCGATGTTGTTCGCCGCGGCCGAGCCGCTGCCGGCGCCGGCCCTCGGCAAGCGCCTGCCCGAGGGAGCCAACGTCGACGAGCTGCTGCTGGAATTGCAGGGTCTCTATGCCAATCGCGGCGTCAATCTGGTGCGCCATGAGGACCTCTGGTGCTTCCGCACCGCCTCCGACTTGGCCGACCGGCTGGCGATCGAGACCACGGTCACGCGCAAGCTGTCGCGGGCCGCGATCGAGACCCTGGCGATCGTGTCCTATCACCAGCCGGTGACGCGCGCCGAGATCGAGGAGATCCGCGGCGTGGCGCTGTCGCAGGGCACGCTCGACAAGCTGCTGGAAGTGGGCTGGATCAAGCCGAAGGGACGGCGGCAGACGCCGGGCCGTCCGGTGACCTGGGTCACGACCGATGCCTTCCTCAGCCATTTCGGGCTCGAGAGCCTCGAGGCGCTGCCCGGCGTCGAAGAGCTCAAGGCGGCGGGCCTGCTCGATGCGCGTCCGGCCATCTCCACCTTGGGTGCCGGCGTCATGGTGGCGATGCAGGGCGGGGGCGGCATCGACAGCGAGGATGACGAGGAGAATGACGGCGAGGAGGAGGCGGCCAACGGCTCCGATCCCTTCGAGCAGCCGGGCGAGCGCGATGCCGGGGACGAGGATGAATCGTCCGACGAGGAGGAAGACACCGGCGACGAGGATGCCGACGAAGAGGGCGGCGCCGACGATGACGAAGGCGACGATGATGCCGACGAGGACGAAGTCGAGGATTCCGCCGACCAGGATCCCTCGGACGAAGATGAAGCCGAGGATCTGGACGACGACGAACCCGACGACGATGACGCCGATGAGGACGACGAGGATACCGGCGACGAGGATGCCGACGACGAGGATGCCGACGACGAAGACGAGGGCGGCGCCGAGCCGGGCCGCCAGCGTCGCACCGAACCCGCCGCCTGACCTGGGCCAGCCGGGCTCGTCCTCTCTGGGGTCGCGCCGTCGGGAGGCTTCAGGCCGCCGGACAGGTCATTTTTCCGGTCGGGGCCGGCCCAAAGACACCACCGGGGTGCGTGGCGGGGGGCATTTGACGCCCCCGATCGACGGGTCTGAGGGCTCGATTTCGGGGTTCTTCGGGGGCTGGTTTCGGTTCCCTCCGACCCCAAGTAAATCTTTGTATTCGTGCCGGAAACACCTACATCTGAAGGGTTGGTAAGGGCTGCGTTGCGGCGGGTGAGGCTTTCTGCGATAGTCCGCCCCCTGGACGCGGAGCACCACGTCAAAGGAGTTGGTGAGACATGGGTAGCATTAGCATTTGGCATTGGCTGATCGTTCTCGCGGTCGTCCTGGTTCTGTTCGGGGGCGGCGGCAAGATTCCGAAGCTGATGCGCGACATGGGCCAAGGCATCACGGCCTTCAAGAAGGGCTTGAAGGAAGAGAAGAAGGACGGCGATACCGGTGGCCCGGCCATCGAGAACACCGACGCTTCCGTGCCGAAAGACAAGGCCGCCAGCTAATTCCACCGGCTTCGCGCCTGGGCGCGACCGGAGAGGCTCATCATGTTCGATATCGGCTGGTCGGAAATGGCGATCATCGCCCTCGTGGCGCTGCTCGTCTTCGGGCCCAAGGAACTTCCGAACGCGCTGCGAACCGGCGCGAAATGGATGAAGACTGCGCGCAAGCTCGCGCGCGAGTTCCAGAGCGGTGTCGATCAGCTGGTCCGGGAAGCCGAGCTCGAGGAAGCCAAGAAGCTGGTGACTGACGTTCAGGTCGGAGGCATCGGCAAGGCGATCGAGAAGACGATCGATCCCGAGGGCGACGTCAAGGCAGCCTTCGATCCGAAGGCCCTGGAGACCGACGCCAGCACCAGCTCGGTGACCAAGCCGACGCCGACGATTGGAACCACGACGTCGATCCCCGTTCCGGAAGAGGCCAAGACCGAGGTTGCGGCCTTGTCCCCGCCCGATGGCGCGACAGTGCCGATGCCGGCCGAGACCAAGCCGGCGCCCCAGATCCTGTCGGCGCCCGATTCTGCGACCGTACCGATGCCGCAGGCGCCGGCCAGCGACAAGGCCGAGCCGCTCCCGGGCGACAGCCTGCAGAAGACTGCCTGATCCATGGCTGAGAAAACTCCCGACGAAGCCGCCGAGGCGAAGACCATGCCTTTGCTCGATCACTTGATCGAGCTGCGCCGGCGCTTGCTCTGGTCGGTGGTTTCACTCTTCGCGGCCTTCCTGCTCTGCTGGTTCTTCTCCAAGGACATCTTCAATTTCCTGGCGCAGCCGCTGGCCGACATCCTGCTGAAGGAAACCGGCCGGAAATTCATCTACACGAACCTGACCGAAGCCTTCTTCACCCAGGTCAAATGCGCCTTCTTCGGCGCGGCCGTGATCTCGTTCCCGGTGTTCGCGATCCAGATCTGGAAGTTCGTGGCGCCCGGTCTCTACAAAAACGAGAAGGGCGCGTTTCTGCCCTTCCTGATCGCGACGCCCGTTCTTTTCACGGCCGGCGCCGCGGTGCTTTATTACGTGATGCTGCCGATGGCCTGGAAGTTCTTCTTGGGCTTCCAGTCGGCCGGCGGTCCGGACGCGCTGCCGGTCCAGCTCGAGGCGCGGGTCGGCGATTACATCTCGCTGGTGATGAAGCTGATCTTCGCCTTCGGCCTCTGCTTCCAGCTGCCGGTGGTCCTGACCCTGCTGGTGCGCGCCGGCATCACCACCGCCGCCGGCCTCGCTGCCAAGCGCAAATATGCGATCGTCGGCGTCTTCATCGTGGCGGCGATCATCACGCCGCCCGACCCGGTCAGCCAGGTCAGCCTCGCCATTCCGCTGCTGCTGCTCTACGAGGTCTCGGTCTTCGCGGCCAAGATCGTCGAGAAGCAGAAGCTGGCGCGCGAGGCGGCCCTGGAGAAGGAACTGGCCGACATCGGCACGGACGTCACCACCAGCTGAGCCGGTGCGTTTGCGGCGCTGATGTCCAGCCCCTCATCCCTTCCTCGCGATTCTTGTCGCTGATCCCGCCAGGGCTTATACAGGCAGGCAACGGGGTGCCCTGGCACTCCTTCCCGAGTCGACCTGGCGGGCCCGATTAGAGATGCATGATATTCGAACGATCCGCGACGATGCGGCGGCCTTCGACCGCGCATTGGCGCGCCGCGGCCTGCCGCCCCGCGCGGCGGAATTGCTGGCGCTCGATGCCGAGCGCCGCGGCGCCCAGCAGCGGCTGAACGACCTGCAGGCCAAGCGCAACGAGCTTTCGGGGCAGGTCGGCCGCGCCCGCTCCAAGGGCGAGGATGCGGGCGCCCTGATGGCCGAGGTGGGGCGCCTCAAGGACGAGATGACGGCGCTCGAGGGCAAGGCGGCCGAGGCCGATGCCGCGCTCGACCGGGTGCTCGCCGAGATTCCCAACCTGCCGGCGGCCGAGGTTCCCGAAGGCCGGGACGAGCATGGCAACAAGGAAGCGCGGCGCTGGGGCGACCAGCGCAATTTCTCCTTCGCGCCCAAGCAGCATTTCGAGATCGGCGAGGCCCTCGGGCTGATGGATTTCGAGACCGCGGCCAAGATCGCCGGCGCGCGCTTCGTCCTGCTGCGGGGTCCGCTCGCCCGGCTCGAGCGCGCGCTCGCCAGCTTCATGCTCGACCTGCATACCGGCCAGTTCGGCTATAGCGAGATCGTGCCGCCCTATCTGGTGCGCGACGAAGCGGTCTATGGCACGGGCCAGCTGCCGAAATTCGCCGAGGATCTGTTCCGCACCACCGACGGCCGCTGGCTGATCCCGACCGCTGAAGTGCCGCTCACCAACATCGCCGCCGACGCGATCCTCGAGGAGGCGGCGTTGCCCTTGCGCTTCACCGCCTATTCGCCCTGTTTCCGCTCCGAGGCGGGGGCGGCCGGCAAGGACACGCGCGGCATGATCCGCCAGCATCAGTTCTCCAAGGTCGAGCTGGTATCGATCGCGCATCCCGATCATTCCGACGCCGAGCATGAGCGCATGACGGCTTGCGCCGAAGAGGTGCTGAAGCGCCTCGGTCTGCCTTACCGCGTGATGCTGCTCTGCACCGGCGACATGGGGTTCTCGGCGCGAAAGACCTACGACATCGAGGTCTGGCTGCCGGGGCAGGGGGCCTATCGCGAGATCTCGAGCTGCTCGAACTGCGGCGACTTCCAGGCCCGCCGGATGAAGGGTCGCTTCCGTCCGACCGGCGACAAGAAGGGCACGCGCTTCGTCCATACGCTCAACGGATCGGGCCTCGCCATCGGCCGTACCATGGTTGCCATCATCGAGAACTATCAAGAGCAGGACGGCTCGGTGCGTATCCCCGAGGCGCTGCGGCCCTACATGAACGGTGCGGAGACCATCGCGCGCAATGGCTAAATCCAGTTCCAAGCCGGCCGCGAAATCCCGGACCCGCGCGGGGATCGATCTTTCCAAGGCCCGCATCCTCGTCACCAACGACGACGGCATCAACGCGCCGGGCCTGACCGTGATGCTCAAGGTCGCGAGCTCGCTCTCGGACGATGTCTGGGTGGTGGCGCCCGAGGTCGAGCAGAGCGGCGCCGGCCATTCGCTGACGCTGCGCCGGCCGCTGCAGGTCCGCAAGATCTCCGAGCGCCGCTTCGCGGTCGACGGCACGCCAACCGACTGCGTGCTGCTGGCGGTCAACCGCCTGATCGACGGCAAGAAGCCCGATCTCGTGCTCTCCGGCGTCAATCGCGGCGCCAATCTCGGCGAGGACGTGACCTATTCCGGCACCATTGCCGCGGCCATGGAGGCGACCCTGCTGGAGATCCCGGCGATCGCCTTCAGCCAGTTGCGCGTCGGCCAGACCGTGCCCTGGAGCGTCGCCGAGACGCACGCGGCCGAGGTGGTCAAGCGGCTGACGAAGTTCGATTGGCCCAAGGGCGTGCTGATGAACGTCAATTTTCCGACGGTACCGGCGGCCGAAGTGACGGGCGTCGAGCCGGCGAAGCAGGGACGGCGCATCTCGGCGATCGAGGTGGTGCCGATCACCGACCCGGGCGGCAGGCCCTATCTCTGGATCGGCGATTTCACCAACGATGATTCCGTCGGCAAGGGCACCGACCTCGAGGTGACGAGCCGCGGCGCCATCGCGGTGACGCCGCTGCATCTGGATCTGACGCATATGGCGACGATGAAGCAGCTGACAGAGCACTTGGACTGATGCCGCGGTCGGGCCGCTTGGGGAAGCGATCGGCCCGGCTGATCTGATGCAGGCCCGCCCGGGAGAGGGCGGGAGGGGGATCGGGATGCGAGGCGGCTTATGAAGGAAGCGGGTGGTCTCGCCACGCGCAAGATCAGGCTCATCATGAGCCTGCGTCGCGCCGGCATCACCGATACGCGCGTGCTGGGGGCGCTCGAACGGATTCCGCGCGAGGCCTTCGTGCCGAAGCCGTTCGTCGACCAGGCCTACGAGGACCGCACCCTGCCGATCGGCGAGGGGCAAACCATCAGCCAGCCGCAGGTGGTGGCCCTCATGACCCAGGCGCTCGAGATCAAATCGAGCCACAAGGTGCTGGAGATCGGCACCGGGTCGGGCTACCAGGCGGCGGTCCTGTCGCGCCTGGCCCGGCGCATCTACAGCATCGAGCGCCACAAGCTGCTGCTGGCCGAGGCCGAGCAGCGCTTCAAGGATCTGCGCCTCACCAACATCCATTGCCGTTATGGGGACGGCAGCCTGGGCTGGCCCGAGCAGACCGACTTCGACCGCATCATGGTGACCGCCGCGGCGGTGGCCCTGCCCGAGGCGCTGCTGAAGCAGCTCAAGGACGGTGGCATTCTGGTGGCACCGATCGGATCGGAGCGCGGCGACCAGCTGCTGATGCGTTATCGCCGCCATGGCGACGAATGGTCGGAGGAGACGCTGGGTGAGGTCCGTTTCGTGCCGTTGCTGCCGGGCGCGGCGGAGGCGTCGAACGGCCGAGGCGCTGCGGCATCTGCGACCGACGGGAGTGCCGGTGCTGGACCGCGGCGCCGGACTCTGGCATGAGAAGGGCCGCGGCATTTGCCGCGACTCGGCCACAATCGGGCCCCATGATCCCGCTCACTTTGCCGAAGATCCGATCGGATCGACCGGGATTGGTGGGCGCCCGCAAGGATCCATGTCACCAAAGTTCGACCGCGGATTGCTGAAGGGGCTGGCATTGGGCGTCGCGCTCGCGGCGACGATGATGCTGGCCGCCTGCAATCAGTCGGGGCGTCCCGCCGGCACGACGGGCGATGTCGCGGCCGCGGCGGCGCCCACCGCCGGCGCCACGGACGGTGCCGGCAATTACGTCGCGGTCAATGGCGACACCGTCTATGGCGTGGCCAACCGCTTCAAGGTCCCGGTCCGGTCGCTGATCGACGAGAACAAGCTGAAGCCGCCCTATCGGCTCGTCACGGGGCAGAAGCTCCGCATCCCGCAGCAGGACGTCTATATCGCCAAGGCCGGCGACAGCGTCTACTCGATCGCCGATCAGTTCCATGTCGATCAGAGTCAGTTGATCCGCTTCAACCAGCTGAAGCCGCCCTATACCATCACCGCGGGCCAGAAGATCCTCCTGCCGGCGCAGGTACAACAGCCCTCCGATATGCCGGTGGCGCTGGCGGCGCCGTCGTCCGCGGTCACCTCGGAGCCGCTCGATGCGCCGCCCAGCTCCGGCGGCATCGCCACCCAGCCGCTCTCGAGCGCGACGCCGCAGGCCGTGCCGCAATCGACGACCTCGACCGCGCCTTCAACCACGTCGACGGCGACGCAGCCGGCGCCGATGCCGGCGGCGACGCCATCGGTCAAGCCGCTCACCGCGCCGTCGGCCAGCAACAGCAATCAGCCGGCGGCCGTCGCCAATATCCCGCAGCCGACAGGGCGCGCCGGCGGCTTCTTCCAATGGCCGGTCAACGGCAAGATCATCTCGGGCTTCGGCGCCACCTCGGGCGGCCTGCATAACGACGGCATCAATATCGCGGCCCCGCGCGGCACGCCGGTTCATGCCGCCGAGAACGGCGTCGTGGTCTATGCCGGCAACCAGCTTCGCGGTTTCGGCAATCTGATCCTGATCCGCCATGCCGATGGCTGGGTCACGGCTTATGCCCATAACGACACGCTGCTGGTCAAGAAGGGCCAGCAGGTGAAGCGCGGCGACGTCATCGCCCGCGTCGGCAGCACCGGCAACGTCTCGACCCCGCAGCTTCATTTCGAGCTGCGCAAGGGCACCGAGGCGGTCGACCCGAAAGTGATGCTCGGCGCCTACGGGGCGTGAGCATTGGCCGGGAGCATCGCGATCTTCTTTCCTCTCCGCCCGCGAAGCGGGGGGAGAGAATTGCGAAGGCTTAGGTGAGACCGTAGGTCGAGCCTTAGCCGAAGCTGGGAGAGGTGGGACCTTTCTTGACCGCACACCCTCTCCCAGCTTCGGCTAAGTCTCGGCTTCGCCTCGACTAAGCCTGCGCAACCCTCCACCTCACTGCGTGAAGGGGAGGAAAGAAAGCGCTCTCGCGCTAATCCAGCTTCTGCCCCAGCCGTCCCGCGAGGTCCTGGATGAACTGCCACGCGACGCGGCCCGATCGGGCGCCGCGGGTGACGGACCATTCGTTGGCCTGGCGGTGCAGTTCGTCGCTGCCGATCTTCAGGCCGTAATGGCGGGCATAGCCGTCGACGATCGCGAAATAGGTGTCCTGGCTGTAATTGTGGAACCCGAGCCACAGGCCGAAGCGATCCGAGAGCGAGACCTTCTCCTCGACGGCCTCGGCCGGATTGATCGCGGTCGAGCGTTCGTTCTCGATCATCTCGCGCGGCATCAGATGGCGGCGGTTCGAGGTGGCGTAGAAGATCACATTCTCCGGCCGGCCCTCGATCCCGCCCTCGAGCACGGCCTTGAGCGATTTGTAGCTGGTGTCCGACTGGTCGAAGGAGAGGTCGTCGCAGAACAGCAGGAACTGCCGCGAATGGTCGCGGAGCTTCGCCAGGAGCGCCGGCAGCGAGTTCAGGTCCTCGCGGTGGATCTCGACCAGGGCCAGCCGGCCCTTGGTCTCCTGGTTGACGGTGGCATGGACCGCCTTGACCAGCGAGCTCTTGCCGGTGCCGCGCGCGCCCCAGAGCAGCGCGTTGTTGGCGGGCAGCCCTTGCGCGAAGCGCCTGGTGTTGGCGAGCAGGATGTCGCGCACATGCTCCACACCCTGCAGCAGGGCGATCTCGACCCGGTTGACACGGGCCACGGCCTCGAGGCGGGCCCCTTGCGCATGCCAGAGATAGGCGTCGGCGGCATCGAGCGCGGCCGAGGCCGGGGCCGGCGGCGAGATCCGTTCCAGTGCTTCGGCGATGCGGGCGAGGAGGGGCAGCAAGGGAGCGTCGGTCATGATGCGGTTGGTCGATCCGGTTTGGATAAAGGGCGAGGGGCGACCCGGGGCCGTCCCCCGCGGCACGCCTCTGGGGTGGAAATCCCGGGGGATTTCCGTCGGTCAGGACAGTAGCAGGGCGGTTTCGCCCTGTCATGACTCGACACTGGCGCCCAAGGCCTTGCAACTCCCGGCAAATTTCCCATCCGACCTCGATTGCAATTCGCGCTTGAGCCGTTATAGTCCGCCGGCTGGCGACCTGCCCAACCCTATGAGGAGACGTGCCGATGTTCATTTCCCAGGCTTTTGCCCAGGCTGCCGATGCGGCGCCCGCCGGCATCGCTGGCCTTGGCGGGATCGCGCAGTTCGCGCCGCTGGTTCTCATCTTCGTGGTCTTCTATTTCCTGCTGATCCGTCCTCAGCAGAAGAAGGCGAAGGCTCATCGCGAGATGGTGACCCAGCTCAAGCGCGGCGACCGGGTCGTGACCTCCGGCGGCATCGTCGGTACCGTCAGCAAGGTCGTGAGCGATACCGAGGTCCAAGTCGAGATCGCCGAGAATGTGCGGGTTCGCGTGATTCGCTCGTCGATCTCCGACATCGTGGCCAAGACCGAACCGGCCTCCAACGGCAACGCCAAGGAAGAGACGGCGAAAGGCGAATGATCGATCGGCGAGGGCCGCCGGTGAATTGACCGCCGCCGTTCCCGCGCCTGTGTCATTCCCCGCCGAACCGGCTTCATGCTGAATTTTCGCCCCTGGAAGATCTCCATCATCGTGCTGACGCTCCTGGTGGGCGTCATCGCGGCGCTGCCCAATCTGTTCACGCGCGAGCAGTTGGACGCGATGCCGAACTGGCTGCCCAAGCAGCAGATCACGCTCGGCCTCGATCTCCAGGGCGGCTCCCACCTTCTCCTTGAAGTCGACGTCAAGGCGGTGATCGACGAGTTCCTCAATGGCGTCGTCGATTCCGTCCGCAGCGGTTTTCGTAAGGAGAACATCGGCTATTCCGATCTGGGGGTGAAGGGGACCTCGGTCACGCTGAAGCTGCGCGACACGACGCAGCTCGACGCGGCGCGGAAGCTGCTCAAGGATTCCGCGCCCGGCCTCGACGTCTCGGTTTCGGACGACGGCAGCGCCAGCCTGACGCTGAACGATCAGGCGATCCTCGAGCGCCAGCGCAACGCGGTTGCCCAGTCGATCGAGATCATCCGCCGGCGTATCGACGAGACCGGCACCCGCGAGCCGACGATTCAGCGTCAGGGCACCGACCGCATTCTGGTCCAGCTCCCGGGCGTCAAGGACCCCGAGCATATCAAGGCGCTGATCGGCAAGACCGCCAAGATGACCTTCCGCTTCGTCGATGCCACCGTGTCGGTGGACCAGGCGAAGGCGGGCAACCTGCCGCCGACCTCGGAAATCCTGCCCAGCGCCCAGAATGGCGGCGACGGCCAGCCGCTCGCCTATTACGTGGTGCAGAAGCGCGTCATGGTCAGCGGCGAGAATCTGATCGACGCCCAGGCGACCTTCCAGGATGCGCAGCCGGTCGTCAGTTTCCGCTTCGATTCCCTCGGCGCCAAGCGCTTCGGCGATGCGACGCGCGAGAATGTCGGCAAGCTCTTCGCCATCGTCCTCGACGGCAAGGTGATCAGCGCGCCCGTGATCCGCGACGCCATCATGTCGGGAAGCGGTGTCATCAGCGGCAGCTTCACGACCCAGACCGCCAATGATCTGGCCCTGCTGCTGCGCGCCGGCGCCCTGCCGGCGCCCCTGACCGTCATCGAGGAGCGCACGGTCGGTGCCGATCTCGGTGCGGACTCCATCGCCGCCGGCAAATTCGCCTGCCTGATCGGCCTGGTGCTGATCGTGGTCGCGATGGTGGTGCTTTACGGGCTGTTCGGCGTCTTCGCCGACATCGCTCTGGTCTTGAACGCGATCCTGCTGCTGGGCGCGCTCTCGCTCCTGGGCGCGACGCTCACCCTGCCCGGCATCGCCGGCATCGCGCTGACGCTGGGCATGGCGATCGATGCCAACGTGCTGATCTTCGAGCGCATCCGCGAGGAAGTTCACAACGGGCGCAGCCCCATCGCCTCGCTCGATCACGGTTTCAACGAGGCGAGGCGGACCATCATCGACGCCAATGTCACCCACCTGATCTCGTCGCTGATCCTGTTCATGCTCGGCTCCGGACCGGTGAAGGGCTTCGCCGTTACGCTGTCGTTCGGCGTCCTCACCTCCATGTTCACCTCGGTCCTGGTGACGCGGCTGATCGTCGTGCTGTGGTACAGACGCGCTCGGCCGGCGGCGCTGCCGGTCTAATCTGAAGGGTTCGCTATGTTCGGTGGCATCCACCTCGTCCGGCATGACACGCGCATCGACTTCATGCGCATCCACAGGCCGTTGATGATCCTGTCGATCCTGCTGGTCCTGGCCTCGATCGTGCTGGTGGCGACCAAGGGTCTTAACTACGGCATCGACTTCAAGGGCGGGATCCTGATGGAGGTCCGTACCAGCGGACCGGCCGACCTCGCCACCATGCGCGCGACCCTGTCGAATCTGGGGCTTGGCGAAGTTTCATTGCAGCAGTTCGGCTCGCCGCAGGACGTGCTGGTCCGGCTGCGCCAGCAGGAAGGCGGCGACGCCGCGCAGGGCGCTGCCGTGCAGAAGGTCAAGGACACCCTCGGGACCACGGTCGAATACCGGCGCACCGAGGTGGTCGGGCCCAAGGTCGGCGGCGAGCTGATCTGGAAGGCGATCTACGCCACGCTGTTGGCCCTGGTCGGAATCGCGGCCTATATCTGGTTCCGCTATGAATGGCAGTTCGGATTGAACGCCATCCTGGCAACCTTCCACGACGTGATCACCACCGTCGGCATGTTCTCGCTGCTGGGCTTGCAGTTCGATCTGGCCAGCGTGGCGGCCGTCCTGACGATCGCAGGCTATTCGGTCAACGACACGGTTGTGATCTATGACCGAATCCGCGACGAGCTGCGGCGCTACAAGAAGCTTCCGGTCAGCGACATCATCAACCAGTCGATCAACAAGACGCTGGCCCGCACCACCGTCACCAGCGGCCTGACGCTGCTCTCGGTGCTGGCGATCGCGCTCTTTGGCGGCGAGGCGCTGCGCGGCTTCGCCATCGCCCTCATCTGGGGCATCTTGATCGGCACCTACTCGACGATCTTCGTGGCCTCGCCGATGCTGATCTACATGAACCTCCGCGGCATCCGGGCCAAGGCCGGCGCCGCGCCGGCCGAGACGGCGGCGGCATCCGCCCCCGCCAAGCCGAAGTAATCTCGCGCCTCGGCGCGAGGGGAAAAGGCCGAATTTGGACCTGACCCCGCTCATTCCCGCCGGCCGCCAGATCGTGGAGAGCTACGGCCACGCCCGCTTCCGCGTGACCGGCGTGCTCTATGAGGGCTCGGTGATCGTGTTCCCGGACCGCACCGTCGCCTGGCCGGTGAGCGAGGCAAGCGCCGCCACGCTCGACAATCTTCAGGCCGTTTGCGATGCCGGCCGCGCCGGGACGATCGAGCTGCTGCTGCTGGGCTGCGGCCCTAAGATGACGCTGGTGCCCTCGAGCCTGCGCGCGGCGCTGCGCGAGGCCGGGGTGGTGGTCGAGGCGATGGATACGGGTGCGGCCTGCCGCACCTACAATGTGCTGATGGCCGAAGGACGGCGCGTGGCCGCGGCCCTGATCGCGGTCGAATAGCACAAAAAAAGCGGGGCCCCGAAGGGCCCCGCCATGTCGTTCGTTATGTCGGTCCGGTCGGCTTAGAGGAAGCCGCCATGGCTCTGCGCGATCATGCAATAGAGCATCGGGATCGACAGCAGCGTGTTCGTGCGCGAGAACAGCATCGCGGTGCGGGCGGCCTTCTTCTTCGTGTCCGCGTCCGCGTCGACGATGCCGAGCGCCTTCTTTTGGTTCGGCCAGATGATGAACCAGACGTTGAACCACATGATGATGCCCAGCCACATGCCGATGCCGATCGGCGTGCTGATGCCGCCGTCGGTGATGCCGAGCGCCAGGGCGTCGCCGATATAGCGGTTCATCCCGGCGAGGATCAGGCCCGAGACGATCGTCGCCATGGCGCCATGGCGAAACCAGTACAGGGCGGCCGGCGCGATGAACTTGCCGACGGCCGGCTTCAGCTCGTCCGGGATCTTCGGCATGGTGGGGATCTGGGTGAAGTTGAAGTACCA
>CAVOLB010000164.1:0-13783 GCA_963696655.1 uncultured Alphaproteobacteria bacterium
GTGGTTCCCGCCTGACATAAGAATCCGGCTTGGGATTCCCTTTGTGGCGTGCGCATGCGAGTTTGGCGCATGCGCACAGGAATATCGTTCACCGTTTCGCCGACCGATCGCGCCCGCCTGTCGGCGCTGGTCAGGGATCGCAACGCGCCGCAGAAGCACGTCTGGCGCGCCGAGATCGTGCTTTTGTCCGCCGAGGGTGTCGGCACCGTCGAGGTCATGCGCCGGACCGGCAAGTCGAAGACCTGCGTGTGGCGCTGGCAGGAGCGCTTCGCTGCGGAAGGCTACGAGGGACTGCTGCGCGACAAGACACGGCCGTCGCGCATTCCGCCGCTCGGCCCCGAGGTCGCCGAGCGTGTGGTGGCGCTCACCCTTGCCGATCCGCCGGGCGAGACGACGCACTGGACCGCCGACATGATGGCAAAGGAAGCCGGCATCAGCGCCAGCGCGGTGCGGCGCATCTGGAAGGCGCATGGCCTCGCACCCCACCGCTGGCGCCAGTTCAAGCTCTCCAACGATCCGAAATTCGTCGACAAGCTGCGCGACGTTGTCGGCCTCTATGTCGATCCGCCGGCCCACGCCATCGTGCTGTCGGTCGACGAGAAGAGCCAGATCCAGGCGCTCGACCGGACCCAGCCCGGCCTGCCGATGAAGAAGGGGCGGCTCGGCACGATGACGCACGACTACAAGCGCAACGGCACCACCACCCTGTTCGCCGCCCTCAACGTGATCGACGGCACCGTCATCGGCAGGAACATGCAGCGCCATCGCCATCAGGAGTTCATCCGCTTCCTCAATGCCATCAACGCCGAGGTTCCCGCCGGCAAGGCCGTGCACGTCATCCTCGACAACTATGCCCCCCACAAGCACCCCAAGGTGCGCGCCTGGCTCGACCGCCACGAGCGCTTCACCTTCCACTTCACGCCGACCTCGTGCTCCTGGCTCAACGCGGTCGAGGGCTTCTTCGCCAAGCTGTCCAAGCGCCGCCTGAAACGCGGCGTCTTCCACTCCGTCGTCGATCTCCAGGCCGCCATCAACCGCTTCCTCGCCGAGCACAACAACCAGCCCAAGCCCTTCACCTGGACCGCCGATCCCGACAAAATCATCGCCGCCGTCAAGCGCGGGCACCAAGTGTTAGACTCCATCCACTAGGATGGGCTCCAATGGGGTACTGAGATATCATACTGTGGTTTAACCCCCGTCAGCGCTTCTGCGGACCGAGCGCCAGCGTTTCCGCCATCCTGACCAGATCCACCAGGGATCGCGCCCTCATCTTCCGCATCGCATTGCCCCGGTGAATCTTAACCGTAATCTCCTGGAGGCCCAGCTTTGCGGCCACCTGTTTGTTCATGAGACCCGCTGTGACGAGAGTCATGACCTCGCGTTCACGTTCGGTCAGGGTGGCAAAAAGCGTCCGAAGTTCCGTCTCGGCACTCTCGCTGATCCGCCGTTCGCGGTCGCGCCGCAGCGCCAGCGCGATGGCATCCAGCATGTCCTGATCGCGAAAGGGCTTCGTCAGGAAATCGACCGCCCCGGCCTTCATCGCCTTCACCGACATGGGAATGTCGCCATGACCGGTCATGAAAATGATGGGGATGCGGATGTTCGCCTTCGCCAGACGATCCTGGAAATCCAGGCCGCTCAGCCCCGGCATTCTGATGTCGAGCACCAGGCAGCTGGCCATGTCGGGATGCTCGCTCTGGAAAAACTCGGCGCCCGAGTGGAAGATCCTGACCTCGAGGCCGACGGACTGCAGCAGACCCCGCAGCGCGTCGCACATGCTCCTGTCATCGTCGACGACGACAACCAATGACTCCGGCTTTGCGCCGGCCGAGGGCGTCACGCGCTTCATCCTTCACCGCCTGATCGCGTGGCAGCGTGAACTGAAATGCCGCGCCTGCAACGGAATGGGAAGGGGCCCGGATCTGCCCGCCCTGGGTGGCGACGTCGTCGATGAAGGTGCCTGATTTCCAATTGTCGAGATTTTGACGCTGTGGCCGGGTGACGCGGAAGTTTAGGAGGGTAGGGCGGGGAGCGTCGCCAATCCAGCGGGAGAGGGGCTCCGCGCAGGATGGCTCTTCCCCTGCTATTGCAAGTGCCGCGGTCGATATAAGCCATTGTGAAAATGCGATAATTCGCCGCGTTCCCAGTGGTTTCCCGGACCGGCGGGCTCCCTCCGATCCGAGACTACGCGAGACCTGCAACGGATTGAAGCCGGCAGCGGTCAAGCGCCGAAGGATTTCGGTCGTCCCCTAATCCAGCTCGCGCTCCGCGCCGCTGCCGAGGCTTGCGCCATGCCCCGCGATCTCCTCGCGCACGGCGGTCAAAGCCACCTGGAGCGTCATGAGCTCGTTCAGTGCACCGGGAGACAAGGCGCCGCTCGCTGCCGCCAGCAATTCGACGGCCTCGAGGCGCGCCGCCTCGAGAGTCGCGCGAAGCGCATGGATGGGTTGGTCTTTCGCCATTTCGGTTTCCTCTTCCGATAGCTCGGGGGTCGGCCCTCAATCCCCTTCGTCTGCAGCAGCATTAATTGGCCGTTTCCGGCTACCCGTCATCTCCAATCGCTCCGCTCGGCATATCGCTGCGCGGGTTTTGAGCAAGATTGGTCGATCCGCGCTTTATCCTGGCCATTCGAGGACGCCCGCACTGGCCGCTTCTTAGCGCGCACCGCTCCTTCGCCGATTGTCCGCGTCCGATCTGCACAATCGGTCCCGCATCAGGCGATCACCGAATACCCCTCTCTTCGATATGGCATGAACCGGTCGTCCGGCGCCGGTCCGTCGCACAATTTTTGGGCTGCCTGTTGCCGAAATGCCCTCGCCGGATTTCTACCGCACTGCACCCTTGACGCTTTGAATGTCACCCATCATCTAAACGCGAATGGATGATAGGTGACATCTTACGCCCGCGCGCGGACGCGAGGGTGGTCGGGCGGGGCCTTCGGGGAACAGCGGGACAGTCACATGAATGAAATCAGCAAATGGCCGCAGCCTGAGACCGGGACCGAAAGCGCTCCGGCCAAGCCCTCGCGGCGGATCTGGCCCTGGGCCGTCGCCGTTGCCGTCATCGCGCTCGCGGGCGGGGCCTGGTTCGGGCTTTCTCATCGCGGCGGCAGCCAGGTCGCCGAGGCCGCCATTCCCCCCGCATCCGTGACGGTGAGCAAGCCGCTGCTGCGCGATGTCGATACCCGGATCGGCTTCATCGGCCAGTTCTCGGCGGTCGATCAGGTCGAGCTGCGCGCCCAGGTGGGCGGCACCCTCACCGAGATTCACTTCAAGGACGGGCAGATCGTCCAGAAAGGCGACCTGCTGTTCGTGATCGATTCGCAGCCTTATGAGATCAAGCTGGCTCAGGCGAATGCGCAGCTCCAGGCGGCGACCTCGCGCCTTGCGCTCGCCAAGAGCCAGCTTCAGCGCGCCCAGACCCTCAAGCGCAGCGACTTCGGATCCGCCGAGAACATCGATCAACGCACCTTCGACCAGGGCGATGCGCAGGCCGCGATCGACGACGCCAAGGCGCAGATCCGCGACGTCCAGTTCGACATCGAGCATTGCCGCATCTATGCGCCCTTCACCGGCCGCATCGGCGCGCATCTTCCGTCGGTCGGCAGCCTGATCGCCGGCAGCCGCTTCGCCAGCAGCCCGACCACCTTGCTGGCGACCTTGGTGTCGCTCGATCCGATCCATCTCGATTTCGACATGAGCGAATCCGACTTCCTGACCTTCTCGCGCCAGCGTGCGGCCGTCCCGGGTCCGCAGGCGGATCGGGTCGATATCGGCCTCAGCGACGAGAACCAGTTCACGCGCCAGGGCACGCTCGAATTCGTCGACAACAGCATGGACCGCTCGAGCGGCACGATCCATGCGCGGGCCCTGGTGCCCAATCCGGATTTCTTCCTGACGCCCGGCCAGTTCGCGCGGCTTCGTCTGGCGGTGGCGCCGCCGGCACCGGCCCTGCTGGTGCCGGATGCCGCGGTCCTGCTCGACCAGGCGCAGCATGTGGTGATGACGGTGTCCCCCGATGGAACGGTCGTGCCGAAGCCGGTCGAGACCGGCGATCTGCGCGGCGGGTTGCGGGTCATCCGCAGCGGCCTGGCGCCCGACGACCGCGTGATCATCGACGGCATCGTCCGCGCGGTTCCCGGCGGCAAGGTGACGCCGCAGGACGGGGCGATCGGCTACAGCGCCGCTTCCGACGGCCAAGGCTAGGACGGGAGCACCGCCATGCGCCTGACCCACTTCTTCATCGACCGGCCGATCTTCGCCACGGTGCTCAGCGTCTTCCTGACGCTGGTCGGGCTGGGTGCGCTGGTGATGCTCCCGATCGCGCAATATCCGGAGATCGTGCCGCCGACCGTGCAGGTGACGACGACCTATCCCGGCGCTTCGGCCGAGACGGTCTCGCGCACCGTCGCCACGCCGCTCGAGCAGGAGATCAACGGCGTCGAGAACATGCTCTATATGAGCAGCCAGTCGACCGGCGACGGCAAGCTCACCGTCACGGTCACCTTCCGCATCGGCACCGATTTGAACGTCGCGCAGATGCTGACGCAGAACCGCGTCCAGGACGCGCTGCCGCGGTTGCCTGTGGACGTCCAGCGGCTGGGCGTGCAGGTCAGGAAGGCCACCCCCAACATTCTGCTCGCCGTCCATCTCTACTCACCGGACAGCTCGCGCGACACGCTTTATATGTCGAACTATGCGGTGCTGCATGTGAAGGACGCGCTCGCGCGCCTGCCGGGCGTCGGCGACGTGCAGCTCATGGGTGCCCGCGAATATGCCATGCGCATCTGGCTCGATCCGGACAAGGTCGCGGCCCGAAATCTCAATGCCAGCGAAGTGCTGGACGCCCTGCGCGCGCAGAACCTCCAGGTCTCCGCCGGCATCCTGAACCAGCCGCCGGTTCCCACGCATGAGGCCTACCAGGTCAACGTCCAGACGCTGGGCCGCCTGTCCACGCCCGACCAGTTCGGCGACATCGTGCTCAAGTCCGACGCGGAGGGCCGGGTGACGCGGCTGCGCGATGTCGGCCGCGTCGAGATCGGCGCCGCGGATTACGGATCGACGAGCTTCATGGACCGCGGGCCAGGCCTGCCGCTCCTGATCTTCGCCCAGCCCGGGGCGAACTCCCTGGCCGTGGAGCAGGAAGTCATCGCCACCATGCAGAGTCTCGGGAAGCAGTTGCCGCCGGGCCTCGGCTACAAGATCATCTACGATCCCACGATCTTCGTCGGCAAATCCGTCGACGAGGTGATCACTACGATCTTCGTGGCGATCCTGCTGGTCGTCGCGGTCGTGTTCCTGTTCCTGCAGAACTGGCGGGCCTCGATCATTCCGGTCGTCGCCATCCCGGTGTCGCTCGTCGGGACCTTCTCGGTCCTCTATGCCCTGGGAATCTCGCTCAACAACCTGTCGCTGTTCGGCATGGTGCTCGCCGTCGGCATCGTGGTCGACGACGCGATCGTCGTGGTCGAGAATGTCGAGCGCAATCTGCGCCTCGGCATGTCGCCGCGCGAGGCCGCGCACAAGACCATGGACGAGGTCGGCGGCGCGCTGATCGCCATCGCGCTGACGCTGTGCGCGGTGTTCGTCCCGTCCGCGTTCATCTCCGGCATCTCGGGCGAGTTCTTCCGCCAGTTCGCGATCACGATCGCCGCCTCGACCGTGATCTCCTGCTTCGTCTCGCTGACGCTGAGCCCCGCGCTCTGCGCCGTGCTGTTCAAGGCGCATGATCCGCACCATGCAGCCCGCGCAGGCCTGGTGCGCCGCGTCCTGCAGGCCGGTTTCGGCGGCTTCAATCGCGGCTTCGACTGGCTCTCGAACGGCTATGGCAGCCTGACGCGCCGCCTCATCCGCGGCGCGGCCATTGTTCTGCTGGTCTATGTCGGCCTGATCGGTCTTACCGGCGTCCAGTTCTCGCGCGCGCCGACCGGCTTCATCCCCGAACAGGATCTGGGCTACCTGATCACGGTGGTGCAGCTGCCGCCGGGCGCCACGCTGGACCGGACCGAGGCGGTGGTGAAGAAGGCGATCGACATCATCCTCGAGACGCCTGGCATCGAGCATGTGGCGCCCTTCGCGGGGCTCGATGCCACGACCTTCACCGTCGCCTCGAACTCCGGCACGATCTTCTCGGGGCTGCCCTCGCTCTATAACCATTCGATCGACGGCGTGACCGCCAACACCGTGCTGGCCGATCTGCGCAAACGGCTTTCGGTGATCCAGGACGCCTATGTGCTGACCATCCCGCCGCCCCCGGTTCAGGGCATCGGCAGCACCGGCGGCTTCAAGATGATGCTGCAGGATCAGGGCGGGTTGGGGTCGGAGGCGCTGGCCAAGGCTGCGCAGGCCCTCGTCGCCGCCGCCAACAAGGATCCGGCGATCGGCGGCGCCTTCACGCTCTTCAGGACCAGCTCGCCCACGATCTACACCGACATCGACCGCGAGAAGGCGCAGATGGTCGGGCTCACGCCGACCGACGTGTTCTCGACGCTGCAGGTCTATCTGGGCTCGCAATATGTGAACGACTTCAATTATCTGGGGCGGACCTACCAGGTCATCGCCCAGGCCGACGGCAGCTTCCGGCAGGACGCGGCGGATATCGCCCGCCTCAAGGCGCGCAACGCCTCGGGCGAGATGGTGCCGATCGGCACCGTGGCCCGCCTGCGGGACGAGACCGCGCCCTATCGCGTGCCGCGCTACGATCTCTTCCCGGCGGCCGAGATCCTGGGCGCCGCGGCGCCGGGCGTCGCGACGGGAACGGCGCTGCATCGCATGGAGGAGCTTGCCCATGAGGTGCTCCCGCCGGGCATCGGCTTCGAATGGACCGATCTGGCCTTCCAGCAGCAGCAGCACGGCACGCCGACTTTGCTGGTGTTCGGCGCCGCCGCACTCTTCGTGTTCCTGGTCCTGGCCGCGCAATATGAGAGCTGGAAGCTGCCCCTGGCGGTCGTGCTGATCGTGCCGATGTGCCTGCTGGCCTCCGTCACGGGCCTGCTCGGGCGCACCATGCCGATCGACATCCTGGCCCAGATCGGCTTCGTCGTCCTGGTGGGGCTTGCCGCCAAGAACGCGATCCTGATCGTCGAGTTCGCGCGCCAGGCCGAGGAGGGCGGCATGACGCCGGCCGAGGCCGCCGTGAGCGCCGCGCGCACGCGGCTGCGTCCCATCCTGATGACCTCCTTCTCCTTCATCTTCGGCGTGGCGCCGCTCGTGGTCGCGACCGGGGCGGGCTCGGAGATGCGCCAGTCGCTGGGGACGGCGGTGTTCTTCGGCATGCTGGGCGTCACCCTGTTCGGTCTCCTGTTCACGCCGGTCTTCTACACGGTCGTCCGCCGGATCGGCGGCCGGCGGCGGGCCCGGCTCGACGCCGCCAGCACCTCGGGGACACCCCTGATGTCGACCGGGAGGCCTTGAGTCCGGCTGACCTCCGTCTCCGTCCGGACTGGGTGGCGGGGTGGTTTCGGGCCGGCGAGCGTTGCGCGAGCGTGAACGCAACGATGTTGATACAATCCTGTCACCATGGAGAATCCGGAGATCCCGGCGCGGGATGGTTTGAGGAAAGCAGTGCCGCATGAGGAAATCGAAACAGGAGACCGCCAAGACCCGGCAGCGGATCGTCAAGACCGCGGCCGCCGAGTTCCGCCGCAACGGCATCAGCGAGACGGGCCTGTCCGAGCTGATGGCGGCGGCCGGCCTCACCCATGGCGGCTTCTACCGGCATTTCGAGTCGAAGGACCAGCTCGTGGCGGAGGCATGCGCCGCCGCCGTCGAGCCGGAGATGGGCTCGCTTCTGGCGGCCTGTTCCCATAAGGCCAAGGGGAATGTGCTCGAAGCGATCGCGGCGAATTATCTTTCGGCGAAGCACCGCGATGATCCCTCCGGCGGCTGCCCCTTCGCGGCCCTCGGCAGCGAGCTCGCGCGCGGCGACGATGCCACCCGGACCGCGGCGACGGCGGGCATCGTGAAGCTCGTCGACAGCCTCGCCGAGCGGCTGGAAAAAACCAAACCGAAGGCCGCGAAGCAGCGGGTCCTGGCCGCGCTTTCCATGATGATCGGCGCGCTGACCCTGTCCCGGATCGTGAAGGATCCGAAGCTGTCCGCCGACATTCTCCAGCAGGCCAAGAAACACGTCGCCGAGTTTTGACATCTCGGAAGGCGCCGCGCTCGCCGCTGAGTCAGCTCATCAGATAGTCGTAAGCCGACAAGGCGTGGACCTTCACGATGTGGATGAAGTCCTCGAGCTCCACATGCTCGTCGGCCGAGCCCATGCCGGTGGGGAAGGGGCCGTAGACATAGGCAGGGATGTCGCGATAGCGCCAGAGCCGCGCGTCGGTCCCGCCGAGGCTGACGATGGGCTGGGGCCTGAAGCCGCGCAGCGTCTCGACGTTGTTCTGAATGATCCTGACCATGGCGCCGTCCGGCGGGCAGTAGGAGGGCGGGTTGAAGTTGATCTCCTCGACCGTGGCCTGCGGGTAGCGCGCGAGGATTTTCTTTACCTCCGCCATGACCTGCTCGCGGGTGACGCCGAGCGGCAGGCGGATGTCGGCCTCGAAGCGGCAGGCGAAGGGAACCATGTTCACCTTGAGGCCGCCTTCGATGACGCCGATATTGAGCGTCACTTTCGACACGATGTCGGCGGCGCCCTTGCCCATGGCCTTGTCGGTCGCTTCGCGCGCCGATTCGAGCGATCGGATGATGTTGTCGGAGAGCTTCGGCTCGATTTCCGTGACCAGCTCGAGATCGCCGATCAGACGCTGGGCCAGCTTCGTCGCGCTCTCGGTGGCGTGGGTATAGGCGCCATGTGCACCCTTGGTGCGGATCTTGAACTCGAGCCAGAGCGGCCCCTTCTCGCCGAACCGGATGGTGTAGGGGCTGCCCGGCTCGCCATTGAGGCAGCAATCGCCATGGACCTCGGGATGATGCTCCATCAGGTAGCGGGCGCCCCAGGGTCCGAAGGTCTCTTCGTCGGACACCGCGGTCAAGGTCAGGCGCCCCTTGAGGCGCTCGCGGATGCGATGGAGAAGCGCATAGGTGAAGATCGAGGCGCTGGTGCCGCATTTCATGTCGCAGGCGCCGCGCCCATAGATCTTCCCATCGACCAGCTCGCCGCCCCAGGGATCCTGGCTCCAGTCTCTGCCATCGCCGACCGGGAACACGTCGATATGGCCGTTGAGCACGAGATGCTTGCCGGGCCTGGCCCCGTCGAAGGCTGCCACCAGATTGGGCATCGTGGGCTGGGGCGCGATGACGCGGAAGGCGAGCCCTTCGCCCTTGAGGAAATCGCCGATGAAGCGGGCGGCTTCGGTGGTATCGCCCGGCGGGTTCGGGCTCTTGCAGCGGATGAAACCCCGGAAGAAATCGACGATGCGCGCGCGTTCCTGGTCGATCCAATCCGCGAGCTGCCTGCGGTCTTCGTTCATGCCCGTCCTGTGATCGATATCTCGTGCCGTCTTCCGGGGCGTTCCCTGGCCACGGGCTAGCGATCGAGCGCGGTCTTCACCATGCGGTGAAAATGGTGGATGCCATGCTCGCCGATGCCGCTGCGCGCGGGGTCGACGATGATGCGGCCCTGCTTGTAGACGCGGGCATGCAGCCCGCGCTGCACCAATTCGCAGAGGTCGTTGTCCTCGGGACCCAGCACCGTGCGCCCATAGGCGACCTTGGCGGGGTCGGTCTCGGCCTTGAGGCGGTAATTGTGCGACCAGAAGACGGCTTCCTCGGTGCCCTTGGGCTGGATGACGGCGACCGAGAGCTGCGTGTCGCCCGGCATCATGTTGAAGGTGATGTTGGGCCAGAGGAACCAGAAGGCGGCATGGGTGACCGGCGCTTCCGGTGAGAAGTCGTAGGCGCTGTTCTTGGGCTTGGTGTTGAAACCCAGCTGGCGGGAGACCGGGCCGATGACCTCGTTCTCGTAGCTCGTCATCTCGATCATGTCGGCGAAAGCCGGATGGGCCTTCGAGCAGTGATAGCATTCGACATAATTGTCGACGACGACCTTCCAGTTGGCCTTCGTCACCGCATTGCCGATGGCCCGGCCCTCATAGAGATTGAGAGCGTCGAAGTCCGGCACATGCTTGCGCAGATCCTCCGCGAGCCAGCCGACCTGCTCCGTCATCGGGGTGGCAT
Organism: uncultured Alphaproteobacteria bacterium; assembly: GCA_963696655.1. GTDB lineage: Bacteria > Pseudomonadota > Alphaproteobacteria > Dongiales > Dongiaceae > Hypericibacter. The sequence continues at coordinate 10,125 of CAVOLB010000164.1, forward strand.
CGGGATCGAGATTGACGAAGACGAAACCGGCGAAGAGCTCGACCCGGATCGGGGTCAGCTTGAAATCCTCAGGCGTGAAATCCTTGACCTGCTTGGTGTTGGGAGCCGCCCGCAGGGTTCCGCCGAAATCGTAGGTCCAGGCATGGTAGGGGCAGGTGATCGCGGCCGAGCGGAGGCTGCCCTCGCCCTTCAGCAGCTCATGCGCGCGGTGCAGGCAGACATTGTAGTAGCCCTTGAGCTCGCCGCTGCGGTCGCGCAGCACGAAGACCGGCTGGTCGACGACGGCGCCGGTGATGTAGTCGCCGGGATTCTCGAGCTGGCTCCGATGGCCGATATATTGCCAGCTCTTGAAGAAGATCTTCTCGCGCTCGGCCTCGTAGATGGCGGGATCGAAATAATAGCGCGCGGGCAAGGTCCAGCTGCGCTCGGGATCCTCGCTCAGCGGCCGGTCGAACTCGGGATAGATCACAGTGGCGGTCGGCATGGCTTCCTCTCCCAGCAAGAGAAAAACTCAGAGCGGCGACAGGCCCAAGGCACTTCTCATCCGGTTCTTCAGGAACACACCATCGCGCGGCGGCAGGATCCGGGGCAAGGGGGCAGGATCGATCGGGACCCGGGCGAAGACGGTCCCATTGCCCGGCGCATGAGCCCGTGTCGCGAGCGCCGCCAACTCGGCCTCGCTTGTCACGGTCCGCGCGTCGGCGATGCCGCAGCCGCGCGCGACCGCCGGCAGGTCGGTGGGTCCCGAGGTATGGCTCTCCTGGCCCCCGGTCTCGCCATAGAGGCCGTTATCCAGCACCACGATCGAGAGATTGCCCGGATTGCGCAGCGCCACGGTGGCGAGGGCGCCCAGGCCCATCAGCATCTCGCCGTCGCCGGTCACCACCAGCACCGGGACCTTGGGCTGCGCCAGCGCCAGGCCGAGCCCGACCAGGGCCGCACTGCCCATGGCGCCCCAGAGATAGAAGTTGCGCTCATGGTCGCCGGCCGCGGCGACGTCGTAGCTGGGCGCGCCCAGCCCGCTCACCACCAGCAGATCGCGCCGGCCGGCCAGGAGGCGCGCCACCGCCGGGCGGCGCTGGAAGCGGGCCGCGGTCATTTCAGGAACTCCTTGGCGCCGATCAGGCGCTGGGCCAGCAGCACCGCCATCGGCGTGCCGCCCTCGAAGGCCATGGCGCACGCGGCCTGCATTACTGGCGCCACCTCGTCGGGCGTCTCGGCGCGCTGCACCTGGACGCCCATCAGCGCGAAGGCCTGCGCCGTGGTCGAGCCCATCGGCACCTGCCAGGGATTGAACTCGCCCCATTCGCCGCGCATCGTCACCAGCGCCAGGAAGGGCAGCTGGCAGAGCCGCACCAGGGACAGCAGATTGACGCAATTGCCGACGCCGCTCGACTGCATGACCAGCGCGCTGCGCTGCCCGCCCAGCCAGGCGCCGGTCACGACGCCGACACCCTCCTGCTCGCTCGTCAGCAGCACCGGTGTCATGGCCGGATCGGCATGGACGCGCTGCAAGAGCTCGGTATGGCCGCCGTCGGGGACATAGGCGACTTGTCGTACATCATGTTTCTTCAGCGCCGCATGGATCGCCGCCGGCCAGCCCGTCGTCTCCGTCTTCCCCGTCTCCGCCATCGCTGGCGCTCCCCTTCTGCCGGCCCTTGGAACCGGCCCTACTCGTGACATGCGGCTTTGGCCGACGCCAGACCGATTTCGCGGTCTCTCTGGTTTCCTAGTCGGCCTCGCGCAGGCGCGGCTTCGGCGCGCCGGAGACGGAGCAGAACCAGTCGACGATGGCGGAAAAGTCGCTGCCGCCATGGCCGGCGGTGCGGGCCATGGTGAAGGCCTCGCGGGCGGCGGCGACCATCGGCAGCGCCATGGTCTCGGCCTGCGCCGCGGCGATGATCAGCGACAGGTCCTTATGCGCCAGGTCGATGGAGAAGCCGGGCGCCGTGTCGCCCGCCAGCACCTTGCCCGGCCAGTTGAGCTTGAGCTGCCCGTTGGTGGCCGTCGTCCCATGGATGACCTTGAGCGTCTTGGCGAGATCGAGACCGAGGCGTTGCGACAAAGCGAGCGCCTCGGCGTTGAGCTGGCAACTGGCCACGGCCAGCAGATTGTTGACCAGCTTCGTGCGGATGCCGCTGCCGGCCGGTCCGCAATGATGGATCGTGGTGCCCATGGCCTGAAGCAGCGGCAGCACGCGCGCGAAATCGGCGTCCGTGCCACCCACCATGAACAGCGATTCGCCGCGGTCGGCATGGCTCGCCAGGCGGCCGACCGGCGCATCGACGAAGGCGAGCCCCCGCTTGGCCGCCGCGGCCGCGAGCTTGTCGGTGGTGCGCGGCTCGATGGTGCTCATATCCATGACGAGCTGGCCGGGGCTGGCATGGGCGAAGATGCCGTCCGGGCCGCTGGCGATGGCATCGACCTCGATGCCGCTGGGCAGCATGGTGACGATCACGTCGCTGCCCTCGACCACGCCGGGTACGCCGTTGGCCGGCTTGGCGCCAACCTCTTGCAAGGCACGGACCGCGGCCGGGTTGATGTCATAGACGGAAAGGCGGAAGCCCTTCCGCACGAGATTGCTGGCCATGGGGCGTCCCATGCGGCCCAGCCCCACGAACCCGATCCGCTCCATCGAAATCTCCCTCCTCGATCGTCGATCCTCGCTGTTGAGGCGGCGAGAGTTACGCCCAGGCTACCCCCGCGGCAGCCTTGCGGGAAAGATCAAGACGGTACATTTTGCCTGCGCAACACCGGGTCAGCCGGGAACCTTCCTTTTCAGGGGACAACAGCATGCTCGCCTACCTCATGGTCGGAACCAACAACGTGAAGCGCGCCGCCAAATTCTACGACGCCGCGCTGGCGCCGCTCGGGCTCGTTCAGACGGGAATGGAAGGCCGCTATGTCGGCTATGGCCCGAAGAACGCGCCGGCGAAGTCCCAGTTCTATGTGACCAAGCCCTACAACAAGAAGCCGGCGACCTTCGGCAATGGCACGATGATCGCGTTCACGGCGAAATCGCGGAAGGCGGTCGACGGGTTCTACGCCGCGGCGATCGCCCATGGCGGAACGGACGAAGGCAAGCCGGGTCCCCGGCCTGCCGGCGGCAGCAATTATGCGGCCTATGTCCGCGACCTGGACGGCAACAAGATCTGCGCCTACTGCACCAAGGCGAAGTAGGACGTTCACGGGGGCTGGGCGGCTTCGCGCCCTGCGTGGGGCCGCCCCGATCCGATTGTCAATGGAAGGAAGACGCCCCCATGGGGTTGATCTTCAAAAGCGACTTCCATGACGGGTTCGGCAGTTGGCCCCTGGCTTACATTCCTTATGGAGGCGCGGATTTCGGCGAGATCCTCGCGGTGGGGAAGGCCGTCGGCGAGGGCGACGATTCCGCCTTCTACGAAGCCTGGATGGCGGCCGGCGATCGCTTCGCCGCGGCGGCCGACGAGGCTCTGGCCAAGGGCCGCCGGGCCGGCGCCCGAGAGCTCTTCCTCAGGGCCAGCTGCTTCTACGCAACCTCCTATCACCCGATCTATGGCGCACCGGTCGATCCTCGTCTGGCGACCGCCTTCCGCAAGCTGACCGATGCCTTCGACAAGGGGCTGGCGCTCTCGGACCCGCCCGTCGCGCCGCTGCGCATTCCCTTCGAAAGCACGCCT
>CAVOLB010000165.1:0-49391 GCA_963696655.1 uncultured Alphaproteobacteria bacterium
GGGCTGGTTGTTGTGCTCGGCGAGGAAGCGGTTGATGGCGGCCTGGAGATCGACGACGGAGTGGAAAACGCCGCGTTTGAGGCGCCGCTTCGACAGCTTGGCGAAGAAGCCCTCGACCGCGTTGAGCCAGGAGCACGAGGTCGGCGTGAAGTGGAAGGTGAAGCGCTCGTGGCGGTCGAGCCAGGCGCGCACGTTGGGGTGCTTGTGGGGGGCATAGTTGTCGAGGATGACGTGCACGGCCTTGCCGGCGGGAACCTCGGCGTTGATGGCATTGAGGAAGCGGATGAACTCCTGATGGCGATGGCGCTGCATGTTCCTGCCGATGACGGTGCCGTCGATCACGTTGAGGGCGGCGAACAGGGTGGTGGTGCCGTTGCGCTTGTAGTCGTGCGTCATCGTGCCGAGCCGCCCCTTCTTCATCGGCAGGCCGGGCTGGGTCCGGTCGAGCGCCTGGATCTGGCTCTTCTCGTCGACCGACAGCACGATGGCGTGGGCCGGCGGATCGACATAGAGGCCGACGACGTCGCGCAGCTTGTCGACGAATTTCGGATCGTTGGAGAGCTTGAACTGGCGCCAGCGGTGGGGTGCGAGGCCATGCGCCTTCCAGATGCGCCGCACCGCGCTGGCGCTGATGCCGGCTTCCTTTGCCATCATGTCGGCGGTCCAGTGCGTCGTCTCGCCCGGCGGATCGGCAAGGGTGAGCGCCACCACACGCTCGGCGACCTCGGGGCCGAGCGGCGGAATGCGCGACGGCCGTGTCTTGTCGCGCAGCAGTCCCTCGTAGCCTTCCGCAGCGAAGCGCTCCTGCCAGCGCCACACGCAGGTCTTCGACTTGCCGGTCCGGCGCATGACCTCGACGGTGCCGACACCCTCGGCGGACAAAAGCACGATCTCGGCGCGCCAGACGTGCTTCTGCGGCGCGTTGCGATCCCTGACCAGCGCCGACAGGCGGGCGCGATCGGTCGGCGAAACGGTGAACGATATTCCTGTGCGCATGCGCCAAACTCGCATGCGCACGCCACAAAGGGAATCCCAAGCCGAATTCTTATGTCAGGCGGGAACCACTAGGACCGGTGATATGTTGCGCAAGCAGCGCGACCTGCTGCGGTTCTACTGGTCGGATCCGACGACGATCGAACAGGGTCTCGCTTCGGGTGAGCTGGTCGCCGCCTATGCTTGGCCGTCCTCCGCCTTCAATCTCCAGAAGCAGGGCGTGAAGATCCGATATATGACGCCCAAGGAAGGAATCCTGACTTGGGTCTGCGGCTTTGTGATGACCAAGAACGGCCCCGCCGATGCCGAGCGCAAATATGATCTTCTCGATGCATTGATCTCGCCCGAATCCGGCCTCTACCTGATCGAGCAGCTGGCAACCGGCCATTCCAACAGCAAGGCCTTCGCGATGGCTGATAAGAAGACCCTGGCGAACCTCGGACTGAGCGAGCCGGAGACCTATTTGAAAAATGGCATATTCTTCCAGCCGATGGAGGAAGCGAAGCGCCAGCGGCTGCTCGACATCTTCGAGAAGGTCAAGGCCGGCGGCTGATTCGTTCCTGCAGCTTCGAAAGGAGGAGGTACGGCGTGTATCCATTGAGCCCCGACGACGCCAAACTGCTGCCGGAGTTCCTACGTAAGGAGCGCAAGGATTTTTCGCTGGAGCTGCGGCGCGCCCTGAATTGCCTGCGCCTCGTCCCGATCGCCGATCGCGAGGTCATCGTCGCCATCGATTCGAAACACTGGCGCCTCGCCCGCCTCGGCAAGAATCGCGGGGATCCCGTGCGGTTCATCGATGAACGCGTCTTCACCGATCACAAGCGCGCCGAGTGGGAAGTCCTCAAGATGCGCTGGCAGCGTGTCACCGGCGCTCCCCTCCCCAATTCGGCTGAAGCAGAATGAAGATCATCGGTTATCCGGCGGAACTCATCTACCGCCCCGGCGACAAGGCCCGTTTCATGGTCTCCACCGACGGGGTCGCCGCCTTCGACGCGGCGCTCGTGCGGATCATCTGCGGCGATCCCCGGGATACCGGACCGGGCTTCAAGGAAGCCCCCATCGCAGCCTGCCGCAAGACCTCCATTCCCGGCAAGAAGCAGGGCACCGAGATCGGCTCCTTCATGACCGTCTCGCCTGGTCCCGCGATGGACAACCGGGCTGTCGGCTTCGTCTTCAACGTCTTCGCCACGACCCCCACGAAACAGGGCCAGAACTCTCCTTGCGCGGTGGGACGAGCGCAGAAAGCTCGGTTTCAAGATCGGCATCGACAGGCGGTCGAGGCTGCTGATGGAACTCGGCGATGGAACCGGGGCGACCGCCAGCCTGGCGCTTCCTCAAGCGTTGCCAGCGCGGTGCTGGACCACCGTTGGGATCGGCCTTTCCGGCGATACCGGCCAGATGACGCTGATGATGAAGACCGTCGATCCTCATGGCTTCGGGACCGCCCTCGTGGAAGCGACGGGCGATGGCCTGCCGCTGGAGGGAAGGCTGGCGGGGCTGCCGCTCAGCTTCGCCGCCCGTCGGAACGGGCAGGATGCGGCACCGAGGATGACGGGGTTCTTCAACGGACGTCTCGAATCCCCGATCATGCTGGCTCGGATTCCCGCCGCGGTGGATATCGAGGCCTATGGGTCGGGCGGGCCGGAACAAGTGGGCCAAGCGGCCGCCTTCTGGGATTTCGCCCATGACTTCACCGCCTCGCGGATCGCCGACCGGATCGGCGGCCTCGATGCCGAGTTGATGAATCTTCCGGCCCGCGGCGTCACGGGCGCCCAATGGGACGGCACCTCCCAGAAGTTCCTGGAGAAGCCGGCGCATTATCGTGCCGTTCACTTCCACGACGACGATCTGGAGGACTGCGCCTGGGATGAGACCTTTGCGTTCGACCTCCCGGACGACCTGGCCAGCGGCATTTACGCGGCGAAGCTCACGGCCGGCGATGCGGAGCACCATGTCGTGTTTCTGGTGGAGGAGCGGAGCGGCGAGAACCGCGCCGATATCGCCTTCCTTGCCTCCTCGGTCACTTATGTCGCCTATTCGAACGAGCATTACGACTTCGACGATCCCAATATGGAAATGAAGAACGGGGCGGTCGCGACCTACGACGCGTCGGATCTCTACTTGAACGAACATCGAGAGCTCGGCCTCTCCACCTATGACCGCCATTGCGACGGTTACGGCGTGTTCTATTCGAGCGCCCGCCGGCCCTTGTTCAGCATGCATGTCAAGAACAAGGTCTGGGCCCTTGCCGCGGACACCCATGTGACCGACTGGCTGGAGGCGCGCCGCCTGCCGTTCGACCTGATCACAGATCATGCGGTGCATGCGGAGGGATTGTCGCGGCTCGCCCGCTATAAGGTGGTGATCACGGGGACCCATCCCGAATATTGGACCACCGCCATGTGGGACGCGATGATCCGTTATCTCGCGGCCGGCGGGCGGCTGATGTATCTCGGCGGCAACGGCTTCTATTGGCGCACGGCGCTTCATCCGCAAAAGCCATGGCTCGTGGAGCTGCGCCGCGCGGAAACGGGCGCCCGCTACTGGGACAGCGAGGCGGGCGAGGCCTATATGAGCTTCACCGGAGAATTCGGCGGTTTGTGGCGCCGGTCAGCGACGGCGCCGCAGAAGCTTGTCGGCGTCGGCACGGTCGCCACCGGCTTCGACTATTCCTCCCATTACCGCCGGCGGCCCGAAAGCGACGATCCCCGCGCGCGCTTCATCTTCGAAGGCGTCGAGGAGGAGATCCTCGGCGATTTCGGCAGCATTGGCGGCGGCGCTGCGGGATCGGAGATCGACCGGGCCGATCCCTGGCTCGGCACGCCCGCGCACACCCTGATCGTCGCTCGCTCCGAGGGTCACACGCGGCAGTACAACGTGGTTCCCGAGGAAACGCCCTTCCACCACCCCACCATCAATGGGCAGGAGGCGGAGAAGTGCTACGCGGACCTGGTGTTCTTCGAGACGCCGAAGGGTGGCGCCGTCTTCTCGACGGGCTCGATCAGTTGGGCGGCGTCCCTCGCCCATAACGGCTATGCCAACAATATTTCCCGGATCACCGAGAACGTCGTCCGCCGCTTCGCGCAAGCCACGCCGTTCCCGGAGCCGCCCGACGGCGGCGGCAGCGCGGAGATGCGCCGCACACGGATCGACCAGGGTCAGGAAGCCTATGCCGGAATCGACCGGCTCGATTGACCGTCCGCCGCCGCTCTAGGCCGCGCTCTCGCCCTCGCGCTGCGGGCCGACATCCATGCGCGGGATGAAGGAGTCCGCGTCGGCGGCGCGCCATTCGTCGGCATAGGGCGTCATGTCCGGGGCCGAGACCAGCACGCCCGGCTCCAGGAAATTGTAGATGCGGTCGAGGGTGCGGACCTCGATCGGGTTGAGCCGGTGCCAGATATGGCGCGGCATCAGGTCCTGTGGGTGATCGAGGCCGGCGGCAGCGACCAGCTCCGCCAGCGCCTCGAGGGTGTGATGCTGGAAACCCGCCACGCGTCGCGCCTTGAGCGCCACGTCGAGGCCGCGCTGCAGGATCGGGTCGTTGGTCGTGACGCCGGTGGGACAGCGGTTGGTGTGACAGCGCATCGACTGCACGCAGCCCAGCGAGAACATGAAGGCGCGCGCGGCGTTGCACCAGTCCGCGCCCATCGCCAGATTGACCGCCATCGAGAAGCCGCTGACGACCTTGCCGCTGGCGACGAGGCGGATCTCGCTGCGCAGGCCGGCGCCGACCAGGGCGTTGCGCATCAGCACCAGCCCCTCGCGCAGCGGCATGCCGAGATGGTCCGAGAGCTCGGCCGGGGCCGCCCCCGTGCCGCCCTCCTTGCCGTCCACCACGATGAAGTCGGGCTTGATGCCGGTCTTCAGCATCGCCTTGATCAGCGCGAAGACCTCGGTCGGGTGGCCGATGCAGAGCTTGAAGCCGATCGGCTTGCCGCCGGAGAGCTCGCGAAGCTGCGCGATGAACTCCATCATCCCGACCGGCGTCGAGAAGGCCGAGTGGCGGCTGGGCGAGACGCAATCGACGCCCAGGGCGACGCCGCGCGCGTCGGAGATCTCGGCCGAGACCTTGGCCGCCGGAAGGATGCCGCCATGGCCGGGCTTGGCGCCCTGGCTGAGCTTGATCTCGATCATCCGGACCTGGTCGTTCTGCGCCTGCTCGGCGAAGCGCTCCGGGCTGAAGCTGCCGTTCGGATTGCGCGCGCCGAAATAGCCGGTGCCCAGCTCATAGACGATGTCGCCGCCATGAATCCGGTGATAGCGGCTGATGCCGCCCTCGCCGGTGTCGTGATAGAAGCCGCCGAGCTTGGCACCCCAATTGAGCGCCTCGATCGCGTTGGGTCCCAGCGATCCGAAGCTCATGGCGGAGATGTTGAGGATCGCGGCCGGGTAGGGTTTCTTGCAGTCCTGGCCGCCGACCTTGATGTGGAACGGCTCTGTCACCACCGGCTTCGGCGCGATCGAATGGGTCATCCATTCGAAGGCGCTCGAATAGGCGTCGAGCTCGGTGCCGAAGGGCTGGCGATCCTCCTGCCCCTTCGCGCGCGCATAGATCAGCGCCCGTTCGTCGTGGCTGTAGGGCTTCCCGGAGTGATCGTCCTCGACGATGTACTGGCGCAAGTAAGGCCGCAGCGCCTCGAACAGCCAGCGGAAATGCGCCAGCAGCGGATAGTTGCGCATCAGCGAATGGGAAGGCTGCACCAGGTCGCCGACCCCGAGCGCCAGGAGCGGCAGAAGAAGCAGCAGCGGCCAGAACCATTCGGCGGAGACCGTCAGCCCGAGCGCGATGCTCAACAACGCGAGCAGCAGGACGGCGGCGAACAGGCTGAATCGCTTCGCGGCTGCCTGAAGATCAGCCGTCGTTGTCACGCTCATTGAGCCATTTCCCTTACTGACGCGATGGCGCTGTCGCCGGCCGGCTCAGGCTTCGCTCTCGCCCGGCTCCAAGCGCCGGTTATAGCCGCGCAGGAAGACCGCGATCACGCAGCCTCGTGGCGCCACGCTCCAATGCTTGCTGCCGGGCTCGTAGCGCACGAAATCGCCGGGACGAAAAATCGTCCCGTCGCTGTCGTGGAGCTCGCCTTCCATGATCAGGAAGGATTCGCCATGGCTATGCTCATGCGGCGCCGAGCGGGCGCCGGGCTCGAAGCGCAGCAGGAAGAAACCGTCGCCGGTCTTCTTGTCGAAATCGAGCGGCAACCAGTTGAAATCCGGTGTCGGCGCACCGTAACGGTCGTCGGGAACGAACGGCGCCGTCTTGATGTTGGTGATGCGGCGCAGGGCCGCCAGTCTTCCGGAATCCGCATGCATGGAAATGAGCCCTCTCCTGCCCGGCGGCGGTCGGGGCGGCACCGGCAAAAGGGGCGCAACGGACTCGGACCGACGGCGAGCCCTCATTCCGTGCCCAAGCAGGACCGGACGTCAAGTTACCGAGGGAGGGAGGCGCCTTGGGCGCTCGATCCGCCTAACGCGCCAGGCGCCAGGCGGCGCGGAAGCCCGGCAGGGTCAGGGGCAGGAAGGCGCAGAAGATCCAGAACCCGATCGATTGCAGCCGCGCTTCGGGGGTGACCAGTTCCAGACCCAGCCCGTTGGCGATGATGGCGGCGAGCGCGGCGCCGATCGCATAGCTCAGCATCTGCGTGGTCGGCAGCGCGCCGGCCGCCCGTTCCCGTTCGGCCTCGATCGCGCCCGACGCGACCCGACGCGCGATGAAGGCCCAGCTCACGCCGAAGCCGCCGCCCTGCAATCCGGCCGAGACGGCGATGGCCCAGACCGGCCCCTGCGGCACCGAGAGCGCGAAGCCGAGAAGGCCCAGCGCGATCATGCTGGCGCCGAGCTTGATGCAAAGCGGCTCGCCTTTGGGCCGGACCCAGCCCACCGTCATCGCGGTGACGCTCCAGGCGACGGATTCGATCGCGATCATATAGCCCGCCTCGAGCAGGGTGATGTGATGCAGCTGCACCAGCAGCAGCGGCCCATAGACGCTGAAGGAGATGGTCGCGACCGAGAAGCAGAGCACCATCAGCAGCCCGAACCGCACCGGCGCCGCGGACAGGGATCGCTCGGGCAGCAGCGGCGAATGCTCGCGCCTGTCGAAATAGAAGAACAGCGCCAGAAAGCCGAGGCCGATCGCGACCGACAGCGCCGCGAGACCCGCCGAATCGACAACGCTCGCGGCTGCAATTCCGAGTACGCCGGGCACCAGCATGAAAAGCGCGCGCCAGGGTGCCCTCAGCTCGAGGCCTCGCGCCGAGGACGCCACATTGCCGAAGAGGAAGGGCGAGCAGAGCGCCACCACCAGCGCCTGGGCGCCGAAGGCCCAGTAGGCGTCGCGCCAGAGCCCGGCCTCGGCGAAGAGCCCGCCGACCAGCGGCCCGAACAGCGCCGAGACTCCCCACACCGCGGAGACCCAGGCGAAGATGCGGGTCCAGTGCCGTTCCGGAAAGACGCGCGTCACGGCGACGTGGAAGAGCGCCACCATCACGCCGCCGCCAAGCCCCTGGACGAGGCGGCCGATGAGGAAGAAACCCATATCCGGCGCCATCGCATCGAGCACGCAGCCGAGCGTGAAGAGGGCGCTGGCCGCAGCCGTCGCGCGGCCGATGCCGAAGCGCAACGCCATGAGGCCGCCCAGCGACGCCGCCACGATCGAGGCGACCTGATAGAGCGCGAAGGCCCAGCCGGTCCAGGCGATCCCGCCGATGTCGGCGACGATCGCGGGGATGGTCGTCACGACGATCAACCCGTCCGCTGCGTGGAGCCAGATGCCGAAGCAGATCAGCAGGAAAGGTGCCCAGCGGCCCTGGCCGAGGATTTCCCGCCAGCCTTCCCCAGCGTAAGGATCGGCGCCCGCGAGCGCAGGATCCATGATCTGATCTCTCCCCTTTTGAAACCTTTTCGTTTCTAAATGGCGTCGTCGAATTTGACAACTGGTTTGTTGTCAAACTAGGCTGAGAGCCCGAGGATCACAGGACGATGGCGACCAGCGACGACGAGGTTCTCCGACTGCTGAAGACCCGCGGGCCGATCTCGACCGCAGCCGCCGCCGCTGCCCTGGGCATCACGCCCCAGGGTGCGCGCCAGCGGCTCGAGACGTTGCGCGAGGCGGGACTGGTCCAGGCCGGCGAGGCCAGGGGCGCCGTCGGCCGCCCGGGCCTCAACTGGTCCTTGAGCGAGGCGGGCCACGCCGAGTTCCCGGATGGCCATGACCGTCTCGCGGTCGAGTTGATCGAGACCGTCCGCAGCAAGCTCGGGGCCAAGGCGCTCGACCGGCTGATCGCGGCGCGCGAGGCCGAGCAGCACCGCCGGTATCGGGCGGCGCTCGCGTCGGCGCCAGACGTCGCCGGAAAGCTGCAGCGCCTGGCGCAGGAGCGGACGCGCGAAGGCTACATGGCCGAGATTCGCGAGGAGGCGGATGGCAGCCTGCTGCTGCTCGAGCATCATTGCCCGATCTGCGCCGCCGCCACCGCCTGCCAGGGATTTTGCCGCTCGGAGCTGCAGCTCTTTCGCACCGTCCTGGGGCCCGGCGCCAAAGTCGAGCGGGTCCAGCATCTGGTCAGCGGCGACGGGCTCGCCTCGGGGGAACGGCGCTGCTGCTACCGGATCGAGATCATGGAAGCCGCCAGGCCCGCCCCTTCGCCACAAAGGAAGCCGCGCCGCAATCCGCGTTCGCGTTTATAATGGAGCGACATGAAGCCCCGTCATCTCCTCTCGCTCGCAGGCATGATCATGACCAGCATTACCGGCGGCCAAGGCACCTCCACTTCCGCGTACCCGACGCCCGTCGATTGGAGCAGGCTCCCGCTTCCCTCGGTCGAAGGCACGGCCTTCAAGCCGGAGATGTTCCGCGGCAAGGTCGTGCTGCTGGTCAACACCGCCTCCTATTGCGGCTTCACCCCGCAATATCGCGGCCTCGAGGCGCTCTGGCAGCGTTATCGCGACCGCGGCTTCACGGTGCTGGGCGTGCCGGCCAACGATTTCGGCGCGCAGGAGCCCGACCCGGACAGCCAGATCAAGCGTTTCTGCGAGACCACCTACGGGATCGGCTTTCCGATCATGGCCAAGCAGACGGTGGTCGGAGAGAGCGCCCATCCGATCTACCGCTGGGCCCTCGAGCAGACCGGCCCCCAAGGGGCGCCCAAATGGAACTTCCACAAGATCCTGATCGGACGCGACGGCAAGCTGGCCGCCTGGTTCACCAGCACCGTCAAACCCTCGGACGCGAAGCTGACCGACGCCATCGAGCAGGCGTTGGGCGTACCCGCGGCCTAAACTCGTCAGACCCGCAGGCCTGCCCCGCCGAAGCTTGTGCTGCGCTCACAAGCGGCGTGAGAAAATTTCAGCGATGACGATTCGCCGCTTCCGGTAATCTGCGGGACTTCATCCTTCTCACTCGTACCGGAGCTCTGCGATGCGGCATTTCCCGCTGATGGCGCGTTTCAATCAATGGGTCAACCGGCAGATCTACGATCAGGTGGCGACGCTCGACGACGACGCCTATCGGTCCGATTGCGGCCTGTTCTTCGGCTCCATCCATCGCACGCTCAATCATCTGCTGGTGGGCGATCGTCTCTGGTCGGGGCGCATCGCCGGGACCGACCGGGGTGTGCGTTCGCTGGACCAGCTCCTCCATGACGATTTCCCCTCGCTACGCGCTGCCCGCGAGCAGGAAGACAGGGCCCTGATCGATCTCCTGGACGGACTGACGGACGAGAGGCTGGAGGCGCAAACGCGCTTCTGGACGGTCAAGCGCGACAAGCAGATCGAGGCGCGAACCCGCGACTTGTTGTCCGGTCTCTTCAACCACCAGACCCATCACCGCGGCCAGATCACCGCGATCCTGATGCAAAACGGCCTCAAGCCCCCGGATATCGACCTGGTCTATTTCCTCCCCGAGATGGGCGAGGCGCGCGTCATCGCCTGAATCCCGACACAGCAAAAAGGGCGCCGGAACGAGTTCGGCGCCCTTCTCATTGAGGCTCCGTGCGGCGCGCTTACTTCGCCGCGAGTTTGACCTTGACCGTGGTGTTCTTGGCAGCCTTCACCTCGAAGGGCTGCTCGGCCGTCGCCTTGCCGTTGGACACGCGGACGACATATTTGCCCTCGCGCAGCAGGAAGGTCGGTGCCGCGCCGGTCTGGCTCGCCACCATGCGACGGGTCCCATCGCCGTCGGGCTTGGCACGCAGGATCTGCCAGCTCGTCGCCTGGTCCGTGTTCGGCGCGTTGAAGGTGATCTTCGCGGAATAGAGATTGATCGTGTATTTGTAGACGCTGCCCGCCTGGATCGGCATCACCAGATCGGCCGAGGTGCCGCCATAGCTGGCGCGCACCACGTAGCTGCCCTCGGGCAGCGAGAATTGCTGGGTCGGCGCCACCACCAGGAACAGGCGGTCGCTCTCCTGAAGATTGGCGCCCGCGCCCTTGCGCAGGATGTAGAGCTCCCACTGCACCGCGGTCGTGATCGGCGCGCCGCCGGTGTAGGGGATCATCTTCATGCTGACGGTGCCGGCATTGTAGTTGAACACCAGCTTGACCGGCTTGCCCTCCGGAACCTCGATGTCGCGCTGGACGACGATCGCCTTCCAGATGCCCTCGACGATGTATTTGCCGGGCGGCAGCTTGAAGGTCGCCTCGGGCTTCTTGTCGCGCGCGAGGACCGCCTGCGGCACGCCGCCGTTCGCGACGCGCACCACCGTCCACTGGATCGGGTCGGTGAGGTTCTTGAAGGCGCCGGTGGCGACGATCCCGGTCAGCTTCAGGGTGCCGGTGGATGCGGCAGGCTTCGGCGTCTCGACCGGGAGCTCCTTGTAGGAGCTTTGGCCGAGCAGATTCGCGAACTGGCTGTTCTGCGCGACCTGGGTGACGGTCGGGTTGGCGGCGGAAGAGTCTGCGGATGCAGATCCGGCGAAGACGAGCGCGCAGCTCAACGCGCAAATCGCTAGAACGAGGCGCAAGAGGGTCCCCCTTATCGATCGGGCAGATAACGAGCGAAAGGCCTATACAACAGCGGCTCGAACCCGCACAAGCGGCAAACCGCCACCACGGAATCGACAGACGATGATGGGCCAGTCAATCCGCGCCGGCGCGGCTCTCAGCCGTGGGCGACGCGGGGCGTTGCAACAATAGACACAGGCGACGGTCTTGAATCGGCCCTTGTCTCGCCGATCCAACGGTCGATGAAGCGCAAGGTCCAACGGCCGAGCGCCGCATCATGTTTCTCGATGCTCGCGAGATGCAGATCGCGCGCCTGCGCCCCGGGCCTGGCCTCGTAGTCGGGAGTCTCGCCCAGCCAGCCGCGCGCATCCTCGCCGGTCACTTCGGGATGAAACTGCAGCCCGTAGGCCTGGCCCCGGCGGAACGCCTGATGCGGAAAGCGCGCGCCGCGCGCCAGCAGCTCGGCGCCCTGCGGCAGCTCGAAGCCTTCCTTGTGCCAGTGATAGACATGCCCGAGACCGGCGAAGAGATCGCCCGACTCCTTCGTCGGCTCGATCGGCCAATAGCCGATCTCGTGCAGCCCTTGCGGATGGACATCGACGCGGGCGCCCAGCGCGCGGGCCAGCAACTGGCCGCCCAGGCAGATGCCGAGATAGCGCCGGTCCTGCTGGACCCAGCGCCGGATCCAGTCCAACTCATGGCGCATATAGTCGACATTGTCGGCGTCGTTGGCGCTCTGCACGCCGCCCAGCACGATGGCGGCGGCGTAGTCCTCGACATTCTCCGGCAGCCGATCGCCCTGGGCCGGGCAGCGGCATTCGACCTGGTAACCGCGGGCGGTCAGATGGGGCGAGATCCGCTTCTCGCGCCACTCGCTATGGACCACCATCACAACCCGATTGCTCATTCTTCGCCCTTCAACGCCCGATCCGTCGCGGGTCCGCAAAACCGCCCGCAAGGCCAGGGCCATGCTGGGGTCGGCGCACCCGAGTCGTCAATTGCCGCGCCTGCCTAACGGCTTCGATCGGCATGCAGGAAGGCCCGCATATGGAACCCGGCCTGCGCCGGTTCAGAGCGCCATTCGGCGCCAACCGGACAGGCCCGCCGTGCGCGGCAGCCTGCTTCCAGGCAATCATGCCCGGCGGGTCCTGCAATGTGGTTAAGGCAGACCGGGACATCGTAGCGGACGCCGTCCTCGACCGGCTTGAACGCGCCGACCGGGCAGGCCGTCAGGCAAGGTTTCTCGGCGCAAACCTCGCAGGGATGGGTGGCCCGGGCGGGCGGCGCCAGCGAGCGCGGCTCGGCAAAGAGGAGCGCCGCGCGATAGGCATGCCAGAGACCGAATTGGGGATGGATCAGGAGGCCGAGCGGTGACGGGAACACCGGCTCGGCCCATTGCGCCCAGCGCTGGAACGGCCAAGCGGGCCGGATTTCAAAGGGATAGAGCGCGGTGGCCTCGACGTCGGCAGCCACTTCCTCGACCACCCGCCGGGTCCAGCGGTTGAGCGGATGGGGGTCGCCGTCCCGGGCCTCGGGCGCCTGGCTGAAGGCCCGCCACAAGGCCGGGCCGGCATTCCCGACCAGCAGCAGGAGCCGGACGGGCCGGCCGTCGGGCAGGGCAGGCAGCCCGTCCTCCTCGGCCGGCTGGAAGCCGCCCCGGAGGATCAGCCCGTGGGCCGACAATCCTTCAGCTAAGCTGTTGGCCCAATTAGGGCTCTTGGAAATGCGGGGGTCGCTCATGATAGGCTATGATGGCATTTGCCGCCCCGTCCTCCGCAAGTCCCGGAAGCCGGCCGCGGCCATGAAGGAGAGGGCATGATGGAAGAGACGGTCGATTTCATCCGGATGGAAAACGGCACCTTTGAGGAATATCAGCTCCTCGACCGCCGGTTTCAGAAACATTCCCAGCACCTTCCGGACGAATTGCTGTCGCAGCTGAAGCGTCTGGGCGGCGACAAGCTCGGCTACAAGATCGACCGCTATGAGCATTCGCTCCAGACCGCCACGCGCGCCTTCCGCGCCGGCGAGGACGAGGAAGTGGTCGTGATCGCCCTCCTCCACGATATCGGCGACATCATGGCGCCGGAGAACCATTCCGATCTCGCCGCCGCGATCCTCCAGCCCTACATCTCCAAGGACAATCACTGGCTGGTCAAGCATCACGGCATCTTTCAGGGCTACTACTTCTTCCATCATGTGGGCGGCGACCGCAACGCGCGCGAACAATATCGCGGCCACCCGCTGTTCGAGCGCACCGCCGCCTGGTGCCACAATTACGACCAGAACTCGTTCGATCCGGAATACGAGAACATGCCGATCGACGCCTTCGAGCCGATGGTCCGCCGCATCCTGGGCCGCAAGCCTTGGGCGGCTGTGGTTTAAAGGCGCGATCGTCTGCGTCGCGGCACAAGCACGACAACGCTATCGGCGCGCGCCGCTCCCATTGTCATCCCCGCCCCTAATGTCACCCCCGCGAAAGCGGGGCCCCAACTCTAAGCTCGGTGCACTGGATCAAGATGGGTCCCCGCTTTCGCGGGGATGACGACTGAGAAGAACGCGCTCATCTTCCATCAAGGCGAGTTCTCAGACACGCAGCCGCTCGTTCTTCGGATCCCAGGCCGGTTGCGGGACGATCCGGGCCTTGCGGCGCTCGCCCATCATCAGGATCTCGAATGCCTGGCCGTCCTGGGCCAGCTTGGGGTCGACATAGGCGAAGGTCAGCGACTTGTCGATCGCATGGCCATAGGCACCGCCCGTGGTGATGCCGACGACCTTGTCGCCCTGATAGATCGGCTCATTGCCGTAACAATCCGAGTTGGCCGCATCGACCGTCATATAGACGAGCTTGATGCGGGCCCCCTGCTGCTTCGAGCGCAGGGTGGCGGCCTTGCCGGTGAAGTCCTTGTCGAGGTTGGTGAAGCGCTCCATGTCGCCCTCGATGAGCGTGACCTCGTTCGTCAGCTCCGAGCCCCAGCCGCGATAGGCCTTTTCCATGCGCAGCGAGTTCATCGCATAGGTGCCGAAAAGCTGGATGCCGTGGGCGGCCCCGGCCTTCATCACCGCGTCGAACACGGTCGGCAGTTGCTTCATCGGCACATGCAGTTCCCAGCCGAGCTCGCCGACATAATTGACGCGGAGCGCACGCACGCCCTTCGCGCCCGCGACCTCGATCTCCTTGCCCGTGAGCCAGCGGAAAGAGGCGTTGGTGAGATCGGTCTTGGTGCAGGCCGCCAGCACGTCGCGCGCCTTCGGTCCCGCCAGCACCAGCACGCCGAAATCGTCGGTGATGTCGGTGATGGTGACGCGCTCATTCGGCTTCAGGCGCCAGCTCAGCTGGTCCATGTCGTAGAGCTGTGCCACGGCCGCCGAGAGCACGTAGAAATGATCGGGCGCCAGGCGCGTGACCGTGATCTCGCTCTCGATGAAGCCGTTCTCGTTGAGGAGATGGCCCAGCATGATGCCGCCGTCCTTGGCCGGGATCTTGTTGGCGCAGATCCGCTCCAGGAAGGCATGGGCGTCGGCGCCCTTCACGTCGAACTTGGCGAAGGTCGAGAGATCCATCAGGCCGACGCGCTCGCGCACCGCCTTGCACTCCGCCTTGACCGCGTCCCACCAGTTGGAGCGCTTGAAGGAATAGGTCTCGCCCTTCCCGCTCTTGTCGTACCAGCGCGCGCGTTCCCAGCCGAAGATCTGGCTGAACTGCGCGCCGGCGGCCGCGAGCCTGTCATAGATCGCGGACTTGCGCAGGCCGCGCCCGACTTGATGCTGCTCGGCCGGCTTGTAGCAGTAATACATGTGATGATAGTCGGCGATGGAGACCTCGGTGGTGTAGTCCTTGGTCGCCCAGTTGCCGAAGCGGCGCGGATCGAACTCGCGCATATTGATCTCGGCCTGGCCATGCACCATCCACTGCGCGAGGTATTTGCCGGCGCCGCCGCCCTGGCAGATGCCGATCGAGGCGCCGCAATGCATCCAGTAGTTCTTCGGCCCGTGCGCGGGGCCGGAGAGATAGACGCCGTCGGGCGTGTGGGTGATGGCGCCGGAGATGATCGATTTGAGGCCGGCCTCGCCGAAGAGCGGGAAGCGCTCGGCCGCCTTCTCCAGCCAGGGTGTCAGGCGGTCGAGCTCGGGCGCGATCAGCTCGCTCTCGAAGTCCCAGGCCGGCGGCTTGCCGTCCCAGCAGACATGGGCGGTCGCGGTCTCATAGGGACCGACCAGCACGCCGTTGGTCTCCTCGCGCAAGTAAGCATGCGAATAGGGATCGCGCACCACCGGCAGTTCCTTCTCGAGCTGGATCAGCTCCTTGAGCGGCTCGGTGATCATGTAGTGATGCAGCATATTGGCGATCGGCACGTTATGGCCGGTCCAGGCCCCCACCACGTCGCAATAGGAGCCGGCGGAGTTCACCACATGCTCGCAGGTGATGTTGCCCTTGTCGGTGATGACCTGCCATTCGCCGGTCTTGAGCAGCTTGATGTCGGTGACGAGCGTGCGGCGATAGATCTCGGCGCCGAGCTTGCGCGCACCCGCGGCCATCGCGTTCGTGATGTCGGCCGGCGCCACATGGCCGTCGGTCACGGTCAGGAAGGCGGCCTTGATGCCGTCGGTGTTGAGGAACGGGTGATGCTCCTTGATCTCGTCCGGCCCGATGATATGGGCCTCGTAATTGGCGAGCTTGGAGAGGCCATAGACCTGCTTCAGCCAATTCACCTCCTCGTCGGTGGTGGCGATGCGCAAACCGCCGCAGCCATGCCAGCTCACCGCCTGCCCCGTCAGCTTCTCGAGCTGCGGATAGAGCTGGGTGCCATAGACATGCACCTTGGTCATGTTGAGCGAGCTGTTGAAATGCGGGCATTGGCCCGCCGCATGCCAGGTCGAGCCCGAGGTCAGCTCGCCCTTCTCCACCAGCACGACGTCGGTCCAGCCTTCGAGCGCCAGGTGGTAGAGCAGCCCCACCCCCATCACGCCACCGCCGACGACCACCACTCTCGCATGCGACTTCATCGAAGCTCCTGCTCGTCAAATTCATTGCGCGGGGGAATTTAGCGGGCGGGGGCGCCGAAGCTCAAGCGCCCTGGCGCCGGTTCACCGTCATCCGAATGAGACGCGGGGAAAGGCCACAGCACCGACGCCTTCAGACTGGTCTGGAATCGGTCAGGCCGCACCCTTGATCTTGTCCGGGCCCGCGGCCCGCGCGGCCGCCGCGGCGGCGACCGCCGGCCCGCCCCGCTCGCGCCGCGGCGTGCGGCCGAAGAAGTCGCGATAGCATTTGGAGAAATGCGAGGCCGAAACGAAGCCGCAGGCCAGCGCCACGTCGATCACCGACATGTTGGTCTGGAGCAGCAGCAGCCGCGCGCGGTTGAGGCGCAGCTCGACGTAATAGCGCGCCGGCGAGCGGTTCAGATATTTGCGGAACAGCCGCTCGAGCTGGCGGTTGGAAAGCCCCGCCGCATCGGCCAGGTCGTGGCGCTCCAGCGGCTCCTCCAGATGCTCCTCCATCAGCTTGATCACCGAGAGCAGCTTGGGATGGCGCACGCCGAGCCGCGCCGGCAGCGCCATGCGCTGATGGTCATGGCGGTCGCGGATGCGTTCATGGATGAACTGGTCGGAGACCGAGGCCGCCAGCTCGTGGCCATGCTGCTCAGCGATCAAGTTCAGCATCAGATCGAGCGAAGCGGTGCCGCCGGAGCATGTGAAGCGGTTGCGGTCGATCTCGAAGAGCTCGCTCGTCACCTCGATCTGCGGGAAATCCTCGGCGAAGCCCGCCATGTTCTCCCAATGGATGGTGCAGCGATAGCCGTCCATCAGCCCGGCGCGGGCCAGGATATGCGTGCCGGTGCAGAGCGCGCCGATATCGGCCCCCTGCCGCTCGCAGCGGCGCAAGGCCGCGAACAGGCCACGATCGTTGTAGGTATGGGCGTCGATACCGCTGCAGAGGATCACGGTGTGGAAATTGACCGCCTGATCCGCATTGCCCGAGGGATTGAGCTCGATGCCGTTGCTGGCCGCGACCGGCTTGCCGTCGGCGGAGAACAGATGCCAGCGATAGAGCTGCTTTCCGCTGGCGCGGTTCGCCAGCCTCAGCGGCTCGACGGCCGCCGTGAAGGCGATCATCGAGAAATTGGGCACCAGCAGGAAAGCGATCTGCTGCGGCAGTTCGCGGGGAGGATCACCGAACATGGAGCGTCCAGAATGGGGGTCGGGCCAGGAAACGGGGCGCACTCTACGCTATGTCGCGAAATGAATAAATGGTGGCGTAGGGTCGCAAGACCGGAATCGGCACCGGACCGCCATTTTCGGGGCCCGGGATGCGGTCCCGGGGGCGCTTGCAACCCCTTCCCGCCACTGCCATTTTGTCCGCCGCTTTGCCCCCTCCCAGGAGGCCCACGCCCGTGGCCTTGAGACCCAAATATTCGATTATCAGCCTGATCCGGAACGCTCTTTCCTATCACCAGGATTGGCAGACGGCCTGGCGCAGCCCGGATCCCAAGCCCGATTACGACGTGATCATCGTCGGCGGCGGCGGCCATGGCCTCGCCACCGCCTATTACCTCGCCAAGCAGCACGGCATCACCAATGTGGCGGTGCTCGAGAAGGGGTGGCTCGGCGGCGGCAATACCGGCCGCAACACCACGATCGTCCGCTCCAACTATCTCTGGGACGAGAGCGCCCATCTCTACGAGCATTCGCTGAAGCTCTGGGAGGGCCTCTCCCAGGATCTCAATTTCAACGTCATGTTCTCGCAGCGCGGGCTGATGAGCCTGGCCCACAATCTGGGCGATCTGCGCGAGATCAACCGGCGCGTCAACGCGATCCGCCTGAACGGCATCGATTCCGAATTTCTCGATGTCGAGCAATGCAAGGCCTACTGCCCGATCCTCAACACCGATCCCAAGTCGCGCTATCCGGTGCTGGGCGCCTCGCTGCAGCGCCGCGGCGGCACGGCGCGCCACGACGCGGTCGCCTGGGGCCTCGCCCGCGCGGCAGACGCGCGCGGCGTCGACATCATCCAGAACTGCGAAGTGACGGGCTTCCGCATCGAGAACGGCCGGGTCAAGGGCGTGGAGACCACGCGCGGCTATATCGGCGCCAAGAAGGTCGGCTGCGTCGTCGCTGGCCATGCCAGCGTCGTCGCCGCCATGGCGGGCTTCCGCCTGCCGATCGAGAGCCATCCTCTGCAGGCCATGGTGTCCGAACCGATCAAGCCGATCCTCGACACGGTCGTCATGTCGAACGCGGTGCATGTCTATGTCAGCCAGTCCGACAAGGGCGAGCTGGTGCTGGGCGCGGGCATCGATGCCTTCAACTCCTACGCCCAGCGCGGCAGCCCCTTCATCCTCGAGCATCAGATGAACGCGCTCTGCGAGCTCTTCCCGATCTTCAGCCGCCTCAAGATGATGCGGAGCTGGGGCGGCATCGTCGATACCTGCCCGGATGCGAGCCCGATCATCGGCCGCACGCCGGTCGAAGGCATGTATTTCAACTGCGGCTGGGGTACGGGCGGCTTCAAGGCAACGCCGGGCTCCGGCTGGGTCTTCGCCGACACCATCGCCAACGAGCGGCCGCACAAGCTGGCCGAGCCCTTTGCGCTCGAGCGCTTCGTCTCCGGCTATCTGATCGACGAGCATGGCGCCGCCGGCGTCGCTCACTGAAGGACCAGGCCCGATGCTGCTGATCCCCTGCCCCTATTGCGGCGCCCGCGACGAGACCGAGTTCTCCTACGGCCATGAGGCGCATATCGCGCGGCCGGAGAATCCCGACGCGCTCAGCGACGCGGAGTTCGCGAACTATCTCTTCATGCGGAAAAACCCGAAGGGCGTGCATTACGAGCGTTGGATGCATGCGCGCGGCTGCCGGCGCTGGTTCAATGTCGCGCGCCACACCGTGTCGCACCGGATCCTCGCCGTCTACAAGATGGGCGAGCCGCCGCCGAGCGATCTCGGCGCGGGGAGCGCACAGGCATGAGCCGCCAGAGCCACCGCCATCCCGAGCGCGGCCGCATCGATCGCGACCAGCCGCTGCGCTTCACCTTCAACAACCGCACCTATTACGGCTACAAGGGCGACACGCTGGCCTCGGCGCTGATCGCCAACGGCGTCGCGCTGGTCGGACGCAGCTTCAAATATCATCGCCCGCGCGGGATCATGACCGCCGGCTCCGAGGAGCCGAACGCGCTGGTGCAGCTGGGCGAAGGTGCGCGCACCGAGCCCAATATCCGCGCGCCCCAGGTCGAGCTGTTCGACGGGCTGGTCGCGGCGAGCCAGAATTGCTGGCCCTCGCTCGACCTCGATATCGGCGAAACCAACAGCCTGCTCTCGCGCATCTTCCCCGCCGGCTTCTACTACAAGACCTTCATGTGGCCGAAGAGCGCCTGGATGAAGTACGAGTATTTCATCCGCAAGGCCGCGGGCCTCGGCATGGGCCCAACCGAGCCCGATCCCGACCGCTACGACAAGCAGTTCACCCATTGCGACGTCCTGGTCGTGGGCGGCGGTCCCGCCGGGCTGGCCGCCGCACTCGCCGCCGGCCGCAGCGGGGCGCGCGTCATCCTGGCCGACGAGCAATCGGAGTTCGGCGGCCAGCTGCTCTCGAGCCCGTCCGAAGCCATCGACGGCAAGCCCGCGGCCGAGTGGGTCGCGAGTGCCACGGCCGAGCTGGCCGCGATGCCCGAGGTGAAGCTCCTCACCCGCACCACGGCCTTCGGCTATTACGACTACAATTATGTGGCCCTGGTCGAACGCGTGACCGACCATCTGGGGCCGAGTGCCAAGGGTCCGCGCCAGCGCCTCTGGCGGGTGCGCGCCAAGCAGGTCGTGCTGGCGGCGGGCGCCATCGAGCGGCCGCTGGTCTTCGCCGACAATGACCGTCCAGGCACGATGCTGGCCTCGGCCGCCCGCACCTATCTCAACCGCTTCGGCGCGACGCCCGGGCACAAGACCGTGCTCTTCACCAACAATGACGGCGCCTATCGCACCGCCCTCGATCTCGCCGAGGCCGGCGCCACGGTGACGGCCATCGTCGATCTCCGCGCCGAGCCCAAGGGCGAGCTGGTTCAGGCCGCGCGCGCCAAGGGTATCGAGCTCCTGGCGAACCATGCGATCACCGGCACCGCCGGCCATAAGCGCATCAAGGGCGTCAAGGTCATGGCGCTCAACGCGGCGGGCGACACCGTCGGCGGCGGCGCCCGCCAGATCGATTGCGACGCGCTGCTGGTGTCCGGCGGCTGGAACCCGACCGTGCATCTCTATTCGCAGTCGCGCGGCTCGCTCAAATTCGACGAGGCGATTTCCTCCTTCGTGCCGGATCGTCCGCATGAGGCGACGCTGACGGCCGGCGCCATCAATGCCGCCTTCCGCACCTCCGATTGCCTGGCGCAGGGCTTCGCCGCCGGCAGCCAGGCCGCCAAAGCGGCCGGCTTCGACGAGAATACCGGCAGCGCCCCGAGCCTGACCTCGCCCGAGCCGGCCGAGGAGCCGCTGCGTCCGCTCTGGCTGGTCCCGTCGGACAAGCCGCTGGGCCAGGGCGGCAAGCATTTCGTCGACCACCAGAACGACGTGACCGCGGCCGACGTGGCGCTCGCCAACCGCGAGGGCTATCGCTCGGTCGAGCATCTCAAGCGCTACACGACCATGGGCATGGGCACCGACCAGGGCAAGACCAGCAACGTCAATGCGCTGGCGATCCTGGCGGACCTGCGCGACGCGCAGATTCCCGAGGTCGGGTTCACCACCTTCCGCGCGCCCTACACGCCGGTCACGATCGGCGCCTTCGTCGGCCATGAGAATGGCGACCTGTTCGATCCGATCCGGCGCACGCCGATGCATGGCTGGCACGAGAAGGCCGGGGCCCTCTTCGAGAATGTCGGGCAGTGGAAGCGCCCCTGGTATTACCCGAGGCATGGCGAGACCCTGCATGACGCGGTCAATCGCGAGGTCAAGGCGACCCGCACCAGCGTCGGCATCGTCGATGCTTCGACGCTCGGCAAGATCGACCTGCAGGGTCCCGATACGGCCAAGCTGCTCAACATGGTCTACACCAACGCCTGGACCAAGCTCGAGGTCGGGCGCTGCCGCTACGGCCTGATGTGCGGCGAGGACGGCATGGTGTTCGACGACGGCGTCACCACGCGCCTCGCCGAGGGTCACTTCCTGATGAGCACCACCACCGGCAACGCCGCGCGCGTGCTGGCCTGGCTCGAGGAATGGCTGCAGACCGAATGGCCCGGCATGAAGGTGTTCTGCACCTCGGTGACCGAGCAGTGGGCGACCGTCGGCGTCAACGGCCCGATGGCGCGCCGGCTGCTGTCGGAACTCACCACCGACATCCCGCTCGACGACGCGGCCTTCCCCTTCATGTCCTACAAGGAAGGCCATGTCGCCGGCATCCCGGCGCGGGTCATGCGCATCAGCTTCACCGGCGAGCTCACCTACGAGGTCAACGTACCCTCGAGCTATGGCCTGGCCTTGTGGGAAGCGCTGATGGCGGCTGGCGAGAAATACGGCGTGACGCCCTACGGCACCGAGGCGATGCATGTGCTGCGCGCCGAGAAGGGCTTCATCATCGTGGGCCAGGAGACCGACGGCACGCAGACGCCGCAGGATCTCGGCATGGAGTGGGCGGTCGCCAAATCGAAGGCGGACTTCCTCGGCAAGCGCGCGCATAAGCGCGCCGACACGGCGCGGCCCGACCGCAAGCATCTGGTCGGGCTCCTGACCGAAAATCCGAGCGAGCTCATCCCCGAGGGCGGCCAGGTCGTGGCCGAGCTCGAGCGCAAGCCGCCGATGGCCATGATCGGCCATGTCACCTCGAGCTATTACAGCCCGAATGTGGGCCGCTCGATCGCCATGGCCGTGCTCAAGAACGGCCGCAACCGCATGGGCGACACGGTCTTCATCCCGCTGGTCGATCGTACGATCCGCGCCAAGGTGACCGAAGCCCGATTCTTCGACATCGAAGGGACCCGCCTCAATGGTTGAGCCCTATCTGCGCCGCTCGCCGCTGGCCCATCTGGGCTTGCGCGCCCGCGCCGCCTCGCAGACCGGCCTGCTGCAGGAGGCCGAGATCGTCCTGGCCGAGCGCCCGCATCGCTGCCAGATCAATCTGCGCGGCAATGTGGTCGACCCCGCCTTCGCCGACGCCGTGCGCCAGGCGACCGGCCTCGCTCTGCCGCAGGCGCCCAACAGCGTCGCCCGCGCCGGCGAGCTGCGGGCCCTCTGGCTCGGGCCCAACGAATGGCTCGTCATCGGCCCGGCGGGCCGCGAGACCGATCTCTCCCGCAGCCTGCGCACCAGCCTCACCGGGCAGCATGCGGCCGTGACCGACGTGAGCGAAGCGCGGAGCTGCATCCTCGTCGCCGGCCCCAAGGCGCGCGAACTCCTGGCGCGCGGGATCAGCCTCGACCTTCACCCCCGCGTGTTCGGGCCCGGGCGCTGCGCCCAGACCGGGCTTGCCGGCGCCAACATCTTCCTCGAGCAGATCGACGATCGGCCGAGCTATGAAATCTCGGTACTGAACAGCTTCACCGATCATCTCTGGCGCTGGCTCGAACGGGCCGGCGAGGACTATCGGATCGCGGTGGCGTCCGATTGATGCCCCGCCCCTGGCGCCGCCCTGTCTGTCACCTGGCGGCGCTGCTGGCGTTCCTGATCGCCGCCGCCGGATCGCCCGCGGCGGCCGAAGACTCCAAGCCGCTGGCCGGGGCCGACATCGCGACGCTTCTGGTCGGCAACTCCATCGAAGGAACGTGGGGCGCCTCCCATTTCCGCAGCTTTTTCGCGTCCGATGGGACCACGCTCTATCAGCCCGAGGGCCAGCCGCCCGAGCAAGGCCATTGGAAGGTGGTCGGCGACCAATATTGCTCGGTCGCCGACGAGGGCGACGCCTGCTTCAATCTTTATCGCGACGGCGACAGCCAGATCTGGGAAGACCCCAACAGCCACACGCGATTTCCCTCCACTGTGATCAAGGGCAAGGCGGTGCCGTGGTGATCGCGGAGCGATGATCGGCGAGCGTCTTGCAAGCCGACATCCGATCGCCTTCCGCTTCATCGTCGTCTTGCAGCAATCGGATCGCGCCGCCTCGCCTGTGGCATTCCGGTGGCAAAAGCCCGTCGCGCCTCGCGCGCCTTCACACTCTCTTCATCTTTCTCTCTGAAGATGAATCACTGCAGATTCATGACGCAGCCTGATCGATCATCCAACGTCCGCGATGACGATCGAAAAACCCGCATAAAACCTGAAACTCTTCTCCCACAACGCGCGATTGCAGCGGCGCGGAATTTCCGTTGCCACAACTCTGCCACGGGCGCGTCAGCCTTTCATTTACCACACCCTGAGAAAAAGGAGGGCACCTAGCGTTGTAACGAACCCGACTCGACTGGCATCGAGCTGAGTTCCTTCAGGGGGAATGATTTTCATGGTTCGTTCATTTGCGTCGCTTGCTCTATTTGCGCTCGCCATCGTCTTCACCCATCCCGCCGCCGCCGAGCGCTTGAAGCTGAGCGGCAGCGAAATCAAGCAGCTCCTCTCCGACAAGACCGCCTATGGCTATCGCGGCGACAGCGCCTACAGCATCTATTTCGCGCCCGACGGCACCATGGTCGAGCAGGAAAAGGACGGCAAACGGCGCATCGGCCATTGGGTCGCCAAGCAGACCGAGCATTGCGTGACCTGGCAGGATGACGGAGCCGAGAGCTGCATGGCGCTCTATCGCGACCGCGGCCAGATCATCTGGGTCGACCCCGCGACCGGCGCCATGAACCTGGCCAAGCTCAAGAGCGGCAAGAATCTCTCGACGGACCTGACTCAGTCCGCCGGTCTCTCGCAGTAACGATTTCCGTTCCCGTTGGCGCCGATTTTCGGGCGCCGGCGGATCGGCGGCTTCAGGGGCTCGATCCCCGAACAAGTTCCGATGGCGTGACGACGATCGCCATTCGCCCGGTTGGCCGCGATCCGGCGGGCTGCCCCCGCCCCGGGTCATCTCGGCCAGGGCGCGGCCCCAAGTAGGACGCCGCGTCCTCTTCTTGGCAGCGACGTGACGTTATCCGCTAGCGCTTGATCTGCTCGGCCTTCCTGGCGAGGCCGTCGATCTCGCCTTCCATCGAGCCGAGATACTTCCTCTCGGTGGCGAGAATGGCGCGGAAAGCTGCGCGCTTGACCGCCGCGATATCGACCGAGGCGACGGCCCGCTCGCTCCGGGCGGCGTCATAGATGATATCGATCAGGCGCTCGGCACCGTGCAGCCGGCCCCAGAGATAATCGTTCTCGCGGTGCGGCCGGCTGAAGAAGCCGCCGAAATGACCGAAGGCGATGCCTTCCAGGACCGTCGCCCCCTCGCCCGATAGGCTGAGCGCGTCCTCGGGACTGATGCGATCGACCCGCACTTCCTCATGCTCCTCGATGTCGCGCCATTCGGCGATCGGGAAGGTCAGGACGTCCCAGAAGGCGAAGCCGACATAATGGACGATGAGCTCGCGATGGAGCGCCGCCGACCAGTTGTTGCGCACCACCTCGGCCAGGACCCCGTCGATATAGGCATCCACCGCCGGCAGATTGAGGCCTTCCGCCAGCCGCTGCATCACCTGGTCGATCGGGAAGGACTTCGGGTCTGCTCCTTCGACCATCTGCCGCAGGGCCTTGGCCACGGGCAGCTCGTCGACATCGCCGCTCGAATAGCGCCGCAGCTGGTGAAGCGGCTTGTAGAATTGGGCCTTGAGCATGTCCAGCTGCTCCGATGTCACGCCGACGAGGCGGGGCGTGTCGAGCTGGCCATAAAGGCGGTTGAGACCGCGGATCAGGAAGGAGAGGCGCCGGCGGCGGAAGTCGATGTCGTAGGAGCCGAGGAAGCGGATCCAGCCCGGCCGTTTCTCCCCGGGCTCGCGCCCCATCGCGAGCGGAATGGCGCCGTCCGGCAGCCTTGCCCCCTCGCGCTGGAGCCAATGGGCGAGGAATGACGGGACCGCCGGCGAGAGCGGCGAGGTGGCATCGATGCCGCAGGCCAGTTTCAACTGGCGGCCCAGGCTCTCGACCAGTTCCGCCATCTTGAGGCGCGCATAGACCTGATAGGCGTAATGCGCCTCGCGCGCGGCGACGCCGTTGGCGGCATCGCGCCAGCGCTTGATGGTGCCCTCGAAATCGGCGGTGATCGGTTCCTCGCTGGTGACGATCGAGACCAGCCGCACGATCTCGGGGCGCGCCGCATCCAGCACGTTGCGCATCCGCTTGATGCTCTGGTTGAAGCGGCTCACCCAGGCGAGATCGTCATAGACCGGCTCGTTGCGCGGAATGTCGGAGAGCGCCGCCTTGAGCGTCGCGATGAAACCCGGCTTCTCGCCCCCCGGCGGCGGCGGCGGCGGCTCGGGATCGGGATCGATATAAACGATGCGCCTGTCGACATTGCGATAGGCCGGCTTGTTGCGGATCGATTCCACCACCGGCGCGAATGGCTTGTTGTCGACCACGCTGCCGTCGAGGAACGAGGTCCGGAACGGTGCCTGATCGACATTGGCGTAGTCGAAGAAATTGGTCGCCAGGAACTGCGCCCGCATCGGCCAGTCCTCGCCGCGCTCCTTCACGAAAGCGTCGAGATCCTTGAGCTGGGTCGGCGGGAAGGCACCGGGGAAGGACGAGGTCGCCCGCGCGGCGAAGGCCAGCGCCGGCAGATTGTCCTCGCCGAAATCCGAGATCTCGGTGCCGTCGTCCCAGCGCGTATAATGGAAGCGCAGCAGATGGCTATGCTCGCGCTCCTGGATCACGGGCGGGCTGTTGATCGCGATCGGGCGCGAATAGCCGAAGAAGTCGGTCAGGGTCACCGACAGGTCGAGCGCATGGCCGACCGGCAAGAGCGAGCTCCGGGCGCCCGCCAGCTCGGGCTTGCGCATCGTCTTCATCGCGTCGAACAGCAGACCCAGGAAATGCTGTCCGTCGAAGGGCGGCTTGAACCAGCGCGAGCGCAGGAAGATCGAGAGCTTGGTGCGGATCTCGCGGTCCTTGCCCAGCGCAAAGCGCGGCATCCGATAGGCCACCCACAGGACCGGATGCAGGATGAACTTGCTCCAGGGCCGGGCCAGATGGGACGGCGCCGTCAGCTTGACGACATCGGCCTCGTCGATCCAGGCGCTGCGCATATGGTCGATCGCCAGGTCGTGGGCGAGCGCGCGCGCGAGGATGATGCCGTTGATGCCGCCGGCCGAGGCACCGGCGATGCTGTCGACCACCACCCGCAGATCGAGCTTCTCGCCGATCGCCTTGAGCAGGTCGAAATAGACTTCCTCGCTGTCGACTTCGTCGGGGATCTTCCCCTTGAGGTCGGCGAACCGGGCCTGCTCGCGCTGGCTCCGGTCGGGGTTGGAATGGTACAGCCGCGAGGCGCGCGCCAGCTTCAGCACCTCCTTGGTGATGCCGTGCATATAGACGGCGAGCGAGATGCCGCCATAGCAGACCAGCGCGAGGCGAAGCTCTTTTTCCTTCAATGGCTCCCCTTGGGGCTCTCCCCGGGGCCCGCCGGCAACGCCGACTCGGGGGCCCGCTCAGACTCTATTGGAATCCGAGCTGGACCGGTCTGGCAACTGGGAAGGGGATGGTTTGTGACGGAATGGAGACGGCGGAGAGAGTCCCCAAAACAGCCCTCGCCCCCACGAAGTGGGGGAGAGGATTATCACAGCCGTTTTAAACGTTCGAATCCGGCGAGGCCGCCTTGCGCTTGGCGATGAAGGCCAGCAGCGCCTCGTCGACCGCGGGGTCGAGGGCCGGAGGCTCGTATTCGCGCAGCATCCGCTTCCACAGCTTGTTGGCGCGCTGGGCGGCGTCCTGGGCGCCTTCGGCTTCCCACTGCTCGTAGCTGTTGTTGTCGGCGATCGAGGAGCGATAGAAGGCGGTCTCGAAATTCGCCTGAGTATGGGCGCAGCCGAGGAAATGCGTGCCGGGGCCGACCTCGCGGATGGCGTCCATCGCCTGGCCGTTCTCCGAGAGATCGATGTTCTTCGCCAGCACCTGCATCATGCCGAGCTGGTCGGCATCCATGACGAACTTTTCATAGCCCGAGGCGAGGCCGCCCTCGAGCCAGCCGGCGCCATGGAGCACGAAGTTGGTGCCGCATTGCAGCGTCGGCAGCAGGGTCTGGGCGCTCTCATAGGCCGCCTGGGCATCCGGAACCTTGGAGGCGCAGAGCGAGCCGCCGGTGCGGAACGGGATCCCCAGCCGGCGCGCGAGCTGCGCCGCGGCGATGCTGACCAGGGTCGGCTCGGGCGTGCCGAAGGTCGGCGCCCCCGACTGCATCGAGATCGAGCTGGCGAACACGCCGAAGATCACCGGGGCCCCGGGACTATAGAGCTGGCAGGTGGAGGCGCCGGCCAGCACCTCGGCCAGCACCTGCGCCAGCGTGCCTGCCGCCGTCACCGGGCTCATGGCGCCGGCCAGGATGAAGGGCGTGGTGATGCAAGCCTGGTTGGCCCGGGCATAGACCTTCATCGCGCCCAGCATCGTGCCGTCCCACACCATCGGCGAGTTGGCATTGATGAGCGAGGTGATGACCGTGTTCTTCGCGACGAAATCGGCGCCGAACAGGATGCGCGCCAGCTCGACCGTATCGGCCGCGCGCTCAGGCGCGGTGACAGAGCCCATGAAGGGCTTGTCGGAGAATTTGATATGGCTATAGACCATGTCGAGGTGACGCTTGTTCACCGGCAGGTCCACCGGCTCGCAGACCGTGCCGCCCGAATGATGGATCGCGGGCGACATATAGGCGAGCTTCACGAAATTGCGGAAATCCTCGATCGTGGCATAGCGGCGGCCGTCGTCGAGCGAACGGATGAAGGGCGGGCCATAGACCGGCGCGAACACCGTGGCGTCGCCGCCGATCCGGACATTGCGGTCGGGATTGCGCGCATATTGGATATATTCGCGCGGTGCCGTCTTCTGGATGAGCGTGCGGCAGAGCCCGCGCGGGAAGCGGATGCGCGTGCCCTTCACGTCGGCGCCGGCCTGCTGCCAGAGCTTGAGCGCCTCGGGCTCGTCGCGGAACTCGATCCCGGTTTCCTGCAGGATCGTGTCGGCGTTGCGCTCGATGATCGAGAGCCCCTCCTCGTCCAGCACCGTCACCAGGGGAATCTTGCGGACGATATAGGGCAGATGCTCGATCTTGTGCTGGGTGCGCGCCGCGCGCCGGGCCTCGGCGCCGCCGCGCGACCGCCGTCGTTCACCCGTTCCCGCCGTCTGCTCTTCAACGCCCGACATGGAGCCGCTCCTTGGTCGAAAGGCGAAAGCCCGGCAGGACCGGTCCCAAGGGAGGGACTCCAGCGCCGGAAAATCGCGAATTGCCGGGTTATTTCCGCCTTCGGGCCCCCGGGGGTCTTGCGGGCCAGCGACGAAGGCTGGCGCAATCGCGCCAGACGGGTCAAAGGCCCTGTTTTGCTTATGGACGGCTGATGACGGCAGGACACGCCCTTTTCACCGGGTTATGAACGGCGCCGGCCCGCGGCATCGTTGACCCGGCGCGCGGCCGGATGCCATCCTGATCGCTGGTTTGGCTGAAGGCGGCGCGTTTCGAGCCCTATCGGCCTGACGCGTTGCCGGTGGTACGGGGCGATCCTTCGCGGGATCCGGGCCCCTCATCTTGGGCCCTGCTTCGCCGCCCTGGGATCGCTCTCCTGGCCTGGTCACAGCCACGAGGGAGGGCCGCCCGCATGACCGTCGCCGTCCGTCACCGTATCCTGTTCATCGTCGCCCTGATCGCGCTCGCCACGATCACCCTGGCAAATCGCGCCGCAGCCTCGCCCCAGATCCTGGGCATCGTGGCCAGCAACGGGCAGGCCACGCCGCTGATCTGCGACCATGGCCGCAGCTGTCGCGCCCGCTTCTCCGCCTTCTGCCTCCAGCAGGACCGGCCGGCGCCGTCGCAGGGCACCTCTTATCGCCTCGCCGATGCCCGATCGCTCATCCTGGTCGTCACCCATCCGGACGGGCATGTCGAGCGGCGGCCGATCGGCGACCTCGTGCAGTTCCAGAGCCGCTTCGGCTTCACCTCGGTCGATGTCGTGCTGCCGCCGTCGTTGGGAAGCTCCGGCGGCGTGGCGAGCTTGGCGCTCGAGATCGCGCCGGCCGCGACCCTGCTGCCGATCGAGGCCACGGACGATCCCGATCCGCAGACGGCGGGCGAGATCGCCGTCGCCACCGGCCCTTTGCGCGAAGCGGCCGCGCGGCTGTTCGACCAGCCGAGCCCCGCCGCCGACGCGGCCCGCCTCACGACGGAAGCCATCAACGCCCTGCCCCCGGTGCATAGCGAATCCCGCCTCGGCCTCGATCAGCTCTGGGCCGATACGATCGCGGCCAGCAAGGCCGCCGGCGCCAGCGACGAGGGCATCGCCCAGGCCAACGCCCTGTGGCAGAGCTGCGAGCTCGCGGTGGCCTCGCGAATGCGGCTCTCGATGCGCGAATGCATGGAGATGCGCCATACCGAGCTGATGGCGCGCACCAACCGCCAATTCTGGGACGAAACCGGCGGCTCGTAAGCCGGCGCACCAAGCCGGCCGACATCGCCTTCACGCAAATGAGAGGAACCCACCCATGAACCGCATCGTCGCCCTGGCCGGCGCCCTCCTGATCACCGGCCTCGCCGCGGGCTCGGCCCAGGCCAACCCGCAAGTGCTCGGCATCGTCGCCAGCCTCGAGCCGCAGCCCATGACCTGCGACGCGAGCGGCTGCCGCGTCGAGCTCACCTCCTTCTGCCTGGAGCAGGAGCGGCACAACCCGCTGCCCGGTCAGGTCTATCTGCCGATGGAGAACGCCGATATCCGCCTGGTCGGAACCTTGGCCGACGGCAGCTCGGTGTCCTTGCCGGCCGCGCCCTATCTCAACTTCACCACCGCCCGCGGCTTCACGGCACTCCAGGCCAGCATCGATCCGACGACCTACGAGAAGCTCGGTCTCACCAGCGCCGCGATCGTGGTGGGGCAACAGGTCTCGCTGATCCCGCAGGACGAGGCGGCCGATCCGCAACCGCATGTCGCCGAGGAAATCGCGCTCGCGACCGGCCCCAACCGCCTCACTGCGGAGCAGTTCTATGACGACCACAGCGCCAACTCGGATGCGCTCAGGCTCAGCAACGCGATGATCAACGCCCTGCCGCAGGGCTATCACCGCGAGGACAGCGACGGGCGCATCTGGAACGCGCCGCAGGTGGTCTCGCTTTCGACCAAGGTCGATCCCGCGGGCCTCGCCGAGACCGCGAAGATGCATGCCGACTGCCAGACGAAGGTCGACGTCACCCACCATGTCGACAGCATGCGCGCCTGCATGCAGGAATCGCATGATCTGCTGTCGCTCCGGCAGAACATCGATTTGTGGAACGCGATCGGCGGGAGCTGAGCGGCGCCTCTTCTGGCAGCATCTCGCGCAACCCCTCCCCCTACCCCCTCCCGCAAGGGAAGGGGGTGAGGCCAGTCTTGCTCACTTCTTCTCTTCTCCATCGCCGAGCAGAAGCGGTGAGTGAGTTCCTACTTTCTTCACCCCCTTCCCCGACGGCGAAGCCGTCGAGCGGGAGGGGGTAGGGGGAGGGTGCGTCAGCAACTCGCTTTGTATCATCTGCACCACGCCCTCCGTATTCTTCATCACGTCATCGTTCATGAATCGGATCACGCGGAACCCCTGGCGCTCCAGCCACCGGGTACGTCGCTCATCGGCGGCAATCGTGTGGTTATGCGTTTCCCCATCCAGCTCGACGATCAGCCGCGCCGCGAGACAGACGAAGTCGACGATGTAATTGCCGATCGGATATTGCCGGCGAAACCGCAGTGGCGTGGACCTGCGCGCACGGAGCTGCTGCCAGAGGCGCTGTTCGGCTGGCGTGAGGTTTTGGCGCAGGAAGGTGACGTGTGGCGCTGCCATGGGTATTGTTTTCGAGATCGAGCGGACCCCTCCCCCTACCCCCTCCCGCAAGGGAAGGGGGTGAAGTAAACAAGTATAATACAACCTAAGGTTATTGGCGAGATCCATGCCTCATCAAAACTCCCTCGAAGGCGGCTGCCTCTGCGGCGCGGTGCGTTATCGGGTCGAGGGGGCGCCGATTTGGTCGGCGCATTGCCATTGCAAGGATTGCCGACGCGCGAGCGGAGCGCCGTTCGTCACCTATGCGGGCTTCCTGCCGGCGCGGTTGCAATGGACCAAAGGCAAGCCGAAGACCTTCAACTCCTCCCCCGGTGTCACCCGCAGCTTCTGCGCCACTTGCGGCTCGCCCCTCGCCTATGAGGGCGACCGCTGGCCCGACGAGATCCATATCCATGTCGGCACGCTCGACCGTCCCGAGGCGATCCAGCCCCAGGCCCATGTTTATACGGTCCACCAGATCCCTTGGCTGAAGGTGGCCGACGGGCTGCCCAAGATTCCGATGCCGTCGAGCGAGGCCAAGAAGAAATAGGCCCGCCTCCGGCAATCAGGCCTGGTGGAAGTCCTCCACCATCATCTCGCCGCCGGGGTCGAGCGCGGGCGCGAGATTGTCCCGATGGATATAGAACAGCGACGGATAGGTGATCCAGACATAGCAGCCCGTGTTCTCCATGATCTCCGTCATCCGGGCATAGATGGCGCCGCGCTTCGCCGTGTCGCGCTCGGACAGACCCTTCTCCCAGAGATCCTCGAACTCGGGATCGGACCAGCGCTCCCAGTTCCAGACCCCGACCTGGTTCTTGGTGAACCATTGCAGCGCGTCCGCCGGGTCCGGCGCCGTGCGATAGGCGATGATGGTGAGCTGCAGCGTCTTCCATTCGTCGCCTTTGGATTCGAGACCCAGATTCCAGTAGGGGCCTGAATCCAGCGGGACGATATCGACCTTGATGCCGACATCCGCGAGATTGGCCTGCACGATCTGCGCGACCGCCTCGTTCGTCGAGCTCTGCAGCAATCGCAGCTCGAGCGAAAGATCCGTAACGCCGGCTTCCTTCAGAAGCGCCTTCGCCGCTTCCGGATCGTAGCTGTAGCCCGCCTTCTCGCGATGACCCAATACATTGGCCGGCACGTTGCCCGTCGAAGCCGGCGAGAGGTCGGCATAGGCCGCGGCCAGGATCGACCGGACATCCACGGCCCGCTGGATCGCCTTGCGAACCCGGATATCCTTGAGCTTCTCGTGATCCTGGTTGATGCCGATATACTGATAATAGAGTCCCGGTCGCGAGAGGATCTTGGCGCCGGCCGGCGGCGTCTTGATGAAGCGCGCGGCCGACTGCGAGGCGATCGTCGCCATCTCGACCTCCTTCGCCTCGTAGGCCAGCTCGCGCGCGGTGCTGTCCTCGATATTGATGAACTGGATTTCCGCAAAGGCGGGCTTCGTCCCTGGCCAATCCTTGTTGGCCTTGAGCACGATGCGCTGCTTGGCGACCCACTCCGTCATGCTGTAGGGCCCAAGCTGTGCCGGCAACGGCATCGTGAATTTTTTGTCGGTCAGCTTCTCGACGGCGGCCTTGGGCACGATCGTGCCGGACTCGGAGGCCAGCGCCAGCAGCCAGATCGCCACGAAGGGCGACTTCAAGACGATGACCCCGCTGTATTTGTCCGTGACCTCGACATGATCCAGGGTCGGCCACCGGTTGCCCCAATCCGATGCCGGCATCCGCTCGAAGGAGAACTTCACGTCGTCGGCGGTCAGCTCTCCGGCGCCGTCCGTCCATTGCAGGCCGGGTTTGAGCGTGAAGGCGATATGCGTATCATCCGTCTGTTCGAGCCGCTCGACATATTCCGACGGCTTCCAACTCCAGACGCCGCCATCGCCGATCGCCGGCACGGCGAGGCGCGGCATGGTCGCGAAGAGGATGCTCGTATCGGTGCCACCGATCATGTAGCCGGGATCGAGCACCTGGATGTCGCCATCGGAGGCGAGCTTCAGCACGCCGCCCTCGGCGGCGATCACCTGATCAGGCCTGATTCCCAGCGCTGCCAGGGTCGCCATGACAGCGGACCCTTGCAGGAAAGTGCGGCGATCGAAACCCATCGGTGATCCTCCCTGATTTTGGACGCGCTCCCCCGTTCCCCGGGCGATCGGGCTCTGCCGAATCCGTCGCTTCATGCGGCGATCCGCGCAGCCCTCGCCTGGCGGTAGGCGGGCGTTCCTAGCTCTTTTGCAAGATCATGCTAGAGCGGTCACGGAACCGCTCACAATTGCCGGGACCCTTCACATCCGGTGCCTTGTGGTACAAGTTGAGCACCAACTAGGACAAAACACGGAGCGCGCGGTGGCCGCGGAAGACTTGGCCAAGAATTTGAGACTGCTTTGCAGCTATGGGCGCTCGGTCTCGGATGTCTGCCGGCAGGCCGGAATCAACCGGCATCAGCTCAAGCGTTACCTCGGTGGCACGACCTCGCCCTCGATGAGCACGCTTCGCCGGCTGTGCGACTTCTTCGGCGTCGAAGAGCACGAGATCCTCATGCGGCATGCCGACTTCGCACCGATCGTGAAGATGCGGCCGCCGCGGCTGCAGCGCAGCCGGGATCGGATCGCCGAATTCACCAGCCAGGTCGCCGAAGTCGCCGACCCGCGCATTGCCCGGCACTATGTCGGTTATTATCACGTCTACTTCCAGCCCGACCGGCTCGTGCCGGAGATGCATCGGGCTCTCACCCGCATCACGCTGGAAGACCGTTGTCTCATCGCCAAGACGATCGAGCGTTATCCGGAGGGCGCCGCGGGACTGCCGCCCGTGGTCAAGTATGACGGTGTGGCCTTCGTGAGCGGGCGCACTTTGACGGTGATGGAGCGCCGCTCGCATGCGGAGGAGTCGGCGTTCTTCTCGATCCTCTACGGTGCCGACGACGACAAATTGACCTACCTGTCCGGCCTTTCGCTGGGCGTCTCGCCGGATTCGAGCCGCACGATCTACAGCGTCCGGCTCTGCTGGCAGTATCTCGGCGCGGAGGTCGATACGCGCCGGCGCATCTCGCAATGCGGCCAGTTTCCGCTCGATGCGCCGGACATCAGCAACTATGTCCGCTACTGCACCCGCAACGACGTGAACGAAGGGGACCCGCTCTTCACGCCCCGCTTCTAGCCGGGCCCGGATCCCGCCTCCTGGTGCCAGTTGGTGCCAATCAGGCACCTCTGAGACCCAAATTGCCGGTGCCCGCATCATGGCCTCTTCGGTCGGCCTCACCTAACGTCCCTGACGGGCCCACTCCAGGGCGGTTCGAACATGGGACGGGCAATCGAAATGGCACCCTCCGACGCGCCAAGACGGGCCGGCCGCGAAGCACGCCGGATCGCGCGGGCGGCGCCCTTGCCCCAGAATCAGCGGCCGGTCTGGCCGGGCATGGAGGGAGGCCGGTACAAGCCGCTCTCCGAGGCCGATGTTCTTCGCATCCATCGTGCCGCGCTCGACGTGCTGGAGCGGGTGGGCATGGCTGATGCGCCGCCTTCCGGCATCGAATTCATGGTCAAGGCTGGCGCCACCCTGCAAAGCAGCGGGCGCCTGACCTACTCACGGGCCCTGATCGAGGACATGCTTGCCAAAGCTGGACGCAATTTCGTCCTCCATGGGCAATCCCCGCAGCATGATCTGGAGCCCTGGGGAAAGCGTGTCTATTTCGGCACGGCCGGCGCGGCCGTTCATATGGTCGATGCGGCGACGAACAGCTACCGCAATTCGACGACCGCCGATCTCTACGACATCGCGCGGACCGTCGACGTTCTCGAGCATGTTCATTTCTTCCAGCGCTCGATCGTCTGCCGCGACCTGACCGATCCCTTCGAGATGGATTTCAACACCTGCTATGCGTCGGTGGCCGGCACCGCCAAGCATGTCGGCACCAGCTGGGGCGACCTGCCGCAGATGTCGGCCAGCCTGGAGATGCTGCATCTGATCGCGGGCGGCGAGGAGAACTGGCGCGCCAGGCCCTTCGTCAGCCAGTCCAACTGCTTTGTCGTGCCGCCACTACGCTTCGCCCAGGATTCCTGCCGCTGCCTCGAGCTCGCGGTTCAAGCGGGCATGCCGGTCTTTCTGGTTTCCGCCGGCCAGGCGGGCGCCACCGCGCCGGC
Organism: uncultured Alphaproteobacteria bacterium; assembly: GCA_963696655.1. Taxonomy (GTDB): domain Bacteria; phylum Pseudomonadota; class Alphaproteobacteria; order Dongiales; family Dongiaceae; genus Hypericibacter. Next base: position 34,939 of record CAVOLB010000165.1, read on the forward strand.
GGCCCTGGCGGGCGCGCTGGTGCAGGAGATGGCGGAATGCCTCGCCGGCCTATTTTATGTCAACGCCGTCAAGCCCGGCGCGCCGGCGATCTTCGGACCGTTCTGCTTCGTGTCCGATCTGCGCACGGGCGCCATGTCGGGCGGCAGCCCGGAGCAGGCCCTGCTGTCGGCGGCGGCCGCTCAGATCACGCAGTTCTACGACCTGACCTGCGGCACGCCCTCGGGCATGACCGATGCCAAGCTGCCCGATGCCCAGTCGGGCTATGAGAAGGCCTACAACCACGCCCTGGTCGGCAATGCCGGCGCCAACCTCTGCTATGAAGCGGCGGGCATGATGGCGAGCCTGCTCGGCTTCAGCTTGGAACAGCTCGTCATCGACAACGATATCATCGGCGCGTCCCAACGCACGATCCGCGGCATCGAGGTCACCGACGAGGCGCTGTCGATCGACACCATCCGCGAGACCTGCCTGGAAGGCCCCGGCCATTTCCTCGGCAGCCCGCAAACCCTGAACCTGATGCAGCGCGAATATATCTATCCGCGCGTCGGCGACCGTTCGACTCCCAAGGAATGGGCCGAACGTGGGAAGCCGGGCCTCGTGGAGCGGGCCAGCCGGCAGGTGGCCGACATCCTGTCCCACCATTTCCCAAAGCACATCCCGAGCCAGGTCGACGAGCTGATCCGCCGCAAGTTCCCCGTGCGCCTGCCGCCGCCGAGCCCGGCGCGCTAGCATCGCGAAGCCATTCTCCGATTGCCAAGAGATCACCCATGAAGCCCAGCGAATATGCCGAGTTCGACGCGCTCGGACTGGCCGACCTGATCGCGACCCGGCAGACGAGCGTGAAGGAAGTGGCCGATGCCGCCGCGGCGGCCCTCGATCGGGTCAATCCTCAGGTTCACGCGGTCATCGAGGTCTATGAGGATAATCTTGACCGGCCGGACGAAGCCCGGCTCGGCCGCGGGCCCTTCCGCGGCGTGCCCTATCTGGTCAAGGATGTCGGGCAACATTTCGCCGGCCGGCGCGTGGAGTATGGCAGCCGTCTCTGTCAGGGCTTCGTCGTGAAGGAGGACGATTTCTTCGCGAAGCTCGTGCTGGAGTCCGGCCTCAATCCGATTGGACGCTCCAACACGCCCGAATTCTCGATGGCGCTGTGCGCGGACAATCTGCTCTATGGCGCGACGTCAAATCCCTGGCGGAAGGGCTATTCGACCAGCGGCTCCTCGGGCGGTGCCGCCGCCGCCGTCATTTCCGGCATCGTGCCGATCGCGCATGGCTCCGACATGGGCGGATCGACCCGTGGGCCCGCCTCCTGGTGCGGTACGATCGGGCTGCAGCCTTCGCGGGGGCGCGTCTCCTGCGGCCCCGGCGAGAGCGAACATGGCTATGGCATGGCCCAGTCCTTCGCCATCACCAGATCCATGCGCGACACGGCGGCGATGCTGGATTGCCTCTCGGTCCCGCAGCCCGGCGATCCCTATGTCGTGCAGCGCCCCGCCCGCTCCTATCGCCATCATCTCGCGCCGCGGGAACGGCCCCTGCGGATCGCCTATTCGGCCAAGCCTCTCATGGATGCGCCGGTCGATCCGGAGATCGCCGCGGCGATCGAAAGCACCGCGAAGCTTCTGCAGGGCCACGGTCATCATGTGATCGAGGCGGCGCCCCCGATCGACCTCGCCGCCATCGACGAGGCCTGCCTTCACGTCTGGTATTTCGGGTTCGACGCCTATCTCGACGATCTGGGCGCCCGGAACGGTCGCAAGGTCGGACCGGAAACGGTCGAAGCGGCAACGCTCCGGTTCTACGAGTTCGCCAAGCGCCAGACCTGCCAGCAGTTCTTTGCGGCCATGGATCAATTCAATGTCATCCGGCGACAGGTCGGGCGGTTCTTCGCCGAGCATGACATCTGGCTGACGCCCACCACCGCCCAGGTGGCCCAGCCCAACGGCGTCTATGGCATGAACATCGCCCTGCCGCCCGAAGAGTTCCTCGTTCACGAGCAGCGGCCCTGCCAGTTCATGATCCTCTATAACGTGACGGGTCAGCCGGCCATTTCTCTGCCGCTGGCGATGCATTCCAACGGCCTCCCCATCGGCATTCAGCTCGGCGCCCGGCCCGCCGAGGAGCATCTCCTGATCGAACTGGGGAGCCTGCTCGAGCAGGAACGGCCCTGGCGCAATCGAATCCCGCCCTTGCATGTGTCGAGAGCGGGTTAGCGGCCACTTGGCCGGATAGCGTCGGATCGACGAGGAAATGGCGTCCGCCCTCCCCGGCATGGATGGAGGGTTAGGTCGATAGCCCTGCCGCCGCCGTCTCGCTAAGATGCCGGGACGCGAAGGCGTTAGGGAAAGGCTCATGCGAAATCTCCTCTCGGCCGCCATGCTGGTGCTGGCGACGACTGCGGCCGGGCCTGCCCTCGCCGGCGGCGGCGCCAACCAGAAGACCGATCCCTGCCTGCTGGTGACGCCGGCCGAGATCGGCCAGGCGCTTCAGGACAAGGTCGGCAACGGCCAGAGCAGCGGCGCCGGCGACTGCAATTATCGCGGCGCCAGCGGCTATAGTTCCCAAGTGACGGTCGCGGTCGACGAGAATCCCGGGCGGGCCGAGTTCTTCGCCAGCCAGGCCTCGCAGAGCAACGTCAAGCGTTTCGACATCGCCGACGGCGCCTATGCCTTCGATTCGCCGGCCGGCTTCACCACAGTCACCTTGCTCAAAGGCCAGACCCTGGTGACGATCACGCTCAGCAAGCCCAATCTCGCGCGGCGGGTCGACGCGACGGTGGCGCTGGCGAAACAGGCGGCCGCGCGGCTCGGCACCGAGGCCGCCGCCCATCGCGAGTCGGGGATCGAGGCCCTGGTCGGCGAATGGTACACGGATGCGGGCGATCCCAACCGCGGCACCCGCGAGGTGCGCCGCTGGATCATCAAGAAGAACGGCGACTGGGTCATGACCATGGCGCCCGAGCATTCGGGCTCCCTCACCGCGCAGGACGGGCAGTGGCAGGTCGATTCGCCGCAGGAGCATTTCAGCGGCAACTACAAGACCAGCGGCAAGGACGGCCTCGTCACCCAGGGCGATGTCGCGGCCGAATGGGTCCGGGTGCCCGACGGCGCCAGGCCCGAGGGCGTCGATCCCGTCTTCCTCGGCATCTGGAGTTCGATCCCGCTGGTGGGCATGGCCCATGGCGCGATCGATCCGGCCATGGTCGGGTTGTGGCGGGCCGAGCCCGACACCGACGGCGGCCATACGATCCTGGTCTGGCGCATCTCGCCCGATGGCGATTCCGTGCTGACGCCGGTCGTCACCGTCGAGGGCGACCTCGAGGCCGATGCGGGCGATCTCGAGATCTCGCCCAACCATGGCGACGATTTCAGATCGACCTACAAGTTTCAGGGCCCGGACAGCTTTGTGACCACCGATGGCGCCGGCAGCTATCGCTGGCAGCGCAAGGGGACAGGGCTCTGGTAGCAGCACGGGATTGCGTCAAAAGGGGTTGAGGCCAGGCCCTTGGAAAGTCCGCCGCCTCTGCCCATTTATCAGGCGGTTCAAGCGGTTGCGGCAAAGCCGTGGCATGCTTGAAGCCTCCCGAAATTCAGCCTAGCTTGGCCCCCATGTCAGATCTGTTGCAGAGACTCCTCGCAGAGCGCCCTCACCTCTTGGCCGATGGCGCCACCGGCACCAACCTGTTCGACGCCGGCCTCGCCACGGGCGAAGCGCCCGAGATGTGGAACGTCGAGCATCCCGAGAAGATCGAGGCGCTGCATCAGAGCATGGTCGATGCGGGCGCCGACATCATTCTCACCAACACCTTCGGTGGCAGCCGCTATCGCCTCAAGCTGCACAAGGCGCAGGACCGCGTCGAGGAGATCAACCGCCGTGCGGTCGAGATCGCGCGCAAGGTGGCGGATCGCGCCGGGCGGCCCGTGGTGGTCGCGGGCTCGATCGGCCCGACCGGCGAGCTGTTCGAGCCGCTGGGTCCGCTGACCCACGCCGAGGGTGTCGCCGCCTTCGCCGAGCAGGCCCGCGCGCTGGCTTCAGCCGGCGTCGATGTGCTCTGGATCGAGACCATGTCGTCCAAGGACGAGGTGCGCGCCGCGGCCGAGGGCGCCGCCAGCACCGGCCTGCCCTATGTCTGCACCCTCTCCTTCGACACCAACGGCCGCACCATGATGGGGCTGATGCCGGGCGAGCATGCGCAGCTCTGCCACGAACTCAACCCGCGTCCGATCGGCTACGGCGCCAATTGCGGCGTCGGTGCCGCGGAGCTGATCGCGGCCGTGGTCAACATGTCCGGTTCGGCCGAGGCCGGCGACGTCATCGTCGCCAAGGGCAATTGCGGCATCCCCTATTATCACGAGGGCAAGATCCGCTATGACGGCACGCCCGAGCTGATGGCGGAATATGCGCGCATGGCGCGCGATGCCGGCGCGCGCATCATCGGCGGCTGCTGCGGCACCTCGCCGACGCATCTCAAGGCGATGCGCGAGGCGCTCGATCATTACGTGCCGGGGGCGAAGCCGACGCTCGAGGAGATCGTCGGGCGGCTCGGCCAGATCTCGCTCGGCGCCAACCAGCAGGCGAGCGGCATCCAGGCCCCGAGCAACACCCGCGAAAGCCGACGCCGCCGCCGCGAGAGCGCGTCGGGCGACGGCGCGTTCTAGGTATCCGCCGTCACCATTTGATGGATTTCAGGAAGGCCTCGACCGTCGCGCGGTCGGGCGCGCCGTCGCGCCAGCAATCATAGCCGACGATATAGGCGCCGGCGCCCGCGCCCCCGCCTTGCGTGTAGGTCGCATGGGTGTATTTGAGGAAGCCGACGCAGTCGGTCCGCTTCTTCCAGAGCTGGGCCTGGAACCGAACGAGGTCGTAATCCTCGAATTCGTCGTCCTCGACAAAATCGCTCCGATCCTCGATCTCGTCGAATTCCTTCAGCTGCGATTCGAGCGAATCCTTGAAGAAGTAGCTGGTGTGTCCGGCCTTGCCGGCCTCGATATGCACCACATGGGTGCGAAGGTCCGCCAGGATCACCTGGAAATCGGCGGTGATCCCATCGGCACGCTCGCCCTGCTCCGACTGGTGCGCGCGATAGCATTCGGCCCAGTCCGCATCGGGTTCCATGCGCAGGGTCAAGGTCATGCGCTTGCAGTCCATCTTCTCCAGCGCGGCCGCCGACGCCCCGGACGCCGGCCCCAGGAGCAGCGCCAGGAGGGCCGCTCCGATCAGTTTCCGCATCATGTTTCAACTCCCCCGCTAATCCCGCCCCTCGCGCAGCGTTGCCGCAACCCGAAAGACATCCGCGCAAGCTCTTTCAATCGTCGATCGCATCCAGCGTGGCCTCGATCTGGGCGCGGTCGGGCGGACCGTCGCGCCAGCAGTCATAGCCCGCCACATAGCCCTTGGCGCCGATTGCGCTGCCCGTTTGGCCGATGGCGCCGCCCATATATTTCATGAAACCGACACAGCTCATCGGGGTCTCCGAAATCGACGCGCTGAACCGGATGATCTGATAGCGTCGGAACTCCGGTTCCGTCCCGACGACCGTGAACCCTTCGAGTTCCTTCCAGTTCCGCAGCTTGCTGCTCACCGGCATCTTGTCGAAATAAGTGTTCTTTCCCGCAACAACGGAGGAGAGACGGGCGACATGCGTTCCCATATCTGCCGTCAGTATCTCGAATTCCGCCGATGCGCCCTCCGCATCGTCGCCGGGATCGGACCAATGAATGACCTTGCATTCGATCCGATCGATCTTGTCGGGCGGCGAGAACTGCAGATCGAGCCGGCTGCAATCGACCTTCTCCGCAGCGGCCTGGGCGGCGCCCGGCAGCAGCAGCGACAGGGCGAGCAGAACGGCACTTCCGATCTTCCGCATGAACTTCCCGCTCAATCGTCGATCGCGTCGAGGGTGGCCTCGATCTGGGCGCGGTCGGGTGCCCCGTTGCGCCAGCAGTCATAGCCCGCCACGTAGCTGCGCGCGCCGTAGGAGGTGCCGCCCTGCCCGATGGTGGCGCCGCCAAATTTGAGAAAGCCGATGCAATCGGTCTCCGTTTTCCAGAGCGAGGCGCGGAAGCGGACGATCTGGTAGCGATCGTAGCCGGGCTCGGTCGCGACATCCGTCATGTCCTCGAGCTCGTCATAGGCGCTGAGCTTGCTGCTGACAGGCACCTTGTCGAAATAGGTGTTCCTGCCGGCGACGACCGAGGTCAGATGCACGACATGGGTGCCGATATCGGCGATCAGCGTCTCGGCATCGGCGTTGGCCTCTTCCTCGCCCTTGGAATAATGGTGCGAATAGCACTCCGACCAGTCGGCCTTGTCGGCGGGCGAGAATTTCAAATCCAGGCGGCTGCAATCGACCTTGTCCGCGGCCTGGGCCGCCCCGCTGGCGAAGACCAGGGCGGCCACGATCGGAACGAGCTCCCGGATTCCCGGCATGACGCCGCCCTCTCACTCGTCGATGGCGTCCAAGGTGGCTTCGATCTGGCTCCGGTCGGGCGCGCCTTTGCGCCAGCAATCGTAGCCGGCGAGATAATTATGCGCGCCGTAGGTCGATCCGCCCTGCGTGATGGAGCCGCCGCCATATTTGACGAAGCCGATGCAGTCCGCCGGTGCCTTCCAGAGCGTGGCGCGGAAGCGGAGGATCTGATAGCGCTCGAAGGCCGGTTCCGTCGATTCCGTCACCACATCCTCGAGCTCGTCATAGTCGCTGATCTTGCTGCTGACCGGCTCCTTGTGGAAATAGGTGTTCCTGCCCGCGACGACCGAGGTGAGATGGACGACATGTGTGCCGATATCGGCGATCAGCGTCTCCACCTCGGCGTTGGCTTCTTCCGCGCCCTCCGAATAGTGATAGACGTAGCATTCGGACCAATCGGCCTTGTCGGCCGGCGGAAACTCCAGGCTGAGCCGGCTGCAATCGACCTTTTCCGACCCCGCGTGGCTGGTCGAAGCGCCAAGCAGCACCATCGACGCCAGCAAGCCGGCGCACCATCCCCCGCGCATCGCTCCCCCCGCAATCTTGTCGCAGGACAAGAATAACCGAGAGCGGCCGATAAGGCGATAGGAATGAATGGATTTGCTCGCTAAGCGAGCAGCGCGTCCAATTCCGCAATGGAATCCAATACGCGATCGGCGTGATCCGCCAGAACCTCGCGCGGGCTGACGCCGGTGAGAACGCCGATCGCGAGACCGGCGCCGGCCGCGCGTGCCATATGCATGTCATGCGGCGTGTCGCCGACGACCGCGATGTCCGCTGCCGGAATCTCGATCGCCCGGCAAAACGCATGGACCATGCCGGGGCCGGGCTTGTGGCCGTGGCCCGAATCATAGCCGCAGGAGAAATCCACCAGCCCCACCAGCTCGAAGGTCTCGATCGCGGCACGCGCCGCGGCATGGCTGTCCATGGTGGCGACGCCGATCTTGAGGCCCCTGGCCTTCAGCCGACCGAACAGCGCCGCCAGATCCGTGACCGGCGTCGGCCGCATCTCCATGCTCTTGGCGAAGTTCGCATCGAAGCGGCGGGTGAGCCGCGCCACGGTCCAGTCGCCGCCGGCGACCCGCGCCCAGATCTCCGCGATCTCGGCATTGGTGCCCGCGGCCAGGGACGAGTGCGGGTCGAGCCTTTTCGTGGCGGCGTCATAGCCGCTCTCGACCAGAAGCCTCAGCGCCAGTGCCTTGTCGCCGCCGGCGATCTCGTTCGCGGTGTCGAGATAGAGCGGCATCCAGGTGGCGTTGAAGTCGAACAGCGTGCCGTCCTTGTCGAACAGCACCGCGCGCACCGGCGGGAGAAGGGTCACGTCACTCCCACCATGGCGACCGGATCGGAACGGCCGAGATCGGTTTGCTTCAGCATCCCGCGATAGAGCTCCTGCTCGCCCACGACGCCGACCAGCTCGCCCTCGGGGCCCAACAGCACCAGCGGTCGCAAGGTCACCTGACGCACCATCACGGCGGCGCGCATGGGCGTCCGGGCGTTGCCCGTCACCATCACATCGCCGGCCATCCGGGCCAAGTCGAGCTCGGTACTGTAGGGCACGAATCTTCCGGGAGCGCCCGCCACCTTGAGCTCGGCTGGACGGCCCGCGACATCGAGTCGGACGACGCAGCGTCCGGCCCGATCGAGCTGGACGATAGAAGGATCAGACGGGTCGCGCTTGAGCTCGCTCAGCGGCCGCATAAGGGTCCCCCCCTTCAGGACCGTCAGCGGATTCATCGAAGCCACGAACTGGCGCACATAGTCGTTGACCGGATTGAGGATGATGTCCTCCGGCACGCCGAACTGTACTACCTTTCCGGCCTCCATGATGGCGATGCGGCTGCCGATCTTGAGCGCTTCGTCCAGATCGTGGCTCACGAACACGATGGTCTTGCGCAAGCTCCGCTGCAGCTCGATGAGTTCGTCCTGGAGATGCTCGCGGATCAGCGGATCGAGAGCAGAGAACGGCTCGTCCATCAGAAGGACGTCGGCCTCGGTCGCGAAGGCACGCGCCAGGCCGACGCGTTGCTGCATGCCGCCGGAAAGCTCGTGCGGAAACTTGTCGGCGAACTTGTCGAGCCGAACCAGCTTGATCTTCTCGTCCACGATCCGGTCGCGCTCGGCCTTCTCGAGCCCCCGAATGTCGAGGCCGAACCCGACATTGTCGCGGACTGTGAGCCAGGGCATCAGCGCAAACTGCTGGAACACCATAGAGATGCGGTTGCGGCGCATCTGGCGCAGCTTGTTCTCGTCGCAGCTCGTAACGTCGATCTCGCCTTGCCCGTCATGCACCCAGATGTGCCCCCGCGAGACACGGTTGAGACCATTGATGCAACGCAGGAGCGACGATTTCCCAGAGCCCGAGAGCCCCATCAGCACCAGAATCTCGCCCTCGTTCACGAAGACAGAGGCGTCGTGCACGGCGACCAGGCTGCCGGTCCGGTCGAGGATGGCGTCGCGCCCCTCGCCCTGATCCAGCATCGTCAGGGCATCAGGAGCGCGCTCGCCGAAGACCACGTCGACATGCTCGAAGCGGACGGCGCTGGCGCCGGAGAGAGTCGAATTTTTCTTATTCATGGATTCAGGCCTTCGGAAGTTTGAGCGAACCGCGACGCTGTGGACGCTTCAAGATGCGGTCGAGCGCGATCGCCAGCACAACGATGCAAAGTCCTGCGACTACACCCCGTGCCACGTCTGCCTGGGCGAGCGCCCGAATCACCGGAACACCGAGCCCGTCGGCGCCGACGAGGGCGGCGATCACTACCATCGACAGCGACAGCATGATCGTCTGAGTGACGCCAGCCATGATTGTGGGCAGCGCCGCCGGCAGCTTCACGCGCGTCAGCAACTGCCAGCGGGTGCAACCGAAACTCTCACCCGCCTCGATCAGCGGTTTCTGCACTTGGCTGATACCGAGATAGGTCATGCGGATCGGCGCCGGGGCCACGAAGATCACCGTAGCGATCATCCCCGGCACCATGCCCAACCCGAAGAAAACCAGCGTCGGCACCAGATAAACGAAGGTTGGAATTGTCTGCATCATGTCGAGAATCGGCGATAAGAACTGGTAGAAGAGCGGCCGGCGCGCGCAGAAAATTCCCATCGGCACGCCGATGGCGAGTGATACGAAGCTCGAATAGATCACCAGAACCAGGGTCTCGACCGTGTCCGGCCAAAGCTGCTGGTTGAGGATGAAAAGGAGGCCCACCACGACAAAGGCGGTGATCGCCCAGCTTCGTTGCAGCCAGTGCGCGATCCCCGCGATGATGGCGATCAGGACGACCGCCGGAACCTGCTGCAGCAACTCGGCCGTGCCCTCGATCGGATATTTGAGGCCGTTGGTGATGCCATCGAAGAGCCACTCGAAATTGCCGGTGAGCCAGTCCACTGCTGCCTTGGCCCAAAGGCCGATAGGGACCGGTGCACTGCCGATCCACTCGTCGATGCCGGCGATCCATTGCCAGAACTGATCCATGAGCCCGTCTCCCAGAGAACACCCGGCTTTTTCTCGTCCACGGCGGATCGGCCGCAGCGGCCGGGGTTGGCCATTTGTCGATTTATATCATCTTCGCAAGGCTTGGCGCCTCGTCATGAAAAAAGCGGCGGCGTCCGGCCTGTGAAGGCCGAAAGCCGCCGCTCCCTTTTGCAGGGTGGGAGACTTAGAGCCCCAGGCTCTTCTTCACCGCCGCCAAGCCGTCCTTGCCATCGGCCGTCGTCACGCCGGCGAGCCACTTGTCGAGCGTACCCGGGTTGGCCTTGAGCCAAGCCGCCGCCGCCGTCTCGCCATCCTTGCCCTTGCCGATCTCATCCATGATCGAGGATTCCATCGGCAGGTCGAACTCGAGATTGGCGAGCAGCTTACCGACATTCGGACAGTCGGCGCTGTAGCCGGCGCGCGTCAGGGTCTGCACCTGGGCGTCGCCAAAGCCGTCGGCCTCGAAGCCGCTCAGATATTTGAGTGGCATCTTGCCCATGATCGGATGGGGCGCCCAGCCCAGGAACACGATCCAATCCTTGTTCTTCATGGCCTTCTCGGCCTGGACCAGCATGCCCTGCTCGGAGGACTCGACCAGCTTCCAGCCCTTCAGGTTGTTCTCCGGCTTGTCGATCTCGGTCTGCACGATCTTGTTGCCGTCGTTGCCGGGCTCGATCCCGTAGAACTTGTGATCGAACTTGTCGGCATGCGTGCTCAGATCCTTGATGTCCTTGACGCCGGCGTCATAGACATAGTCCGGCACCACCGGCCCATAACCTGCGCCCGGCAGATTGGTGCGGATCATTTCGATGGTCTTGGCATCGATATAGGGTTTCACGTTCGGCGCGTTCGACGGCATCCAATTGTCGAGAAAGATATCGAGATCCTTGTTCTTCAGGCTCTCGAGAATGACCGGCAGCGCCAGGCCTTCCTTGTCGTCATATTTGTAGCCGAGTCCCTTGAGCACGGTCCGGAACAGCCCGTTCTGGGCGAAATTGTCGGTCCAGCCGACATTGGCCAGACGCACCGTCTTGCAAGCGGCAGGCTCGGCCGCCTGGGCCTGCCCGGCCAGTGTCAACCCGAGCGCAACCGCGCCCAGCAGCAGAAATTTACGCATCGCCATGGAAGTCCGCCTCCTGTTGCCTGAGATCGCCGATGCTGTTGGATCGCCATCGGACGGCCCAGTGCTGTTGCCCTCGGAGCCCCTGTCGGAGTCCCCGGGGGGTGGATGAACCTGATCGATCATAACCCTGCAGCCTGGGCCTTTGGGTTGACCGAACGGTCCATTCCAGGAAGCTAGCAAGCCTCCCGGCCAGCGAAATCCCCTATCCGCGTCATGGATTTGCGTCGGAGCGGCAGGTTTCGATCAAGATTGCAGGAGTGTCCCAGCACAATCGCAAGCGAGAGGGTTGGCGGCAACGGGCCGGCGGCCGGCGCTCAGAGCGTCACGCCGAGCCGGCGGGCCTGCTTGGCGCTGAGCGCCTGGAAGACGCGGTCCGACAGCATCGCCATCAGGGCGATCGAGCCGCCGGCGATCACGCCCATGCCGAAATTCGCCGAGGTCATCGAGCCGAACACCATCTGCCCCAGATCGCGCGTGCCGACCAGGGCTGCGATCACCAGCATGGTGATGCCCAGCATGATGGTCTGGTTGAGGCCCAGCATGATCTGCGGCAGCGCGATCGGAAGGCGCACCTGCCAGAGGATCTGGCGCTCGGTGCAGCCGATCATATGCGCCGCCTCGATCACATGGCCGGGCACGCTGCGCAGGCCGTGCTCGGTATAGCGGACGGCCGGCACGATCGCATAGGACATGATCGCGAGCAGCGCCGAGAAATCGCCGATCTTGAACAGCATGATGATCGGGATGAGATAGACGAACTGCGGCATGGTCTGAAGCGTGTCGTTGATCGGCCGCAGCACCGCGGAGACGCGGTCGTTGGAGGCGGCCCAGATGCCGAGCGCCGTCCCGATCATGAAGGAGAGCGCGACGCTGCCGATCATCAGATAGATGCTCCACATCGCCGGCAGCCAGGCGCCGCCGAGCAGCATGAAGCCCATCGAGAAGAAGGCGAAGACGCCGAGCCGCCAGCCGCCGGCACCCACGGAGAGCGCGATGACGACCGCCATGAAGGCCGGCCAGGGCGTGCCGCTGGTGCCGTAGTAATAGAGGCCGCCCATGATCACGACCGGCACCAGCCCGCGCCAGCCCCATTTGCGCCAGGCGAGCGCGCCGATCGCCGCCAGGATCGCGACAAAGACCGCGGCCACGGTCGGGGACATGTCGAAGCCCCAATAGTTCGCCCGGACCGAATTCACCAGGCCGATGCGCAGCGGCAGCATGTAGAAGAACAGCGCGGCGTTCTTGATGGCGTCGAGCGCGCCGCCGAGATTGACCACGATCCAGTCGACCATCTCGTTGAGCGGCTTGGCCGGGCGGATGACCCAGCCCTCGGGCCAGTCGTTGAAGGCCGGGACGACGAGCTGCAGCAGCAGGCTCGCGACCAGGGCGGCCAGCGCGAAGGTGATATAGGGATGCCGGCGCCAGATCGGCCCCTCGACCGGCAATTTGGTCTCGCCGGCACGCCGGCTGAAGCCATGGCCGATGCGGTCGAGCATCATCGCCAGCAGCGCGATGACGATGCCGGCGAGCAGGCTCTGCCCGAATTCCGCCTTGCGCAGGGTCGAGATCACTTCCCAGCCGATATCGGCGAAGCCGCCGATGGTGGCCGCGATGATGACCATACTCAAAGCCGCCATGATGCATTGATTGAGGCCCAGCATGATGCCCGGCATGGCGGCCGGCACCTGCACCCACCAGGTGAGCTGGCGGTTGCTGCAGCCGGCCATCTGCCCCGCCTCGGTGATGTTGGGCGCCACATTGGCGACGCTGATCATCACGTTTCGCACCATCGGCGGAACGGCGAAGATGACGCTCGCCACCAGACCCACCACCGGCCCATAGCCGAGGAACAGGATGAGCGGGGTCAGGTAGGAGAAGGTCGGGACAGTCTGCATCACGTCGAGAACCGGCTCGAGCACGCGCCGCACCCGCGCCGAATGGGCGCCCCAGAGGCCGAGGAAGAGGCCGGCCACGGCCGAAAGCGGCACGGCGATGCCGACCAGCGCCAGCGTCACCATGCTCTCGTCCCAATAGCCGGTGACCACCATGTAGAGCAACGACAGGGCCGTGAACCAGGCGAGCCGACGCCCGCCGGCGGCATGCGCCATGGCGGTCGCGCTGAGCACGACCGCGGGCCAGGGCAGCCAATGGAGCAGGCCGCGCAGCCACAGCATCGGGAACTCGAGCAGCCAGGAAAGGGCGCGAAAGATGAACTTGAACCAGTCGACGACGGCGCGCATGCCGTCATTCAGCACGGTGTCGATCGGCGGCACCCACTCCTTAGGATAGGCCACCAGCCAGGGGAACTGGCTGCGGAGCAGGAAGCAGACGAGACAGAAGACGAAGACGCCCGCCCAGGCCAGCGCCCACCCGTCGGTGCGCTTCGCCGCCGCGGCAGGCAGGCCGCCGGTGCCAGCGACAGCCGTCATCGCGGGGCCGCCCCCTCCGCCAGGGCCGCGAGCACGCCCTGGGCCGTGATATGGCCGCAGACGGCGCCGCTCTCGTCGGTGCAGGCCAGGGCCTCGACCGAGCTTTCGAAGCGCGGGATCACCATCTCCAGCGAAAGATGCATCGGCACGCTGCCGCCGATCACGATCTTCGATTCCATCGGCAGCATGACGTCGCGCGCGGTGATGACCTTGACCCGCGGCACGTCGCGCGTGAACTCGGCCACATAGGCGTCGGCCGGATGGGTCACCACCTCGGAGGGCGTGCCGATCTGGACCACGGCGCCATCCTTCATGATGGCGATCCGGTCGCCGAGGCGCAGCGCCTCGAGGAAGTCGTGGGTGATGAAGACGATGGTCTTGTGCAGCAGCTTCTGCAGCCGCAGGAACTCGTCCTGCATCTGGCGCCGGATCAGGGGATCGAGTGCGGAAAACGGCTCGTCGAGGAACCAGAGCTCCGGCTCGACCGCGAGGCTGCGGGCGATCCCGACGCGCTGCTGCTGGCCGCCGGAGAGCTGACTGGGATAGCTGCGCTCACGGCCCTTGAGGCCCACCAGCTCCAGCATTTCGCCCGCGCGCTGCAGCCGGGCCTGGGGCGTCATGCCCTGGACCTTCAGCGGAAAGGCGACATTGTCGATCACGCTCAGATGCGGCATGAGCCCGAAATTCTGGAACACCATACCCATCTTGTGGCGCCGGATATCGGTCAGCTGCTCGCGCGAGGCCTTGAGCAGGTCGGCGCCGTTGAAGACCACTTCGCCCGCGGTCGGCTCCACCAGCCGCGAGAGGCAGCGCACGATGGTCGATTTGCCGGAGCCCGAGAGCCCCATGATGATGAAGATCTCGCCCTGATGGACATCGAAGGAGGCGTCGCCGACGGCGACCACATGGCCGCTCTCGCGGATCTTGCGGGCCTGGGCCGCAGCGTCGGCGACCTT
>CAVOLB010000166.1:0-5698 GCA_963696655.1 uncultured Alphaproteobacteria bacterium
CACTAGCGGTCCGCTCAAGGTAGATTCACCCCTTGTGTCAAGGCCGGCCGTTGGTCGTAGAATCCACCTTCACAAAGTTGATAGGAGCCGCTACGTGGCCCTCCCGGCCAATCGCAATCTCTTCGCCATCCTCGCGCGCAACTTCCCGAGGGATCCGGGGGCGCCGCTGCTGGAATCCGCGAACGGCTCCATCCGCAGCTATGCCGAGATGCTCGAGCTGAGCGCGCGCATCGGCCGTGCGCTCCTCGCCGCCGGGGCCGGGCCCGGCGAGCGGCTCATGGTCCAGGTGGAGAAGACGCCCGAGGCCCTGGCGCTCTATCTCGCGGCCCTGCGCATCGGCGCGATCTATCTGCCGCTCAACACCGGCTATCGCCGCGACGAGGTCGAATATTTCCTGAGCGATGCCGCTCCCAAGGTCGTGGTGGCGACGCCGGGCTCGCCGCTCGCCGACGAATCGCTGGTCAAGGATCACGGCGCGCGGCTGCTCACGCTCGATGCCGAAGGCCGCGGCAGCCTGATGGAGACGGCCTCGCGCCAGCCGGCGGAACTCGGGGACTTCGTCTGCGACGACGATACGATCGCGGCGATCCTCTATACCAGCGGCACCACCGGCAAGCCCAAGGGCGCCATGCTGAGCCATGGCAATCTCTCCTCGAATGCCGCGGCCCTGCACGAGATCTGGCGTTTCGATCCGCGCGACCGGCTGCTGCACGCGCTGCCGATCTTCCATACCCATGGGCTCTTCGTCGCGCTGAATACCACGCTGATGAACGGCACCAGCATGATCTTCCTGCCGCGCTTCGACGCGGCCGAGATCGTCCGCCTGCTGCCGCGCGCCACCGTGATGATGGGCGTGCCCACCTTCTATACGCGGCTTCTCGCCACCCCCGAATTCACCCGCGACTGCTGCCGCCATGTCCGGCTCTTCATCTCCGGCTCGGCGCCGTTGACGGTCGAGACCTTCAACGCCTTCAAGGAACGAACCGGCCACACCATCCTCGAGCGCTACGGGATGACCGAGGCCAACATGATCACCTCCAATCCTTATTTGCGCGATCGCGTGGCGGGAAGCGTCGGCTTCCCGCTGCCGGGCGTGAGCTTGCGCATCGCCGACGATCGGGGCCGTGCGCTGAAGCCGGGCGAGGTCGGCGGCATCGAGGTCAAGGGCCCCAACATCTTCCGTGGCTATTGGCGCAATCCGGAGAAGACCAAGTCGGAGTTCCGCGCCGACGGCTTCTTCATCACCGGCGATCTGGGCCGCATCGACGAGCGCGGCTATGTCCATATCGTCGGGCGCTCCAAGGACCTGATCATCTCCGGCGGCTTCAATGTCTATCCCAAGGAAGTGGAAACGGTGATCGACGCGCTGCCCGGCGTGGCGGAATCGGCCGTGATCGGCGTGCCTCATGCGGATTTCGGCGAGGCCGTGGTGGCGGTGGTGGTCGCCAAGCCCGAGGCATCGCTGGTCGAGCGCCAGATCGCCGACGCGACGCGCGAGCATCTGGCGGCCTACAAGGCGCCCAAGGCGGTATTCCTGGTGAAGGAGCTGCCGCGCAACACCATGGGCAAGGTCGAGAAGGCCAGGCTGCGCGACATCTACAAGGCGACCTTCGCGAAAGCGGCCGTGCTGCCGTGACGTTGCCATCAATTTGCCCCGGAAACCGGGGTAAGAATCCGATCGCGCATCGCTAAAGTGGCGCGGGAATCGGCCTTGCCGGCGGGCCCCTGGAGAGGCCGGCGAAATGGAGCGATCATCATGGCGACGCCCCTGATCGGCGGCATTCTCGACCAGATCATCGACGCGGGTCGGCGGTTGTTGTCGCAGCAGAGCAGCCCGGCCGCCGCGGATGCCGGGCTCGACGCGCTCTGCGACCGGGTGCTGGCGCAGCGCGGCGAAGCGACGGCGCTGGCCGCCGCGAGCGAGCTCGCGGCGCGGCTCGAGCGCCTGACGCCGGCCGAGGAGACGAAATTCTTCCAGACCCTGGCGACGCGCTTCGGCGCCGACCGGGAGAAGATCCTGGCCGCTGCCGAGGCCTATCGCCGGGAGGAGAGCCCCGCCCATCTGCGCCAGCTGGGCGAGGCGGTCGAGGCGCCGCGCCAGGAGCTGCTGCGCCGGCTCAACATGGCGCCGGGCGGTACGCGCGCCATCGTGAGCTTGCGCGAGCGGCTGCTGGGGCGCCTGGCGGAGGACCCGGCCCTGCGCGCGGTCGATGCGGATTTCCAGCATCTGCTGGGCTCCTGGTTCAATCGCGGTTTCCTCTATCTCGAGCGGATCGACTGGAACTCGCCGGCCTCGCTGCTGGAGAAGATCAAGCGCTACGAATCCGTGCACGAGATCGCCAACTGGTCCGATCTGCGCCGGCGCCTGGCGCCCGACCGCCGCTGCTTCGCCTTCTTCCACCCGGCGCTGAAGGACGAGCCGCTCATCTTCATCGAGGTGGCGCTGGGCCGCGCGCTGGCCTCCTCGATCCAGCCGATCATCGATCCCGACGCCTCGGCGCTCGATCCGGCGAGCGCGACCCACGCGATCTTCTTCTCGATCAACAATTCGCTCGCCGGCCTGCGCGGCATCTCCTTCGGCAATTTCCTGATCAAGCAGGTGGTGGTCGAGCTGCAGCGCGAGCTGCCGCAACTCAAGACCTTCGCCACGCTCTCGCCGATCCCGTCCTTCCGCAGCTGGCTGGTCTCGGCGCTGGCAAGCACGCCCGGGCCCGATCTGGAACCGTCCGAACGGGAGACCTTGTCGGCGCTGCTGCAGAAGCCTTCCGTCGATGCGACCGATCTGGCCCCCCTGCGCGATGGCCTGACCGGCCTCTGCGCCCGCTATCTGGGCGGCGTTCCCGGCGGCCCCCGGCCCGCCGATCCCGTCGCCCGCTTCCATCTCGGCAATGGCGCGCGGCTCGAGCGGATCAACTGGCTGGGCGACGTCTCGGCCAAGGGGATGCAGCAATCCTTCGGCATGCTGGTGAATTACTACTACGATCTCGATAATCTGGAGCTCAATCACGAGGCCTTCGCCGAAAACGGCAAGGTGGCGCTCTCCAAGGAGCTGTCGCGCCTCGTCGCCGCCAAGCCGCGACCGAAGGCACGACCCAACGACAAGACGCCCGCGATCGTGACGGGACGCTGACACTGAAAAAGCGATACCGGACCCGAAGGCCGGGGCCGCAAACCGACCGGGGGACCGACATCACATGAAAAGCAGAGTTGAGCTGGTGCGGCTGAGCGCCTGCGCGGCAGTCGACCTTCTCAAGGACGGCGAGATCTCGCCGCTCGATCTTGTCGAGGCCTCGCTGGCGCGCATCGCCGCCGTCAATCCCGCCGTCAACGCCATGGTGACGCTGGCGCCGGAGCGGGCGCGCGAACAGGCGAAGCGCATGATGGCGCAGAAGACCAAGCCTGCCGACGAGCGCGGCTGGCTCGCGGGCCTGCCCTTCGCGGTCAAGGACCTCAACGACCTCGCCGGCGTGCGCACCACCTATGGCTCGCCGATCTTCGCCGACAACGTGCCGAAGCGTTCCGACATCATGGTGGAGCGGCTCGAGGCCAATGGCGGCATCCCCATCGGCATGAGCAACACGCCCGAATTCGGCGCTGGCGCCAACAGCTTCAACGAGGTGTTCGGCGAGACGCTCAATCCCTGGAACACCAGCCTCAATGCCGGCGGCTCCTCGGGCGGCTCCGCGGTGGCGCTCGCTACCGGCCAGGTCTGGCTCGCGACCGGCTCCGATCTCGGCGGCTCGCTGCGCACGCCGGCGAGCTTCTGCTCGGTGGTGGGTCTGCGGCCCAGCCCCGGCCGCGTGGCGGCGGGCCCTGGCGAGGTCCGTTTCGACACGCTCTCGGTCAATGGGCCCATGGCACGCACCGTCGAGGACACGGCCCTCATGCTCGACGCCATGGCCGGCTGGCATATTGAAGATCCGCTATCGCTGGAGGCGCCCTCGATCGGCTTTCGCGAAACCGCACGCCAGCGCCGCATCCCCAAGCGCGTCGCCTTCTCGACCGATCTCGGCATCACGCCGGTGGCGCCCGAGACCCGGGCCATCTGCAAGGCGGCGGCCGAGCGCTTCGCCGCGATGGGGGCGGTCGTCGAGGAAGCCTGCCCCGATTTCCACGGCGTGCCGCAGGCCTTCCAGACGCTGCGCGCGGTCGACTATGCCGCGACCATGAAGCCGCTCTATGACCGCCACCGCGACAAGCTCAAGCCCGACGTGATCTGGAACATCGAGCGCGGCATGACGCTGACGATTGAGGAGATCGGCAAGGCGCTGCTGCGCCGCGGCCGGCTCTATGGCCAGATCGCCGAGTTCTTCCAGACCTACGACATCCTGATCGCCCCCGCCGCCTGCACCCCGCCGCTCGACGTCAAGATCCGCTGGGTCAAGGAAGTGGACGGGCAGAGCTTCGAGAATTATGTCGAGTGGCTGAAGATCGCGAGCGTCGTCACCATGACCTCCTGCCCCTCGATCGCCGTGCCGGCCGGCTTCACCCAGGACGGCAGGCCGGTGGGCGTGCAGATCGTCGGCCGCCCGCGCGGCGAAGCGGCGCTGCTCTCGGCCGCCGCGGCCTTCGAGGAAGCGACGGGTCTGGCGAAGCTGACGCCGATCGAGCCGAGACCGGGCCCGGTTCTCACGCGGTAGGGGCGCGCTTCTTCTGTTTCTAATCCCCTCCCCCTTGATGGGGGAGGGTTAGGGAGGGGGTGGGGCAACATCGCGATCTACGATCACCCCCCTTCCTAACCTTCCCCCACAAGGGGGGAAGGGATTTTTCTTAGTGTTCCCTCAGCCTCAACGCCCGTTCACCCCGCCGCCCGCAGCAGCGTCGACACCGTCTGTCCCAGCACGACCGGGTCGACCGGCTTCGGCAGGAACGCGCTCACCTGCGCGCGGGTGGCCGCGGCCTCGACCGTGCCGTCGGCATAGCCGGTGCAGAGGATGCAGGGGATGTCGGGCCGGCGGCCGCGCAGCC
The DNA here is from genome assembly GCA_963696655.1 of uncultured Alphaproteobacteria bacterium. GTDB lineage: Bacteria > Pseudomonadota > Alphaproteobacteria > Dongiales > Dongiaceae > Hypericibacter. The sequence goes on from CAVOLB010000166.1 coordinate 4,969, forward strand.
TGGCGATCATCTCGAGCCCCGACAGGACCGGCATGTTCTGATCGGTGATGACGAGGTCCCACAAGGCGGGATCGTCCTCGAAGGCCTCGATCGCATCCTGCGCCCGGGTCGCGACGGCGACCTCATGGCCCAGCCGCTCCATCGAGGCGGCGACCATGTCGCCGAAATCGTCATCGTCATCGACCACGAGAATCCGCCGGCGACCGCCCACGGGACGGGCGGGTCGCGACCGCACGGTCGCCGGCCGGCCGGCCAAGGCCTCGGGCAGCCAGATGCGGAAATCGGTGCCCTCGCCGGGCCGGGTGGTGACGGCGATGGCGCCGCCCAGCCCGGTCACGATGCCCTGCACCACCGGCAGGCCGAGGCCGGTGCCGTGGCCGGCGGGCTTGGTGGTGAAGAAGGGATCGAAGATCCGCTCCAGCACCTCGCGCGACATGCCCATGCCGGTGTCGCGCACGCCGATGCGGATGTAATCCACCGTCCGATCGACGCTGCCGGCGACCAGGCGGAAGCCCGAAGGGGTTTCCGCCACCGGTCCGGCCTGCTCGAGCTCGCTGGCGACCTCGGCGCCGGACTGGCCGCTGGCTTCGATCGCCACCGAACCGGCGCGGTCCAGCAGCGCGTCGCTGGCATTGACGCAGATATTGACCAGCACCTGACCCAGCTGCGCCGGATCGCCGTGGATCGCGAGATCGGGCGCCGCGGCTTGCGATTCGATGCGCGTGGTGTC
>CAVOLB010000167.1:0-7915 GCA_963696655.1 uncultured Alphaproteobacteria bacterium
CGACGAGCTGGAAACGTCTACTTCGAGGCGCGACCTACGAACTGGAGGATGGACGCCTCCGACGCCGCCTTGTCGAGGAAGCCAGGACGGCGCGGGCCGACGCCGTACCTGCGCGCCGCCGACGCGCCGAGACGGCGACCGACCTCCAGCGAGGTCGAGCCGCTGACTTCGGCCGAGATAGTCGCGCACGCCCTCCTCCACCGAGGGGATATATTGCCGCGGCACGGCGCCGCCCACGATTTCGTCGTGGAACTCGAATCCCTTGCCGCGCGGCAGCGGCGCAATGCCGACATGGATATCGGCGAACTGGCCATGACCGCCGCTCTGGCGCTTGAAGCGGGAATGATGCTTGGCGCCCTTGCGGATCGTTTCCTTGTAGTTCACCTGCGGGCGATGCGATTTGACCGGCAGGTTGTATTTGAGGCGGAGCCGGTCGATCGCGATCTGCAGATGGATCTCGCCCTGGCCCCACAGCACCATCTCGTGCGTGTCGGGATTGTGCTCGACCGTCAGCGCCTCGTCCTCCTCGACAAGCTTGTGCAGCGCCGCGGTCAGCTTGACCTCGTCGGCGCGATTCTCCGCGTCGATCGCCAGCGAGAAGAGCGGCGCCGGCTTGGCCGGCCAGGGCGTGGCGGTCCTGGCCTTGCCGCTGGCCGAGAGCAGCATGCCGGTCGCGACCTCGTCCATGCGGCCGAGGGCGACCACGTCGCCGGGGCCGGCAGCCGCGAGCTTCGCCAGCTCATGCCCCTTCATCCGCGCCACGCTGCCGACGCGATGGCCGGAGAGCATCATACCGTCCTGGAGCTTGCCGCCCCAGACGCGCGCCAGTGACAGCTTGCCGGTGTGGGACTGATGGTAGGTCTTGAACGCCTGCGCGACCGTGTCGCCCGGATCGGCAACGATCCCCAACCGCTGGGCGGTCTCGCGCGAGTCCGGCACCTCATGGCGCAGCGCCTTCAGCAGCCGGCGCACCCCATGATCCCGGTCGGCCGCGCCGATGAAGACCGGCACGATCAGGTCCGCGGCCAGATCCTTGGTCAATTGCTGATAGATGCTGTCCTTCGACGGCACCGCGTCCTCGAGCAGCTGCTCGAGCAGCGCATCGTCGAAATCGGCCAGCGATTCCAGCATCGAGCGGCGCGCGGTCTGCTCGCGCTCCAGCACCGTCTCCGGCATCTTCACCAGATCCGAGGGCTGGCCCGGCTTGTACTGGTAGGCGCGCTCGCTCACCAGATCGACATAGCCCGTGACCTGATCGACGCCGTTCTTGTCGGGCGTGCGGATCGGCACCTGGCGCAGCACCAGCGGGCGCGCCGACACCGCCTGCAACGCCTCCAGCAGCTCGCTCACGCGGTGCGGGGCGATGTCCATCTTGTTGATGAACAGCAGGTGGGGAATCTTGCGGTCGTCGAGAAACTTCAAGAGCGGCGACAGGATCAGCGCCTTGGCCGGCTCGGGTTCGCACACCACCACGGCGGCATCGGCCACCATCAGCGCCTGCTGCGCCTCGCGCGCAAGCTCGACCGAGCCGGGACAATCGAGAAAGCACCAGGATTCGCCAAGGAACTCGGTCGTGGCGGCGGAGATCTCGGCCGACATCTTGCGCGCCCGCGCCTCGGGGGCACTGTCGCCGACCGTATTGCCTTCCTTGACGGTGCCTTTTCGGGAAATCGCACCGGTGACGAAGAGGAGACTCTCCAGCAGCGTCGTCTTGCCGCTGAGATAGGGACCCACCAAGGCGGCGCAACGGGGCGCCGCCGTCGTTTTCTCGCCCATGGCCATACTCCCTGATCCGCGTGTCTGTCGCGTGAGGGACGGTTCGGCCCTGGGCCTTCCGCCCTTGGTTGGCTCTCATCATTCCGGGGTGAGCGGCGCGGTGGCAAGGGGAATTCGCCCCGGGGGCCGCCGGAACCCGTGACAAGCTTAAATCGCGGCAAGACCGCCGCAGCGGGGAACAAGAGAGAATTCACGGGAACCGGACATAAAGATGCCGCGTTTACCCTGTCTATTGGGTCCGTTGACCCCGCGAGCTCGATCCCTGGTGGTCGCCACCTTGAACAGTCCCGCCGCGCCAGCTTTTCCGGAGTAGGGTCGCCCGATGACCGCGGACTCCACGCCCCATCGTTCGCGCACCTCTTCCCGCCGGGAGAACAGCGCCAAACGCAACCGGCCCCCACGGAGCCGCGGAGCCGGCCGTGTCGACAGCGTGTCGCGACTGCTGGTCGAATTCGGAAAAGATTGGAAGTCGGAGAGCATCGGCATCGGCGATCTGATGCTGGCGCTGGAGCATCGCGGCTACGGGCTGCTGCTGATCCTGTTCGCGCTGCCGAACCTGATCCCCAACCCGATCCCGGGCGTCTCGGCGATCTTCGGCATCCCCCTGGCGATCCTGAGCGTGCAGATCGTTCTGCAGCAGCCCCATCCCTGGCTGCCATCCTGGCTCGGCAAGCGCGGCATCAAGCGCGAGGCCTATCGACGCGTCGTCGGCCGCGCCGCGCCCACCCTGACCAAGGTCGAGCGGATCCTCAAACCGCGCTTGCCGACCATGCTCGAGCCGTTGACGATGTCGTTGATCGCAGCGCTCTGCCTGGTGCTGAGCCTATTGCTGGTGCTGCCCATTCCGCTGACCGGCATGGTGCTCGCGACGCCGATCGTGCTGTTCGGTCTGGCGCTCGTCCAACGCGACGGCTTCTGCGCGCTGATCGCCGCCCTCCTCGGCAATGCCGCGATGATCTTCGCGATCGGCGCCGGCTGGGCCGCGATCAAGGGCGTCGCCGCCGCCGTTCCGGGCTGAGCGCCCTCGCGCGCTAGCGCGCCGTGGTTTCCTGAATGAAATCGAGAATGATCTTCTGGACGTCCTTGTCGGACGAGAGCCAGTGCTTGTCGGCAAGATAGCTCGGAGCGCGATAGACGACCGATCGCTGCGCCGGATGGCCCTGCATGAAGGCACCGCAATCGCCCGACAATTCGGGATCGCGGAACCACGGATCCTTCTCGCTCGAGAGCGCCAGCACCGGCTGGTCGGGCGGGGCGTTGAGCCCGCGATATTCCGGCCAGCCCGCATGGCAGGTCCAGCCTTCGATGATCCTCCCAGCCGCCGGAACGGCGGCAATGGTGGCGACCGTGATGGCGCCTTCGGAGTGCCCCATCAGAATGACGGGGACGCCTTTGAGAGAAGGGATCTGCTCGACCTGATCGAAGGCGAACTGCATTTCGGCCTGGCGCCAGCCGAGCACCGCCCGGTGCAAGCCGCCTTGATGACTGATGGGCTTGCAGCTCACCGGCTTGTCCTGGCGGGCAAAGCTGTCGGGCGCCACCATGAGATAGCCGGCCTGGGCGAGGAACCGCCCCGTGGCCGCCGAGATCTCGCTGAGCCCGTCGCAGCCATGCGCATAGACGACCACCACGGTCGGGGGCGACGGCAACGACGCCAGGTAGGCCGTCAGCCCCGCCGTATCGAGCCGCTTGTAACCGATGCTGCTGGTCGCGGGGGCGAACACCCAGGCCTTGTCCCAGGTGCGCTGCAGCTCCGCGTCGGCCGACCGAGCGCACGGCGATGCCAACAGCAGCAGCGGCAGCAGCAAGAGCGCCGCCAAGGCGCGATTCGCCATATTCATGTTCCCTGGCCTTTCACGCGACCGCGCTCAAAAGGCTGCGGCTGTAAGGATGTTCGGGCGTTCCGTAGAAGCGCTCCGAGGGCGCCACCTCGACCAGCTCGCCCTTGTACATGACCGCGATGCGACGGCTGACATAGCGGGTCGCGGCGAGGTCGTGGGAGATGAAGAGCGCGCCGAACCCGTGCCGCTGCTGCAGGTCGAGGATGAGATTGAGCACCTGGGCCTGCACCGAGACGTCGAGGGCGCTGACCGCCTCGTCGAACAGGATGAAGCGCGGCTCGGTGATCAGTGCCCGCGCAATGGCGACCCGTTGGCGCTGGCCGCCGGAGAGCTGACCGGGATAGCGCTCGGCGAAGCTGAAGTCCAATCCGACGCTGTCGAGGATCGACTTCACCCGCTCGCGGCGCTCGACGGCGGGCCGGCCCAGCACCAGCAGCGGCTCCTCGAGCGACCGGCCGCAACGGATCCGGGGATTCAAGGCCCATTCCGGCTGCTGCAGCACCACCGAGAGCTGCCCGCGCCGCTCGCGCAGCGATCCGAAGGGCTCGCCGCCGAACAGCATCGCGCCGCGCGTCGGCTTCAGAAGCCCGAGACAGACCCGGCCCAAGGTCGTCTTGCCGGAGCCCGATTCACCGACCAGCCCGACGGTCTCGCCGGCGCCGATGTCGAGGCTCACCTTTCGCACCGCATCGAAACCGGTGCCGCCCTTGAACGGCCCGGCCGCATAAGTCACGACGATATCCTTCAACTGGACCACCGGGGCCGTCGTCATGGCGCCACTCCGGAAGGCCGGGGCAGGTTCTCGAGCACGCGCTCGGCGAAGTGACAGACCACCCGGCGCCCTCCCACCTCGCGTTCCTCCGGCCGGGCTTCCGCGCATTGGCGTTGCGCAAAGCCGCAGCGGGGCTCGTAAGCGCATTTTTCGCAGCGGCCGATCAGAACGGGCGGCGAGCCGGGGATCGGTTCCAGCCTCTGACCGGGACGCTCGTTGCCGGCGGCGGCGGCCATCAGCGCACGGGTGTAGGGATGGGCGGGCTGCGCCAGCACGCGCCGGCTCTCGCCGGTCTCGACGATGCGCCCGCCATACATGACCGCGATGCGATCGGCGTGGCGGGCGACCATCCGCAGGTCGTGCGACAGGATCACCAGGCTGGCCCCGGTCTCGTCGCGCAGCCGCCGCAAGGTCGCCATCACCCGGTCCCGGATCGAGGCGTCCAGCGAAGCGGTCGGCTCGTCCGCGATCAGCAGCCTGGGCCCCCGCGCGATCGCCATGGCGATCACCACGCGCTGCGCCATGCCGCCCGAAAGCTCATGCGGGAAACTGTCCATGACGCGCTCGGGGTCCGGGAGCTCGGCGCGCGCCAGGAGCGCCGCGATGGCGGTCCGGCCTGGCTGGCCGCCCATGGCGCGCGCGACCTGCCGGCCGGTGCGCATGGTCGGATCCAGCGCATTCATGGGGTTCTGGAACACGAAGCCGAGCCGGTCGCGCCGCAGGGCCCGCAATTCGTCGGCGCCGGCCTCGAACACGGCGCAGCCATCGACCAGGAGACGGCCGCTCTCGCAGATCGCCTCGGCGGGCAGCAATTTGCCCGCGGCCATGCCGAGCGTCGTCTTGCCGGAACCGCTTTCGCCGACGATGGCCAGGGTCTCGCCCGGCAGGATCTCCAGCCGGGCTTCGTCCAGAGCGCGGACCCGGCCCTGCGGCGTCTCGTAGCCGATCACCAGATCCCGGGCTTCGACCAGGCTGTTCATGTGAGCGACCGGCCCTTGAGCGGCTCCAGCGCGTCGCGCACGGCGTCGCCGACGAGATTGACCGACATGATGGCGGCCGACAGGACCGCGCCCGAGGACAAAACCAACCAGGGCGCGATCGTCAGATAGGCGCTGCCCTGGCGCAGGAGCGAGCCCAGCGAGGCGTCGGGCGGTTGCACGCCCAGTCCGAGGAAGCTCAGCGCGCTCTCGATGATCATCCCGATCGAGAGGGCATAGCTGAGCTGCACCACCACCGCGCCCATGATGTTGGGCAGGATATGGACGAACATGACCCGCCAGGAGGAGGCGCCCGCGACTTCCGCCGAGGTGACGAAACCGCGCCCCGCCACGCCGAGCGTGACCGACCGGACCACCCGGATGAAGAGCGGCAGGGTCGCGACCGAGATCACGGCGACCACGGAAATCTCGCCCGGGCCCATGACCGCGGCGATGAGAAGGCCCAGCAGCAGCGCCGGGAAGGCAAACAGGATGTCGGCGCCCCGCGCGATCAACTGGTCGGACGCGCCGCGGAAGTAGCCCGACAGCATCCCCAGCAGCGTGCCGATCACGGCGGTGATGACCACCGCGATCGCCGAAATGAGGAAGGTCGAGCGAATGCCCTGCACGACACGCGGCAGGAAGGAGCGGCCGAGCTCGTCGGTCCCGAAGAGCAGTTGCCAGGAGGGTGCGAACAGGCGGGGCCCGGCGCCGATCTTCGTCGGATCCCCCAGTGGCAGATAGGCGCCGAACAAGCCCAGCAGGAGCAGGACCACCAGCAGGACGACGCCAAAGAAGGAAAGCTTGTCCCGCCGCCAGAGGCGCGCCAGATGTCGGGGGCTGTCCCGCCAAAGGCTCACCGGCCGCTCCCCGAACCGATGCGCGGGTCGATGATGGCGTAGAGCAGGTCGGCCAGCATGTTGATCGCGATGAAGACGGCGGCGGCCAGCAGCACGCCGGTCTGCACGATGGCATAGTCGCGATTGAGGAGGCCGTTGAAGGCGTAGAGTCCGACGCCGGGAATGGAGAAGAGGACCTCGACCACGACGGCGCCGCCCAGCAGGAAGCCGAAATAGGTGGTGACCACGGTCACCACCGGGATGGCGGCGTTGCGCAACACATGCAAGCGGATGATGTTGCGGGGATTCTCGCCGCGCGCGACCGCGGCCGTGATATAGCCCTCGGTCATGACCCGCAGCACCGCGTCGCGCGTGGTGCGCAGCACCAGGGCGATGCCGAAGACCGACAGCGTGACCGTCGGCAGGATCATCACCCGCATGTTGGTTACCGGATCGTCGAAGAAGGGCACATAGCCCCCGACGCGCAGCCACAGCGACCAGACCGAGAAGACGAAGATCAGGGCGCTGCCCAGGACGAAATCCGGCACGCTGGCACCGAGGGCGCCGACCAGCCGCGCCAGGCCGCCCTGCGGCCTGTTCGACGCGGCGGCGCCGGCAGCGACGCCCAGCGGCACGCCCACGAGGAGCACCAGCCCGAGCGACAGCGAGGCCAGCTCCAGCGTGACCGGCGCCCGGCGGAGGAACTCGGCGATGACCGAGCGGCGCGTCACCATCGACACGCCGAAGTCGCCCTGCGACATCGCCAGGAGCCAGCGCCCATATTGCACGATCATCGGCTGATCGAGGCCGTAACGCTCCGCGATCACCTTGCGTGCGTCGGGTGTCGCAAAAGGCCCGAGGAGAATGTCGGCGTAGCCGCCCGGCAGGAACCGGAGCGCCAGGAAGACCAGCACCGAGACGCCCAGCATGGTGACGAGCGCCAGCGCGAGCTTCGGGGCGAAATAGGCGAGAAGGCGCATCCGCGGGGTCCCGGGGGTCTTGAAGGGTCCGAGGATGGGCAGTCCTCGACCGCCTGCCCGTCCTCGGAATCACCTTGGCTTCAGTCGAGCGACTTGAAGGCCGCGATGTACTGGAAAGTGTTGGAGGAGCCGGAATGCGCCGGCACCTTCAACTCGATCTTGTCGGAACGATAGGCGATGTAGTCGGTCTTGCTCACGAGCGCGAGAAGGTTCGAGCTGTCGTCGATCATGCTACAGATCTCCCTCAGCTTCCCGTCGCGGGCGGGCCCGTCCTCCATGGTCTTGACCTCGTCCAGCGCAGCGCTGAGCGCGGGCACTTCCTCCTGGAAGACCTGGTTCCACACCGCGAACTTCGGATTCCACCAGGCGATCACCATGGTGGGATCGGTGTAGCCGGCAAGCCAGGAAAGAGCCATGTCGAAATCGCCGTCGGTGAAGACCTTCTGCAGATATTCGGCCGTCGGCGGCTGCTCGATATTGACGGTGAAGCCCGCCTCCTGAAGGCTCTGCTGCATCACCTGCGCGATCCGTCCCAGCACCGGATTGGCCGAGGTCGCCATCAGCCGCACCGTGGGATGCTCCTTGCCCGCTTCCTTGAGCAGGGCCTGGGCCTTTTTCACCCGCTCGTCGCGCGAGAGGGCATAGACCGGATCGGCATGACAGGCATCCTTGCCGAAGGCGGCCGGCACCGGATAATCCACCTGCGTCGTGCCGCCGAGCAATACGTGGT
>CAVOLB010000168.1:0-3630 GCA_963696655.1 uncultured Alphaproteobacteria bacterium
TCCCTGCTGCTGCGTCGTTACGTATTGCTAACCAGGCGCGGCTGTCCTCGGTGGGCGTGCCGCAGATCGCGGTGGTGATGGGCTCCTGCACCGCCGGCGGCGCCTATGTGCCGGCCATGTCCGACGAGGCGATCATCGTCAAGGGGCAGGGGACGATCTTCCTCGGCGGGCCGCCGCTGGTGAAGGCCGCGACCGGCGAGGTCGTCGATGCCGAGGCCCTGGGCGGCGCCGATCTCCACAGCCGGACCTCCGGCGTCACCGATCATCTGGCGAAGGACGATGCCGACGCGCTGACGATCGCGCGCCGGATCCTGGCCAATGCCGGCACGGCGGGCTTGCGGCTTGCGGGTGCCGGCGCCATCGCGCGCGAGACGCCGCGCGCGCCGCTCTACGATCCCAAGGAGCTCTACGGCATCGTGCCGATGGATCTGCGCAAGGGTTACGAGGTGCGCGAGGTCATTGCCCGGCTGGTCGATGGCAGCGAGTTCCACGACTTCAAGCCGCTCTACGGCCCGACGCTGGTCTGCGGCTTCGCCCATCTGGGCGGCATCCCCGTCGGCATCCTCGCCAACAAGGGCATCCTGTTCTCGGAATTGGCGCAGAAGGGCGCTCATTTCGTCGAGCTCTGCGCCCAGCGCCGCACGCCGATCCTGTTCCTGCAGAACATCACCGGCTTCATGGTCGGCCGAAAATATGAGGCGGGCGGCATCGCCAAGGACGGCGCCAAGATGGTGATGGCGGTCGCCTGCGCGCAGGTGCCGAAATTGACCGTGATGATCGGCGGCAGCTTCGGGGCCGGCAATTACGCGATGTGCGGACGCGCCTACAGCCCGCGCTTCCTCTTCTCCTGGCCCAACTCGCGGATCTCGGTCATGGGCGGCGAGCAGGCGGCCTCGGTGCTGGCCCAGATCAAGCGCGACAATCTCGAGGCCAAGGGCCAGAGCTGGAGTGCCGAGGAGAACGAGGCCTTCAAGGCGCCGATCCGTCAGCAATATGATCAGCAGGGTCATCCTTATTATGCCAGCGCGCGGCTCTGGGACGACGGCATCATCGATCCGGCCGAGACGCGCGAGGTGCTGATCCAGGCGCTGGAGGCGAGCTTGAACGCGCCGATCCCCGAGACCAAGTTTGGCGTGTTCCGGCTCTGAGGTTTGCCCTATGTCGCGATTGATCAAGGAACGCAAAGGTGCCGTCGCCAGGCTGGTTCTCAACCGCCCGGAGAAGCACAACGCCTTCGACGAGGCGCTGATCGAGGAGCTCACCCAGGCGATCGACGAGGCCGAGAACGATCCGTCCGTCCGTGTCGTCGTGCTGGCGGCCAACGGCAAGAGCTTCTCGGCCGGCGGCGATCTCGACTGGATGCGCCGCATGGCGGCCTATTCCGAGGAAGAGAACCTGGCCGACGCCAATCGCCTGGCGCTCCTGATGCAGCGGCTCAATTTCATTCCCAAGCCGACCATCGCTTCGGTGCAGGGCGCGGCGATGGGCGGCGGCGTGGGACTGGTCGCCGCCTGCGATATCGCGGTCGGCACGGCCCAGGTCATGTTCGGATTGACCGAGGTGCGGATCGGCCTCATCCCGGCCACCATCGGTCCCTATGTGGTGCAGGCGATCGGCGAGCGCGCCGCACGGCGCTATTTCATGACCGGCGAGCGGTTCGACGCGGCGACGGCACGCGAGCTGGGATTGCTGCATGAGGTGGTCGAGGATCTGGACGCGGCGGTCGCGCGCCATGTCGAGGCCTTGTTGCTGGGCGGCCCGGAGGCCCTGGGCGCCACCAAGAAGCTGATCCGGCGCGTGGGTCGCGGGCCGATCAACGTGGCGATGATCGAGGACACGGCGGCGCGCATCGCGCGCGCGCGCGCCGGCGGCGAGGCGCGCGAAGGCATCGCCGCCTTCTTCGACAAGCGCAAGCCCAATTGGCAGGCTTGAGGGTGGGGCAGGGAAGGATCCTCATGACGCGCTTGCCCAAATCGGTCCGCATGGTCGAGGTCGGTCCGCGCGACGGGCTGCAGAACGAGATGAAGCCGGTCCCGGCCGCGACCAAGATCGCGCTCATCGACAAGCTGTCGGCGAGCGGGCTTGCCGTGATCGAAGCCGGGGCTTTCGTCTCGCCCAAATGGGTGCCGCAGATGGCCGACAGCGCCGAGGTGCTGGCGGGGATCAGGCGGCTGCCGGGCCGGCGCTATCCGGTGTTGGTGCCCAATCTCAAGGGCTATGAGGCGGCAGTGGCGGCGAAGGTCGATGAGATCGCGGTCTTCGCGGCGGCCTCGGAGAGTTTCTCGCGGAAGAACATCAACTGCTCGATCGCCGAGAGCATCGAGCGGTTCCGGCCCGTGACCGAGGCCGCGAAGCGCGACCGGGTCCGCATAAGGGGCTATGTCTCCTGCGTGCTGGGCTGCCCCTATGAGGGCGACGTCGCGCCGGCGAAGGTAGCGGAGGTCTCGAAGGCGCTGCTCGATCTCGGTTGCGAGGAGATCTCGCTGGGCGACACGATCGGCGTGGGCACGCCCGGCAAGGCGCAGGCGATGGTCGAGACCGTGGCGAAGCAGGTGCCGTGCGAGCGGCTCGCGGTCCATTTCCACGACACCTATGGCCAGGCGCTCGCCAATATCCTCGCGACCCTGGAGCTGGGCATTGACGTCGTGGACAGCGCGGTCGCGGGTCTCGGCGGCTGCCCCTACGCGCCCGGTGCCTCGGGGAACGTGGCGAGCGAGGACGTGCTCTATATGCTGACGGGGCTCGGCATCGAGACCGGCGTCGATCTCGATCGCCTGGCCGAGGCGGGAACCTTCATCACCCGGGCCCTGGGACGCCAGCCGGCCTCGCGCGTGGCGCAGGCGCTGGCGGCGAAACGGACCGCAAGGATGTCATCGTGACTCTGCATATGCTGAAGCTGTGTGTCGGCGTCGATCGGATCGACGAGCTCGAGGATTGGATCGAGGAAAAGATTCGCAAGGCGAAGAGCAAGGGCAAGGAGCCCAAGCTCGAGCATGTGACGCGCCAGATGCCCAAGCGCCGCGACGAGATCCTCGATGGCGGCTCGCTCTACTGGGTCATCAAAGGATTTATTCAGGTGCGCCAGCCGATCGTCGGGCTTCAGGCGCGCCGCGGTAAGGACGGGATCGAGCGCTGCGCCATCCAGTTCGCGCCCAACCTGGTGCAGGTCCAGCCCAGTCCCCGGCGGGCCTTCCAGGGGTGGCGCTATCTGGAGGCCAAGGACGCCCCCGCGGACCTCGGAAAACGGCGGAAAGGCGAGCAGGAACTGCCGCCGGCGCTGCTTCTGGAGCTGCGGCAACTGGGGATTCTCTAAGCCGCTCCATCGAGTTATCCCCGTTATCCTCAGGCTTTGCTGACGCAGACGTCAAAATCCCCTGGACGGCGCGAAAGGCCGGGCATATATACGGCGTCGGAACGGGTCGGTGGCTTGCCGCCGGCCCGTCCTTGTCTCTCTTCGCTGAGAGGCAATGCCTGGCGCCCCTCTGGGGAGACCCAGCGGAGCAGACGCCGGCCTCGCATCGGGATTTTAAACGGGATCGCCTCGACCCGGACTGGGTCGAGACCGCCGTTGTCGGCTCGAAAGAGCGGACGAGAGTTCCGAGACGCGGCCGGGTTCGCCGGGTGGTTCGC
>CAVOLB010000169.1:0-121764 GCA_963696655.1 uncultured Alphaproteobacteria bacterium
CTCCCTGTAGTAGAAATACAGCGACAGCACGATGAACAGCGCGGCGGTGATTTCGGAGTAGGACCGGAACGACAGCTGCAGGTAGAGCGGCTGGGCTGCGAGGAAGAAGGCGGCGAAGGAGGCGTTCTTCATTCTCATCGCCCTGCCGAGCTTGTAGGTCATCACAACGGTGAGCGCGGTGATCAGACAGTGCGCGAGCGCCACGCCGGTGAAGCCGAAGATCGCCGGTGTGCTGGGCGACGGTCGTGAAGGCTGTGATGCCGTCGCGAGCGACGCGGTAGCGGCGGGTGCGAGCCCTTCTGGCGGACGGGTACGCCGCCGAGGCGTTCGATGCGCCGGTTGACGTCTTCGTCCGCACAACAGGTCAGCGACTACACACGTCACTCGTTGAGCGACTAAACACAACGCGCGGCTTCGCTACGCCTTGGCCATCGAGTTCGTCGGCGGCACCAGCCAGGATGCACCCCGCGCAGCACTCGATGACCGCGACGTGACCCCGGACCCTGGCGCCGAAGCGAACTCGACCGAGTGGGCCGGCCGAGAACCCTCCGAGGCGCACTGTACGAACGACAGCCTTGCCCGGCAGGATGGGGCTGTGCTAGCCGGGTCGGTGATGTCGGCCGAGGGCTGCAGCAGGTCCATCCAGCTGGTGGGCGCGGTCTTGACCAGGTCCGAGCGATAGCAGAGGCCGGTGGTGCCCCAGGCATAGGGGACGGAATGCGCGTTGCCCGGGTCATAGGCGAGGGCGCGGGCTTCGGGATAGAGGTTGGCGAGGTTCGGGATCTTGGCGGCGTCGAGCGGGGCGATCAGCTTCAGATTCTGCAGCGCCTCGACGAAGGGGCTGGAGACGAACAGCACGTCATAGCCCTTGCCGCCGCCGGCCACCACCTTGCCCATGATCTCTTCATTGGTGGCGTGGACCGACATCTCGGCTTCGATGCCGGTTTCCTTGGTGAAATTGGCCAACAGATCGGCCGGCATATAGCCGTCCCAGTTGGAGATGACGATTTTTTCCGCGAACGCCTCGCCGCTGCCGAGCAGCAGGCCACAGGCGAAAGCAAGGCCGAACGCGGCCCTGCGGGACAGGCGCAGTGTCATGAAACGCTCCCCGTTATGCATCCGAAACGGCCAGGTTGCGGAGAAACCGGTCCTGAGCCCCAGTGGATTGGTAGTCCTTGCGGGAGCGATCATCGGGGGCGGATCGCCCCGGGGTCAACCCACCTTGGCAGCCGGCCGCCCGACCCCGCGGTCGGGGCCGTAAGGACAGGCCCCGGAACCTATGTTCCCGAGGCTTCCGCCGCGGCGCCCGACCGGGGCGAGGCGATGTCGGCCATGCCGCGATTGAGCCCGCCGCCGGGCTCGCGCATCACGGCATTGGGCGAGGCGAACAGCACCGGATGGACGTCGAGCGAGCCGCGGCGCACGGCGAGCGCCGGGTCGATCGCGGCCTTGACCTCGGGCGACAGGCGGTTGTCGAGGGTGACGCCCGAGCCGCTGGCGTCGAGGCGCGGACAATGGAAAGCCGCCTCGAGATCCATGCCGAAATCGACCAGGAAGGACAGGACCTGCGCCACCGCGGGCAGGATGCGCCGCCCGCCCGAGGCGCCCAGCGCGGCCCAGGGCTGGCCCGATTTGCGCAGGATCGTCGGCACCATGTTGGAGAGCGGGCGCTTGGCCGGCGCGATCGAGTTGGGGCGGCCCGGCGTCGGGTCGAACCACATGATGCCGTTATTGAGCATCACGCCGCTGTCTTCGAGCAGCACCTTGGCGCCGAAGCGCGACAGCAGCGTCTGGGTCAGGGCCACCATGTTGCCCTGCCGGTCCACCACGGAAATGTGGGTGGTGCAGGAGGCGCTCGCCGGGTTGTTGCGCGCGGCACCGTCGCCCGCATCGCCCATGGTCTGCAGCCGCTCGCGATAGGCGCGGTCGAGGGCCGAGGCATAGGCGCGATAGGCGTCGGGTCCCGGCGCGCGGCCGGAGCGCTCCTCCATGTCGGCGGTGAGGAACTCCAAGGTCCGGGCGAGCGTCGGACCCGCGGTCAGGCCGCCGGGCGCGAAGACTTCGACCTCGCGATAGGAAGACGCCTGCGCCGGCACGACCCGCGCACGATAGTCGGCGAGGTCGGCAGCCGAGAGCTTGCCGCCGAGGCGCTGCATCTCGGCCGCCATGGCGCGCGCGGTTTCCCCTTCATAGAACTCGCGCGGGCCCGCCTTGGCGAGGCGTCGCAGCGTGATGTCGAGCTTGCCCAGCGCGAGGCGCGGCGGCGGACTTTCGGCTGCGGCCGGTGCCGGCGGCAGCCCGCCCGGCAGATAGATCTTTCGGGCGCCGGCATTCTCGGAAAGCTCGCGCGCCGCAACCGCGATCGAGAGCATCGCGTACCAGTCGACCGGCAGGCCGGCCTGGGCGAGGGCCGCGGCGGGCTCTACCAGGCGGGCCCAGGGCAGGGTGGCGAAGGTCTCGTGGGCCACGCGCATGCCGTCGACCGTGCCCGGCACGGCGACCGAGAGCGGCCCCTTGATGTTGCGGTCGCCCTTGACCGAGGGCCATTCGAACAGCGCCTGGGTGGTGCCGCCGGTCAGCGGATAATCGGCCGGATCGAGCGTCTTGGGCGCGATCATGCCGAACTCGACGCATTGCACCTCGGGGGCGCCGGCCATCGCCACCAGCATATAGCCGCCGCCGCCGATCCCGCTCATCCAGGGCTCGAGCACGCCGACCGCGAAGCTGGTCGCGATCGCCGCATCGACCGCATTGCCGCCCTCGGCCAGCACGGTGGCGCCGACCCGCGCTGCCGCCAGGCTCTGCGAGGTGACGATGCCGCCCTCGGAAGAAACAGCTTTTTTCACGAAGCTGCCCTCGGGGCGATAGGGATCGAGCATGGAACTTCCTTTGAATGCGGCGACAGGCCGGGACGGGAATGCGGCCGACAGGTTAACGTCCCGGGCTACGAAATCCAGCCGCCACGAAATCCGGCCCCAGGCTCTGGACCCGTTCGCCGCTGCTCGTCGCGGGTGCCTCGAGGGTCAGGCGCCGCCGTCCAGGGCTATGTCCGGCCGTGAACGGACGAGCCGCACTCTTTTCGGGCCAACTCGCCGACGACCTGCACCGGCGCAAACACCGGCGAATAGGGCGGCGCATAGGCGAGATCCAGCTCCGCGAGATCGTCGGCGGTAAGCCCGGCCCAGACGGCCGTGGCGACGATATCGATATATTTGTCGACGCCGTCCGGCCCCACCGCCTCCGCACCCAGGACGCGCCCATCGCGCCGATCCATCACGAGCCAGATGTCGAGAGGATGGGAGTGGGGCATGTAGCGGGCCCGGCTGGGGACGCGGGCTTGCACCGAAACCGGATCGAACCCGCTCTGCCGTGCCTGCTCGGGCGTCAGCCCCGTGCGCGCCACCGCCAGATCGAAGACCTTGAAGATCGCGGTGCCGAGAACGCCGGGGAAGCGCGCCTGACCGCCGGCGATATTGACGCCGGCGACACGGCCCTGGCGATTGGCGACATCGCCGAGGGGATACCAGACCGCCTTGCCGGAGACGATGTGACGGGCCTCGGCGCAGTCGCCGGCGGCAAAGACTCCCGCCAGGTTGGTGCGCATCGCCTCGTCGACGGCGATCGCGCCGGTCTCTCCGAGAGTGACCCCCGCAGCAGCGGCCAGATCGATCCGGGGACGGATGCCGATCGCCGTCAGCACCCAATCGGCGGCGAGACCGCCGCCGTCCGCGAGCCTGACGCCGTCTTTGGCGATCTGCGCGACCGAGGTGCCCAGGACGACGTTCACGCCATGCCCGGCGAGATGGGCCGCCACGGACTCGCCGATCCCGGGATCGAAGGACGGCAACAGCCGGGCCATCGCTTCGACCAGCGTCACCGCGATTCCCCGGCGCCGAAGGGTCTCGGCCATTTCCAGGCCGATATAACCACCGCCGATGATGACCGCGCGGCCCCCGGGCGAAAGCAAAGTCTGCAGCCGGTCGGCGTCGCCGATGGAGCGCAGCGGCAGCATCGGCGGCGCGCCCTCCACCGACGGGATCCGGGGCATGATCGCCTGGGCCCCGGTCGCGAAGAGAATCATGTCGAAGGGCTCGAGGGATGACACCCCGGTTTCGAGCGACGTCACCCGCGCCCGGCGCGCGACGAGATCGACCTCCTTGACGCGATGCCGGACCCTGAGATCGATACCGTCGGCGCGGAAGCGATCGACGCTGCGGGCGATCAGGCTGGCGCGCGGGATCGCCTCGGGATCGCCCAGGCGATAGGGCAAGCCGCAGGCCGAATAGGAAACCTCGGGCTCGTCCTGCAGCACGAGGATATCGAGGTCCGGCCGCCGCCGCCGGGCCGTGGCGGCGGCTTTCATCCCCGCCGCGACCCCGCCGACGATCAGGACGCGCGTCATCGGCGCCGGCCTATTGGCCGTGCTTTGCCCAATGCGCCCCGAAGATCGTCTCGGGCGTGATGCTCCTCGGCTTCAGCGGCCGCGACACCCAGGTCAGGTTCACGAAATGCCGGGCGCTGACATTCTCGGTCGTGATATTGCCGCCCCAGGTCCCGCAGGCGAGCGAGAGCGTGTAGGGCATGCCGTTACGCGCGCTGCCGGCACCCTCGTTCAGATTCTGGTTGACCATGACCCGCGCCGTCCTGGTGCGCAGGGCCAGGGCCTCGATGTTGGCCTCGCTGCTGGTATGGATGCCGCAGGTATGACCCAGGCCCTGATAGCCGGTGATGCGATTGACCCAGTCGATGGCGCCATCGATCCCGCCGGCATAGCGATAGAGCGCCAGCACCACCGACAGCTTCTCGCCGGAGAAGGGATGCTCCGGCCCGGCGCCGTCCTCCTCGACGATGAGGAAGCTGCGATCCTCGGGCAGCGCGAATCCCGCCAGCTCGGCGATGCGCGCCGCCGGCTTGGCCACGACCTCGATCGTGGGAATATGACCGCCATCCGGCCACATCGCCCGCGCGAGCCGCGCTTTCTGTTCCGGCGTGCAGAGATGGCCGCCGCCGGCGATCAGCTTGTCGCGCAGCGCGTCATAGATCCCGGCTGCGGCGACCACCGAATTGTCGGCGAGGCAGCTGGTGGCGTAGTCGAACGTCTTGGCCCGGGCGATCATCAGGGCCGCGTCGTCGAGATCGGCCGTCTCGTCGACAACATGGACGGAATTTCCCACGCCGACGCCGTAGGCCGGCGTCCCCGAGCTGTAGGCGGCCTTGACCATGCCGGCACCGCCGGTGGCGACGACCAGGTCCGAGAGACGCATCAGCGCCTCCGTCTTCGCGATCGAAGGCTGCTGGATGACCTGGATCAGGTCCTCCGGCGCGCCGACCGCGCGGCAGCCCTGGCGCATCGCCTCGACCACCGCGATCGAGGTCCGCTTGGTCCGGGGATGAGGTGCCACGATGATGGCATTGCGCGCCTTCAGCGCCCCCAGCGCCTTCACCGGCGGCGTCGCGTCGGGGCCCGTCGTGGGGATGAGGGCCGCGATCACGCCGACCGGCTTGGCGATCTTGACCAGGCCCTTCTCCGGAATCTCCTCCACCACCCCGCAGGTCCTGATGCCCGCCATGTCCGCGAGGGTTCCCATGACGCGGTTCTCGAACTTCGAGACCTTGTCCTGATAGCGCCCGAAACCGCCTTCATCGACCGCCAGCCGCGCGAGGGCCTCGCGGTTCTTGAACACATGCCAGCCCACGGCGGTCACGAGCGCGTCGGCCTCGGCCTGGCTGTAATTCTCGATGGCCTGCTGGGCGCGGCGCGCGCGGGCGACCATGGTCGCGATCTCGGCCTGCGCTTCCTCCGGCGTCTGCTTGACCGGTTTCTCGATACTTGTGACGGCGGCGGTCATGATGATGTTTCCTTCTCCAATCGATGATGAGAGTGGGCCGTGGCGGAGGCCCGCATCCGCAGATCGACGATCATGAGACCGTCGGCATTGGCGATGACCGGATTGGCATCCAGCTCCTCCAGCCAGGGAGCACCGGCGATCCATTGGGACAGCCCGGCGATGAGGCGGGCCAAGGCCGGGCGATCGACCGCGGGCCGGCCGCGCCCTCCGGTCAGCAGGGGCTGAGCTTTCAACCCATCGAGCATGGCCAGCGCCTCCGCCTCGTCGAAGGGCGCCAGGCGCAGGGCGACGTCGCCCAGCACCTCGACCCAGATGCCGCCGAGGCCGGCCATGACCACGGGGCCGAAATTGGCATCGCGGCGGGCGCCGATGACGAGCTCCACCCCGGGGCGTGCCTGTCGCTGCAGCAGCGCCTCCGTCGCTCCCAGCCGGGCGGCGATGTCGTCATAAGCCTCGCCCACCGCGCGGGACGTCGTGAGGCCGAGATGCACAGCGCCGCTGTCCGATTTGTGGACCAGGCCCGGCAGCTCCGCCTTCAGGACGACGGGCAGGCCCAGCGCCTCGGCGGCGGCGATGGCCTCGTTGCGCGATCGGGCCAGCCGCCATGGGGCAACGGGGAAGCCCGCCTCGGCGAAGAGCTGGAAAGCAAGATCCGAGGGCAGCCAGCCGCCCTCGGCCACGCCTGACGGACGCGCCACAGGCCGGTGGACCGCCATCCGCTTGCCGCTGCCGGCGGCCGGCGCCGTCAATGCCATGAGCTGGACAGTTCGTGCCGGCCAGGCATGGCAGGGAATGCCGGCGGCCAGCAGCCGGCGCCGGTTCTCCGCCGCCGCCTCCGGTGCCACCCAGCAGACATGGACCGGCTTCTTCGAGCCCCGGCCGCGGGCAGCCGCGACGCCCTCGATGACGCGGTCCGTCACCTCGGCCATGAGCGCCGAGCGCTGCAGCAGCACCGGCACGACGCCATCCACCTCGTCGCTGTCGAGCAGCGCCGCCAGGCTCGCGCCATACATCTCGGGGAATCGGCGCCACTCGGTGGTGACGTCGATGGGATTGGCGGCGGACCCGTAGGCCGGCAACAAGGGACGGATGACGGACTGCAGCGCCTCCGACAGAGGCGGGACCTGGAGACCCTTCGCCTCCATGAGATCCGCGATCTCGACGCCGGTGCCCCCGGAGTTGGTGATGACGGCGATCCGGCGGCCGACCAGCGGCGGCTGGCGGTCGAGCGCCCCGGCCAGATCGAGCAGGGTCAGGCCATCCTCGACCACGCGGATTCCGGCCTGGCGCAGGGCCGCCAGGGTCACCGCCGTGTCCGTGGCCAGGGCGGCGGTATGGCTGGCGGCGGCGCGGCGTCCGGCCTCCCCCCGTCCCGTCTTCAGCACGACGATGGGCTTGCGCGGGGCGATCTCGCAGGCCGCCTCGAAGAAGCGCCGGCCGTCGCCGATGGATTCGAGCAGCATGGCGATGACCCGGGTCTCCGGATCGGCGCCGAAGGCGCGGAGCATGTCGGTCTCGTCGAGGTCCGCCTTGTTGCCGCAGGCGACCACCCGCGAGAAGCCGATCATATCCTCCTGGGATCGCGTGAAGGCGGCCATGCCATAGGCGCCGCTCTGGGTATAGAGAGCGATGCCGCCGCGCGTCGGCATTCCGAGGCCCAGCGACGCATTCAAGCCGGCGGCGGTGCTGATGATGCCGAAGCAGTTGGGTCCGATGAGGCGGACCTCGCCGGCGCGCGCGGCCGCGAGGACGCGCTGCTCGAGCGCCTGGCCCTCGGGGCCGGCTTCGGCGAACCCGCCGCTGATGACGACCGCGAGGGGCACCGCGGCCGTGCCGCAATCGGCGATGATCGCCGGCACCTCGGCCGGGGGCGCGACGATCACGGCCAGATCCGCGCTGCCGGGAACCTTGGCCAGGCTCGCATAGGCCGGCCGGCCCTGGATCTCGGTCAGGGTGGGATGCACCGCGACGACCTCGCCCCGGAATCCCGATTCCGGCGCGATGAGATTCTGCATGAAGAGATGGCCGAGCTTGCCGGGGGTCGCCGAGGCGCCGACCAGGGCAACGCGGCGCGGCGCGAACAGCGCCTTCTGCCACTCGCTCACGAGGGCTCGTCCTGGCTCGCGAACAGGCTCGGCGCCCCGCCGCTATGGAGGAAGAGCACGGTCCGGTCGCGGCGGTACTGGCCGCTGGCCAGGAGCGCGCGGTAGCCGGCCAGGGCCTTGGCCGTATAGGTCGGGTCGAGCAGCAGGCCCTCGCTGCGGGCGGCCAGTGCGAGGGCCGCCTCGCCTTCGGCCGAGGGGATGCCATAGCCGGCGCCGATGAAGCCGTCATGGATCACCACCTCGCCCGGCTCGATGGCGGTGCCGTGCCCGAGCCGCGTTGCGGCCTCGGCCGTCAGGGCCGCGACGCGCTGGCGCGCTTCGGCGGCCGGCCGGCTGACCGTGATACCTTCGACTCGCCAGGCAGCGCCAAACAGCCGCGAGCCCAGGAGCCAGCCGGCCATGGTGCCGCCGGAGCCCACCGCCATCACCACGCAATCGGGCGCGATCCCGGCCCCGGCGCATTGCGCCATCACCTCCGCGACCGCCATGACATGTCCGATCGCGCCCAGCGCGCAGGCGCCACCGCGCGGAATGACATAGGGACAGCCGCCGGCCGCGCGCATCCGCGCCGCCTCCGCCTCGAGCCCGCGATCGACGGAGCTGCGATCCGTTTCGCCGGTGAACCGGATTTCCGCGCCCAGCAGGACGCTCAGCCGATGATTGCCCTCGAGCCGCTTCGGCGGCGTGCCCCAATAGATCGCCACCATGCGCAGGCCCGCGACGCTCGCCGCCGCGGCCGTCGCGCGCACATGGTTGGAGAGCGGCCCGGCGCCGGTCACCACCGCGTCGGCGCCGGTCTCGAGCGCATCGGCGATGATGAGCTCGAGGCCGCGGACCTTGTTGCCGCCGAAGCCGAAGGGAATGAGATCGTCGCGCTTCATCCAGAGCGCGGGCCCGCCCAGCGCCCGGCCGAGCGCCGGAACCGCGAGGAGCGGCGTGGGCGCCGGGATCAGCGCAAGCCGCGGCAGATCGCGCGGATCGGTGCGGCGTTCGAGCGATCGCGGCACGCTCACCGCCCGCTCCCGAGAACCCGATCGACCAAGGGCCCGCATTGGGCCGTTTGCGAGCTCGCATCGAACAGGCGGTCGATCGCCGCCGCCGGCAGATGGGCGGAGATCTCGGGATCCGATTCGATCGCCTGCCGGAGCGAGCGCCCGGCGCGGGCCGCCTCGGTGGCGGCGCGATGCATCAGCTTATGCGCCGTCTGCTTGCCCAGCCGGGCGGCGAGCGCCAGCATGACGGCTTCCGAATAGATATGGCCGTTGGAGGCGTCGAGATTGCGGCGCATGCGCTCGGCCCGAACCTCGAGACGCTCGAGAAGAATGGCGGTCAGGCTCAGCGCCTTGCCCGCCGCCATCGTCAGCTCCGGCACCGCATGCCACTCGATCTTCCAGGACCGCCCGTCGCGCTCATGGTCATGGGGCAGGCTTTCCATCAGCGCCATCGCATTGGCCCGAACCACCCGTGACAGGGTGCCGATATGCTCGGACAGCTCGGGATTGCGCTTGTGGGGCATGGTGATGCTGCCGATCTGCTCGGCCGCGGCCCCCTCGCCCAGCTCGCCGATCTCGTCGCGCTGCAGCGAATAGACCTCGTGGCCGATGCGGTCGGCCGTGCCCGCCGCCAGGACCAGGATCTGCGCCCATTCGACCGGCACGTCCCGGCTCGCGGTCCAGGACATGTCGGGCGGTCGGAGCCCGAGCCGGCTGCAGAAGGCGCGTTGCACCTCGAGGCCTCGCGGCCCCAGGGCCGAGAGGCTGCCCACCCCGCCGCAGAGCTGGCCGATATCCATGCGCCTCGCCGCCTCGTCGAAGCGCTGGCGATGGCGGCGCATTTCCGCGAGCCAGCCCGCCGCCTTGAAGCCGAAGGTGATGGGCAGGCCTTGCTGGCCATGCGTGCGCCCCGCCATCACCGTGTCGCGATGCTCCCGGCACAGCCGGTCGGCGGCCGCGATCGCGCGCTCGAGATCGGCGAGGATGAGGCCGCGGGCCTCGCGCAGCGCCAGCATCAGCCAGCTGTCGGTGATGTCCTGGACCGTGGCGCCGAAATAGAACCATTCGCCGGCGGCGGCCGGGCAGCGCCGCCGCATGGCCTCGATGAGACCCGCCGTCGAATGGCCGCTGGCCTCGTAGCCGGCGCGGAACTCGGCGAAGAAGGCGTCGTCGAGCGCGACCTCGCGACAGGCGGCGGCGACCTGCCGCGCGCTTTCTGCCGGGATCAGGCCGAACTCGCCCTGAACCTCCGCCAGCACCGCCAGGATATCCAGCCAGCGGCGCGTGCGCGGCTCGTCGTCGAAGATTCGGCGCAGCGCCGGGGTCGACCAGGCGCCGCCATAGACGCGGGAACCGAAGGACCAGCCCGTCATCGGCGGCCCTCTGCCAGCGCGCTGGCTTCGGCGAGCAGGCGCCGTCTTGCGGTCTCCTGGGTCGCCTGCGCGCCTTCGATCCAGCGCCGATGATGGGACAGCGCCTCGACCAGCTCTGCGACGCCGGCCGCCAACTCTTCCGGCGCCGCGCCGCCGATGTCGCCACGCGCCAGCACGCAGGCCCAGGGATCGAGGGCCGCTTCGAGAAGTCCGTCCGGCAGCGGTGGAGATTCTGGACTCATTTCTCGACAAGTCCGGCGCAGCTCGTCCGCCGTCAGGCTCGATAGCGTGCGGCCTTCTATCTCCAGCCGACTGATCAGCCGGCCCACCAGGCGATGCGCGGTCCGGTAGTCGAGCCGGAGGACGAGGCAAAGACGCTCGGCCAGATCCGTGGCGCAAGTCCCGCCGTCCTGCAGCGCCGCCCGGGCCCGCGCGCCCTCGAAGGTCAGGCCGGCGACGACCTCGGCCATCAGAGCCGCCGCCTCGGTGACGCGGCGGAGCGCGGCCGGGACCGCCTCATAGGGCAGCATCCGGCTGTCCATCTGCCCCGAGGGGCAGCGCCCGCTGGCCGAGACGCCGGCCTGCTCGCCGATCAGGCGATTGGCGACGCCGCGCACATAAGCAAGCGCGAAGGGATTGCGCTTCTGCGGCATGATCTTGCTGGCGCGCCCATGACGGTCCGAAATCCGCACGAGACCGAACTCCGCCGTGGCGAAAATCATCAGGTCCTCGGCCAGGCGGTCGAGACCGACGATGGCGGCGACCGCCAGCCCCATGGCTTCGATCGGCAAATCCGCCTGCCACATGGCGTCGCGCGCATGGCGAACGGGTGCGGCGAAGCCGAGCCGGCGCGCCTGCGCGGCCCGATCCTGGAAGGCGACCGATCCGTTGCTGCTGCCACAGCCCGCGGGACAGCGGTCGACGCGGTCATAGAGCGCCTCCAGGCGCTGCAGATCGCGCAACGCCGGCCAGGCGAAAGCACTCAGATAATGGCCGAAGCTGGTCGGCTGGGCCGCCTGCAGATAAGTGTAGTCGGGCATCAGGCTGTTGCCATGCCGCAGAGCGACGGCCGCGACCGACTGGCTGAAATCCAGCAACGCCGTGCCGAGCTCGAGCAGCCGGTCGCGCAGCAGAAGATGAAAGGCGGTCGTCAGCGCCTCGCGCCGCGCGCGCGAGGTCCCGAGCCAGCCCGCCGCCGTGGTCCGCCTCGCCAGATGCGCTTCGCGATTGGTGTAGAGATCGCCCAGCGCCGCCTCGGCGGAGAAGCCCGCGCCGGCCTGATGCAGCTCCAGGAGCGCGCCGACCAGCGAACGCGCCGCCTCCGCGGGAATGACGCCCTGCTCGCTCAAGGTGATGCTGTGGGCAAGATCGACGAGACTGAGGGAATCGAAGAGTTCGCCCTGGCCCGCGAGCTCGCCGGCGAAGGCGGCCGCCAGGCCCGCCGAAGGCGGCTCGGCGAGACGCCCGCCGATCTCGAGCACCGATTCCGTCGAGCCGGCCCGCGGCTCAGCCATGGCTGGAGGGTTTCCGCACGGCAACGCCGTCGGCGGCGGGGAGCTCCGCGGGCTCCGGCTGCGCCGGGTTCCAATGCCCCGTCGTCCGCTCGCGTTCGGCGATCTGCACCAGGGTTTCGTAGCGCAGCCCCGATCGCAGGGCCTCCAGCGCCAGGGTCTCGCGCGCCGCGATGTTGCCGAGGCTGACATTGGCGCCGAAGCGGCCCACCAGCGCCGCCTGCTGATCCTTCCGCGGCGCCTCCCAGATCAGGCGATCGATGGCGCTGCCGACGCGCCGGGTCACCTCCTCCAGGAAATCGCCGCGAAGCGCGCCGGTATCGTCATAGATCCCGATTCCGCGACCGGACTCGCGGGCCTCGACGATGACCCAGGCGGCGCCCCATTCGATGTCCTGGAGCGCCTGCTCCGCCAGCGTGCCGGCGTCGGGCTGCTGCGCCGGGTCCTTCTTGCCGACTTCCGTGATGGCGACCAGCCCGGCGTCGCAGGCGCAGGCGATCACCCGCTGCCGGCGGTCGGGCGGCAGGCTGATGGTGCCGTCCGATATCTCGACCGCGCGGAATCCCAGCTCGCGCGCCCGGCGCATATAGACGCGGCAATGCTGCTGGACGATCGCCGCCTCGAGCAGCGTGCCGCCCGGATAGGTCAGCACATCGTGCTCGGCCAGCAGCTCCAGCTTGTGGCGGAGCGCAGGAACGGACATCAGCGCCGAGGTGCCGAAGGCGAATTTCCAGTGGTCGATATGCGGGGCCGCGAGATCCAGGATGTCGGCCGTCTCCATCCGGCCCAGGCCGGTATCGATCACCATGGTGATGCCGCGCTCGCGCGGGCGTTGCAGGCGCCGATCGATCGCGGCGTCCAGGCCCCACACGCCATGCCACGGACGCTCCGGGCGTTCCGGTCTAGACAACACGATGGACCAGCTCCTTCAGGGCTTGCTCGACCATGGCCAGATCGGATCCCCAAGGCACCGTGACGACGTTGCCCACGCACTCGACGTTGAACTCGAGCAGGCAGCATTTGAGGATGGTGAGCTCGTTGCGCTGGCCGGCGATGACGCGGGGACACATCTCGATGCGCGGCGGCTCGTCGCCGTAATAATGGCGATGGAACTGCAGGCTGCGCTCGCAGCCGATCAGCACCCAGTCCTCCCGCTGCGCGGGCCGCTCGTCGAGGAAATGCAGCGGCGCGCCCAGATCGTCCAAGCCGCCCGACCGGCAGGGAACGAGAAAAGAGGGGGGATGGGCCGCCGCAGCCAGGCTGCGAAGCTCGATGCGCTCGAGCTCCAGCCGGATCGGCGGCAGATCCGCATAGGTGAGGACATGCTGGATCAGATGGAACAGCTTGGGCGGCTCCGGCGGCGTGACCTCCACAACCCGAATCACCAGGGGATCAGGGTGGTGGATGAAGTTCACATGGTCGTACTTGCCCTGGCAGATCAGCGTGCCCTGAGGTCCGACGCCGCTGCGGGCCGCCAGGCTCGCCAGGGCCGAGGGGTTGGCGCAATCGGTCTCGGGATCGGTGACGAAGCGGCAGGTTTCGGGCAGCGCCAGCACCTCGACCTGCTCGATCGGCGCGAAGAGCGGCGTTCGATCCCGCGGCCCGATGGCGGCCAGCGCATAAACATCGTCCGCGCCCCGCAGCACGATGACGTTGGTCCGCCGGTAGGCTTCGCGACCCATCAGATGGGCGACGATCGCCGGCTCCGTCATCGCCCCGTCATAAGGCTGAACGCTGACGCCCCGGTAGGGCAGCTCCACGACATTGCTGCGATCGCGGAGCGATACCCAGTTCGGTTGCCCCGCGGCGTCCGATGCCGGGCGGGAAGGCGCTTTCAATGTCGGTTCGTTCGTTGTCATGACGCGACCGCAAATCGCCGGCCATGGTCGTCGGGCCGGATCTCATGCTCATGGACATGCAACGGATCGAGACGCCGGATCAGGGCGACGGTCTCGCGATCCGGCGGCGGCAGGACCGACAAGGGTTCGGCGAGCCGAAGCTCGAAACCGGTGTTCGCCTGAACGTCGTCGACCGTCACGTCGGGATGCAAGGCGTGAAGCCGGGCATGCCCGTCGGCGTCGAAATCGAACAGTCCGAGATCGGTCACCAGCCATTGCGGGCCCTGACCGCGATGGCCCAGCTCCTGCCGCTTGCGGCCATCCACGGCGCGATGACCGAGATTGGTGACGAAGTCGCACTGCTCGACCAGGCGAAAGCGCCGCCGCCCGGTGGAATCCGGCGGCGAGCGGTGGCCCGTGGTCCACAGGGTGATGTGCTCGCACGTCGCAGGAGAGATTGCAGCCGCCGCCGCCGCCCGGCAGCTTCATGGCCAGCTTGCTCTTGCCCATGCGGGTGACGTTGCAGTTGCCCCATTTGTCGATCTGCAGGCCGGACAGGAACATGCGCCCCATGCGCCCGGCGGCGGCGAGATCGAACAGCTCCTCGATATCCAGCGACGAGCTGGCCCCGCGATCCATGACCCAGTCGTTCGAGGTCGGGGTGAGAAAAGGAGGGTCCGGGTCCACGCCGTAGGTGGCGCCCGCGACCAGTACCATGTTCGGGCGCGTGGGTCCGCTTGGCGACATGCATGGCGAGCTGGACCAGGGGCGATCCGAAGCCATGGAAGGCGAGCTTGCCATCCTCGATGGTGCGCGCGATGGCGGCGATCATCATCTCGCCCAGGCTGCAATCGCGGATCACGCCATCGCCTCTTCGCGATAGAGGGACATCCAGGACTCTTTGCCGGTGGACCAGGAAGCGAGGTGGCGACGCGTCTTCTCGCCGCCGATGCGCGACAGATAGGCGGCATGATCCGGGCAGCCATGGACGAAGGGTTGGAGATAGTCGGCCGAGAAGCGCTCGGGTCCGCCGCGCGCCGCCTCGTAATAGAGCGCCGTATGCGGCCGGTCGTAGCCGTAGAACGGATAGCAGGCGGTGGGATGGGCCCCCAGCGGAGCCTCGGCCAGGGCCGCGACATAGAAATAGGGGATCGTGACGCCGCCCAGCTCGGCCAGACGCGCAGTCGGGACGATCGTCTCCACCGAGGCGATGACCAGGCGCGATGCCTTGGCGAACAGGAGATCCAGGACGGGCGGGCCCTCGATGCGCAGATTGCCCTGCGCATCGCCATATTGGGCGTGCAGGATGGCCACGTCCGGCGCCAGCGCCGGCACGAGCAGCAGCTCCTCGCCCGTATAAGGGCAAGTCATGGTCTTGTATTCCGGATGAAGGCCGGGAAACCCGGTGCCGCGCGCGGAGCGCATCGGCATGAAGGGCAGGCCGAGCACCGCCGCGCGCAGTTGCTGAACCACCGTGTAGCAGCAGCTGTCGTCGACGCTCACCTGACCGGCCTCGCAGGCGCGCCGGTAGTTCGGCGCGATTCCGAAATCCTGCTCGAACCCGACATAGCTCTCGCTCGAGCAGGCGACCGCGCCGCCGCCGCACAGCATGTCGATGTCGATGCCATGGGCCGAGCCGACGACGCGCAAGCCCCGCACGCGCCGGCGCAGCAGGGCGCGCAGGACCGCCATCGGCTCCCGCGAGGAAAGCCCGCCGCCGACAGCGACCACGTCGCCGTCCTTCACCAGGGTTGCAAGATCCTCCAGCTTCATCCGCTTGTCGGCGCGCGTCTGGACCGGATCGTCCCTACGTCCCACATCCCGCTGCGGCATGCGAGGCTCGCTCATATCGCCGTCATGCCTCCGTCCACGGCGAAGGCAGCGCCGGACACGAAGGCGGCCTGGTCGCTCAACAAAAAGACGACGGCCTCCGCGATGTCCTCGGGATTGCCGAAGCGCCCCATCGGATATTTCGACAGGCGCCGCGCCTGGGTCTCCGGGCTCGTGTCGCTGCCCAGCAATTGCTGGCCCATGCCGGTGGAAGCCACGGTGCCGGGGCAGACGGCGTTGACGCGAACGCCCTTGCCCGAATAATCCGCCGCCATCTGGCGCGTGAGATTCACGATGGCGCCCTTGGCCGCGCAATAAGCCGCCATCGTCGGAATGCCGACCAGCCCGGCGACCGATCCGAAATTCACGATCGAGCCCTTGCGTCGCGCCAGCATGCCGGGCAGCACCGCCTTCGATGCCAGGAAGGTGCCGGTCACGTTCACCGCCATGATCCGATCCCAGGCCTGGGGATCGGCGTCATGGACGGATCCGAAACCGGCGATGCCGGCATTGTTGACCAGCCCTGTGAGCGGGCCGATGGATTGTCCGGCCAATTCGAGCGCGGCCGCGATGCCCGCGGCGTTGGTCACATCGGCGCCGAAGCCTGCCGCCTCGTGTCCCTGCTTGCGCAAGGAAGCCGCCGAGCGTCCCGCCAGATCGCCGTCGAGATCGATCAGCGCGACCTTGGCGCCTTCCCGCAGGGCCGCGGTCG
Organism: uncultured Alphaproteobacteria bacterium; assembly: GCA_963696655.1. Taxonomy (GTDB): domain Bacteria; phylum Pseudomonadota; class Alphaproteobacteria; order Dongiales; family Dongiaceae; genus Hypericibacter. Next base: position 16,211 of record CAVOLB010000169.1, read on the forward strand.
CCACGGCCAACCCGATTCCCGCGCCGCCGCCGGTGATGGCGATGGCCTGTCCCTTCAATCGATCCGACATGGGTGCTCTCTCATTGTGTTAAGTCGCGTTTTCGAAAGTCGCTTCGTGGGCCGCTAGATCGCGAGATAGCCGCCATCCATCGGCACGGCGCCGCCGTTGAAATAGGCGGCCTCGTCGCTCGCGAGGAACTTCACCGCCGCGACGACGTCGGCGATGCTGCCGATCGCGCGCTGCGGGATGCGGGAAAGAACCTCCTCCCGCAGGGCCGGATCGCTGAGGCGCCAATGCGTCAGCGGCGTGTCGATCATCCCCGGACAAAGCGAGACGGCACGCACGCCATGGCGTCCGTAGTCGACGGTGATCGAACGGGTGAGCTGGATGATCGCGCCCTTCGTGACCGAATAGGCCGCGCGTCCCGGAAAGGCGACCAGCCCCGCGACCGAGGCGATGTTGACGATGACCCCCCGGCCGCGTGCGACCATCGCGGGCAGCACGCGGCGGCACATGAGAAAGGGCCCGCGGATGTTCACCGACAGGACGAGATCGAGATCGGCGACCGAGGTCTCGTGAACGGTCGTCGCCTTGGGCCCGCCCGTGGTGCCGGCATTGTTGATCAGCAGCTCGACCGGACCGAGCCGGCGCTCGGCTTCGGCGACGCAGGCCTCGACATCCGCCGCCGTGCCGACATCGCCGATGACGGTGACGAGGGTCCCTTCCTTCGCTTTGCGCGACAGCTTGGCCAACCCCTCGGCATCGCGATCGAAGGCGACGACCCGGTCGCCCGCCTCGAGGAAATACTCGGCCAGGCCAAGGCCGATTCCCGAGGCGGCGCCGGTGACGAGCACGATCCGGCTCATAGGTCGCGCAGCTCCTTCTGTCCCGCGCGCAGGCGCGAGAGCTGGATGAAATGGGTCGGGTTGAGGAAGAGCTCGTCCATATCGCCGAGCTGGTCGATCGTCAGCCCCTGCTTGACCAGCACATAGAGATACTGGAAGGCGTCCCTGGCGCCGTAGCCGACATGATGCGCGCCGACAACGCGCCGGCTGTCGCCGTCGATCACCAGCTTCTGGAACCCCGACATGCGGGGCTTGGCCATCGCATAAAGCATGACGCGATCGGAGGCCGGGAGCCCGATGTCGAGGCCGTTGGGATTGTTGGGTGGCATGCGGATCGTGACGACATTGCTGTAGCGCTTGCGCGCCTCTTCCTCGCTGAGGCCGAGCCAGGTCACCTCGTAGTGGGTATGCAGGAAGTCCGGCCAGTCGGTGGGTCGATAGGAGATCTTCTCGCCCATGATCGCGCGCGCGGCATAGGTGCCGCTCTTGCGCGCCTTGAACATCTCCATGGGCGAGCCGATCAGGTCGCCGACGGCATAGACGTTCGGCACCGAGGTCCTCAGGCTGTCATCGACCAGGACCGCGCCGGTCTTGGGATCGACCTCGACACCCAAGGCCTCGACCGCCGGCTCGGAATTCGGCGTCTCGCCGAGGCCGAGGAAGAGGAAATCCGTCTTGATCTCGAGCGGCCCGTTCGGCGTCTTGGCGACCACCTTGGCCACATGTCCGCGGGCATCGCCCTCGACCCTGACGACCTCGGCGCCCTCGATGATCTCCATCCCCTGGTCGCGCATCCGATCGATGACATAGGTGCGCGTATCGGCGTCCGGGATCAGCTTCAGGAGCTGGCTGCGCACCAGCATCACCGTGCGCCGGCCGGTCGCGTTGAAGAAGCAGCCATACTCGACGGCCGTCTTGCCGCCGCCCACGACGACGGCCGTCTTGCCGGGCTCGTAGTCGAGCGTTTCGACGAAGCTGGTGTAATCATAGACGCCCTTGAGATCGATGCCGGGCACCGAGAGGCGCTGGGGCCGCGCGCCCAGGCCGAGAACGAGGGTGCGGGCCTTGAAGCGGCGACCCGCCACCTCGACCGTGTGCTTGTCGATGATGCGGGCCGGCGCGTTCAGGACGAACTCGATGTCGAGCTGCTCCTTGCTCTGATAGTTCATGACGGCGTGGGGGCCGGTCCGCCCGCGCCGGAACAGGTCGACGATCTCCTTCATGGAGACCACGACGCCGTCCATCTTCGGGAACCAGAACTGGCCGCTGAAGGTGCGCGCCAGCATGAGCTCGGCGGCGCATTCGGAGAAGACGTGGTGCGGCACGCAGGCATTGTGGGGACAGGAGCCGCCGAGGAAGGGCCAGCGGTCGATCACGAGCTGACGGCCGCCCATCGCGCGCAGATAGGCCGAGCCGAAACGCCCGGCGGCACCGCCGCCGATGAAGATCGTATCGAACTCGCGGTTGTCGTTCGGGTCGATATTGAAGATGGCTTCCGAGCGGCCGGCATTGGCCAGCGCCTCTTCGATCCGCGCCGACCATTGCTCGATGGTCAGGGAAGTGTTGCGGGCATCCCAGATCGTTCCGCCGTCCATCATCAGATAGTCTCCTGCTTGTGGCCCGACGCGCCGGGCCGTTCTTGACGATTCGAGTTCACCGAGATCATTGGGGTCTGCGCCCTCACCCGCCGCAGCAGGGGCAACCCTTGACGGTCCCCTGCTCCCAGGGATGAGGCTCGGGCCTCGTCCCCGGCGCGGGTTCGGCGCGCCGGCCGCCGCAGTTCGAGCAGACCCACTCCCGCGGCGGCTCGGTGTGGGCCATGACCATTCCCTGGAAGCGATGCTCGCAGTCCGGGCATTGCAGCGTATAGACGGGCATGACTTCTCCTTCGCCGCCCAGGGACGGTCACCCGTCCCTGGAGGCGTGGCATGCGAGTCAGGCTGAAGGTCAGGCGGCCTTGCGGTTGCGGATCTCGTCGCGGATGAGCTTCACGCCCTCGACCATGGCGTGGAGCTTGTCCTTGGCGATATAGCGCTGCAGCAGAATCAGCCCGCAGTCGGTCGTGACCCCGAGCCGTTCGGCCGGGATGACGCGCAACAGCTTGCGGATGCGGTCAGCGACCTGCTCGGCCGTCTCCGTGATGGTGCTCTTCACGTCGATCACGCCGGCCCAGAAGTCCACATTGTCGGGCAACGGGAACTCCTTGAAGGTGTCGAGACCGGAAAGATCGTCCGACCGACGCCCGCAGGTTTCGAGATTCAGCACGTTGATGTGGGCGCCATAGGCCTTCGGCACGATCGAGCGGGTCGCCGACGGCGCGGCGGCATCGGACTTGCGCTTGGTGAGATCGAAGATCTCGCCCGCCTTGGCCGTCTCGTCCGGATAATAGGCCGGTGTGCCGCCCCAGTTGCCCCAGCAGACATGGACGATGATCTTGGCGTTCTTCACGCCCTCGACGGCGGCGTTGAAGGCCTCGATCGCCCAGTCCTCGTAGAAGTAGGGCCAGGTGAATTCGTCGAACTGGATGAAATCGATGCCGAGCGCGTCAACCTCGAGCACGTCCTGGTTGATGGCCTTGGCGATCGCCAGCGCGCGGTCGCGGCTGTTGCTGTAATGCAGGTCGTTGGTGCATTGGGCCAGCACCTGCACGCCCGTGTACTGGACCTTGGTCGGCTTGCGCGTGGCGCGGCGCAGGGCCTTGGCCTGCTCGACCATCAAGGCGCCGTGGCGCTTGACTTCCTGTTCGAGCGTGCCGGCATGGAGGCGGCTATAGATGGGGAAGCCGAGATGGCCACCCTTCAGGTCGTAGCCGAGCCGGCGCAGATAATAATAGACGGCCGTGTCGGCGTAATTGTCGCCATGCACACGTCCGTCGGTGATGATGTCGAGCCCCGCGACCTCCTGGTCCAGGGCAATGGCTCCGATCGCATCCTCGAGAGCCTCCCGATTCATCGAATCCGGCGGCTCCTGATTGCCCGTGAAATGGCGTCCCCAAGACGCATCCCACCAGCGTGGATTCGGATAATTCCCGACCATGCTAGTCGGGATAAGAATCTCTTGACCCCTTATTTTCATCATATCCTCCCAGGTTATTAAAGGCTTATGCCCTTTTATTGGTCATACTGTATCTTAATTAGCCATACATGGTCAAACATATTCTTTCTTGCCTTTGCCTCGCCTAGAATGGCAATTGCCTGCGGGCGCGAATCTGCCCTAGGGAATGTCTGGCGTTGCCGGCGAGTTGAGTGGAAGTGATGAGTGAAAAGACCAAGAGAATGATGACGTTGGAGGAAGCGGCGCAGTATCTCGGCGTCAGCAAGACCTCCTTGCGCCGCTGGACCCGGGATGGACAGTTGTCCTGCCACCGCATCGGTGTGCGCGCCGAGCGTCGTTTCGATCAGAAAATGCTCGACGAGTTCTTGCTGCGTCGCAGCACGGGCCTGCCGATCGCCACACCGGGGACGGGTGTCACGCTTGCCGATGCCGTGCATCAGGCGGCCCAGGACGGCCGGCACAAGCATGTCTGCCTCTACTTCCGCAATCCGATCGAGCAGTGGGAAGCGTTCCGCCAGTATTTCCTCGATCATTATCGCGCCGGCCTGCCGACCACCTATCTCCACCAGGCCTCGAGCCGCGAGCAGCTCATCGAGCGGGTTCATGGCGAGGGGATCGATGCGCAGGATGCGATCAATCGCGGCCTGCTTCGCCTCGTGCCCGCACGCGACTCCTATCTGAGGCAGGGCGTCTTCTCCGCCGACTTCATGATCTCCTTCATGCGACTGATCATGGTCCGCATGCGCGATGACGGTTTTCGCAAGCATCTCGTGACGGGCGAGATGGATTGGTTCTTCAGCGATACGCCGGGAGTCGAGGATATCCACGCCTATGAGCGCCGGCTGAACAAGCTGCTCGACGAGTATCCCGACGTGACGGTCGTCTGCCAGTACGACATCACGCGCTTCGACAGCGAGAATGTGCTGGAGGCCTGCTGCACGCATCCGATCGTCCATCTGGACGAACAGTTGCGGCGGGGCTTCTTCGTCCCGCCGCAAAGTTAGCCGTTCGCGGGGCTGCGAGCGCGCCGGCTCACCCGGGAAAATGCGACGCCACAAGGATTCCGGAACGCTTCCCGATTCAATTTGAGCGGGAAGCGCTCTAAACTCGGGCGGCCATTCTCAACCGCGGCCCCCTGATGAAGCGCCGGCTCGATCTCCTCATCCCCTTTGCGCTTCTGCTGGCCGCCCTGGCGGTGCGCGTCCAGGAAGGGCCGGGCATCGAGCGGCTGCGCAACCTCGTCTTCGACAGCTATCAGCGCTTCCAGCCCCGCCCCTATGCCGATGCCGGGGTGACGATCGTCGATATCGACGAGGAGAGTCTCGCGCAGATCGGGCAATGGCCCTGGCCGCGCTCGAAACTCGCGGAGCTGGTGACGAAGCTGGGCCAGCAGGGCGCCGCCGCGGTGGCGCTCGACATCATCCTCGCCGAGCCCGATCGCACGGGCCCTCAGAACCTGATCCGGCTCTGGTCCGACAGTCCGGATCTGGCGGCCCTCCGGGGCATGATGCTGAACCTGCCCGATCCCGATCAGGCCCTGGCAGAGGCGCTCGCCGCCGGACCCACCGTTGTCGCCTTCGCGCTCGTGAACGAGCCGGTGCCTTCAAGCGGCCTGCTGCCCATGCCCCACATGCCTGGTGTCACGAGAGCCGGGGACGATGCGATTCAGTTCGTGCCGCGCTTCTCCGAAGCGGTCCGCGCGCTGCCGATGTTCGAGGAAGCCGCTCACGGCTACGGCGCTGTCAACACGGTGCCGGATTCGGACGGGACAATCCGACGGCTGCCGCTGCTGTTCGCCTACGGCGACAATATCGTTCCCGGCTTCACGGCGGAGACTCTCCGCGTCGCGCTGGATTCCACGACCTATCAGGTCAAGGCCTCCCATTCCAACAACGTCGTCGAGTTCGCCGAGCAAGGGGTCTCGCTGATACGGATCGCCGGCAAGAACGGCAAGGTCATCGTGCCGACCGAGGAGAACGGTTCGGTTCTTCTCTATGACACCGGCACGCAGTCGAACCGCTTCGTTCCCGCCTGGCGGGTTTTCGACGGCAGCGCCGACCCGAGCCGCATTGCCGGCCATATCGTTCTCGTCGGCTCGACCACCGAAGGCTTGAAGGATCTCCGGTCGTCGCCGTTGAGCTCGACCATGTCGGGCGTCGAGGTCAATGCGCAGATTCTCGAACAGCTGCTCACCGGCAGCTATCTGAAACGTCCGTTCTGGGCGTCCGAGGTCGAGATCGTCTTCCTCCTGCTCTTCGGCAGCGCGCTCATCGTCATCGCGCGGCGCTTCACGGCCATCGGCGGCGCGGTGGTCGGCTTCTTCGGCAGTGCCGCGGCCATCGGCGCCTCCTGGTTCGCCTTCACCCGCTATGGCTGGCTGGTCGATCCGATCTTCCCCGTGGCCGTCGCCACCCTGCTCTACATGACGACGACCTTCCTGGGCTATCTCCGGACCGAGGGCGAGAAGCGCTTCATCCGCGACGTGTTCAGCCAGATGATGTCGCCGATCCTGGTCGAGAAGCTCGCGAGCCAGCCCGAGCCGCCCAAGCTCGGCGGCGAGCTGCGCGAGCTCACCGTCATGTTCTCCGACCTGCAGGGCTTCACCAGCATCGCCGAAGGGCTGGCACCGCAGGACCTCACCCGCCTCATCAACCGCTTCATGACGCCGATGGCGCGCGTGATCCAGGACGACCATGCCGGCACCATCGACAAGTTCATGGGCGACGCGATCATGGCCTTCTGGAACGCGCCGCTCGACGTGCCCGACCATCCGCGCCGCGCGGTCGAGGCGGCGCTGGGCATGCGCGAGGCCCTGGTCGCGATCAATGCCGAGCTGGCGCGCGAGGCGGCCGAGAAGGGCGAGGGCCCGATGGGCCTCGCCTTCGGCATCGGCATCAATACCGGTCCCTGCAGCGTCGGCTATATGGGCTCCGAGCAGCGCAAGGCCTACACCACGATCGGCGACGCCGTGAACCTGGCCTCCCGGCTCGAGGGCCTGACCCGGCTCTATGGCGTCGATTGCGTGCTGGGCGACAGCACCGCCCAGGCGGTCCGGCCCGCTTCCGGGGGCACCCCCGCCTTCGCGCTCCTCGAGGTCGATCTGGTCCGGGTCAAGGGCAAGCAGCGCCCGGAGCCGGTTCACGCCCTGATCGGCGACGGGGGCCTGGCCGCGACCGAGACCTTCCGCAGCCTGGCCACCCTTCATGAAACGCTGGTCCAGGCCTACCGGGCCCAGGAGTGGGACAGGGCCGCTGCGGCCCTCGCCCGGCTGCATCATGAGACCGAGCGGCATTTCCCCCTTCTGATGCCGCTTTACGCCCTCTATGAACGCCGGATCGCGGGCTATCGCCAAGCCCCGCCGGCGCAGCCCTGGGACGGGGTCTATGACGCCTTGGGTAAGACCGGCTGACGCCCTGGGAGCAAGACCGGCTGATTTACCGCCTTTTCGCTTCTCTGTCCGCGTGACCTTGCCGAGTTTTCCGGGCTAGGGTGGCCGCCCAAGGCCAAGTCCCGAGGTTTCCGCCTGTGGACCAGGTGCGCTCCGTGTCCGAAAACCCGCCCAAACGCCGACATAGCTGACGCCATGCAGGGAGTTGTTTCCACCGTCTTCGGATTGGCCGGGCTGTTCGTGCTGGTGAGCCTCTTGCCATCGCTCGCGCGCCGCCTCCTGCTGCCCGAGACGGTGCTGCTCGCCATGCTGGGCGTCGGGCTCGGCGTGGTGATCGAGGTCGGCCAGGTCAAGCAAGGCGACATGGCGAACGACTTCCTCACCGCGCTCAGCAATCTCGAGATTCCGGGCGACGCCTTCCTCTATATCTTCCTGCCGCCGCTGCTGTTCGAGATGGCGCTCAAGCTCGATGTGCGCCGGCTCATGGACGAGATCGTCCCGATCCTGCTGATGGCGATGGTGGCCGTGATCGTGACGGCGCTGGTCGTGGGTGCGGCCTTGTGGCAGATCACCGGCGCGGGCCTGCTCGCGGCCCTGCTGCTGGGCGCCGTGATCGCCACCACCGACCCCGCCGCCGTCGTCGGCATCTTCCGCGATATCGGCGCGCCGCGGCGGCTGACCTTGCTGGTGCAGGGCGAAAGCCTCTTCAACGACGCGGCCGCCATCGCGCTTGCCAGCCTCATCGCCGGGCTCATCACCGGCCATGGCGAAGGCAGCATGATCCATACCGTCGTGGATTTCCTGCTGGAATTCCTCGGCGGCGCCCTCTTCGGCTATCTGATCTCGCGCGGTGCCGCCCTGATGCTGCCCGCCTTGCGCGGCTTCAAATATGCCGAGATGACCTTCACGGTGGCGCTGGCCTATCTCAGCTTCATCGTCGGCAGCCAGTATCTGCATGTGTCGGGTGTGGTCGCCTGCGTCGTCGCGGGGCTGACGCTCGGCACCAACGGCCGCACCCGGGTCACGCCGACCTCCTGGGAAAGCCTGGTCGAGACCTGGGAGCAACTGGGCTTCTGGTCGAACTCGCTGATTTTCGTGCTGGCCGCGATGCTGGTGCCGCAATTGCTGGCGGGGCTGGCGCCGGTCGATTTCCTGCAGCTGGGCGTGCTGGTGGCCGCAGCCCTCGTCGCGCGCGCGGTCGTGGTCTATGGCCTGCTGCCGCCCCTGGCCGCCCTGCGCCTCACCGGCAAGGTCAGCGCCGCCTATCGCGCCGTGATCGTCTGGGGCGGTCTGCGCGGGGCCGTGTCCCTGGCGCTGGCGCTCGGCGTCGCGGCCGACCCGGAATTGCCGGTGGAAACCCGCCATCTGGTGGGCGTGCTCACCACCGGCTTCGTGCTCTTCACCCTCTTCGTCAATGCGCCGACCCTGCGGCCGCTGCTGCGGCTGCTGGGGCTCGACAAGCTCGGCGCCACCGAGCGCGCCTTGCGCGCCGGCGCCCTCGATCTCGCCCATGCCGAGGCCAAGACCAAGGTCGAGACGGCGGTCGCGGCCGAAGGGCTCGATCCCGCTTTGACAAAGCGCGTGTTCGATCAGATCGAGGCGCCGCTGCATGCCGCACCGGCAGCCCCCGCCACGGCGACCGAGGCCGCTATCGCCAAGGCGGCCAACGCCGCGCCGAGCAAGAGCGAGCTCGACATGGCCGCGGTCGCACTCTCGATCATCACGCAATATGAAGCGGAGCTGGTGCATCAGCGCCTGCGCGAGGGCACCGTCAGCCGGAAGACGACCGAGTCCAAGCTTGCCGACGCCAGCCGCCTGATGGACGGCATCAAGCAGGGCGGCGCCGAGGGCTATGTCAAAGCGGTCGACGAGATCCTGAAATTTCCGCGCCGCATCCGCTGGGGCATGCATCTCCAGCAATGGTTCGCGATCGAGCGCCCGCTGGCCGAGATGCTGGGCGACCGCTTCAACAAACTGTTCGTCAGCTCGCTTCTGCTGATGGATCTGGGCGAGTTCCTCCGCCGCCGGGTGCGCCCCGTCGTGGGCGAAGGGGCGGCGGCGGCGGCCGGCGCCGTGCTGCAGCGCCGGCGCGAGGGCGTCGCCAAGGCGCTGGGCGCGCTGCGCCTGCAATATCCCGATTACGCGCATCAGCTCGAGGAGCTCTATGTCAGCCGCCTCGCCTTCCGCTCGATCGAGGACGGCTACAATTCGATGCACAAGGAATCGGTCCTCAGCGAAGAGGTCTATGACAATCTCATCCGCAGCCTCAATCAGCGGCGCCGCGCCGCCTCCCGGCTGCTGCGGCTCGACATCGCCATGGCGCCCGAGACCCTGCTGCAGCGGGTGCGGCTGTTCCAGGGCCTCTCGAACGACGGCCGCCGGCGCGTCGCCAGGCTGATGCGCCCGCGCCTGGCGCTGCCTGGCGAGGAGATCGTCAAGGCCGGCGAGCATGGCGATTCGATGTTCTTCATCACGACGGGCGCGGTCGAGGTGGTGCTGCCCCACACGCCGGTGCGGCTCGGCACCGGCGAGTTCTTCGGCGAGGTGGCGCTCGTCACCAACCGGCCGCGCACGGCCGATGTGGTCGCCCTCTCCTATTCGAATCTGCTGGTGCTGAGCGCCCGCGATCTCGAGCGGCTGAGCGAAGCCGATCCCGAGATCGGCCGCGAGATCGCGGCCGTCGCCCAGGCCCGCATCGCCGCCTTCAATTCCGCCGTCGGCTGACCGGCCGGGACACAGCAGTTTATCCGCATCATGACAGCCCTGCCGCCGGCCCCGGCCCTCCCCACCCTGCGACCTTCGATGAGCGGCGTCGTCTGGATGCTCGCCGCCGGCCTCGGCTTCGTCATGATGGATTCGACGGCGAAGTTCCTGACCGAGGATTATTCCACGGTCCAGATCACCTGGTGCCGCTATCTCTTTCACATGCTGACCGCGCTGCCGATCCTGGTCGCCTGGCGCGGCCGGTCGGTGTTCCACACGCGCCGGCTCGATCTGCAGCTGATCCGCTCGGTCCTGCTGCTGGGCTCGACCGTGTTCTATTTCATCGCGCTGCGCTACATCCCGCTCGCCACCGCGGCCTCGATCGGATTCGTGGCGCCCCTGTTCCTGACGGCGCTCTCGGTCCCGCTGCTCAAGGAGCGGGTCGGCATGCGGCGCTGGATCGCCGTCGGGATCGGGTTCTTCGCGGTCTTCCTCATCATCCGGCCCGGCTTCGGCCTGATGCATTGGGCCATGGTCATGCCGCTCCTGGTCGCCGCCTGCTTCGCCCTCTATCAGATCGTCACACGGCTCCTGGGCCCGATCGATCATTGGTCCGTGACGCTGTTCTATTCGGGCGTGGTGGGCCTCGTCGTCATGTCCGCGATGCTGCCGGGGTCCTGGCATGCGCCCGATGTCACGGGCTGGTGCCTCCTGATCTTCGTGGGCTTCATGGGCGCCATCTCGCATCTCTGCATGATCCGCGCCTTCACGCTCACGCCCGCCTCGATGCTGGCCCCTTTCAGCTATCTGCAGCTGGCCTGGGCCGTGGCCATCGGCTATCTGGTGTTCGGCAACCTGCCCGACCGCTGGACCGCGGTGGGCGCCGCGGTCATCGTGCTGTCGGGCCTCTATATCTGGTATCGCGAGCGGCTGCGAGCGGCTGCGGCATAGCCTCGCCGCGCGACCGTCGGCGCCACGGGCCATATCGGGCGAAGGCTTGGCTATGGTAGGTTTCGCGCGAAGGCAAAGTGCGGGCTCGATCGATCCGACGAAGCGTTCTGTCCTCCACGTCACGGGCGCCCGGTCGCGTGGCGCCTGCCGCGCGAACCAGGAGGAGAGCAAAGGATGGGCCAGAACGAGTCTCGCCAGGGCCTGGCTTCATCGGAGCGGCCCGCCGCCGAGATTTCGCCGCCGCCGCGCACCGCGCCGCCCGCCGTGGAGCAAGCCTACGAGATCTCGACCGATCAGTTGCTTCTGATCGAGGCCAGGGTCGCCAACGAGAAGAAGAGCGTCGGCCTCGCCTATCTGCTTTGGTTCCTCCTGGGCGGGCTCGGAATCCACAATTTCTATCTCGGCAAGTTCCTGCTCGGCCTGTTCGAGCTGCTGGGTGGCGTCGTCGCCATCGGGCTCCTCGTCACGGGGACGCTCGCGGGCGGCGCCGCGGGCGGATTGGCGGTTCTGGGGATTCTCTGCCTCATCGTGTGGGGTGCCGCCTACATCGCCGATCTGTTCCTCATTCCCCGGCGCGTGCGCCTCCATTCGCAACGACTGCGCGAGCGATACGCGGCGACATTGCGGGCCGAAGACAGGAAGTGAGCCCGGCGGGCTGCAGCTGGCTGCCGCCTCAACATCTGGTGCCGCGGGCCCTTTCGGCCACTTCTCGCTGAGGGCCGGGGCTTGGGAACAGGCGCCTCGATCGACGGCCGCCGCAGTTGCCTATCCCCCGGGCGATATGGCTCGCAGGCTATGGCGGTGCTATAAGCGGCGATCATCCGGACCCGAGGCCCAAGAGGCGAAGACCCCGGACGGCGTTCCTGCCGTCCATGCCACGGATCCGACACTGCCAGCGACAGTTTCCGCGCTGCGACGAGGCGTCCATCGGGCCTCGATTCCCGGGTGCCCCGCCTTTCACGGCGCCGACAAAGGAGGACATATGGATCTCGAACAGGCCAAGAAGCTCGGCAAGAAGGACTGGCACAAGCTCGCCGGCAAGATCAAACCCGAGACCCGCAATTTCATCGACGGCAAGTTCGTCCCGGCCAGGAAGGGAAAGACCTTCGAGTCGATCAATCCGGTCAATGGCGAGGTGATCGCCGAGGTCGCGCGCTCGGACGCGTCGGATGTCGATGCCGCCGTCAAGTCCGGCCGCAAGGCCTTCAAGAGCGGCGTCTGGAGCCGGATGGCGCCGCGCGACCGCATGGACGTGCTCTACCGGTTCTCGAACCTGATCCGCGAGCATGCGGTCGATTTCGCGCTGCTGGACGTGCTCAACATGGGCAAGCCCGTCAGCGACATGCTCAACAGCGACGTGCCGGGCTCGGCCCTGACCTTCCAGTTCATGGCCGAATGCATCGACAAGATCTTCGGCCAGGTCACGGCCACCGCCGCGTCGGAGTTCCACTACATCGTCCGCGAGCCGCTCGGCGTCGTCGGCTGCATCGTGCCCTGGAACTATCCGCTGATGATGGCGTCCTGGAAGATCGCGCCGGCGCTTGCGACCGGCAATTCGGTCGTGCTCAAGCCGGCCGAGCAGTCGCCGCTCTCCGCCAACCTGATGGCCAAGCTGTTCATGGAAGCCGGCGGGCCGGCGGGCGTGCTCAACGTCGTCCATGGCTTCGGCGAGGAGGTCGGCAAGCCGCTGGCGCTCCATCTCGACGTCGACAAGATCGCCTTCACCGGCTCGACCGAGATCGGCAAGCTGCTGATGATCTATGCCGGCCAGTCGAACATGAAGCGCGTCACCACCGAATGCGGCGGCAAGACCCCGCAGATCATCATGGGCGACGCCAATCTGGATTCGGCCGTGAATTACGCCATCGCCGGCATCTATGGCAATCAGGGCGAGGTCTGCAATGCGGGCTCGCGCCTGCTGGTCGAGAAGAAAGTTCATGACGAGTTCCTCGACCTCTTCACCAAGCGCGCCAAGACCGTCTTCCAGCCGGGCGATCCGTTCGATCCCTCGACGCAGATGGGCCCGCTGGTCACCAAGGACCAGCAGAAGCGCGTGCTCAACTACATCGATATCGGCAAGAAGGAAGGCGCCAAGCTCTGCTTCGGCGGCGGCGTGCCCAAGGGGCTCGAGAAGGGCGCCTATGTGCAGCCGACTTTGTTCGCGGGCGTGAAGAACGACATGCGCATCGCCCAGGAGGAGATCTTCGGACCGGTCGCGGCCGTGCTCCCCTTCAAGAACATCGAGGAAGCGATCGAGATCGCCAACGATTCGCTCTATGGCCTGGCGGCCTCGGTCTGGTCCAAGAACATCGACGTCGCCCACAAGGCCGCGCGCGACCTGCAGGCGGGCGTGGTGTGGGTCAACTGCTTCGACCATGGCGACATGACGATGCAGTGGGGCGGCTACAAGCAGTCGGGCCAGGGCCGCGACAAATGCTTCGAATCGATGCTGCTGCACACCCAGACCAAGTCGGTCTGGATCCATCTCGACTGAGAGCGCTCGAGCGGACCGGCGACGACCCCGCCGGTTCCTTCGGATCAAACGAAAGCCGGCGGGATCGCTCGATCCCGCCGGCTTCTCTATGCCCGGTTCTTCCGACCGGCTGGCGGCGTCACCAGAAGATGAAATAGCCCAGCGCGCAGGAAGCGGCGCCGCCGAGCAGGGCGAGATAAGGCAGCATCCCCGCCTTCTTCGGCCCGAGCTGCGTTTGCCCCGCCAGCAGCAGGTCCGAATACATATGCTCCGGGAACTTGCCCTTGTCGGTGACGTAGTGGCGGTAGAGGAAGAACGGCACCACCAGCGCCGCCGAGATGAAGCCTGCGAGCAACGTGTGTTCACCCCAAACGTTGGCGCCGGCGCCAAGCAGGAAGGCGTTCAGATAAGCGAAGATCGTTCCCAAACCCAAAAGCCAGTTCGGGCAACGCCAGGGACGGCGAACGTCGGGGTTGTCCAGACGATGGATCCAGCCGGCATTGAGATTGAGGAAGTTGAAGATCATGTAGTTGCAGTTCGAGACCGCCAGCACAAAAATGTAGTCCGACATCAGCAGCAGGATCAGGTTGAAGCAGAGGTCGGTCCACATGGCGTTGGTCGGCGCGCCATGGCTGTTCACCTGGCCCAGGTATTTTGGGAACCAGCCATCATGGCCGCCTTGATTGAGCGTGCGCGAAGAGCCCGCCATAGCCGTCATGATCGCGAGAATCAGGGTGAAGAAGAGAAGGATCACGAGAACTTTGGTGATGAAAGATCCACCCTGAACCATTTCCGCCAGGGCCAAGCCCATGCCCGTGCCGAGACCGATACCAGGATCGAGCATTTTCTGGGTGCCAAAGAAGCCCTGAAACACCACCGGCACCGTGACGTAAGCGACGATACAGATGAGACCCGAAACGATGATGGCGCGGGGCATGTCGCGGCCGGGATTCTTGAACTCGCTCATGTAGCAGACCGAGGTCTCGAAGGCGTAGGCCGACCAGGCGGCGATGAAGAGGCCGCCCATGAAATACTTCAGTCCCTCGCGGTCCCAGACGCCGGCGATCACCGTGCCCGCGTCATCCTTTGCCAGGGGCGTGAAAGGCGAGAAATTGTCGACATGAACATTTCCTGAGAGGAGCGGAATAATGCAGACGATGAAGAGAGGCAGCAGCGCCGCGATTGTCAGCAGAGTCTGGATCTGGGCGGTGCGCAGGATGCCGCGATGCTGGATCGCGAACACCGCCAGCATGATGGCCGCGCCTAGGAGAAATGTGGAGTTGATGCGCAGGCTCAGACCTTCTTTGAGGAAGCCGAGATCGACCAACGGAAGGTTGAACGCCAAGATCGGAGAGTTCTGGCGCAACCAGGATCGAGAGCAGATAGCCCGCGCCCAACCCCGATCCGATCGCCAGCACCGGGGTCCAGGCCAGCCAGTTCGACCAGAGCGACAAGGGTGCCAGGATCTGGCTGTAGCGAATCCAGGCGGTGGCGCCATGGACCGCCGTGCCGCCGGTCTTGGACGGATGCAGGCCGGCGATCTCGGCATAGGTGAAGGCTTGGGCGAAACCCAGCAGGACCGAGATGGTCCAGACCAGCCAGGCCGGCGCCCCGATCGTGGCCGAGATGGCGCCTATCGAGAACAGAACCAGCGCGGGCACGCCGGCCGCCACGAAGACGACCTGTTTCCAATCGACGTCCCGCAGCATCGTTGGACTTTGAGTGGTAGCGCTTGCCATGAGTGATCCCCCTAAAATGGCCGTTGGGCATCGAGCCCGATTTGCCTAAAGCGGCGGCGCCGGTTGCCGGTCTTTCCCCGCCTGTCGAAGAATGATCAGGAGACGGCGCGAGGCCGCCTTCGCAATGGAGGGGGATGGCGCGGCCATGCCGTCACGGTTCCCGCCCGTCACGGGCCGGCCCCAGAACCGACGATGCCTCGCGCGTCCCCTCGACATGGATTCCTGTTCCGAAACCCAGCCCAAAACAAAACCGCCACGCCCGTTTCCACGGAACGCGGCGGGCACCGGGATCACCGGGGTGCGGTCGGCACCTTGTGTCCCCTCAACTCCCAGGGCGTCAGGATCTTTACGTCCGAATTCGCCATGGAATCTGGATATCAGACTGGCCCCGCCGACGCAACGCGGGCGCTTTCGATTTCCTCCCGATGAGCCAATTCGATACCGCTTTGACCGGTCTTAGGGTTAAAGCCGGTTTAGCCGGGGTCAAGTGTCGGCATCGCGGGCGGCCTGCGCCTGGCGGCGGCGGAAATGCCAGAGCTCCCAGCGCAGCCGGGCCTGCTTGTAGGCGTCCAGGATCGACATCGCATAGACGAAGACGCCGCCGGCATAGCGGCCGAGGAACGAATGATCGGGCGAGGTCAGGTGATAGGTGATCCAGCCGAGGCTCAGCATCGAGAAGGCGAACATGAAGGCGCGCTTGGAATCGCCGTTGAAGATCTGCCCCACGCCGGGAAAGACCGACATCGCCAGCACGAGATAGGGATGGAAGGGTGGCTTGGCCTCGGGCGCGGCAGGCGCCGGCGGGCTCTTGGGTTTTGCGGTTTGCGGCTTCGCCATGCGGGCTCTCGTCATGTGGCGCGGGTCCGATCCGGCGGCGGATCGCGGCGCAGTTCCTCGATAATGGCGATCGCCCGGTCGAGCAGGCGCCGCGCGAGTGCCGGATCGAGACGCAGATGGTTGCCGAATTCCGCCTGGCGCAACACCAGATAATAGGGCCGTTCGGCCTCGGCCAGCTGATAGACCAGCCGCACCCCCTTCGGCGCCATCACCAGCTCCTTCATCTTGCTATCCTCGAACAGTGTCGCCTGGTTGGCGATCACGTTCGGCGAGGGCAAGCCCTCCGTCCCATCGGCACTCACGCGCAAGCCGGCCGGATAGCCGGCCGGGGTGGGCAGGCGATGCTCCATATGGCTGCTGGGCGAATAGAACTCCGTGTTGAGCGGGCGCGCCAGGAAATCGAGCGCCGATGTCAGCGGCAGCTCGGCCTTGACCGTCGCCAGCAGCCAGAGCGAGGGCAGCTTGCGCACGGCGACATGATCGACCAGCGCCTCGAGCCTGACGTCGAAGCCGCGATAGCCGCCGCTCAGGGCCGGATAGTCCACATCGTCCTGCTCCAGGCGATGGCGCTCGAACAGCGTCAGCACATTCTCGAACAGCGCGCCGCGCTCGGCCTTGACCTTCGCGCGGTGGCGCCGATGCATGACGATCAGAATGACGAAGAAGAGAACCGCCAGCGGGGCGGCGAGCCATGACATCGTGCCGGTCCGGAGCCTCAGACGTGAAAGACAAAGGGCCGGCGGCAGAACTTCCGACGCCGGCCCCAGTCACAGTGGGAGGTAAGGCGGCCGCCGGCAAGCGGCGGCCGCTTATTGCGCTCAATAGCCGAGCGGTTTCGGCCAGGCCATGGTGAACTGGTCACCGCGCCGGACGAACCGATAGCGGCGGAAATGGAACCAGAGCGAGGCGATGATATAGAAGACCATCATCGCCAGGAGCTGGCGGCCATAACCCAGATAGACCGCGAAGAAGGTGATGATGCAGAGCGACAGCAGCACGGCCGCCGGCAAGGGATGGAACGGATGCTCGAACCCGCGCCGGATCGTGCCGATCGGCCATTTCTTGCGAAAGTTCCACATGTTGATCGGCATGAAGGTGTAGTTCAGCAGACCCGACAGGATCGAGAAGGTGATGATCTGCGCCAGCGGCACCTTGAGGGCGAAGATCGCCGCAATCGGAATCAGGAACACGATGGAGCGGTACGGCGTGCGATAGCGCGGATGAACGGCGCCGAACCATTGCGGCAGATAGCGATCGCGCCCCATCGAGAACCAGGCCCGGGCCGCGTCGTTGATGCAGCCATTGGCCGAGGCGATGGCCGAGAACAAGGTGCCCACAAAGAGCGCCACATGCAGGAAGGTGCTGCCCGAGACACGCGCCGCGTCGAAGAGAGGCGCCAGCGTGTAGTCCCAGCCCAGATACTCCCAAGGCAGCATGCCGACGCAGACATACCAGGTGAGGCCGGCCGCGATCAGCAGCGTGATGATACCCGTCATCGTGCCCAGCGGCAGGGCACGGCCCGGCGAGCGGACCTCTTCCGCCGCCTGGCAGGTGCCCTCGATGCCGAGATAGAACCAGATGCCGAAATGGAAGGCCGCGATCACACCGAGCCAGCCATAGGGCAGGTCGGTCAACAGCTCGGTATGCCGCATGATTTCATGCGGATTCCAGGGCTGCAGCCCGATGAAGAGGATGATGATGGTGAGGAAGGCCGCGGCGGTGATGACGAAGTTCACCGTGAGCGTCATGAAGACGCCGCGATAATTGAGCCAGGCCAGGATGGCCAGAGAGAGCACGGTGAAGGGAACCCAGTCCACCGTACTGCCAAGCTCGCCGATGCCGATCTGGATCAACTGGCCCGCGACCTGGACGTCGCCCGCCTCGAGCATGGTGTAGGCCAGCACGAGATAGAGGCCGACATTGAAGGCCATGAGCGGCCCGATCGTGTGTTTCGCCTGGGCGTATTGACCGCCCGCGGCTGCCACGGTCGAGGTGATCTCGGAATCGATCATGGCGACGCAAGTGTAGAGCAGACCGATCACCCAGCAGGCGATGAGGGCGCCATAGGCGCCGCCCTTGCCCACCGCGTAGTTCCAGCCCATGAACTCGCCGACCAGCACGATGCCGACGCCCAGCGCCCAGACATGCGCCGGTCCCAGCACCTTCAGCAGCTGAATTCGCTGCGAGGACGGTGCGGCCATTGTTTGCTCGGCCATGGCTCAGTTCCCCTTCTTGGCTTCGCCGAAGAGATCGTCCACGCCTTCGCGCGAGCTCAGGAGCTGCGCTTCGCTGTAATTGCGATCCGTCTTCACGAAATCGAACAGCATCCAGGCGAACAACAGCGCCGAGACGATCCACGCTGCCCATTCCACGATTTGCCAGATATCCATGATGTTTCCCCCGGGGCTCCCGCGCTATTCGAACTTCTCGGCGATGACGTCCTTGTATTCGCGCCTGGACAGGACCAGCACGAAGACGAAATAGCCCAGGATGACCACGCCGGTCATGACGATGCCGCCGATATCGAGCGTGTAGTCGAAGGGCTGCGTGACGATGTCCGCGGCCCCCTCGACCGAGTAGCCCAGGGCCTGCCAGCGCTCCTGCATGGTCGGATTCTGCTTGATCGCTTCCCAGGTGAGCCCTGTCCAGGTCTGGGTAACATTGCCATCGGCATCGGCCGCTTCGGTGAGCTGCACGCCTTCAGGCAGCACCCGAACCCGCGACGGCACGGCGATGTTGAGCCAGACCGGCACGAACAGCACCGCGAAGACCATGACCAGCAGGCAGAGGACGTCGAAAATCTGTCCGCCTCGCCCTTGGCTCGGTGGAATGTATTTCTGCGCCATTGATTTCCCCCTCGCTCGGTGTCGGCGTCAGCGGCCGGCGTCGAGATGTTTGATGTCGATCCCGTAGATATGTTCCTTGTCGTGGCTGTAATGCCGGACCATCGCGCCGATCGACGCGGTGTTGAACAGCAGCAGCACGAGCGCCGCGATCCAGGAGGCGATCCGGATGCCGTTCGACGGAATCATCGAGTTGACCGAGAGCAGCACGAAGGCGACCGTGGCCCAAAGCGCCACGACCAGGCCCCAGGCGAAGATCCTGTCGCGCCCGAACATGCTTTCGATGCGCGCAGACAGATTCTGAGCGGATTGTGCCATTGACGTTCCCCCTTGCGACGGGCCGGCCGCCCCATTCGGGGTCGTTCCGGACCTTGTTCGGCACCGCCGGCTGGCTTGTCGCCCGGCCCGGACTCCCCCGATCGATGGCCGATCGGTTCGCCGGAAGGCGCAATCTCAACCCTTGGCGCCACTCGAATAGGAATCTTCCGTTCCCTATAGGAAACGGTGCCCGCCGCCCCTCCCGATGTCCAAGCGTCATTTGGCTGAAGGGTCTGCCCGTTCGAGCGGACCATCCCCCGAATTGGGGAGAAAGCAGGCCCAACTGGACAAGAGGCGCTCAAGCGGTTCCACTGATCGGGAAGGGAGGGACCGACCATGCGGCTGCTTCGATCCAATGGCGATACGCCGCCTGCTGCGGAACCGGCGAGCAAGCCGAACCGGCCCCCAGCCGGCACGACCGGATCCTCGCATCCTGTCCCCCTGTCCGAGACCGACCGGCTCTTCGAAGCCATCGCCAACTACACCTATGACTGGGAAAGCTGGCTGGGCCATGACGGCCAGCCGCTCTGGATCAATCCGGCGGTCGAGCGCATGACCGGCTACCGCGTCGCCGAATGCCTGGCGATGCAGGATTACCCGCTGCCGCTGGTCCATGAGGAGGACCGCGCCCTGATCGCGGCGGTGATCGATCGCGGCGAGCGCGGGGAGAGCGGCAACGACGTCGCCTTTCGCATCCGGCGCAAGGACGGCAAGCTGGTCTGGGCCGCCGTCAGCTGGCAGACGCTGTTCGACCGGGCCGGGCATTCGCTCGGATTCCGCACCAGCGTGCGCGATATCACCGAACGCAAGCTGTCGGAGGACGCGCTGCGCGATGCCCATGCCGAGGCCGAGCGCGCCAATCGCGCCAAGTCGCGCTTCCTCGCCGCCGCCAGCCACGATCTGCGCCAGCCCCTGCAGGCGGCGCATCTGTTCGCGGCCGCCTTGCGCATCGGCTTGCGCGAGCGCGGCGATCTGGATCTCCTGGGCTCGATCGAGGATGCGCTGAAGGCCGCCAACGAGCTGCTCGACGCGCTGCTCGACGTCTCGCGGCTCGATGCCGGCGTGCTGGCGCCGAAGTTCCGCGAATTCGCCGTCGCCGATCTGCTCGACCAGATCGAGACGGAGTTTTCGGAGGCGGCGCGGGAGAAGCGGCTGGCCCTGCGTGTCCTGCTGTCGAGCGCGACCATCCACACCGACCCGACCCTGCTGGGCCGGATCCTCAGGAACCTTGTCTCCAACGCGCTGCGCTACACCGAGCGGGGCAAGGTCCTGGTCGGATGCCGGCGCGCCGGCGACCGGCTCGCGATCGAAGTGCTGGATACCGGCATCGGCATCGCGCCCGACAAGATCGAGCGCATCTTCGAGGAGTTCTACCAGATCGGGAATCCCGAGCGCGATCGCACGCGCGGACTGGGCTTGGGCCTCGCGATCGTGGCCGGCGTCGCCAAGCTGCTGGACCATCCGATCGAGGTGCGCTCCGAGCCCGGCCGCGGCTCGATCTTCCGCGTGCTCGTGCCGATCACGCCATCGCGGGCGGCGACCACGGCACCCGTGCCGGTGCGTCCTCCCGCGCCCGCATCCGCGGCCGCGGGCGCCTTGCTGCTGGCGATCGACGACGATCCCGATCAGCTCAAGGCCATGAACGCGCTCTTCGGCCGCTGGGGCTATCAGGTTCTGGTCGCCGATTCCGCGCCGGCCGGCCTGGCGAAATTAATTGAGGCCGGCCGC
Organism: uncultured Alphaproteobacteria bacterium; assembly: GCA_963696655.1. Lineage (GTDB taxonomy): Bacteria > Pseudomonadota > Alphaproteobacteria > Dongiales > Dongiaceae > Hypericibacter. The sequence goes on from CAVOLB010000169.1 coordinate 37,091, forward strand.
ACGCCCAGCGCCATCATCGCCGACTATCGCCTGCGCGACGGGCTCACCGGAGCCGGCGCCATCGGCTATATCCGCGAGAGGCTGGGGCAGAAGGTGCCGGGGCTGATCCTGACAGGCGACACCGAGCCCGCCCGCCTGGCCGAGGCCAGCGCCTCGGGCTTCGAGCTGCTGCACAAGCCGATCGAGCCCCATCGCCTGCAGGACGCGATCGAGCGGCTCTTGTCGAATCGCTAGAGCCTGATCGTCTCGAGTCGAATCGACTTGAGACGTGAATCAGCCTCCCGTTATTTGAACCGCGCTCGACGGCCGTCAATGAACCGGGCGGGCGGGCTGCCAGCCGAGGCCGGCGGCCACCATCGCCGCCTGCGTGCGGTTGGCGACGCTGAGCTTGTTCAGGATCACCTTGATATGCGCCTTGACCGTGCTTTCGAGCAGACCCAGATCGCGCGCGATCTCCTTGTTGGATTGCCCGGTCATAAGCAGCCCCAGCACGTCGCGCTGGCGGTCGGTCAGATGAGCCAGGGGGTTTTCCGGCCCGCCCTTGCCGCTCGGCCCGCCCACGCCCTTGAGCGCCCGCTCCTGCAGCAGCTCCGCCGGCACATAGGTCTCGCCGGACATCACCAGCGACAGGGCATGCTTGAGCGCGGCGTCGTTGATCGTCTTCAGCACATAGCCGCGCGCACCGCGTTCGAGCGCCTCGCGGATCCGGTCCGAATCGCTGATCGCCGAGACGATGACGATCGCCGCCGACGGCACGGCGTCGCGCAACTGCTCCAGGCCCGAAAGCCCCTCCATGCCCGGCATCCCCAGATCGAGCAGCAGCAGGTCGATCGCCGTTCGCTGCACCACTTCGAGCGCAGAGACGACGTCGCTCGCTTCCTCGATCTCGGAGTCGGGATAGAGACGCTGCAGCAGCAGGGAAAAGCCGCGCCGGAACAAGGTGTGATCGTCGGCGATGAGGATGCGCATTGGGAGGATCCGTTCGCAAGCTGCAGTGCGCCGCACGATCGCGATCGAGCGGCAAAGATGCAAGGCCGCCTGCAGCATAGCGCCTGAAAGCCGCGCCGCAACAGAGCGGCTCCATTCGACCACGCGCAGGTCCTCGCCAACGTCAGTGACGCTGGCCTTTGCGCGGGCCGCAGGATGAGTTTGGTAAACGAGCTCGATGTTGCACTGCACGCAACATCGACGGCATCCGGCAGCGGTACGGAATTGGTCCGGAAATCCGCCGTTATTCGGCGCCGGGCTGCGAATGGCTCTCGCGAGTCGCGAACTCCTCGAGCAGGCCCGCGTCGCCCGCGAGATCGAGCGCGGTATAGCGATTGCGGGTCTGGCGCGCGCGGATCAGCGCCGTCCGGTAGAGCACCGCGGACCAGCCGAGATCGAAGGGGCGGCGCGGCGCGCCCGTGACCACCAGCGCGCGCTCGAGCGCCAGCACCGGGCGCATCACGCTCTGGAGCCGCGCCCGGATCCGGTCCCAGTCCTGCGCCAGCCGCGCGGTGAGGAGCTCGGCCTTGGTCGCGTTGAGGGCCTTGCCGTTCCATTCCCGGCGGCAGGCTTCGCCGCGCTCGGCGCCGAAATGGCGCTTCAGATCGCCCGCGGCGATGGCCGTCGGCCGCAACACCGGCGGTGGCCCGTCGAGCAGGCGATGCTGCAGCCGCGCGAGGCTGAGCGTGGTGACGCCGATCTGCTCGCCATGGAAGGTCTCGGGCAGCCGTTCGCCCTGCATCATCTCGACATAGTGCGAGACCAGATGCTCGCCCTGGCTCGCGGGATAGCTGCCGTTGCAGATCACCATGCCGAGGCCGGAGAGCACCAGCGTGCGCGCCAGCCGCGTCATGGCCGCGGCATTGCCGGCGATCAGCGCGCCGGCTTCTTCGACGAGCGCATTCTCGTCGGCAGCCAACAGCGCGAAGGGCGCCTCGCGATAGGGTGTCCCCAGGAGGAGATGCGAGAGCAGCCAGTCGGCCTGGGCGGTCGAGCGGCAGAGCGAATCGCCCAGCCCGCTGCGGATCATGCGTCGCGGCGCCGCGGCCAGCACCGAGAGATCGAGAAAGACGCCCGCCGGCACCTGTGCCGCCAGCGATTTCTTGAGGCCGCCGACCGTGATCGCCGCATTAGCCGAGCAATAGCCGTTCATCGAGGGTGCGGTGCCGAAGACGGCATAGGGCTTGCCGTCGAGGAAGGCCGCATATTTGCAGAGATCGTTGATGGTGCCGGAACCGACCGCGATCAGCGCATCGGCGCCTGCCGTCGCGGCGCGAATCGAGGTCACGGTCGCATCGTCGGCATGGGGGCGGTCGGGCAGCGCCACGCGCCGCAGATCGGCGATGCTCCCCAGCGCGCGCTCGACCCGGCGACCGAGGATGTCATGCGTGGTGGGGTCGCTCACCAGCGCTAGGCGGCGCCCGAACCCCAAGGGCTTGAGCAGATCGGCTTCGTGGCCCGCAAGGCTCGGCGCGATCGCGACGCTGCGCAGCGGCACGGTGACCGCGACGCCGGTCTCCGGATCGCGCCAGCGTCCGGCCAGGAGATCGGCGATGAGGGAATTGGACATCGCGATCCTACCCGGTCCCGAACATCGGCTTCAGCGACTGGAAGAGCTGGCGATAACGGCCATGCGCTTCGCGATAAAGCCGGTTGCGATGCGCATCGGGCTCGATCGTGAAACCGGCGGCGCCCACGAGCCCGGCCGCGCTGGCAAGGTCGGGCAGGACGCCGGCGGCGACACCGCCCAGGATGGCGGCGCCGACCGCGCTGGCATCGGCATGGCGCGCCCGCTCCGCCGGCAGGCCGGTCACGTCGGCGCGGATCTGCGCCCAGAGATCGCTGCGGGCACCCCCGCCCAGGAGGCGCAGCCGGTCGGTCGCGACATTCATCGCCCTCAGCGCCAGCACCACGTCCTGGAGGCCGAAGGCGTTGCCTTCGAGCACAGCGCGCGCGAGATGGCCCGGCCCATGAGAGGGGGTCAGGCCGTAGAAACAGCCACGCGCGCCCGCGATCCATTCGGGTGTCATGGCACCGCTCAAGGCCGGCAGGAACAGGAGCCCGTCGGCACCGGGCGGGACCGCCGCCGCCAGACGATCGAACGCGGCGAAATCCGCGATGCCCAGGGTGGCGCGCAGCCATTCGAGCGCGCCGCCCGAAACCCATCCGGGATTCTCGATGTAGTGGAATCGGGCGCCCACATAGCGATGGGTCTCGGTCAAGGCCGAGGGATCGATGCGCGGCTCGCGATCGAGCGCGCCCACCACCTCGGCGGTGCCCAGCACGTCGGCGACGATCCCGGTCTGCATCACGCCGCCGCCCAAGGGCGTCGAGAAATCGTCGCCGGTTCCGACCGCAACCGGAATCCCGGCCGGCAGCCCCGTCAGCCGCGCGCCTTCCGCGTTCAGACGGCCGGCCTTGTCCTCGCTGCGGCGCAGGGGCGGCAGCAGCTTGGGCTGAAGCTCGAACGCCGCCATCAGGTCGGGCAGCCAGTTGCCCTCCGTCAGGCCATAGACGAGCGAAGTCGAGGCCAGCCCGTGGTCGATCGCGCGCGCTCCGGTCAGGCGCTCGACCATGTAGGTCACCGGCTGATGGAACAAACTCGCGGCCTTGCCGGCCTCGGTCTCGTCGATCAGCCAGCGCATTTTGGGCGCCATATGCGTGCCGTCGAGATTGGCGCCGGTGAGCGCGCGGACGCGTTTGCTGCCGAGACGGTGGCGGACGCGATTCAGCGAGGCGTCGGCGCGCCGGTCCATCCAGATGAGAGCCGCGTGAAGCAAGTGACCCTTGGCGTCGACCGGGATGCAGCCGTCGAGCTGTCCGGCAACGCCAAGGGCCGCGACGTCACCGGGCTTGCTCCCCACAGCAGCCAGCGCGTCAGCGATGGCGGGCCCGAGAGCATCCTCCCAGAGCCGCGGATCCTGTTCGGCCCAACCGGGCCGAGGGAAGGCAATCGTATAACTTCGTCTTCCGCTGCCGAGCAGGGTCAGACGTTCATCGAGCAGCACCGCCTTGAGGCTCTGGCTGCCGAGATCGATGCCGAGCAAAAGACCCATGGCCGATGAACATCCGTCTTTCTTGCGGGCGGTCTTCCTCCGGCGTCAGGCGGTCGCCGCGCAGGCGTCGAGAATATGCTTCAGCTGATTGGTCAGCAGGCCGTTGCGCGGATAGAAGCTGCCATCGAGCGCGGCGGTGCCGATGGTGAAGAGCGAGGCGCCGGCAGCCGCGATATCGCGGATCCGCTTGGGCGAGTTGATCGAGCCGGCGACGATGACGGGCTTGTCCGTCACGCTGCGCGCGGCGCGGATGAGATCGAGCGGATCGGCCTCGGTCGCGCGGTAGGCCAGGAGATCGACGCCGGCACAGCCCTTGGTGACGGCGCTGCGCGTGTCGGACGCGACGCGCTGCGGGCTGCCGCCGAGCTTGGTCGGATGGCCGGCGGGAATCCCCGGGAAAGGGTAATAGCCGGTGCGCGAGCCCTTGAGCAGCGGCAGGATCAGATCGACCTGCGTGCCGCCCAGCAGGCAATCGACGCCGAGCTCGAGCCCGATCCGAGCCGAGCGCAGGCAGCTTTCCTCGCTGGTGCTGACCACTTCCATGTAGGTGACGCGCCCATCGGCCTTGAGATTTCCATGCAGCTTGCGCAAGACATCCACCGGCACCCCGACATCCTTGAAGCCGACATGGCGCAGGGGCAGCGCGCGGATCGTGTCATAGAGCTCGACGCAGTCCTCGATGGTCTGGTCGTCGCGCGTCAGCATGAAAATGAAGTCCATGAATCCCTCTTCATCGGGCCGGCGGAGGCGCGTCCCTGGAGCGACGGGAAATCGTCCCGTCCGCCCGAGCCCCGGGAGACTAGTCGGAGCGGATCGTTTTCACAAACGAAAATATCGGACAGCACTGTGATCGAAATCGAACATCAGCGGACACCGGCAAAAATTCGAGGAAATCCGCGCCTCAGCGGGCCAGGAGGAGCCGCGTCTTGCTGCGCCTGATCAGGGCCTTCAGGGCCGGCGGCGGCGGCCGGTCGGTCACCAGCAGCTGCGCCTCCTCGAGCCGGCCCAGCCGCGCCATCGCATTGCGCCCGAACTTGCTGTAGTCGGCGGCGACGATGGTCTGGCGTGCATGCTGCATCATCGCCTGCGACACCCGCACCTCGCGCACGTCGAAATCGAGCAGCGTGCCGTCGCCGTCGATGCCGCCCACGCCCACGATGCAGTAATCGGTCTTGAACTGGCCGACGAACTCGACCGTGGCTTCGCCCACCAGGCCGCGCTCGCGGTTGTTCATGACGCCGCCGGCCACCAGCACCTCGAAATCGGCATTCTCGGCCAGGATGTTCGCGGCATGGAGGTTGTTGGTGATGACCTTGAGGGCGCGGTGATTGAGGAGGGCGCGCGCCACCTGCTCGGTCGTGGTGCCGATGGTGAGGAAGATCGAGCTGCCATCGGGAATCTCCGCGGCCACGGCATGGGCGATGCGCTTCTTCTCGGCCAGTTGCATGACCTGGCGCGCCTGGTAGGCCGAGTTCTCGATGCCGGAGGGGAGCCCGGCGCCGCCGTGATAGCGCCGCAGCAGCGACTTGGCGCAGAGCCGGTTGACGTCGCGTCGGACGGTCTGCGGCGTGACCGAGAAATGTTCCGCCATGGCATCGATCGAGACGAAACCGCGCTGATGCACGAGGGCGAGGATCTGCTCCTGTCGGTCGGCTTCGGTCATTCACAAACGCTTTCGTGTTGCTCCGCCGACGATACAACGCGAAGGGAGTCCGCCGAAAGCCACTCCTGAGCCCCGGGTCACGGGCATGGTTGTCCGGTTGACGGCGCTCAGGAAGACTCCGGTTGCTCCGCTTTCTTCACCTCCCCCTTGAGGAGAGGGCAATCGCATGTGGTGCTCGAATCCCCTCCCCCAACTTTTGGGGGAGGGCAGGGAGGGGGCTGCTCGGTATCGGCCCCTTCGCACCCTGACAAGATCATGGACCGAGTCATCCCCCTCCCCCAACCCTCCCCCAAAAGTTGGGGGAGGGGATAATATGAACCCGTGGCGGACGGAAAGGATGACGACGGCCGGCGTCAACCGAGCAGGAAACCCTGACCGATCCGGTCGTCGGGCTCATGCGTGAAGCGGGCGCTGCCGCTGTAATGGGCGCGGCCGCCGACCTCGACTCGCACGGCCGCGAACTCGCCGGCCCGGATCGGCGAGACGGCGCGGCCGGTGAAGACGGCGCCCGTCACGCTTTCGAATTGCCGCGGATCGCCCAACCCCGCGACGCCGCGCGCCACCTGGAGCGCCATGCGCGCCGTGACGCCGCTCCCCGTCGGGCTGCGATCGACCTCGCGCTCGGCGAAGATGCAGACATTGAGCGAGGGGCGATCGATGCCCTCGCCGCCGTCGGTGAAGATGGTGCCATAGAGGAACGCCAGGTCCGGATCGTCGGGATGGCGCAGGGGAACCTGCGCCTTGACCGCGGCCGTGACCCGGGCCGCCGCGTCCACCAGATCGCGCACCGGCGAGCCCGGCAGCGACAGGCCCAGCCGCGCGGCCGGCAGCACCGCGTAGAAGGCGCCGCCATAGCCGATATCGAGCGCGATCCGGCCGGTTCCGGGAAGATCGACCGCCGCATCGAGCGCGAAAGCGAAGGCCGGCACGCTCTCGAACCGGACGGCGCCGTCCGCCGCCACCCAGGCCCGCACCAGGCCGCAGGGGCATTGGATATTAACGGGGGTCTCGCCCGCGGCGGCGCGCGCGATCCGGCCGCTCTCGACCGCCCAGCGGCCGACCGCGATCACCGCATGGCCGCACATGGTCGAATAGCCTTCGTTGTGCATGAAGAGCACGGCGAGATCGGCGCCCGGCAGATCGGGCTCGACCGGAATCACGCCATACATGTCGAAATGGCCGCGCGGCTCGAAGATCAGGAGCCGGCGCAGATGATCGAGCCGCTCGCGGGCATAGCGCCGCTTGGCCAGGATCGTCTCGCCGGGAATGGGCGGATAGCCCTTCACCACCAGGCGAACCGGCTCGCCGCCGGTATGCATCTCGACAGTCTCGATCGCGATCGGATCGGCCATGGGCGTCCCGGCGGAAAGGAACGGCTTTGAAATTCAGGGCTGGAGCCCGATCAGCGCGGCGCGCCGGTTTCGAGGCCGAGCGTCGCCAGCACCATCCGCGTGATCAGATCGGTCGCGGCACGGTAGTCCTCCGGTCCAATGCTCTCCTTACCGAGCAGCGCCGGCACCTGGATATCGAAATCGGCATAGTGCTGGGTCGAAGCCCAGAGCACGAAGAAGAGGTGATGCGGGTCGACGGGCGCAATCTTGCCCTCGCGAATCCAACCCTCGATTACCGCGCAATGGCGGTGGAAGCGCTCGCGAATTCGAGTTTGCAGGACCGAGAGGAAATGCGGAGCGCCATGCAGGATCTCGTTGGCGAAGATCTTCGAGGCGCGGGGCCGGCGGCGCGAGAATTCAATTTTGTCGGCGATATAGAGCCGGAAGGCTTCGGCCGGATCGCTGTCGGCGGTGAACAGGTCCATCGTCTCCTGCCAGCCATCGGCGATCGTGTCGAGCAGCCGGCGATAGAGCTGTTCCTTGGTGCCGAAATAATAATGCAGGTTGGCCTTGGGCAGCCCGGCCCGCTCGGCGATCGCGGCCATCGAAGCCGCCGCATAACCCGCTTCGGCGAAGATTTCCTCGGCGGCGGCGAGGATGCGGGCCTCGTTGACCACCCGCTTGGCGCCCGGCCGCCGGCTGGGCTGTGCATCATGGGCAGTCGCTTCGGTGAGTTCCATGCGCCTGTCGGTGTCGACGTCAATTTCCAGGGCGGGCGGATGATTGATTGCCCGACCACTTATGGAAGCCTAACCCTATTGTCAGAAGGGTTACAAGGGTCGCTGGACGCCCGCGCCAACCGGTCGTCATGGTTTAGGCACTTTCCCCGCTCGAGTAACCACAACCGATTGACCTTCGGAACCGGGGGGTTAGCATCGGGCGCCGCCTTGCCGGCAGCCGGTCGTCCGGGCTGGTTCGGCAAAGGCGGGCTTTCGAGGACGGTCCCGGGTCAGCCAACATGAACGAGGCTTGGCGGCGCTTCAGGCGCGATAAACTCGCCCTGGCGGGGCTGGTCGTCATTGCCGTCACCGTCCTGGTGGCAGCCCTGGCGCCCTGGGTGGCGCCGTTCGATCCGGCCGAGCAGTTCTTCGACGGGCTGACCCTCGAAGGGTCGCCGCTGCCTCCCAGCGCCCATTTCCTGCTCGGCACCGATCTCCTGGGGCGGGACCTGCTGTCGCGGCTGATCTATGGCGCCCGCACCTCGCTCATCATCGGCGTCGCCGCCAACGGCGTCGCGGTCATCGTCGGCGCGCTCCTGGGCGCCACCGCCGGCTTCGTCGAGGGCTGGCTCTCGACCGCGATCATGCGCTTCACCGATCTGATGATGGCATTTCCGGCATTGCTGCTGGCGATCGCGCTCGCCGCGATCTTCGCGCCCTCGCTCTGGATCGTGGCGATGGTGATCGCGATGGTGAATTGGGTGCAGATCGCGCGGGTGGTCTATACCGAGACGCGGGCCCTGGTGCAGCGCGACTATATCGAGGCCACCCGCGCGCTGGGGGCGGCACCGGCCCGCATCCTCTTCCGTCACATCCTGCCGCATCTGGTGCCGACGGTCCTGGTCTATGCCACGCTCGGCATCGCCACCACCGTGCTGCTCGAGGCGACCCTCTCCTTCCTCGGTGTCGGCGTCAGGCCGCCGACACCCTCCTGGGGCGGCATCATCTTCGAGAGCCAGTCCTATTTCCTCTCGGCCCCCTGGCTCGTCTTCTTCCCGGGTGCCGCGATCCTGCTGGTAGCGCTCGCCTTCAACCTGGTGGGCGATGTCTTGCGCGACGTGCTCGATCCGACGCAGCGGGGGCGCGGCTGATGTGGGGCTATCTCTCGCGCCGCCTGGCGGGATCCTTCGCGATCCTGATCGGAATCACCATCGTCACCTTCGGCCTGACCTTCCTGATTCCGGCCGATCCGGTTCGCATGATCGCCGGCCGCAACGCGACCGCGCAGACGGTCGAGAACATCCGCCAGCAGCTCGGGCTCGACCGCTCGGTGCCAGAGCAATATGCGCGCTATGTGATGCGCCTCGCCCAGGGCGATCTCGGGCGCTCTTACGTGCAGAAGACGCAGGTTTCCGATCTGGTCTTGAGCCGGCTGCCGGCGACCCTGCTGCTCATGGCCGGCGCCATCTTCTTCGAGCTCCTGATCGGCATCCCCGCCGGCATCTTCGCCGCGACGCGACGTGGCCGTCCGGCCGACCGCTGGATCATGATGCTGAGCTTCGCCGGCGTGTCCGCCCCGCAATTCGTGGTCGGGCTGCTGCTGCTCTATATCTTCTCGAACCTGCTCAGCCTCTTTCCCATGGGCGGCTACGGCACGCTCGGCCATCTGATCCTGCCGGCCCTGACCTTGGGGATCGCCGGCGGCGGCTGGTATGCGCGCATGATGCGCTCCTCGATGGTGGATGTGCTGCGCCAGGACTATGTGCGAACCGCCAGGGCCAAGGGGCTCGGGCCCGCCAAGGTCGTGCTGGTCCATGCCTTCCGCAACGCCGTGCTGCCGATCGTCGCCATGGTCGGGCTCGATGTCGGCATCTTCATGAGCGGGGCCGTGGTGGTGGAATCGGTCTATGGCTGGCCCGGCATCGGACAGCTCGCCTGGATGGGGATCCAGCGCATCGACATCCCGATCATCATGGGCGTCACCCTGGTGGCGGCGGTCGGGATCGTGATCGGCAATCTTGTCGCGGATTTGATCACGCCGCTGATTGACCCCCGTATCCGGTTGCGTTGACAATGCCCGCCTTTGCCGGGGAACGGGCGGGGCAACGGCGGAAATTCCGCAGGAACCGCGCCAAGGGCCGCAACCAAGAGCCCGACACTGTCGACCATGCACTCAGGGAGGAGAGAAACACCCATGAAGCGACTTTTCATCGCCGCGGCTGCGGCGCTGCTGCTGTCGAGCCTGCCGGCCCTGGCCGCGCCCAAGCAAGGCGGGGCCATCGTCATCACCTACAAGGACGACATCTCCACGCTCGATCCGGCCGTGGGCTATGACTGGCAGAACTGGTCGATCATCAAGAGCATCTTCGACGGGCTGATGGATTACGAGCCCGGCACGACCAAGCTGACGCCCGACCTCGCCGAGAGCTTCGACATCTCACCCGACGGCCTGACCTACACCTTCAAGCTGCGCGACGGGATCAAGTTCCATAACGGCCGCGCCATGACGGCCGGCGACGTAAAATATTCGATCGAGCGCGCGGTCAATCCGGCGACGCAGAGCCCGGGCGCCGGCTATTTCAGCAATATCGCCGGCTATGACGACGTGGCGGGCGGCAAGGCCACCACGCTCTCGGGCATCACCACGCCCGACGACAAGACCGTCGTCATCAAGCTCACCGCGCCCAACGCGGCCTTCCTCCATATCGTCGCGATGAACTTTTCCTATGTCGTGCCGAAGGAAGAGGTCGAGAAATATGGCGCCGACTTCGGCCATCATCCGGTCGGCACCGGCGCCTTCAAGTTCGTCGAATGGAATCTGGGCCAGAACCTGACGCTCGAGCGGTTCCAGGACTACAACAAGAAAGGCGTCCCCTATCTCGACAAGATCACCTTCGAGATCGGCCAGGAACCGACCGTCAATCTCCTGCGCCTGCAGAAGGGCGAGGTCGACATCCTCGGCGACGGCATCCCGCCGGCGCAGTTCGTGCAGGTGACGAGCGATCCCGCCAACAAACCGCTCTTCGTCGCCGGCGAGCAGCTCCATACCGGCTATGTCGCCCTCAACGTCAAGGTGAAGCCGCTCGACGATGTGCGCGTGCGCCAGGCGATCAACATGGCGATCAACAAGGACCGCATCGTTCAGATCCTGAACGGCCGCGCCAAGGTCGCCAACCAGGTGCTGCCGCCGGCCATGCCGGGCTACGACCCGAACTACAAGGGTTATCCCTACGATCCCGCCCAGGCCAAGAAGCTGCTGGCCGATGCCGGCCTCGCCGACGGCTTCTCGACCGAGCTCTATGTGATGAACACCGATCCGCAGCCGCGCATCGCCCAGGCGATCCAGCAGGATCTGGCGGCGGTCGGCATCAAGGCCGAGATCAAGGCACTGGCCCAGGCCGAGGTTATCGCGGCCGGCGGCACCGACGGCCAGGCGCCGATGGTTTGGTCGGGCGGTCTCGCCTGGATCGCCGACTTCCCGGATCCGTCCAACTTCTACAGCGTGATCCTGGGCTGCTCGGGCGCCATCGCCGGCGGCTGGAACTGGTCCTGGTACTGCAACCCCGATCTCGACAAGCGCGCCAGCGCCGCCGACGCCATGACCGATCCGGCCAAGGCCGACGATCGCAACAAGGCCTGGGCCGCGATCTTCGCCGACGTGATGAAGGACGCGCCCTGGGTCCCGATCATGAACGAGACCCGCTACACCATGCACAGCCCGCGCGTGGGCGGCGATCCGCAGCTCTTCGTGGAACCGATCCATATCCCGGTCAATTACGACTACATCTACGCGACCGACGCGCAGTAGCCTGACCCTGGCGGGCGGCCGTGCCGATGGGGCCGCCGCCCGCCATGATTTCCGCTCAAGCCCATCATAACCGTCGCCATCTCCGAACGACGGATCACGAGAGGGAGGCATCGTCATGACGCTCGGCTGCAATCACACCATCCACAAGTCCCACCATCATTTCGGCTGGGACAACAGCTTCAATCCGCGCCTCATGATCGCCTCGGGCGACACGGTCGAGTTCAAGACCACCAATTCCTCGGGCGGGCAGCTCTCGCCCAACGCCACGGTGGCCGACATCGCCAAGCTCGATTTCGGCAAGATCAATCCGGTCTCGGGGCCGATCTATATCGCCGATGCCGAGCCGGGCGACGCGATCAAGGTCACGATCCTCGGCTATAGCGCCTCGGGTTGGGGCTGGACCGCCAACATCCCCGGCTTCGGGCTCCTGGCCGACCAGTTCGAGGATCCGGCGCTGCATGTCTGGAAATATGAGAAGGGTCTCGGCAGCCCGGCCAGCTTCAGCGCCGGTGCGCGCATCCCGTTGCGCCCCTTCTGCGGCACGATCGGCCTCGCCCCGGGCGAGGCCGGTCATCACAGCGTGGTCCCGCCGCGGCGCGTCGGCGGCAATATGGATATCCGCGACATGGCGGAGGGCACCGAGCTCTGGCTGCCGGTCGAGGTGGCGGGCGGGCTGTTCTCGGTCGGCGACACCCACGCGGCGCAGGGCGATGGCGAGGTCTGCGGCACCGCGATCGAGAGCCAGATGGATATCGGGCTGAAGTTCGATCTGGTGAAGGACGCGAAGCTCGCCTACCCGCGCTACTTCATCCCCCATCGCGGCGAGGATCCGCGAGGGAAGAAAGGCTGGGACGCCACCACCGGCATCGGCGCCGACCTCTTCACCGGCGCGCGCGATGCGGTCAAGGGCATGGTCGATCTGCTCTGCCGCCGCCACAATCTCTCGGCGGTCGATGCCTATATGCTCTGCAGCGTCGCCGGCGACCTCAAGATCAGCGAGATCGTCGATCAGCCGAACTGGGTGGTCTCCTTCTACTTCCCGCGCGCCGTCTTCGAATGAGCCCAGCGGCCTCGCCGCTTCTGTCGGTCGAGGATCTCACCCTCGCCTTCCGCGGCGAGAGCGGTCAGGCCCGCGTCGTCGACGGAATCTCGCTTGCCATCGGCGCGGGCGAGGCGGTCGGTCTCGTCGGCGAATCCGGCTGCGGCAAGAGCGTCACCGCGATGTCGGTGATGCGCCTGCTGCCGACGCCGCCGGCCGTGATCGAGGCCGGCGTGATTCGCTTCGAGGGGCAGGATTTGCTGGCCCTCTCCGAACCGAAGATGCGTGCGCTGCGCGGCGATCGCATCGGCATGATCTTCCAGGAGCCGATGACGAGTCTCAACCCGACCTTCACGGTCGGCTACCAGATCGCCGAGGTGCTGACTCTCCATCGTGGCCTGGGTCGCGACCGAGCCTGGGCCGAGGCCGCGCGGCTCCTGACCCAGGTCGGCGTCGGCGCGCCCGAGCGCCGCCTGGCGCAATATCCGCATCAGCTCTCCGGGGGTCTGCGCCAGCGCGTCATGATCGCGATGGCGATCGCCTGCGGTCCCAGGCTCCTGATCGCCGACGAGCCGACCACCGCCTTGGACGTCACCATCCAGGCGCAGATCCTCGACCTGCTGCGCCGGTTGCGCGCCGAGACCGGCATGGCGCTGCTGCTGATCACCCACGATCTGGGCGTGGTGTCGGAGCTCTGCGACCGCGTCGTCGTCATGTATGCCGGCCGGATCGTCGAGGAGGCGCCCGCGCGGGCGCTCTTCGCCCATGCCTGTCATCCCTATACCGCGGGTCTTTTGGCTTCCCGCCCGAAGCTGGGCGAGACGGCCGCACGCCTGCCGACCATTCCCGGCAGCGTGCCGCCGCCCAACAAACGCGGCATCGCCTGCAATTTCGCCGATCGCTGCACCCGCGTCGAGAGCCGCTGCCGCGCGGAAACGCCGGTGCTGGCGACGAACGCGACCGGCCATCGCGCCGCCTGCTTCAACCCGGTGCCATGACCGCGACCGCCGCCCGGCCCGCGCCGCAAGCCAAGCCGCCGCTGCTCGAGCTCGAGGGCGTGGTCAAGCATTTCAAGTCGCGCGACGGCAAAGGCTCGGTGCGCGCGGTCGACGGCGTCACGCTGGCCCTCCAGCCCGGCGAGACCCTGGGCATCGTGGGCGAGTCCGGTTCCGGCAAATCGACCCTGGGGCGGCTGATGCTGCGGCTGCATGAACCCGATGCAGGCAGCATCCGCTTCGAGGGCGAAGATCTGTTGGGCTTACGCCCTCATGCCCTGCGGTTGCGCCGGCGCCAGATGCAGCTCATCTTTCAGGATCCTTATGCCTCGCTCGACCCGCGCTTCTCGGTGGGGGCCAGCATCGCCGAGCCGCTCGTCATCCATCGCATCGGCGACCGGGCCTCGCGGCGGCGCAAGGTCGAGGGGCTTTTGACCCTGGTCGGCCTCGAGCCTGACGCCGCGCGCCGCTATCCGCACGAGTTCTCGGGCGGCCAGCGCCAGCGCATCGGCATCGCCCGCGCGATCGCGCTCGAGCCCAAGCTCATCGTCGCCGACGAACCCGTCTCCGCGCTCGATGTCTCGATCCAGTCGCAGGTGCTCAATCTGCTGGCCGAGCTCAAATCCCGGCTCAATCTCGCCTATGTCTTCATCTCGCACGACCTGGCGGTGGTCGAGCATATTTCCGACCGGGTCGCGGTCATGTATCTGGGCCGGCTGGTCGAGCTGGCGGAGCGCCGCCGCCTCTATCGCGAGCCGGCCCATCCCTATACCGAGGCGCTGATCTCGGCCATCCCGGAGCCGGACGCCGACCGCCGCCGCCAGCGCATCATCCTCGGCGGCGACGTGCCCAATCCGGAATCGCCGCCGCCCGGCTGTCCTTTCCATCCCCGCTGCCCCAAGGTCTTCGATCGCTGCCGCACCGAGCGTCCCGCGACGACCGATGTCGGTCCGCCCGGCGATCCGCATCTGGTGGACTGCCACCTCCATGGGCCGCGCGCGTGACCTCCTCCTCGGGCTGCTGCTGAGCGCGGCCGTCGCCCCGGTCGCGCAGACCGGAGAGCCGGTCGATCTCGAGCTGGTGCTGGCCGGCGATGCCTCGGGCTCGATCGACGCCGACGAGCTGCAGCTGCAGCGCCAGGGCTATGCCGACGCGATCACCGATCCCCGCGTGCTCGACGTCATCCGCGAAGGGCCCCATGGCGCCATCGCCGTCGCCTATATCGAGTGGGCCGGCAGCTTCTCGACCGATCTGGTGGTCGACTGGCAGGTGATCCGCGACGCCGGCTCGGCGCAAGCCTTCGCCGCGGCTTTGCTGCACGCGCCGCGGCGCGCGCAGGGCTTCAACTCGATCGGTGCGGGGGTGGTGCTGGCGACGCGGCTGATCCAGACCAACGGGTATGATGGCACGCGCCGCGTGATCGATGTCTCGGGCGACGGACCCGATGTCGGCGCCCCCAAGGTGGACGTCGCGCGCGACGCGGCCGTGGCGGCGGGCATTACCATCAATGCCGTCGCCATCAACTCCCACGACGAGAGCGCCTTCTCCAACGGCATCCCGCTGGCCGTCCACTTCACCGATCATGTGATCGGCGGCCCCGGTGCTTTCGTCACGGAGGCTGACGGACTTTCCAGTTTTCGCGAGACGCTGCTCGCCAAGCTGGTGCGCGAAATATCGGGGCTCCCGGCGCCAGATCCGCGTCTCGCCAGCCGTCCGCGAACCGCGTCGCTGCCGCCCGGCTGATCGCGCCGCCGGCAATCTGCCCCGAAAGCGCGCAGTTTCCGGAGCATCTTCCTAGGAGCGGGTTCATCTCTGTCAAATCCGCACCCCGTCGGGTCAAGTCCCGGGTTGCCGGATGGATCAATCATGGGCATCGTCGGTAGGCGATGGGGTCCGGCCGGACGGCTGGGTCGGGCCGGGCGCCATTTTCTATATCGCAAATAGTGGGTCGGTCTATCTTCGATTGTGAAAATGGCGGGCGGAGGTTAGCTTCTCCCCTGGATCCGCCGGCATGGCGGTTCCGGAGGGGATCGGGCGTGTCCGTCCGAACCGGAATTCGACTGGAAGGTCAATACGCAAGGTAACGAAGCCGGACCGCTCAAGGGCCGGCCCTCAGGGAGGAACAGAGGCATGACGAAGCGATTTTCGCGCCGGGAATTACTGAAAACGGCTGGCGCCGGAGCCGTTGCCCTCGCCGCCGGATCGGCGCTCGGCCGCAAGGCCTGGGCCGCCCGGGAGACCGAGCTGAACATCCTGTGCTGGGAGGGCTACAACTCGGCCCAGGTGCTCGATCCCTTCCGCCAGTCGAAGAGCGCCACGGTCAAGGCGGAATCCCTCACCAACGATCCCACCATGATCAACCGCCTGCGCGCGGGCGAGACCAATGTGTGGGACCTGATCAACGTGAACAATCCCTGGGCGCGCAAAGTGATGTACCCGGAGAAGCTGATCCGGCCGCTCGACCGCGCCAAGTTCGAGCCCTATTTCTCCAAGATGCTGCCGGCCTTCAAGCCGCCCTATCGCTGGGCGATGAGCGACGACGGGAAAGAGCTCCTGGGCATGTGCCAGCGCTTCGGTCCCTACAGCTTCGTCGTGAACACCGACAAGGTGAGCCGCGCCACGGCCGAGGATCAGGGCTGGGATCTGTGGAACGACGCGTCGAACGCCGGAAAATACGGCGTGCTCGAATCCGACGACTGGAACGTGTTCAACATCTGCCTGATCGCGGGCTTCGATCCCTTCCGCGAACATACCGCCGACGAAGTGACGAAATTCACCGACACGGCCAAGCGCGTCTTCAAGGGCGCCAAGGTCGTCGGCGACATCGCGACCATGAACCAGGCGCTGATCTCGGGCGAGATCAATTTCCATATGACCGGCGGCACCTATTCGGCCTCGCCGGCGCGCGCCGACGGCAATGCCAATATCCGCGGCATCACGCCCAAGAAGGGGCCGATGGCCGGCGGCAAGGGCGGGGTGAGCTGGATCGAGGTGACCTCGACCGTGAACAACCCGCAGCTCTCGCCGCTGGCGACGCAGTTCCTCGAATATGTGCAGCATCCCGAGGTCGCGCATACGGTGGCCTTCGCCGAGGGCACCTTCAATCCGGTGGCGCAGATGGCCAATCCGGATTGCTTCAAGCTCTTCACCAAGGACGAGCTCGACGCGATCCAGTGGGATTCGCTGGAGGAGGAAATGAACGCGTCGATCGAGTACGATATCGTTCCCGATTACGACAAGCTGCTCGACATCATGACGGCGGCCAAGCGCGAGGCCTCGGGCGGCTGAGCGATCGGACCATGGCAGGGCGCCGTCCCCAAGGGTCGGCGCCCTGTGCTTTTCATGGCATTCAATAAGAGGTATGGGGCGTGGTACGGCCGTCGATCCTCGATCTCAAGGGCGTGACCAAGCAGTTCGGCGGGCTGACGGCCGTCGATCACATCGATCTTCAGGTCCGCGAAGGCGAGTTCTTCACCATCGTCGGCCCGTCGGGCAGCGGCAAGACCACCCTGCTGCGCATGCTGGCGGGCATGGAGTCGCCCACCGGCGGCGACATCCTGCTCAAGGGCGAGCGCATCAACGACGTCCCGGCGAACAAGCGGCCCACCTGCATGGTGTTCCAGTCGCTGGCGCTGTTCCCGCACCGGACCGTCGGCGAGAATATCGAGTTCCCGCTGAAGATCCGCGGCGAGGCGCCCGCGGCAAGGCGCGAGCGCTGCCTGCAGCTCATGCGCCAGCTGCGCCTGCCGGAAAACTACTACGGCAAGAACGTCACCAAATGCTCGGGCGGCGAGCGCCAGCGCGTGGCGCTCGCCCGGGCGCTTGCCTATGACCCGCAGATCCTGTTCTTCGACGAGCCGCTCTCGGCGATCGACTACAAGCTGCGCAAGACGCTCGAGAAGGAGCTGAAGGACATCCATCGCGAGACCGGGAAGACCTTCATCTACATCACCCACAGCCTCGAGGAGGCGATGGTGATGAGCGACCGGATCGGCGTCATGCGCGCCGGCAAGCTGGTCCAGGTCGGCACGCCCAACGAGATCTACACGACGCCCAAGGACAAATTCGTCTCGGAGTTCATGGGCGAGGTCAATCTCTTCGACGTGCGCCTCGGCGAAGGCGGGAGGCTCGTCTCCGACACCTTCAAGACCAGCTTCACCATCGGCGCGATGCCGGCCGGATTCCGCCAGGGCTATCTGGTGATCCGGCCCGAATTCATGCGCTTCGCCGGCGACGGCGAGGAGGTCGAGAACCGCCTCACCGGCAAGCTCTACAACGAGTATGAGCTGGGCTCGCGCATCCAGTATCAGGTCCGGGTCGCGGGCCATGTGTTCCTCCTGGAGCGGCTGCGCCAGCGGCCCTTCCACGCCGGGCTCGACGAGGATGTCGTCGTCGGCTGGAACGCCAAGGACAGCATCCTGGTGGCCGACTGATGGCGCAGCTCGTGGACAGCGCCAGCCACATCGAGCCGCCTCAAGGCGGTGTCGGCGCCAGCCTCTGGCGGTGGGTCGCGGCCGCGGGCCGGCGGCATTCGTTTCCGATCCTGCTGCTGCTGCTGCTGGGCTTCGTGGCGCCGCTGCTGACGATCGTCGCCTTCAGCTTCATGCCGCCGCGCAGCTTCTCGGTTTGGCAATGGCCGACCCTCGAGAACTACCGCGTCATCTTCGAGGAGACCTACTACACCTCTTTCCTCTGGTCGCTCGGCATGGCGGTGGTGACGGTCACGATCCTGATCGCGATCTGCTATCCGGTCGCCTATGGCCTCGCCAAGACCTTCGGCCGCTGGGCCAATCTGGTGACGCTGGTGATGGTGTTGCCGCTCTTCGTCTCGGAGAATGTGCGGCTCTATGGCTGGGTGCTGTTCTTCATCAAGGGTGGGGTGCTGCTGGGCTCCATCAAGTCGCTGTTCGGCATCGAGCTCGAGAGCGTCCTGTTCCATCCGGGCACGATCATCTTCGGCATGGTCTATGTCTATCTGCCCTTCATGCTGTTCCCGATGACGCTGGGCGTCTCGATGGTGCCGCGCGACCTGGTCGACGCCGCCAACGATCTGGGGGCCTCGCGCCTGCAGATCTTCCGCGAGGTCGAGCTGCCCCTGGCCATGCCCGGCATTGTCATTGGCAGCCTGCTCAGCTTCGTGCTGGCGGTGGGCGCCATCGCCGAGGCCAAGGTGCTGGGCGGCCAATCGGTCATTCCGGTGACCCACGACATCGAGATCGCCTTCACCTATGCGCAGAACTGGCCTTTGGGTGCGGGCATCTCGGTGATGCTGATCCTGATCGTCGGCGCCCTGGTGCTCGCCGTGCTGCGGCGCTTCGATCTCGACCGTATCCTGGGGCGGCGCTGATGACGATCGAACGCGGCAAACGCTGGTCGCACGCGCTCATCGCCGCCTGGACGGTGGCGATCGTGGTCTTCCTCTATATGCCGGCCGTCTGCGGCCTCTTGGCCTCGCTGACCTCGAGCCGCTATTTCAATTTCCCGATCACGAAATGGGGCCTCGCCTGGTGGGGCAAGACCTTCGCCTCGCTCGAGGTCCGCGCCCTGCTCTCGACCTCGATCACCATCGCCCTCATCGTGACCGCGATCTCGGTGGTGCTGGGATTCTTCGCGGCCCTCGCCTTCGCCCGCTATGACTGGCGCGGCCGCTCGACCTTCCAGAAGATCGTTCTGCTCCCGATCTTTTTTCCGCAATCGGTGCTGGGGCTGGCGCTGCTGCTCTGGTTCAGCGCGCTCGGCATCGAAACCTCCTGGAAGACCGCCGTCTTCGCCCATCTGGTCTGGGTCGTGCCGGTCGCGACCCTGGTCATCTCGATCCAGGTCTACAGCTTCGATCCCGCCCTCGAGGAGGCCGCCTTCGATCTCGGCGCCAGCCGCTGGCAGGTCTTGCGCGAGGTGACGCTGCCGGTGCTCTGGCCCGGTCTCTTCTCCGGCGCGCTGTTCTCGTTCCTGCTGAGCTGGGGCAATTTCCCGCTCTCGCTCTATACCGACGGCGCCGACACCACCGTGCCGGAATACATGTATGCGAAGATGGTGGCGGGCTATACGCCCGGCGTGCCCGTTCTGGGCACCGTCTCGACCGTCGGCGCCGCGAT
This sequence comes from uncultured Alphaproteobacteria bacterium, assembly GCA_963696655.1. Classification (GTDB taxonomy): domain Bacteria; phylum Pseudomonadota; class Alphaproteobacteria; order Dongiales; family Dongiaceae; genus Hypericibacter. Next base: position 56,784 of record CAVOLB010000169.1, read on the forward strand.
CCTGCTGCTGGGCGGCTATGCGTTCATTCTCCTGGTGCGCCGGCGCCGTCACGCGGCGGAAGCGGACGCGTAACGACGGAGATCCCCGTCAGGCCGTCAGGCTGAGAGCCGGCACCAGGTCAGCTCATGCTTGTTGTGATGGAGATGGAACAGCTGCGAGCCGGGGATCGCGGCGAAGCGGCGCGCGGTCTCGTGGTCGGTCGCGCCCTGGAATTTCAGCGTGCAGAGAAGGTTGCGCGCGAGGCCTGAGGCCAGCCAGCGTTCCACCAGCTTCAGCAGCCGCTCGGGATAGCAGATCACATCCGAGCAGAGCCAATCGACCGGCCCGATCTCGGCGGGTTCGAGCGCGAAGGCGCTGGCTTTGAGGAACTCGATGCGGGGCAGCTTCGCAATGTCGGGGGCGAGCGGTGCCTTGTCGACCGCCAGCACCGTCGCGCCGAGGCTTTGCAGCACCCAGCTCCAGCCGCCGGGGCTGGCACCCAGATCGAGGCAGCGCTGACCCGGCCCCGGCATCCGGCCCAGCCGCGTGAAAGCTTCCCAGAGCTTGAGATAGGCGCGATTGGGCGGCGCCAGCTTGTCCTCGATGAACTGGACCTCGCCATTGGGGAAGGGACTGCTGCAATGGGCGGCGGCGAGAATCGTGGTCGCGTCGAGCAGCGTCCAGGAGCCCAGCGGCGCCGCGGGCACCGCCTGGGGAAATTGCAGCGGCTTGGCGCTCACATGCGGCAGGCGTTCCTGGATCAGCCGCGCCCGGCCATGGAGATGGAAATCATAGAGCGCCCAATTGCGCTGGATGGCGCGCAGCGCCTTGGCGCCCTCGGCGATCGAGCCGATCGGGACGCGCACCGGGTCCTGCCAGATGTTGGCGGCCCAGGCCGCGGGCCGGACCGGCCCCTCGACCAGCACCAGCCGGTCATGCACCGCCGCGACCTTGCCCAGCTCCGCGACCAGATCCTCGACGAAACCTTCCGGCGCCAGATACCCGGTGAGGCCGCTGGCCTCGATCCCGGGCGCGACGGGCGCCGTGTCGCTCACGGGTGGGCGCGGGCCGCCAGCAGATCGGCCGCCAGCTCGGCGAAGCCCGCCCCGCCGCGCGACGGCGTGACATAGCGCGGCTTGTCTTTCAGCCGGTGGATGAAGTCGCGCACATTGGCGACGCCCACCGCATGCGGGAAGTAGGCGAACATCGGCTGGTCGTTGGGCGAATCGCCGGCATAGACGAACTCGTCGCGATGCGCATCGAGATTGATCGAGAACACCTCGCTCAGCATCCGGCGGGACATGCCCAGCTTGTCGTAGTCGCCGAACCAGCCATTGACATGGATCGAGCTGATCTTGGCGGTGCAGCCGGCTTCCTCGAACAGCGCCACGATCCGGTCGACGGCCGCCGCCGGCAGGGGGGCCACGTCCTCGCAGAAATCGATGGCGAGATCGCTTTCGCGATAGAGCTGATCCGAGGCGAGGGCCGAGCCCGGCACCGCCGCGAGGATCTTGTCCGCCAGCTGCTTCAACCGCGCGCGCTTCCCGGCGCGGGTGGCCTCGTCGTCGAGAAAGCGCTTCTCGAGTTTTCGCGCCTTCGCGTCGTAGCGGAAATAAAAGGCGCCGTTCTCGCCCACCACCGCATCGACCGGCCACATGCGCGCGATGTGATCGCACCAGCCGGCCGGGCGCCCGGTGATCGGCACCACCAGGAAGCCCGCCGCCTGCAACCGTCCCAGGGCGTCATAGGCCTCGGGCGTCAGCTTGCCCTCGCTCGTCAGCGTATCGTCGATATCGGTCAGGACGCCGCGGATGCGCAGGCGTTCGGCCAGAGCGAAAGTCGACAGCGGTTGCATTTTCTCGGTCAACGACGTTCCCCCGACATGGTCCGTCCCCTCATGAATCGGCCACCCCATTGGCCTTCAGCGAATCGGCCAAGGGCGTCAACATCGCCCGGTAGCGCCGCCACTTGCCGATCGAGCTTCGATAGATGGGCCGGCGCACCTGCTCGAGGCTCGCCGTATGGATCGGCCGCGGCGTCTCATGGAAGGCGAGGCAACGGGCTTCGAAATCGAGCCCGCAGAACGCGAGCAGGCGACGCACCGCCGGCTCCAGCTCTTCGACCGCCGTCTCGTAGCGCCAATCGAGCATCGGCCGCGGCAGCACCGCCTGCCAATGTGCCATCAGCCGGCGATAGAGCCCGTGGAAATGGCCGATATCGCGCAAGCTCGTGGACCAGCGGTAGCTGCGGGCGAAGTTCTGCCCGAAGCAGGAGAGTCCGACGTCCATCGGATCGCGACGCGCATGGATGATCCGCGCCCTGGGGAACATCGCGACGATCAATCCGAGATAACGGAAATTGGTCGGCGTCTTGTCGATCGCGCGCAACGCCCCGCGGGCGGCGCGATCGGGCAGGCGGAGATAGTCACGAGCCTTCGCCTGCAGGCGCGCCGGATCGAGCGCCGGCAGCGCGTCGGGCCAGACGCCGCCGCATTCCAACGCCAGCTCCTCGGCGATGCGCGCGATATCGACGCGTTCGCCGAGCCCGCCGACCTGGGAATGACTCGCCAGAATCTGCTCGCAGAGGGTCGTGCCGGAGCGCGGCATGCCGACCACGAAGACCGGGCGCTCGTCCGGAAGTCCGGACCCGCCGGGTGCGCGGTCGAGCCGCGCAAACCAATCGGCATCGAAGATGCGGATGATCGCCTCGACCTCGGCCTCCTCGGCCGCGGCGTCGTAGTCGCGCGCTGCCGCTTTGCCGGTTTCGGCTTTCAGGCGATTGGCTTCCGCCAGATGCGCGAAGGCGCTCGCGGGGTCTGCGTCGGAGCCGCGATCGGCCAGCTCGAAGAGCGCGTAGTGAAGCGGGTAGCGCTCGGCCGGCCGGCGCAGGGGCGAGGCCGCGAGACGGCCCATCCGGTCGCGCGCGTCTTCGGTCAGTGCGCCCAAGCGGGCCAGCCCCGCCAGCGCGCCAACATGATCGGGATCGAGTGCCAGAACGCGGCGCAGGACTTCGGTTTCGGCCGTGGGCGCGCCGGCGACGCGATGCAGGCGCGCCAGCGCGATCAGGGTCGGAAGATCGACCGGATCCAGATCGAGGATCTCCCGATAGGCGAGCCGGGCCTCCTCGAGACGCCCGTCGCCGAGCAAAGCCTCGGCCCGCGCGAGCCGCCAGGGCAGATGAGCGGGTTCGTTCGCGATCAGCCGATCGAAGCCCGCGATCGCTTCGTCATGGAGGCCCGATTTGTGGGCCGCGGTCGCAAGATTGATCAGCGCCAGCCGATGGTCGGGATGTCGCGCCAGCAATCGACGCAACCGCTCGATGGCGCGGGGCGGGTGAAGGCTGGCCTCGACCGCGGCGAGATTGACGGCGATATCGGGATCGTCCGGCTTGAGCGCAATCGCGGCCTCGAGCGCCGCGAGACCGGCGCGCGGATCGCCGAGCTCCGCCAGCAGCAGGCCCAGATTGACCTGGGCGCCGGTCAGCGCCGGATCCGCGGCAACGGCGCCTTGCAGGCTTGTCCGGGCCGCCAGCTTGTCGCCGGCGCGCAAATAGAGCCGCCCGGCCTCGAGCAACAGCGGTCCCGGCTGCGCCGCTGCGCCGGCCGCCCGTTCGAGCAGGCGGGCCGCCTCGGGCAGATTCCCGGCCCGCACGAATCCCGCCGCCTTCCGCAGCAGCGCCGGATCGGGCCCCGGGGCCGTCGGCGGCGGCGCTTCGGAAAGAGTGCGCTCGTTCATGGCAGGGGAAGATCTCATAACCGGTCGCGCATGGCGTACCACAACATACCCAGAATCTGGGCCGGATGACGCAACAACGGCCCGCCCGGAAAGGCGCGGTGGGGAATCCGCGCCATGACGTCGAAGCGCTCCGCCTGGCCCGCCATCGCCTCGGCAATCACGCGGCCCGCGATGCCGGTCAAGGCCACGCCCTGGCCCGAGAAGCCCTGGGCATAGAAAAGGTCGCCCGCGACCCGGCCGATATTGGGCAGCCTGGACATGGTGACGGCGAGCCGCCCGCCCCAGCCGTAATCGAGGCGGACATCGGCCAGCTGCGGATAGACCCGCAGCATACGGGGCCGGACGAAGCGCTTGATGTCGCGCGGATCGCGGCGCGTATAGACTTCGCCACCGCCGAACAGCAGCCGATGGTCCGCCGACAGGCGATAGTAATTGACCACGAACTTGCTGTCGCAGACCGCGACATCGTCGCGGATGAGCGCACGGGCACGGGCCGGCCCCAGGGGCTCGGTCGCGACGATGTAATTGGAGATCGGCAGGATGCGTGGCTCCAGCGCCGGCAGCAGGCCCTCGAGATAGGCATTGCAGGCGACCAGCGTGAAACGCGCCGTGACGCGGCCGCGGGCGGTCTCGGCGCCATGGCCCGCGAGGTCGATCCTGGTCGCGCGCGTATCTTCGAAGATCCTGGCGCCGGCCCTCTCCGCCGCCGCGGCCAGACCCAGCGCGTAATTGAGCGGATGAAGATGCAGGGCGCCGGCATCGGCCAGGCCGCCGCGATAGAGGATCGTACCCAGGCGTTCGGCCATGCCGGCGCGATCGACGCGCGTCGCCTGGTCATAACCGAGCTGGCGCTGCAGAACCTCGAGATCGGCGTCGATCTCGCCCAGCTCCTGCTCCTTCAACACTGCATAAAGCGAGCCGGGCTTCAGGTCGCAGGCGATCTCGTGGCGCGCGACCCGGTCGCGGATCATCTGCTTGGCTTCCTCGGAGAGCGCCCAGAGCCGGCGGGCCTGGTCGCGGCCGAACATCGCGACCAGCTCCCGCGGGCCCTTGCGATAGCCGGTATTGACCTGTCCGCCATTGCGGCCGGAGGCACCCCAGCCGACCGTCTCGGCCTCGAGCAGCGCCACCTTGTAGCCGCGCTCCGCCAGTTCCAGGGCCGCCGAGAGACCCGTGAAGCCGCCGCCGACGATGGCGACGTCGACCGACAGCGGGCCCTCGAGAGGCGGGCGGGCGGGCCGAGCCGAGGCGGTGGCCGCGTAATAGGAGGCCGGTTGGGGACGGGTCATGGAGGCGCGGACAGCCTGAAGATGGACGGGCGGGCTAGGAAGGGCGCCCCCGGGCCGCGCCGGGGGCCGGCATTAGAGCAGCCGGTCTGTTTCCGAGGCAAGACATATAAGTAATTGAAATATATCTGTTTTAACCCGCCACAGGATTCGAGCAGGTTGGCTCCGACTCCTGAGTCAGAGCGTTAATAAGGGTGAATATCTTATGAATTTGTTTATACTTCGCCCGATTCGGTCGATTCGGAGTCATCGAGCAAGCCCGAATTGACGCTCGGTCTCGGCGACGAGGCGTCAGCACTGGATTGGGGGGCCGCACATCATTTCGATGGGCGTGTCGCATTTGGCGGGATGGCGGCGCCGGCGGAGGGACCGTCGGGGAATCCACCCTCATCGGCTGATCCTGGCGGGTCCGGCAGCGCCCCTCCTTTCGGCCCTGATTTCATTCCTGCTCCTCCTGACGGCGCCCGCGGCGCGGGCCGGCGACCTGCTGCCGGCGCCCCACGGTCCCGTGCTGCTCGCCGTCTCGGGCGACATCGATCGGACCACGGACGGCCAGGTGGCGCTGTTCGACCGGCAGATGCTGGAATCGATGGGCATCATCACCATGGCGGCGATCTCGCCGCTCGACGACGAGCCGGTCCAGTTCGAGGGCGTGCTGCTGCGCCGCCTCCTGGCGGTCGTGGGCGCCCATGGCACCGCGGTCGAGGCGATCGCGCTCAACGATTATGTCGCGGAGATCCCGATCGCCGAGGCCGAGCATCATGACGTGGTGATCGCCCTGACGCGTCAGGGGCATGACATCCCCGTGCGCGAGATGGGTCCGCTCATGATCCTCTACCCGATCGAGCGGGGGCTCGATACCGAGGCCGTCGCCGCGAGATCGGTCCGCCAATTGTCGCAGATCGTCGTGCGTGACGGTGCGACGCCCTGGGACGGCAAGTCGGTCGTCGCGCGCAGCGGGACGGCAGCGAACGACGGGTCGAGCCTCGCGCCATGAGCGGTCGCATCGGGCAGACGCTTCCGGCGAGGCGACCTTGAAGCTGTTGCAGGCGCGCCCGATCCATTGGCTGCTCGGCACGCTGGTCGGCGTCTTCTCCCTGACCGTGGTCGTGGCGCTGGCGTTGATTCTGGGCGAGCATGCCGCCGTGTCGCGGGGTCCGACGGAGAACCTGACGCTCGCGGCCTCGGAGTTGCAGGTGGAGTTCGCGCGGTTCCAGCAGAAGCTCGCGGCCGCCGAGGCCGATCCCAGCACCGGCAATCTGCGTCAGGTGTCGCTGCAATATGACATCCTGGTCAGCCGGGTGGAGCTCTTGGCGCGCGGGGAGAATGCGCGGGCCATGAGCGGCGACAGCGCGGCCATCCAGCTGGTCCAGCAGACGCGCGCGGAAACCATGGCGCTCGATTCGCAGGTCAGCGATCTGCCCCAGGGCGGGGGGTCGCTCGCGATCGTCAGCGCCGAAATGCCCTCGCTCGAGCAGTCGGTGAGCCGGCTCGCCTCCCACGTGGTGCAGCTGGTCGCCGATCGCGCCCAGGTCTCGCGCGAAAGGCTGGGGCAGCTCTATCTCATCCTGGCGGCGATGCTGACCGGCCTCTTCGCGAGCGCGCTCGTCTTCGTCGGCATGCTGGTGCAGCAGTTCCGCAAGCTCGACCAGGCCCGGCTGGAACTGGGCGATCTGTCGGAACGGCTGATGGAGGCCAAGACCCAGGCCGAGAGCGCGAACCGCGCCAAGAGCGAGTTCCTGGCCACCATGAGCCATGAGCTGCGCACGCCGCTCAATGCCATCATCGGCTTCGCCGACTTGCTGCGCAGCGAGATCAAGGGGCCGATCGGCCATCCGCGCTATCGCGAATATTCCAACGACATCCACAATTCCGGCCAGCATCTGCTCAGCCTGATCAATGACATCCTCGATCTGTCGCGGATCGAGGCCAATCGCTTCGAGTTGCACGAGGATATCGTCTCGATCGATGCCGCGGCCGAGACCTGCCTGGGTCTGATGATGCCGCAGATCGAGCGCAAGAAGCTCAGGCTCAGCCTGGACGAGGTCAAGCGGCTGGGCGAGATCCGTGCCGACGAGCGGCTGCTCAATCAGATGATTCTCAATCTGCTCTCCAACGCCATCAAGTTCACGCCAGAACGCGGCATGGTCAGTTTCTCCGGGCGGATCGCGGCCGATGGCGGCCTGGAGCTCGTCATCACCGATACCGGCATCGGCATGACGGCGGCCGAAATGGAGATGGCGCTCGAGCCCTTCGTCCAGGTGGAATCGAGCCTGTCGCGCCGCTTCGGCGGGTCGGGCCTCGGCCTGCCGATCACCAAGAGATTCATCGAGGCCCATAGCGGCCGCCTGACCCTCGAGAGCCGGAAGGGCGAAGGCACGTCGGCGACGCTCTGGTTCCCGGCCGAACGGCGGATGGAGGCATCGCGGCTGGCGGGCTAGACTGAATTATCCCCGCCTGCGGAGCGGCGGGGTTAATAAAGTCCTATGACGGGACCCCGGCCGGAGGCCGGCCGATCCCGCGCCTGGCCCCAGACCGGGACAAGAGCCGGTCCGAAGGGAGGCATCGGCGTAAAAAAGCTCCTAATGACTTAGTGGCATTATAACCCTTTTCTGCGACCCTCTCCCCATCGGACAGGGGTGACGGATCGCCGATGGCGACGTTCCGCGACCTCGAGCTCTTGGGAGTCCGTTAGAACCGATGGTTTGCTGACGCGTTCCATGTTGTCCAACTCGATTCCTCGTTGGCCGATGCTTGCGGTGATCGCCCTGCTGCTGCTGGGCGCGGCGGCGATTCTGACCGTGACGCAGATGGCCGCGCGCAGTCAGGACCGCCTGGCCGCGACACAGTCACAGGCGACGCTGGTCGCGATTCTTGTCGGGCGCCAGCATGAGGTGGCGAATCTCGCGCGCGATTACAGCTTCTGGTCCGATGCGGTCGAGAATCTGGTGAGCCAGCCATCGGCGGAATGGGCCGACGCCAATATCGGCGAGTATCTGAACACCTCGTTCCATATCGCGACGGCGTTCGTGATCGACGGGGCGGGTAAGCCGACCCTCGCCTTCGTCGACGGCGAGTCGCAGCCGCCCTCGTCGATCGCGGCAGTCCTGGCGGTCCTGCAACCGCTCTTCAATGCCGCCCGCGCGGCAGCCGAGGGTCACTGGACCCAGGACACCGGCCCGGAACCGGCCGTGGGCTTCGTCCTGTGGCAGGGGGCGCCGGCCGTCGCCGCGGTGGGCGCGATCACGCGGCAGGATGGCGAGCCCGGACCGCAGTGGGACCACCTGCTGGTGCTGGTCCGTCCGATCGATCCCGGTCTCTTGAACGAGATCGGCATCGACTACGGGTTCAGAAATCTCCACTGGCAGGCGACGAACGGCGCACCGAAGGATACGGCGATCGCCCTGAGCGCGCCCGACGGGAGCCCGATCGGCGCCATCACCTGGGATCCGGAGAGGCCGGGGCAGGCGCTCCTGCGGCAGATGCTGCCGGCGATCATCGGTGCCTTCCTGGCGATGCTCGCCTTGTCGGGCGGGATCATCTTCTTCCTCGAGCGCAACCGGGCCGTGATGCTGCGCCATCGGGCGCTCATCGAAGAGCAGAACTTGGCGCTGCTGCAGCAGAAGGAACATGCCGAGCAGTTGAGCCGCGCCAAATCCGATTTCCTGTCGATCATCAGCCATGAGCTGCGCACGCCGCTCAATGCCATCATCGGCTTCGCCGACCTGATCCGCAGCGAAGTGCGCGGGCCGATCGTTCCGGTCTATCGGGACTATGCCGCCGACATCCGCATTTCGGGCCAGCAATTGCTGGGCCTGATCAGCGACATCCTGGACCTGTCGCGAATTGAGGCCGGCAAGCTGCAGCTCCATGAGGAGCGCGTCAATCTCGGCAAGATTGCGGACGCCTGCGTCAATCTCCTGCGCCCGCAGCTCGATCAGAAACGGCTGACGGCCACCATCGGCGACATGGAGGGACTCGGCTGCATCCAGGCGGACGAGCGGCTGGTGCGCCAGATGCTCCTCAATCTGCTGTCGAACGCGATCAAGTTCACGCCGGAGCGGGGCCGCATCGCGGTGGAAGGCGGGCGTGCCGCCGATGGCGGGATCGAGATCCGCGTGACCGATACCGGCATCGGCATGACCGAATCCGAGCTCAAGCTGGCGCTCGAGCCGTTCGTGCAGATCGAATCGAGCCTGGCCCGGCGGGTCGAAGGCAGCGGCCTCGGACTCTCCATCACCAAGCGCTTCATCGAGCTCCACGGCGGCCGCATGACGCTGGAGAGCCGCAAGGATGTCGGCACCAAGGTCACGCTCTGGTTCCCGCCCGCCCGCGCGCGCGAAGCCGATCGCCTGGTGGGGTGAGGACTTCTTGCTGATCCCCTCCCCCTTGATGGGGGAGGGTAAGGGAGGGGGTGGGGCCGCCCCTCGATTGATCGACATCCGTTGCGTGGACTTCTGACGCGGTATCGGGTCTGTGGCACCCCCCTCCCTAGCCCTCCCCCACAAGGGGGGAGGGGATTAGAAGAAGAATTCGCCTCAGTGCGTCTCGCAGATCTCGCAGGGCTCCACCTCGACCGTCACATGCGACAGGCTCGGCAGATCCTCGAGCCGCGCCTTGTACTGCGCCGGCGTCTGCGGCGCGGTCGAGACCAGCGACGCCATCGCGGCGTAATGGCCCGGCCCCAGCCGCCAGAGATGGAGGTCGGTGACGCGGTCGGCCTCGCTCTCGAGCCGGCTGCGGATGCGCTGCTCCAGCCCGCGATCGGGGACCGCATCGAGCAGCACGGCGCCGCTCGATTTCATCAGGCCCAGGGACCAGCGGCCGATCACGGCGGCGCCGACCAGGCCCACGGTCGCATCCATCCAGGCCCAGCCCCAGAGCCGGCCCGCCAGCAGGCCCGCGATCGCCAGCACGGAGGTGGCGGCATCGGCGATGACATGAAGATAGGCGCCATGGAGGTTGTGGTCGCGATGGCTGTGGCGGTGGCCGGCCTCGTGCGCATGGCCATGATCGTGACCCTGGGGCGCATGATCGTGACCGTGATCGGCGGCCTTCTCATGCAGCAGCGCCGCGCAGCCGAGATTGATCAGCAGGCCCACCGCGGCGACGACCAGCGCATCGTCATAGTTGATGGGCTCGGGCGCCAGCAGGCGGCGGACGCTTTCATAGAGAATGAAGGCCGCGATCAGGGCCAGCACGATCGCGTTGGTGAAGGCGGCGAGATCGCCGAGCTTGCCGGTGCCGAAGCTGAAATGAGCATTGCGGGCGTGGCGCGCCGCGTAGCGATAGGCGAGCCCCGCGAGGCCCAGCGCGCCCGCATGGGTCGCCATATGCCAGCCATCGGCCAAGAGCGCCATCGAGCCGAAGGCGTAGCCGGCGGCGATCTCGGCCACCATCATCGCGGCGGTGAGCCAGACGGCGATCCAGACCCGCCGCGCGCGCTTGTCATGGCGGTCGGCGAGATAGACATGATCGCGCTGCCAGCGATCGAGGGAATGGGCGGCGTGAGGCTTCAAGCCGGAGCTCCGGTTGGGAGAGCGCGGAATCGCCCGCGCCTAGAGGTAGCGGGCGATCGCCTTGAACTCGTCGAGCGCGACGCGGGTTCCGCGCGAAACCGGGCCCGCCGCCCGCTCGATGCAATTGTCGATATGGTCATGGACCAGCAGGCGCTTGGCGTTGGCGATCGCGCTTTCGACCGCCTGGAGCTGCTGCGCGATGTCGAGACAGCCGCGATCGGCCTCGATCATCGCCATGACGGTGGCGAGATGGCCTTGCGCGCGCTTGAGGCGCTTCAGCACCTCGGGATGGCTGGCATGGGGCGTGCCCCGAGGGGCTTCCCCGCGATGATCGTCGGGCATGGCTGGTATCCTATCCTCCCCCATAGGATATGTCAAGACAGACAACCCCGGCCGCCGGGGTCGGAGAACCTCCGGCCCGGCAGGCCTCAGCGGCTCAGATAGTCGTAGGCCGAGAGGGTGTGGGTGCGGACGATATGCAGGAATTCTTCGATCGCGACCCGCTCGTCGGTTTTGCCCATGGTCTTGGGCGAGGGGCCATAGACATAGGCGGGGATGTCGCGATAGCGCCAGAGCCGCGTGTCGGTGCCGCCGAGCCCGACGATGGGCGCGGGCTCGAAGCCCTTCATCGCCTTCACATTGCCCTGGATGATTCCGATCATTTCATGCTCAGGATCGCACCAGTTCGAGGGGCTGTAGTTGATCTCCTCCAGCGAGGCCTGCGGATAGCGCCCGAGGAGCATCCGGATCTTCTCCATGAGCGCCTCCTTGCCGATGCCGACCGGCAGGCGGAAATCGGCCTCGAAGCGGCATTCGGACGGGATCATGTTCACTTTGAGCCCGCCCTGGATTACGCCGATATTAAGCGTGACCGAGCGCATCACCTCGGTCGCCCCCGCACCCAGCGCGCGCTCGATGACCTCGGCCGAACGATCGAGGATGCCGCCGACATTGCCCGGCGGCGGCACTTTCTGGCGTGCCAGCTGGTAGAGATCGCCGATCAAGGCCGCCGCGATCTGGGTGGCGCTCTCGGTCAGATGAGGATAGCCGCCATGGGCGCCCTGGGTGCGGACCGTAAAGGCGAGCCAGAGCGGTCCCTTCTCGCCGAACCTGACCGTGAGCGGGTCGCTGGGCTCGCCATTGAGGCAGCAATCGCCATGAACCTCGGGATGATGCTCCATGAGATAGCGCGCACCCCAGGGGCCGAAGGTCTCCTCGTCGGAGACCACGGTCAGCGTCAGCTTGCCTTTGAGCCTCTCGCGCAGGCGATGGAGATAGGCATAGGTGAAGATCGAGGCGGTGGTGCCGCATTTCATGTCGGCGGCGCCGCGGCCCCAGACATAACCCTCGGCGATGTCGCCGCTCCAGGGCCCATGCGTCCATTGGGCCGGATCGCCCGAGGGGAACACGTCGATATGGCCATTCAGCACCAGATGCTTCCCGGGGCCCTTGCCCTCGAAGCTCGCGACCAGATTGGGCATCTGCTCATGGGGCGCGATCACTCGATAGGGCAGCGTCTCCGCCTCGAGGAATTTGCGGACAAAGGCCGCCGGCGCCAGCGTGTCGCCGGGCGGGTTGGGGCTCGCCGCCTGCACGAAGCCGCTCAGGAACCCGATCAGCCGCTCGCGGTCGCGCTCGATCCAGTCCAGCAATGTCGCCTTGTCGGCGGCGGCGCGATCGGCGGTGGCGGTGTCCGGGCTCATGTCGGTTTCCTCGGCAATTCCGGGATCGGCCCCGGGTAGTAAGGCAGGCGGTCGACGCGCGGGTTCCAGCTTCCGTCGGCCACGACCTTGTTCACATGGGCGGCGATGTCCTCGAGCTTGGCGAACCAGACCTTGCCCTTGCCCCGCATATGCGCGATCAGGTCGGCCAGCGCCGCGGCGCGGGCGAGGCGCCCCATCAGCATCGGGTGCCAGACCGAGATCCAGAGCCCGCCATAGCGCCAGGCCGCGTCGAACTCCTCGCGGAAGACGTCCATGCCATGGGAGGGCGCCTTGATCGGCATCATATAGCCGAGGTCGCGCGCCACCATGAAATGGGCCCAGTCGTCCATGGCGTAGTGCGACGGCAGCTCGACCACGCGGCCCTGGCCATTGTCGAGCAGATAGGGAATGTCGTCGCCCATGAGCGAGGCGTCATAGCTGAGGCCCCGCTGCACCAGGAAATCGAGCGTCTTGGCCGAGAAGCGGTAAGAGGGCGCGCGGAACCCGCGCGGCGGCCGGCCGGTCGCCTTCACGATCGCGTCGATGCTGCGATCGAACCAGTAGAGCTCCTCTTCGGGCGGCAACTCGTTCGGATGCTCATGGAGATAGCCATGATGGCCGATCTCATGGCCGCCCTTGAGGATCAGCTCGACCGTCGCCGGGTAGCGCTCGATGCACCAGGCCGGCAGGAAGAAGGTCTGCCGGATGCCGAACTCGGCGAACATGTCGACCAGCCGCGGCACCGCGACCTCGGGGTCGTAGCGCAGCATCGACATGGTCATCACTTTGTTGTTGGCCTGCTCGTGATGCGCCAGATGCAGGATGCTGTCGGCATCCATGTCGAAGGTGATCGCGACCGCGCAGCGCGCGCCGTCGGGCCAGGGAATCGGGTTGCGGATCATGGCTCGCATCCTCTCTGTCGCATCGCGGTGGGGCTGCACGCCCTATTCTCAGACAATCCCGGCCCGCTTGCGGATGGCCGCCATCGCCGGCCCCCGATCATAGACCCGGTAGAGCTCCTCGCGTAGGGCCGGCGCCGGCGTTGCGTTGATGTTCTCGAAAAGGGCGAGACGCATCGCGCTCGGGCTGCAGGACATGTCCCAGACCAGATTGAAGAGCCGGTTCTTGTCGCGGGCATTGAGCTTATGGCCAGGCAGATACTCGTCGAGCAGCGGCCCGATATCGGGCCGGTCCCAGGTCGCCTGCGGCACGCGGCCGATGAGGCCCTGGCCGGAGAGCTCGCGCAGGATCTGCATGATGCGCGGATAGGCCTCGATGCTGTGCAGCCGGCCCGCCGTCACGAACACATGGTCCGGCAGCATGACGCCGCTCTCGGTCGGCTTCGCCCGCTCGACCGCGGCCGTCATCATGCCCCGCAGCGTGGCGGCATAGTGGATCACCTCGGAGACCAGCGCGCGGACGGCCGGGATCTGGTCGGTGCCCAGCGCATCGACGATCATCTGGGCCACCCCGGCGAAGATCTCGGCGCGGTAGGAGAGCCGCGTCGCGATCTTCCAGAAGGCGAACTGGCCGAGGATGTTGTAGATATCGGCCGTGGTCTTGTTCTTGTAGCTGAACACATAGTCCCAGGGGATGAAGACGCGGTCGAAGATCAGGAGACCGTCGGCTTCTTCGCCGTTGCTGTCGATCGGATGATCCTCGCCGGATTCGGTTCCGTTCGTGTTCGCTTCGCGCAACAGCAGCTTCATGCCCGGCGCGTTCGCCGGCACGGCCGCCCAGATCATGCATTCCTCCGGCATCCCGGGGACGGGCGGCGGCATCGAGATGGTGCCGATATTGCCCTGGGCCAGCACCGAATTGCCGGCCTTCGCGCCCGAGACCAGGATTCCGTCTTTCCGTTCCTCGACGACGCGCAGGCGCGCGGCACGCTGCGCCACCGCCGTCTTGCGGTCGGTCTGGACGTCGATGATGATATCGGCGCTGGTCAGGTTGTTGCGCTGCCCGACCCGCAGGAAATTCATGATCTTGCCGAGCGCCTCGGGCTCCTGCTTTCGCACCAGATGATTCCAGGCGACGAAGGAGATGGCCTTGACCGGGCCGTAATCGGGCGGACGCCCGAACACGCCGAAGCTCAACGACGTGCTGCATTTGATCATGGCGTCATAACGCCAGAGATCCTCGATCGAGCGCGGCACCAGCCAGGCGGTCGAGATGCGCTCGCCGGTGTCGGGTTCGATGGTGGTGAGCAGGTCGCGCGTCGCAGGATCATGCTGCGCGTCGAAATAGCGGGCGAGCTGGTCGATGCCCCGGCTGAGCGTCGGCTCCTTGGTCACATCGGCCACATCGCGGCCATTGACGATCACATGGCGCCCGTCGCGGAGGCTCTCGCGGAACTCCTTGCCGGTGCGCAGGTTCGGATCGGTCGCGCGGCGCGCCAGGGGCTTGCTGACGACATAGTCGCACCCGTTGCGTTCGGTATCCGGCATGGCGGTCCTCCCCTGCGACAGGGCTTCAGGGTCGCAAAGGACGCCCTAGATAGGAAAATATAATTTACTTATCATCTGCATTGATGAACCTGATCGACCTTCCCTTGCGGGTGCTGCGTTACTTCGTGGCCGTGGCCGATGCCGGCAATGTCACGGCAGCGGCGCGCGGCCTCCATGTCTCGCAGCCCGCGGTCTCGCTCGCCATCCGCCAGCTCGAGACGGCGCTGGGCGTCGATCTCTTCGTGCGCCAGCATGCGCGCGGCGTGGCGCTGACGCCGGCCGGAACCGAGGTGCTGCGCGAGGTCCGCAAGCTGCTGAGCCAGGTCAACGACTTCGCCACCACGCTCGCCGGCGTGGGCCACGGGCTGCGCGGCACGCTCTCGATCGGCTGCCTCGCCTATATCCTGGCGCGCTATCTGCCGTCGATCATCAGCGGCTTCACTGCGAAATATCCCGAGATCGAGGTGGTGTTCCATGAAGGCGACCAGGCGTTCCTGCAGCAGGGCATGATGGAGGGCTGGATCGAGCTCGCCCTCACCTACGACCTGCAACTGCCGCGGCGCTTCGCGATCGAGCGGATGCTGGAGCTGCCGGCCTATGCGCTGCTGCCGGCCGATCACCGGCTGGCGCGCCGCCGCGCGATCTCGCTCAAGGAGTTGGTCGACGAGCCTTGCGTGCTGCTGGACATGCCGATCAGCCGCGACTATTTCGCCTCCGTCTTCGGTGCGCTCGGCGTGGCGCCGCAGGTGCGCTACCGCACCCAATCGGTCGAGGCGGTGCGAAGCCTGGTCGCGAACGGGCTGGGCTACACGGTGCTGAACCATCCTTCCAAGACGCTCACCACCTATGACGGCAAGCAGACGCGCGCCGTCAAGCTGACCGATGCGCTCCCCTCGGCGCCGATCGCGGCCGTGCATCTCGCCGACCACAAGCTGCGGCCGGTGGCGCGGGCTTTCCTGGATTTCACGCGCGAGTTCTTCCGCCGCGAACGGCGGGCCGCCTGACGATCGCGGCCGACATGACAAAAGCGTTAGCGTGACAAAGCGCTCATGGGCGCCCCTTGCCACCATCTCGCCATCTTCCGCGATTATCGCTTGAGGTCAGCCGGTATCGATGCGCGAGGAACGGGATGGGAGTCCCCGCTTCGCGACACTACCGCCCGAGGGGCCAGGATCCTGTCCATTGCCGCCCCCCGAACGGAAACGCAGAGTGATGGGGATCGCGATGAAAGCGATGAAGCCGGATAAGGCGACCAGCCCGGACAGCGAGGCGATGCGCCTCTTGCGGGCGATCGTGCTCGAGCTCGATTTCGACCAGGTCGAGGGCCATGCGCCGGGCGACACGCTGGCCGAGTTACGCGACAAGGCGCGCCGCCTGATCGAGGCGGAGAAGCACCAGTCCTGACGATCTCCGCGGCCGCCGGTCGCCGGCGCCCCCAGGCAACAGGGCTATCGCATATGGCGAGGCGAGTGAATCCCCTCCCCCAACTTTTGGGGGAGGGTCGGGGAGGGGGCTGCTCGGTATCGGCCTCTTCGCACCCCGACGAGATCCTGGACCCAGTCATCCCCCTCCCTGCCCTCCCCCAAAAGTTGGGGGAGGGGTTTCGGCGTCCAGGCCAACGCCATGCGAGCCGCGACGGACCGGCCGGGCTGCCGCTAAAGTGACCGGCCTCGTCCCCTGCCGCCGGAGCATGCATGGCCCGTGGATTCCTTCTGGGAAAATTCCTTCCGCCGCATCAGGGTCACGTGCTGCTCTGCGATTTCGCTCGCGACTATGTCGAGGATCTGACGATCCTCGTCTGCAGCCTGCCGCGCGACCCCATTCCCGGCGCCTTGCGCTTCGCCTGGATGAAGGAGCTCTTCCCCGAGGCGCGCGTCGTGCATCTGACCGACGAGGTTCCGCAGGCGCCGGCGGAGCATCCGGATTTCTGGCCGATCTGGCGCGGAATCGTGAAGCGGGCCCATCCCGAGCCGATCGACGTCGTCTTCGCGTCGGAGAGTTACGGCCATCGGCTGGCGGCGGAGGTCGGCGGCCGCTTCGTGCCGGTGGACCCGCCGCGTTTTGCCGTGCCCGCCGCCGGCCGCGACGTGCTGGGCGACCCCTTCGCCCATTGGGAGCGGATCCCGGCGCCGGTCCGGCCCTATTTCGTGAAGCAGATCTGCCTGTTCGGGCCCGAGAGTACCGGCAAATCGACATTGGCGCGCCGGCTGGCCGCGCATTTCGACACGCTGTTCGTGCCGGAATATGGACGCACCCATACGGAGCATTTCGGCACCGGCTGCAGCCTCGAGGATCTCGTTCTGATCGCGCGCGGCCATGGGGCGCTGACGGCGGCGGCAGCCCGCCAGGCCAATCGCATCCTGCTGCTCGACACCGATCCCGTCCTGACCGCGGTCTGGTCCGACATGTTGCTGGGGCAGCGCGACCCACGCCTCGATCACATCGCGAGGCCCGCCGATCTCTATCTGAATTGCGATGTCGACGTGCCTTGGATCGACGATGGCACGCGCTATTTCCCCGACCCCGAGCTGCGGGCCCGTTTCGCCCGGCGCTGCCAGGCGGAATTGACCGGACGCAACCTGCCGCATCTGACGCTGACCGGCGATTGGGAGGAGCGTTTCCGGCAGGCGGTCACCGCGATCATGGAGCGCTTCCCCCAACTGGCTGCCACGACCGGTCCAAGATCGCCTGCTCCCTCCTTGCCACAGGGATGACTCGGTCCACTTGGTAGAGTGGGCCTTCCATCAGGGGGTGGGTTCTTCCTCGATCACCAGGACCAGGACTCGCGCCGGCCGGTCGCAACCGGATAAGATCGACGGCGTGATCGCCCGCGTTGAGGGCGGTAGTTCCACAGTTCAGGAGGCGACGACCCGAATTCCCGAGTTCCAGAGGAGGCGTTATGCGCGTGCTTTTCGTCCATCCCGGCCCCTTGATGTATAGCGAGATCTATCTGCGCCTGGAGCCGCTCGGCATGGAGCGGGTCGCCCAGGCGGTACGCGCCGCGGGCCACGAGGTCCGGCTGATCGATCTGCAGACTTTCGGGCATGAGGATTTCGCGGCCGAGCTCAAGAGCTTCGCCCCGCGCGCCATCGGCTTCTCGCTCAACTACCTCGCCAACCTGCCGGAGGTGGTCGATCTCGCGAAGAGCGCCAAGCAGCAGATCAAGGATTGCTACGTGTTCGTCGGCGGACACAGCGCCTCCTTCATCGCCGACGAGCTGCTCGAGCATGGCGCGGGCTCAATCGACTGCGTGCTGCGCGGCGAAGGCGAGATCTCGACGCCGATGCTGATTTCGGCGGTCGAGGACGGCGGCATCGATCGCGTCCCCGGCACCGTCACCGCCAAGGGCCGCGGGCCCGTTCCGGTGCTGCTGGAGAATGTGGACCAGTTCCCGCCGGCGCGCGACCTGCTGCGCCGGCGCAAGAACTACTTCATCGGCGTGCTCGACCCCTGCGCCTCGATCGAGTTCACGCGGGGCTGCCCCTGGGACTGCTCCTTCTGCAGCGCCTGGACCTTCTATGGCCGCAGCTACCGCATGGCGAGCGCGGAGGCGGCGGGCGAGGATCTGGCCTCGATCAAGGAACCCAACGTCTTCATCGTCGACGACGTCGCCTTCATCCATCCCGAGCATGGATTTGCGATCGGGCGCGAGATCGAGAAGCGCAACATCCGCAAGCAATACTACCTGGAGACGCGGGCCGACGTGCTGATCCGCAACCAGGAGGTCTTCGCCTATTGGCAGAAGCTCGGCCTCAAATATCTCTTTCTCGGGCTGGAGGCCATCGATGCAGAGGGGCTGAAGCTGCATCGCAAGCGCTCCTCGCCGGGCGTGAATTTCGAGGCGCTCGAGGTGGCGCGCAAGCTAGGGATCAGCGTCGCGATCAACCTGATCGCCGATCCCGACTGGGACAAGGAGCGCTTCTCGGTCGTGCGCGAATGGGCCTTGAGCGTGCCGGAGATCGTGCATTTCACCGTGGCGACGCCCTATCCCGGCACCGAGCTGTGGCTGACCGAGGCCCGCCGCCTGGCGACGCGCGACTATCGCCTCTTCGACATCCAGCATGCGGTGCTGCCGACACGCCTGCCGTTGCTCGAGTTCTACGAGCAGCTGGTGGAGACGCAGCGCATCATCGCCAAGAAGCATCTGGGCGCGAAGGCGATGCGCGACGCGGCGGGCATCATCCTGAAGCTGGCCCTCCAGGGCCAGACCAATTTCGCGCGCTCGATCTGGAAATTCGACCGGGTCTATAACGCCAAGCGGCAATTCGCCGACCATCAGCAGGCGGTTCGCTACGCCATCCGCCCGCCGCCGCCGGCCGTGGCGACGGCGAAGGATTCGGTCGATCTCTATGTCCATCCCCGCCGCGAGCATGCCAAGCGTCAGGCGGTGGCCTTGACCACTGCCATCGAGGGCCAAGCGCCGATTTAGCCGGCCCTGGGGTCGCGAGGAGAATAGCCGGTTGAAGGCGTCAGGCGCCGTCGCGGGCCCGCGATGACGCGGCTCGCGCCAGGGTCTTGTGCGTGAAACCGGTGCGACGCATCAGGCCGGCGATGAGGCCGCCCAGGCCGCGAGCTTGCGCATGAATCCGACGCAGGCCTCGACCTGGGCGATCTCGATGAACTCGTCGGGCTTGTGCGCCTGCTGGATGCTGCCGGGGCCAAACACCACGGCGGGGATGCCGGTCTGCTGGAAATGGCCGGCCTCGGTGCCGAAGGCGACGCCAATCGCCGCGTTCACGCCGGTGAGCGCATGGATCAGCGCCTCGGCCGGCGAATCGGGTTCCGGCATCAAGGGCGGCAGGGCGACCAGGGTTGTGGTCTCGACCGCCGCTTCCTCGGCCGCCTGGCGCATCCGCGGCAGCAGCTCGGTGTCGACGAAGCCCTGGACCCGGGCGACGATCGTCTCCGGCGCCAGGCTGGGAATGGGCCGGAACTCCCAGATGATCTCGCATCGTCGCGCCACGATGTTGAAGGCGGTGCCGCCATCGATCTGGCCGACATTCACCGTGGTGTAGGGCGGATCGAAGCTCTCGTCCTGCGGCCCTTCCACGCGCAGCTCCTCGGCCAGGCGCGACAGGAAGGTCAGGAACTCGGCCGCCGAGAAGATCGCGTTCAGCCCCCGCTGCGGCGCGCTCGAGTGGCCGTCGCGGCCGGTGAAGCGGGTGCGGAACACCAGATCGCCCTTGTGGCGGTTGGCGAGCTGCATCGAGGTCGGTTCGCCGATGATCGCCATGGCCGGCAGCGGCAGGTTGGCCGCGATGTCGCGCAGCATATGCGGCACGCCGAAGCAGCCGACCTCCTCGTCATAGGAGAGCGCCAGATGGATAGGCCGGCGCAAGCCGGCCTTCTGGAACTCCGGCACCAGGGCCAGCGCGATCGCGATGAAGCTCTTCATGTCGCTGGTGCCGCGGCCATAGATCCTGTCGCCGCGCCGCGTCAGGGTGAAGGGATCGCTCGCCCAGGGCTGTCCCGCGACCGGCACCACGTCGGTATGGCCCGACAGCACCACGCCGCCGGCACGATCCGGCCCGACGGTCGCGAACAGGTTCGCCTTGCGTTTGCTTTCGTCGTAAGTGAGCCGGCTCTCGATGCCACGGCCCGCCAGATAGTCGCGCACGAACCCGATCAGATCGAGGTTCGAATCCGCGGAGACGGTCGGGAATCCGACCAGCGTCTCGATCATCTCCATCGGCGAATAGCGGCGCGCGCTCATGACACCTCGGGGGCCGTGGCCTCGACCTAGGCCAGCAGAGATTCCCGGCCTTGGCCAGCACGAAATGCGAACGCGCAGATCGGGAAGGCCATGGCATCGCTTTCCGTCGCGGCCCGCGGGCTGCGGCTGCCGAAGGTCCGACGCCGCTTCAGGCCGCCGGCCGGCCCTCGGGGACCAAACCCAGGCTTCGCGCCAGTTTTGCCCGCGGCAGCAGCAGATCCGCCAGCGTGTAGCGATCGAGCGTCCGGAGGAAGGCGTCGGTCGCCTCGCGCAGCGCGCGGCGCAGGACGCAGCAGCCTTCGATCCGGCAGAAGTCCTTCTCGGCCAGGCATCCCATCACGGCGAGATCCTCCTCGGTCTCGCGCACGATCGCGCCCAGATTGATCCGGTCCGGGGACCTCCCGAGCCTGAGGCCGCCGCCCTTGCCGCGCACGGGCTCGAGATAGCCCTGCTGGCCGAGCCGGTTCACCACCTTCATCAGATGGGTCTTCGAGATGCCGAAGGTTTGCGCGATCTCCGCGATCGTGGCGAGGCGTTCCCCCTGGGTCCCGACATAGATCAGCGTGCGCAGCGCGAAATCGGTCCCCAATGTCAGACGCATTTGACCATCCTTCCCTCGCAAAACCGCCCGGCGACGGCGGATCGGGCCTGCCGCGCTGCGACGCCCGACCGCATCCGCGGCGGCGGTTTCCTGTTATAAGATGTATATGGTATGTATCTTTAAGCGCCGAAGCAACGCCGGCGCCGCCCTGCGGCATCGGAATCCCCGCGCTGGCAGAAAGGCCGATCGAATGGACGAGGATGGCAAACGGTCGGAACGCGATCTGATCGTCGACGACATCGTCACGCGCACCGGGATCGACGAGGCCATGATCCGGCGCCTGGTCCATGGCTTTTACGATCGCGCCCGCCTCGACCCGCTGCTCGGCCCGGTTTTCGCGAGCAAAGTCGGGGATTGGGACCATCATCTGGCGAAGATGTGCGAGTTCTGGTCGTCCGTGGCCCTCATGAGCGGCCGCTATCACGGCCAGCCGATGGTGGCCCATCTACCCCTGCCGATCGGCACGCCGCATTTCGACCGCTGGCTCGAGCTGTTCGGCGAGACGGCGCGGGTGCTCTGTCCACCCGCGGCGGCGGCTCACTTCCTCGAGCGCGCCTATCGCATCGCGGACAGCCTCGAGCTCGGCATCGCGTTTCACAAGGGAGAGATCGGATCGAGCCGGCCGCGGCGCCGGGCGCCGGCCATGCCGGAAACGACGACGTCGTAGAAGAACTCGCCGCAGGGGGCGCCGGCAAAGAGTTCGACCTTCCGCGGGGCCGGCGGCTCTATGATCCCGCCTTTGCTCTCCGCGGGAGACCGTCATGAAAAACCTGCCCCTGTCGAAAGTCTATCAATTGCTCGAGCCGGGGCCGGTCGTGCTGCTGACGACCGCCCGCAAGGGCCGTGCCAACGTCATGACCATGTCCTGGCACATGATGATGGAGTTCGAGCCGCCGCTGGTCGCCTGCGTCGTGAGCGGCAACGATTACAGCTTCGCGGCCCTGCGGGCGACGCGCGAATGCGTCATCGCGATTCCCGCCTCGAGGCTGGCGTCCAAGGTGGTGAAGGTCGGCAATTGCTCGGGCCGCGACACCGACAAGTTCAAGGCCTTCGGCCTGACACCGCTGCCGGCCCAGGATGTGAAGGCGCCGCTGATCGCCGAATGCTTCGCCAATCTCGAATGCAAGGTGACGGATCTACGGCTGGTCGATCGCTATAACCTCTTCATCCTCGAGGTCGTCAAGGCCTGGCGCGATCCGGCGCAAAGGAACCCCAAGACCATCCACCATCAAGGCTTCGGCAAGTTCGTTGTGGATGGCAGGACGATCACGCTGAAATCGAAGATGCGGTAGGACGGAACGGCGGCAGGTTACGGAAGCTCGAAGTCAGGGAGACGCAGGGCATTGCGGTCGAAGGTCAGCGTCCGCGAACAGCCCGCCTTGGTCCCGAGCGCGCCGATGAGGGCATCGGCGAATGAACCGAGTCCATCCTTGAGCGCGATCATGGCCGTGAAGACCTCCTGCTCGCTTTCGACGACCAGGACATCGGTTTGAAGCGTCCGCTCGATGGCTTTTGCGATGTCCCCGTCGGCAAGGCCGTAGGCACGCTCGAGCACCCATACCGTCTCTGCCATCGCCACGACGCTGATGAAACCGGGATTCTCCTCGGTCAAGCATCGCTCGATGAGGTTCGAGGCTATCGGCGACTGGATCGGATCGTCCTGCGCGAGATATCGGACCAGAATATTGGTGTCGAGGCCGATCATCTGCGCTTGGTACGCGGCGCGCTCTCGGCGGCACCGGCAGCGGCGGCTTTCCGCATTTCCTCGATCGTCACGGGCCGCCGCCGACTTTTGACGATGCCCCGCAATGAGGTGGCCGGGAGTTTCGGCAGGAGAACGACGCTCCCATCCGGATGGACGAAGAACTTGATCCGATCGCCCGGTTTCAACCGAAGATGATCCCGAATGGCCTTGGGAATCGTCGCCTGGCCTTTGCTGGTGATGGCGGAGTCCATTTTTCCTCCATTACATTTTTGAAAATGTAATACCTTGCGGCCGACCCGTCAAGCCGAGCGGCGGCGCAGGTCTCATGGCGCTCGAATGATCGCGTGCGACATTGACGAAGGGCGAAAATCTGGCGTCCCCGGGGTGACTCGAACACCCGACCCACAGTTTAGGAAACTGTTGCTCTATCCGGCTGAGCTACGGGGACGCCGTGGGAGGCGAAGCTAGCGGCAGAGGCGCAGCCGCGCAATCGCCTCGACGTCCGGAAATCGGGCGGCAGAACGCCCCGTCGGCGGGGGGCCGGCGGCTGCGGCCCTCGCCCCTGGCACAGCGCCGACGATCCCTTTACCATCCGCGGCTTGGCGGTCGATGGTCGAATTGATCGGGGTGGGATCAGCGGGGGAAAAACGGGTCCATGAGCGCCGGCGGCGAAACCGTCACATCAAAGCCGGCGCGCCATTCCGCGCTCGTCGTCGGCGCGCTCGGCATCGTCTATGGCGATATCGGCACGAGCCCGATCTATGCCTTCCGCGAATCCCTGGCGGCGGCGCCGAAAAGCCAGACCTGGCCGGAGACGGTGCTGGGCGTGGCCTCGCTGACGCTCTGGGTTCTCATCATCGTCGTCACCGTCAAATATGTCCTGCTCATCATGCGGGCCGACAATCGCGGCGAGGGCGGCATCCTGTCGCTGGCGGCCCTGGCGCTGCGGCTGAAATCGCCGCGGGGACGCCGCCTGCTGATGATCTCGCTCGCCATCATCGGCGTGGCGCTCTTCTATGGCGACGGGCTGATCACCCCGGCAATCTCGGTCTTGAGCGCCGTCGAGGGCCTCGAGGTCATCGCCCCCTCCTTCCAGCCCTATGTCGTGCCCTGCGCCGTCGCCATCCTGGTCGGGCTGTTCGTGATCCAGTCGCATGGCACCGCGCTGGTCGGGCGCCTGTTCGGCCCGATCATGGTGGTCTGGTTCAGCGTCCTCGCGATCCTCGGGCTCATCAACGTCATCGGCGAGCCCGGCGTGCTTCGCGCGATCAATCCCGTCTATGGCCTGACCTTGCTGGCGGCCGGCGGCTGGAAGGCGCTGGCGATCCTGGGCGCCGTGGTGCTGACGGTGACGGGCGCCGAGGCGCTCTATGCCGATATGGGGCATTTCGGCCGCGCGCCGATCCGCGCCGCCTGGCTGCGTTTCGTGCTGCCGGCGCTCGCGCTCAACTATCTGGGCCAGGCTTCCCTGGTGCTGCGCCATCCCGAGACCGCCTCCGATCCATTCTTCCTCCAGGCGCCGGCCTGGGGCCTCATTCCGCTGGTGATCCTGGCCACGATCGCGACCGTCATCGCCTCGCAGGCCGTGATCTCCGGCAGCTTCTCGCTCACCCGCCAGGCGATCCAGCTCGACTATGTCCCGCGCATGGAGGTCCGCCACACCTCGGCGACCGAGATCGGCCAGATCTACATGCCGCGCGTGAACTGGATCCTGATGATCGGGGTTCTGACCCTGGTGCTGGGCTTCGGCTCGTCGAACAATCTGGCCGGCGCCTATGGCATCGCCGTGACCGGGACCATGTCGGCCACCACGATCCTGGCCGCGATCGTCGCGCGCTATCTGTGGAACTGGAGCTGGCTCGTCGTGGGACCTCTGTTCGGCGCGCTGCTGGGCATCGACCTGCTCTTCTTCGGCTCGACCCTGCTCAAGATCCCGAACGGCGGCTGGTTCCCGCTGCTCGCGGGCGGCACGGCCATCTTCATCATGGCGACCTGGCGGCGCGGCCGGAAGGTCGTCTATGACAAGCTCTATGGCGAGGGGCTGAAGCTGGATTCCTTCCTGGCGCGGCTCGAGGCATCGCCGATGCGCATCGCCCGCACCGCGATCTTCATGACCGGCGATCCGACCGTGGTACCGCGCGCCATGCTGCACAACATGAAGCACAATATGGTGCTGCATGAGCGCAACGTGCTGCTGCGGGTCATCATCGAGGATCTGCCGCATGTGCCCGCCGACCAGCGTGTCGTGGTCGAGCGGCTGGGCAAGGGCTTCTTCCGGGCGATCGTGCGTTACGGCTATATGCAGGATCCGAACGTGCCAGCGGCGCTGGAGATCGCGCGCAAGCAGGGCCTCGCCACCGACATGATGACGACCTCGTTCTTCATCGGCCGCGAGACCATGATCCCGTCGAGCAAGCCGGGCCTGCCCTTCTGGCAGGAGCGCCTGTTCATCGCGCTCGCCGCCACCGCCTTGAACGCCACCGCCTTCTTCGACATCCCGCCGGGGCAGGTGGTCGAGATGGGCGCGCAGATCGAGATCTAGCGGCGGCGACCGAGGCGGATCAGCTCAATCCCACCACCGGCAGCGCCGCGCCATGGATCGCGCGCGCCGCGGGCGAGGCCAGGAACAGGATCACGTCCGCCAAGGCTTCGGGCGCGACCCATTTCGCGGGGTTGGCCTTTGGCATCGCCTGCCGGTTCTCCGGCGTATCGATGATGCTGGGGAGCACGCAGTTCACATTGATGCCGGAATCGCGCAGCTCCGCCGCCATGCTCTCGGTCAGACGGATGACCGCGCTCTTGGACGCGATATAGGCGCCCATATGCGCCTTGCCGCTGAGCGCCCCGTAGGCGCCGATATTGACGATCTTGCCGCTCTTGCGCGCGAGCATGCCGGGCACCACGGCGTGCGAGACGCGCAAGACCGAACCGGCATTGAGCTCCATCATATGGGCCCAGCCCTTGGCGTCGATCTCGTGCACCGCCTCGCCCATGGCGAAGCCGCCGGCGATGTTGCAGAGCACGTCGATCTGCCCGAAGCGCTCGATCGCCCTGGCGACGGCCGCGTCGACCGATGCCGCATCCAGGAGATCGGCCGGACAGGCGAGGACGTCGGCGGCGCCCTCCTTCTTGTAGACCCCGAGATCGCCCAGCTCGCGCGCGACCAGGCAGAGCCTTGCCCCCTGCTTCGCGAAAGCCGCCGCCGCCGCCCGGCCGAGATTGCCGGTGGCACCGGTGATCATCACCACATCGCTTCTGGCCATGCGAAGCTCCTCGCGTCGCCTATTTGATGCTGCGGAATCGATCCATCGCCGAGACCAGGCCGGCGCGGATGCCGGGCTCCATCGCCGAGTGGCCGGCGTCGGGCACCATGGTGAACTCGACCTCGGGCCAGGCGCGTCTCAGATCGTCGGCCGTGTCGGGCGGACAGACGAGATCGTAGCGGCCCTGCACCACCACCGTCGGGATGTGGCGGATGCGGCCGACATTCTCGAGCAGGAAATTCTCCGGCAGGAAGATGTCGTGCGAGAAGTAATGCGCTTCCATGCGGGCGATGCCGAGCGCCACCACGTCGGTGGAGAAGGCTTCGACCGTCTCGGGGCTCGGCAGCAGGGTGCAGCAGCGCGCCTCATAGATCGACCAGCGCCGCGCCGCCGGCATGTAGATCTCCGGGCTCGGATCGGTCAGCCGCTTGTAATAGGCGCGCAGGAGATCGTGGCGTTCGGAGGCCGGAATATGCTCGGCGAACTCGCGCCAGGCCTCGGGCATGAAGTGACGGATGCCATAGAGGAACCAGTCGATCTCGCTGCGCCGGCAGAGGAAGATGCCGCGCAGGCAAAGCGCCATGACGCGCTCGGGATGATGCTCGGCATAGGCGATGGCGAGCGTCGAGCCCCAGGACCCGCCGAACACATGCCAGCGCGGGATCTTCAGATGCTCGCGCAGCCGCTCGATGTCCGCCACGAGGGCCGGCGTGTTGTTGTCCTGGATCTCGCCCAGGGGCTTGGAGCGGCCGGCGCCGCGCTGATCGAAGATCACGATGCGATAATGGGCCGGATCGAAGAAGCGGCGATGGGCCGGGCTGGCGCCGGCGCCCGGACCGCCATGGAGAAAGACCACCGGGACGCCCTTGGGATTGCCCGACTGTTCCCAGTAAAGTTGATGCGGACCGCCCACGGCGAGCATGCCGGTGTCATAGGGATCGATCTGCGGATAGAAAGCGCCGTCAGCCATGCAATCTGCCCTTTGGCCATTATTCATGCGGATCCGCCGGGTACGAGACCCGGCGGCGGCGCCCACTATATCAGGGCGCGACCGGCTGACAGCCCCCTTCGGCGTCGCAATTTTCGGCCTGTTCTGCCTCCTCGTGATCACACCGGCACGCGCGGGCGACCCGGTCTTGCCCGAGGCCGGCCTCACCGCGCTGGGAGAGAGCAAAGTCGTGAGCGTGATCGATGGCGACACGCTGATGCTTGAAGATGGGCGCGAGGTCAGGCTGGTCGGGATCCAGGCGCCGAAGCTGCCGCTGGGCCGGCCCGATTTCCCGACCTGGCCCCTGGCCGAGGATGCCAAGCAGGCGCTCGAGCAGATGACCGAGGGCCGGACCCTCAAGCTCTTCGCCGGCGGCGCCACCATGGATCGCCATGGCCGCACGCTGGCCCAGCTCGAACGCGAGGACGGACTCTGGGTCCAGGCGGCGCTGATCCAGGCGGGCATGGCGCGCGCCTACAGTTTCCCCGACAACCGGTCGCTCGCGACGGAACTGCTGACCTATGAGCAGGCCGCGCGGGCCGCCCGGCGCGGCCTCTGGGCCAACGCCTTCTATCGCGTCCGCGATCCCGGGGAACTCGGCGGCATGGTCGACAGTTACCAATTGGTGGAGGGGTTCGTGGTGGCCGCGGCCAAGCCGCAGTCTCGTCTCTATCTCAATTTCGGCACCGACTGGAAGACCGACTTCACCGTGGCGATCGATTCCCAGGCGCTGAAGCTGTTCAAGGCGGCCGGGCTCGATCCGCTGACATGGGAAGGGCGTCGCCTTCGCGTCAGGGGCTGGATAAAATCCTTCAATGGCCCGCTGATCGACGTGACGCATCCCGAACAGATCGAGGTCCTCGAGCCATGAGACACCCGCTCCGCCATCTCGCCGCCGCCGCGCTTCTGCTCGCGACCGCGCTCCTGGGCGCCTGCAGCGTCAATCCCGCCACCGGCCAGCCCAGCTTCACCGGCTTCATGTCGGAATCCGACGAGGCGAAGATCGGGGCGCAGAGCCATCCGGAAATCCTGAAGGAGTTCGGCGGCGCCTATGGCACGCCCGAGCTCCGGTCCTACATCCAGACCCTCGGCACCAGCCTCGCGGCCAAGTCGGAGCGGCCCGACCTGAAGTTCACCTTCACCGTGCTGGACTCGCCCATCGTCAACGCCTTCGCGGTGCCCGGCGGCTACATCTACATCACCCGCGGCCTGCTGGCGCTCGCCAACAACGAGGCCGAGGTGGCGGGCGTGCTCTCGCACGAGATCGGCCACATCACGGCGCGCCATTCCGCCCAGCGCTACAGCGAAGGCATGCTGGCGCAGATCGGCCTGGTCGGCCTCGGCGTTCTCACCGGCAGCCAGGGACTGACCAACCTCGCCGGCTATGGCGCGCAAGCCTGGCTGCAGAGCTATTCGCGCGACCAGGAGTTCCAGGCCGACCAGCTCGGCGTGCGCTATCTTTCGCGCGCGAGCTACGACCCGCAGGCCATGGCGGCCTTCCTCTCCAGCCTCGAGGCGGACGCCAAGCTCGAGGCCACGATCGAGGGCCATCCCGAGACCGCCGATCAGTTCAACATCATGCAGACTCATCCGCGCACGGCCGATCGCGTCGAGCGCGCCATCCAGGAGGCCAAGGCGACGACGCCGGTCCCCAACCCCAAGCTCGAGCGCGACGTCTATCTCGACCATATCGACGGCATCCTCTATGGCGACGACCCGAAGGAGGGCGTCATCCATGGCCGCCAGTTCTCCCATGCGGATCTGCGGCTCGCCTTCACGGCCCCCCAGGGCTTTCAGCTCGCCAACGGCAGCGATGCGGTCCAGGGGCTGGGGCCCGACGACACGGCCATGATCTTCGACGGCGGCCGCTTCACGGGTGGCGGCAGCATGAGCGACTACATCTCGAATGTCTGGGCGGCGAAGATCCGGCTGCAGAGCCTCGACAGCGTCACCATCAACGGCATGGAAGCGGCGACCGCGACCGCCTCCGGCAATACCAGCGATGGGCCCGTCTTCCTGCGGCTGGTGGCGATCCGCTACGACGCCAGCACCATTTACCGGTTCATCTTCCTCAGCCCCACGCAGAATGCGAGCGCGGCCGATGCCGGCTTCCGCCAGGCGGCGGCGAGCTTCCGCAAGCTCTCCGCCAGCGAAGCCGCCCAGATCAAGCCGCTCCGGGTCCGCGTGGTCGCCGTCAATCCCGGCGACAGCGTATCCTCTCTCGCCAAATCGATGGCCTTCGACGATTATCAGGAACAGAGATTCCGGGTCCTCAACGGACTCGCGGCGAACGAGACCCTGGCCGCGGGTCAACGTGTGAAGCTGATTGTCGAATAGTTCGCTCGCTCCACCACCGTCCGTCCCTGCACCGTCGGAGATCGCAAGCCCGGCGATGCCCGCCGTCACGGCGCCGCCGGGGCGCGAGCCCGCCCGGCAGCGCTGGCGCCCGTCGATCCTGCTGGTGCTGATGCTGGGTTTTGGCGGCCTGACCGTAGCCGCCGCCGGAACCGTGACGCTGATCGGCTACGACCTCGCCCGGCGCAACACCTATGACCTGATCGCGATGGTGTCGCGCTCGAGCGCCGCCGAGCGCCAGACCTCCATCCACGCGACCCTGGATCCCGCCGAGAACGCCGTCCGCTATCTGGCGGGCGCCCTGGAGCGCGGCGAGCTCGATCCGCAAGGCGCCCGCATGCCGCAATTGATGGAGGGCATGATCACGGCCGCGCCGCAGCTAGGAATGGTCGCCTTCATCGAGCCCGACCTGACGCTGATCGGCGCCGGACGCATCCTCTCGGGGCAGCAGGCGGGGCGGCGCAGCGTCCGGCTCTGGCCGGAGCTTCGGCTGATGCTGCGCTATGGCGAGAGCCAGGACGGCCTCGACTGGCATGGCATCACCTTCGTGCCGTCACTGCGGGAAAGCTTCATCATCGCTTCCTGGCCGGTGAAGCGCGACGGCCGCTTTCTCGGCCTCGCCATCGCCGGCGTGCCGCTCTCGGCCCTCTCCAATGCGATCGTTCCCGACCCGCAGGCCGGCAATGTCGATTTCGTGTTGCGCGGGCCCGGCGAGGTCCTGGCCCATCCCTCGCTCGCCGGCGGCGCGCGCGGCCTCTCCCCAGAGCATCCCATTCCCACGACCGGCGAGGTCGGGGACACGGTCCTCGATGCCTTCGAGCATGGCCAGGGCACGCCCCTGGGCGAGGCCCTGAGTTCGACCGGCCTCCAGGGCGGCAATGTCACGGTCGACAGCGGCAGCTTCATCGTCGTCTACCAGCTGATCGCAGGCTATGACGACGTGGCCTGGCGGGTCGGGCGCTACTTTCCGGCGTCGCGCGCGACCGCCATCCTCAATCGCCTGACCTATGCGCTGCTGGCCGGTGCCATCGTGCTGGGCGTCACGCTGCTGTTCGCCCTCGTGCTGTCGCGCATCATGTCGCGCGGCATCGGCCGGCTCGCCTCGGCCGCCCATCGCATCGCCCGGCTCGATTTCGAGGGCACCCAGCCCCTGCCCGGCAGCATGTTGGCGGAGCTCGATCGCGCCGCCCGCGCCTTCAACGCGATGCGCACCGGCCTCGCCTGGTTCAACACCTATGTCCCGCGCGCGCTGGTCAAGCGGCTGATGCGGATGGGCGACGCGGCCGAGCTGGCGCCGGTGGAACGCGAGCTCACCGTGATCTTCACCGACATCGTGGGATTCACGCCCATCAGCCAGCGCCTCAGCCCGCCGCGCCTCGCGGCCTTTCTCAACCGCCATTTCGGCATGCTCGCGGCCGCGATCGAGAACGAGCATGGCACCGTCGACAAATATATCGGCAATTCGGTGATGGCGTTCTGGGGCGCACCAGCCGAGGATCCCAATCACGCGTTCCATGCCTGCCGGGCGGCACTCGCCATCGCCGCCAGCATCAAGGCCGACAACGACCGGCGCCGGCGCAAGCAGCTCAATCCGGTGCGGCTGCGGATCGGCATCAACACCGGCACCGCGATCGCCGGCAATATCGGCGCCCCCGGCCGCGTCAATTACACGCTGATCGGCGATGCCGTGAACACGGCGCAGCGCATCGAGCAGGCCGGCCACGGGATCGATGACGGCGCCGACACGATCATCCTCGTCAGCGCCGCCACTGCCGCCAAGCTCCCGCCCGAGGTCGAGCGAACCGAGATCGGCACGCATTTGCTGAAGGGACTGAGCGGGGAGCGGGTGCTCTATCGGCTGGCGGTGCCGGCGTGATTTTTAACCTCTCCCCACTCTGTGGGGAGAGGGCGGGACCCATTGCGAAGCAATGGGGGGTGAGGGGCGCGGTGCGCGCAGGATGAGCGTCCCCTCATGCATCGCTCTCTTATTGTCATCCCCGCGCTCCCTCATCGTCATCCCCGCGAAAGCGGGGACCCATGCTGATCCAACACAGCGGCTGATGGTTGGGTCCCCGCTTTCGCGGGGATGACTGTCATTGCTTGGGTCGCAGCATTGCGCTCCTACAGCGCCAGCGCCAGCTTTCGGCCCTCATAGATCGCGGCGGCGGCGTGGCGCGGCGAGAGGCCATCGCCGATGGCGTGATGCTCGAGGCCCGAACCTTCGAGCGCCTGGGCCAAGGCGGTCTCCGAGACATTGGCCGTCGCCAGCACCAGCGTGTCGAACGCCATCCGCTTCGAGCCGCCGGCGAGCAGATCGAGGATCGTCGCGCCGTCGCCATGCCACTCGCCGACCGCGGCGTCGGTGATGAACTCGACGCCGAGCCCGCGCAGGCGCTTGCGCATCGGGAACTCGCTGCCGGTGCGCAGGATCTCGCGGCCCACCATCGAATCCGGCGTGAGCATCGTGACCCGGTGGCCCTGCTCGGCCATCGCCCAGGCGGTGCCGGCGCCGCGCCAATTGCCGCTGTCGTCGAGGAGAAGCACGCGCTGGCCCAGCCGCGCCGCGCGACTCATGACGTCCTCCACGGAGAACACATTGGGCCGATCGATTCCGGGCAGGCGCTCGACCGTCGGCAAGGCCCGCTGATAGCCGTTGCGCGCCGGCTGCGACCCCGTGGCCAGCACCACCGCGTCGGCGCCGAAGCCCTTGATCTCGTCTTCGTCGACCGGACTGTTGAGCCGGACCTCGACCTGCAGCTTCTCGAGCTGGCCCTCATACCAGCCGATGAGATCGAGGATCTGCGCGCGCCGCGGCTGCAGCCCCGCGAGACGAAACTGCCCGCCGAGCTTGTCCGAGGCCTCGACCAGGGTCACGCGATGGCCACGCTCGGCCGACGCGCGCGCGGCCTCGAGGCCCGCGGGCCCGCCACCCACCACCAGGATCCGCCGCGGCCTGGCGGCCGGCGTGAAGCGATCGCCGCCCCATTGGAACTCGCGGCCGGCGGAGGGATTGATCAGGCAGGAGATCCAATAGTCGCGCGAGCGCCGGCCCCAGCACATCTGGTTGCAGGAGATGCAGGCGCGGATATCGGCGGCGCGGCCCTCGCGCGCCTTGTTGGCGAGATGCGGATCGGCGATCTGGCCGCGCACGATGGACACCATGTCCGCCTGGCCGGAGGCGATCACGTAATCGGCATTCTCGGGCGTGCGGATATGGCTCTCGGCCTGGACCTTGACCGTCTTGACCGCCTGGCGGATGGCCTCGGCGAAGGGCGGCCCCAGCTTGTCCTCATAGAGGAAGGCCGGAATGATCCGGGTATGGTCGAAATAGCTGCCGGTGCCGATGGTCACATAGTCATAGAGCCCGCGCGCATCGTGCCAGGCGGCGATCTCCTGCTGGTCGGCGACCGAGAGCACGTCGGGGCGCGAGGGATCGACGCTGATCGCCATGCCGATGACGAAATCCGGACCGGCATATTTCCGGATACGGTCCAGCACCGAGGCCGAGAACGCCATGCGCTTCTCGAAGCTGCCGCCGAAGCGATCCTCGCGCCGGTTGCTGAAGGGCGACCAGAACTGCTCGATCAGCGCGTTATAGGCCGCCATCAGCTCGCAGCCGTCGAAACCCGCCTCCTTCGCGCGCCGCGCGGCCTGGCCGAAACCTTCGACCAGCTCCTCGATCTCGGACTCGCCGACCGCATGGCTGCCGTCGGAATCATGCATCGAGGGCAGGCCCGAGGGCGACCAGTTGGCCTCGAACGAGTTGTCCCAGTCGCCATGCGCGCCGACATGATAGATCTGCTGGATCATCACCGTGCCGAACGCGTGGCAGGCCTCCGTGATGCGCCGGAAATGCGGGATGACCGCATCGTCGCCCTGGCGGAAATTGCCGCGCGTCAGCACGCCGGTACGATGCGGCGGCACCGGCTCGACCACGATCATGGCGGCCCCGCCGCGCGCGCGTTCGCTGTAATAGCCCAGATGCCGGTCCATCGGCAGGCCGCCCTCGCTCATATTGGCGGTATGGGCGCCGAAATTGAGCCGATGCTTGAGCGTCTTCGAGCCGACCTTGAGCGGCTGGAACAGATGCGGAAAGGCTTGCGTCATCGAGGTCTCTCCCCGGCGTTGCCCTTCTCTCGAGGGCAGACGCGACCACGAATTTTCGAGGTTACGCTTCGATCATATCCACCAGCTCGCCGGAATGATCGAAGCAACCGGCGAGCAGCGGCCCGCCGAAGCCGGCACCGCCATCGACCGTCGCGGTGAAGCGGTCGATCTTCAGGCCGCCATGGCCGCGATCATAGCCGCGCACCACGCGGCGGAACCCGCCATAGGGCTGCTCCATCCGGACGAAAGCGGACGAGCCCCACCAGAGCGCGTCGGCCTGCGCCGACAGGGGACGCTCGGGATCGATGCCGGCCGAGACGAACAGCAACGTCTCGTCGGCGGTGTAGGCCGCGCGGCGCAAGGCGCTCATCAGCGCGTAATGGCCGGGGCTCGCCTGCATCGCGTTGCGCATCTGGTTGGTCCAGCGCGTGATGCTGACGGCGCCGTCGCGGGCGGCGGCCGCCGCCTGCTGCGGATCGCCGCCATAGGCCGTGAGGGTCGCCTCGACGCCGTTCTGCAGCATCCAACCCAACACCTCGCGCGGGTTGGGCGCGAACTGGAGCTGCAGCAGCTTCTGCCACATCTCCTCCTGCCCGCCGCGCAAATAGGCGACGTCGGAGGCGAACATGCGCGGCGCGGCGATCAGGATCCGGCGAAAGCGCAAGAGTTCGTCGAGGGTCTCGCGGATCTGAGTGCCGCGCCCCAGGTAATTGCCGAGATAGGCCAGCCGGTCGCCCGGCATGAAGCGTTCGGTCAGCGCCTCGTGAACCTGGCGCAGCCGCGCGGCCTCGCCATGGATCGAGGCCACGGCCCAGACCCGTCGGCCGGCCTTCAGAACGGCGAATTTTTCGGCGGCTTTCAAGGCCCGGCTTCTCCCTCGCCCCGTCGCACCGATTGACGATGGCGAACGGTCGGACGCAAATCGGGCATAAAAATGACGACGCCCGCGTTCGCCTTGGCAGCGAACGCGGGCGAGTGTAGGCAGGCTTCAGCGGAGGCTCAAGCAGCCTTCAGCAGCTGCTCGAGACGCTGGGTTGCCGACTGTTCGTCGATATCCTCGACGGCCGCGAGCTCGCGCACCAGCCGATCGAGCGCCGCCTGATAGATCTGGCGCTCGCTGTAGGACTGATCGGGCTGGTCGGCGTTGCGATGCAGGTCGCGCACCACCTCGGCGATCGAGACCGGATCGCCCGAATTGATCTTCGCTTCGTATTCCTGCGCGCGGCGGCTCCACATGGTCCGCTTCACGCGCGAGCGGCCCTTCAGGGTCTGCAGCGCCGTGTCCATCACCTTGCGGCTGGAAAGACGGCGCAGGCCCGAATTGCGCGCCTTCGACACCGGCACGCGCAGGGTCATCCTGTCTTTTTCGAAATGAACCGTGATGACCTGCAGGCTGTGGCCCGAGATTTCCTGGCTGTCGATGCCGAGCACCTTGCCGACGCCGTGGGTCGGATAGACCACATGATCGCCGGCGCGGAAGGTGACCTCTTCCAGCGTCTTCATCGGCCGCGGCGGAACCGGCTTCACCAGCACGGGCTTGCCCATCATCGGCTTCGCCGGGGCTGCAGGCGGCGCCGATTTCGCGGGCGCCACGGGCGCCGTCGGTTTTGCGGCCGCGGCCGGAACCGTTGGCTTCGTAGCAGCACCGGGTTTCACCGCAGCGGCCGGCGCGGCGGGTGCCGCCGTCTTCGCCGGCGCAGCCTTGGCGGGCGCATGAGCCGGTTTTGCCGGCGCATGCGCCGGATGAGCAGTTTTCGCCGCGGGTTTGGCTGCGGCTTTCGGCACGTCTTTGGTCTTGGGCTTCACGGGTGTTGCTGCTTTCACGGGCGCGGGTTTCGCCGCGACGGGTTTCTTCTTCGCCTGCACGGGTTTGGCCTTGGCAGAGGCGCTCTTCGCTGCCGTCTTGCCCGCCGAAGCCTTCACAGGGGTCGCCTTCGACTTGGTACGCGTGGACATCGTCTTTCCTGTTCCTCTCTCGGCCGCCGGCAAGCGCAAGCGCCCGCCGCAGCATTGCGGCGCTGCGCTCCGACCACCCAATCATTGATACGGGGCCGGGTGCCGCGAAACACCCGCCTGGGGGGTCTGGGCCTCTCGCTGGATCTGGAGGCCGACCGCCATCTTTCGGAAATATAACGGAAATTGGGCCTTGATTCAACTCAAGGGCTGTGGCAGCCCTGAGCACAAACCAAGAACTGCCCGGAGCGACCCTCCGGACATTCCACAATCTTCCGAGGAATCAATCCTTTATCCCTTATCGGGATTCGGGCTGAAAAATTTGTCAAACTTGCCGTCGACGCCTTTGAACTGGTCGGCGTCGGCCGGCGCCTCACCCTTGCGGGTGATGTTCGGCCATTGTTCCGCATATTGCCGGTTGAGCTCGACCCATTTCTCGAGCCCCTGCTCGGTGTCCGGCAGGATGGCATCGGCCGGGCATTCGGGCTCGCAGACGCCGCAATCGATGCATTCGTCCGGATGGATCACGAGCATGTTCTCGCCGGCATAGAAACAGTCCACCGGGCACACCTCGACGCAATCCATGTATTTGCATCG
The DNA here is from genome assembly GCA_963696655.1 of uncultured Alphaproteobacteria bacterium. Taxonomy (GTDB): domain Bacteria; phylum Pseudomonadota; class Alphaproteobacteria; order Dongiales; family Dongiaceae; genus Hypericibacter. The sequence continues at coordinate 92,735 of CAVOLB010000169.1, forward strand.
GATGCAGGCTTCGGTGACGACGTAGGTCATCTCAGGCGACTCCAGTTGCGTTCAATGATCGGTGGCGAGCACGCCGCGGCCGGACCCGACCGGGCCCGAACCCTGCTTCTCGGCCTTCGCCGCCGGCGCGCGCGCCAGCACGCGCTTGCGCGCGGCGCCGTTCTCCGTGTCGGACAGGTCGAGCAGGCCGGCAACACGCCGCATCAGGTTATCCTCATAGGGATCGAGACGGCCGTCGGCATAGACCACTTCCCACAGCATCTCGACCAGCTTCACCCGTTCCTCGGGCGTCATCCCGTTCTTGACCTGCTGGGTGAAGGCGAAGAACCGGTTTCCCGTCTCCGCCGACGCGAGCGCGCGGTCGAGATGCGCGGCGGCGGCCTCGGCGGTCAAACCGAAACGCTGCGCCAACCGCAACTCGATCACCTGCCGTTCGGCCGGATCGACGCGCTGATCCATGCGCGCCGCTTCGGCCAGCAACATCGTCACCGCAACGACGAGATCGTCAGGGTGCTCCGGTTGCTTCGGGTCCAGGCCCGCCAGCAATGCCTTGATACGACTGATCACGGGCTTGCCTAGCACGGCCCTCGGAGCCCACGCAACCCTGGGCAGCTTGAGGATTTTGCGGTCAATTGCCGCGATCCCGAGGGGACAATCACGGGTCCTCGTCCTGAAGCCGATCGAGCGCGCGGCGATCGCGCTTGGTGGGCCGTCCGCTGCCGGCGGCGCGGACGCCGGGCCCCGCCTCCTGGCGCAGGCGCGGCTGGGGCGGCGTCAAATCCTGGTAGAGCGTCCGCGCCTCGGGCGCCGGTCCCCGGCGAAGTCCGACCGCCAGGATACGGATCACGCGCACCTGGCCGCCGAGCGGAAAGGTCAGCACATCGCCCGGCCGGACCGTCTGGCTGGCTTTGGCGATCAGGCTGGGCGTGCCGGGCCTGACCTCGGGAGCGGCCGCCGCTCCGTTGGTGGGGGCCGCCTGCACCAGGCGGATCTGGCCGCCGACGCAAAGCTTGGTGGCCAGGCTGCGGCTTTTGCAGAAGCGCGCATGCCACAGCCATTTGTCGAGCCGCAGCGCCGCGGCACCGGGAATCCCGGCTCCACCGTCGCGATCGGGTATGTCCTGCATCGCCGGCGGCCTCAGCGCCCCGCGCGCAGGCGGCGGCGCAGCGAGCTGAGCGCGGCGAAGGGCGAATGCGGATCGACCGGGCCCGGTCCCTGCTTGCGCCGGCGACGCGCGGGCTTCTTCGTCGGCGCGGCCGTCTTGGGCGGCGCGGCGTCCGCAGCGGGCACATCCTCGTTGGCCGCAGGCGGCATGCCGTCGGCGGGAGCAGCCATTGCCGGCCGTCCGCTATGGCGCGCTCGCCCCGGCCCCGGAGGACGGCCCTTGAGTTGGAACGTCACCTCGCCGCCCTGGCCGCTCTGGCGATAGCCCAGCGCGCGCAGCAGGGCCGGCAGCCTGGCGTCGTCGCAGGCCACCAGGGATCGCAGCGGCTCGGTCACGAGGAAGGCGCCCTGCCGTCCGAGCTGGTGGGCAAGACGCGCGAAGCGATCGAGGGCGTCGGAGCGCACCGCCAGACCCGCCACCGCGCAGTAGCCGAAGGCGAGGCAGAATTCTTCGGGCTGATCGGCACCGGGCACGAAGCTCAAGGGCCGGCCTGCCGGCAAGGGCGGCATGGGCCGCTCATGACGAACCGCCCAGAGCTGGGCCGCGAGGCGAGCGCTCCTGCCATTGCCGATGCCGCGATACCAGAGGCTCTGATTGCCGAACTCGATGCCGAGCTTGGACAGCATCTGGCGATCCTGGCCGGTCAAGGCGCCGATCTCCGTCTCGGCCTTGCGGCGCGGCAACAGGCCCAGGGCTTCGCTGAGCTGAAAGGCGATGCCGCGCGCGGCCCCTTTGAGATCGGCTTCGGCCAGCGCCACCAGAGGGCCCAGCCGGGCGCGGATCAAACGCTCCGTCCAGGCCACGAGGCGGCGGCGGACGCGCTCTCGCTGGGGCCCGTCGAGATAGTCGCTGGGAAAGACCTCGACCCGCGGTTTGAGCGCGCGATCGCCGGCCGCCAGCCGCGCGATGGCCCGGTCCTGCCAGAGGATGCGGGCGTCGTCGGTCAGGCGGAATTCGCCATCCTCCGCCGCCTCGAAATTTCTCACCCGCCCGGGAATCTCGCGCAGCAGGGCGCGGCGCGCGGCGGTGTTGAGGTGGCGGGCCTCGTCGCCCTTGAGCCCGCCATCGGCGTGAAATTCGAAGCCCTCGAGCTTGCCCACCACATGGCCTTCGACCACCACCTCGCCGCTCCGGGTGAGCGCGCTCATCAGCTCGCCGCCCTCCTTCATGCGGCGCACCAGCGCCGCGTGACGGTGATCGACGAAGCGGCTGGTGAGCGATTGATGCAGCGCGTCGGAGAGCCGGTCCTCGATCGCGCGCGTGCGCTCCTGCCAATGGGCGGGATCGGCCAGCCAGTCGGCGCGGTGCGCGATATAGGTCCAGGTGCGGATATGGGCGATGCGCTGCGTCAGCAGATCGATATCGCCGTCGATGCGATCGATGCGCTGGATCTGCTCGGCGACCCAGTCGGGCGGCAGTTTCTCGGTGGGGCCGGTGAGGTGGTGATAGATCTGGCCCAGGAGGCGCGTATGCGCGTCCGAGAGGATCTTGCGGAAATCCGGGATCTGGCAGACTTCCCAGAGGAGCCGGATGCGGGCGCTCGAGCGCGCGAGGCCCTCGATCTCCGGCTCGCGCGAGAGCGCCAGCAGCGATTGATGATCGTCGGCATCGCGCGTGCGCAGCAGGCAGGGTTCGGGCGGCGGCGGCGCCAGGCTCTTCAGCAGGAATCCCAGGCTGCGGAAATCGAGCGCCGCGTTGCGCCATTGCAGCGCCTTCAGCGGATCGAAGCGGTGGTTCTCGACTGCCTCGACGATCTCGGGCTCGATCACGCCGGCTTCCGCGGTGGTGCCGAAAGTGCCGTCGCTCATATGGCGGCCGGCACGGCCCGCGATCTGCGCGATCTCGGCCGCGGTCAGGCGGCGCGGGCCCCGTCCGTCGAACTTCACCAGCCGCGCGAAGGCGACATGGTCGAGATCCATGTTGAGCCCCATGCCGATCGCGTCGGTCGCGACCAGGAAATCGACGGCGCCCGACTGGAACAGCTCGACCTGGGCATTGCGCGTGCGCGGGCTGAGCGCGCCCATCACGACCGCGGTGCCGCCGCGCTGGCGGCGCACCAGCTCGGCGATGGCGTAGACCTCGGCGATCGAGAAGGCGACCACGGCGCTGCGCGGCGGCAGGCGCGTCAGCTTCTTCGGACCGGCATAGGAGAGGATCGAGAAGCGCGGCCGCGAGATGTATTCCGCCTCTGGCACCAGCCTGCGGATCAGGGGCCGGATGGTGTCCGAGCCCAGCAGCATCGTCTCCTCGATGCCGCGCGCCGAGAGCAGGCGGTCGGTGAAGACATGGCCGCGCTCGGGATCGCCCGCGAGCTGGATCTCGTCGATCGCCAGGAAATCGGTCGGCCGGTCGAGCGGCATCGATTCGACGGTGCAGATGAAATAGGCGGCGCGCGGCGGGACGATCTTTTCCTCGCCGGTGACCAGCGCCACCGCATGGTCGCCCTTGATCTTGCGGATGCGGTCGTAGTTCTCGCGGGCCAGCAAGCGCAGCGGAAAGCCGATCATGCCGGTGCGATGGCCCAGCATTCGCTCGACCGCGAGGTAGGTCTTGCCCGTGTTGGTGGGACCGAGAACCGCCGTGACGCGCGAGGCCGCGAATTCGCTCATGCCATGAGAATCGGGTGTCGGCCCGCGATTCGCAAGCGGCGCCGAATGCACCGGCGCGCTGGCGGTTTTCCGCGCTTTTTTGCGCCGGTCTAGCGGGCCGGGGGCGGCGGAGGTGCCGCGGGCGGCAGTTGGGCCGCCGCCTTGCGCCGCGCGCGCGCCTTCCAGGCCACGAACCCGGCCACGATCACAGCGACCACGACGAGGATCTTTTTGCCATAGAACAGGACCCCGCCCAGCGCGCCCGCCAGGAATCCCCCACCGAACGTCACCCCCAGGATCGACGCGGTCAGCGCGCCGATGCCGATGCCGGCGAGCTTGTCGCCATCGGCATGGTCGGCATAGCGATAACCGTCATCGTAGTCGTGCAGGCCCATCACGGTGGCGAGGCTGTTGCTGGAGCCGGTGAAGGAGGATTCGTCGCCCACCCAGATCACATAGTGATAGCCGTTGCGCGCCAGCCGGACCGCGTTCGCATTGATCCAGCTTTTCATGGCGTTGCTGAGCGAAATCGCCCAATAGGCCGTGTGGGTGGCGCTGTCGAAGCGCGGCGTTTCCTTCCAGCCGTCGATGAGCAGGTAGTCGACGCCCTGGCTGACCCGGTCGCTGTTGCGCTTGAGCTCCTGGTCCTGCATCTGCTTCAGGAAGCCGTCGGCATCGACCTCCGACCAGTCGTCGTCCCTGACGAAGCCCTTATCGAAGAAGACGAAATAGACAGTGCTATGGTCGGCATTGTTGAAGACGATCGCCTCGGTGTTGGAGGCATCGACGCCGCTCGAGAGCGCGTCGTAGCGGGCCGCATCCGCGCCGAGCAGCAGGTAATATCCCTCGGGCAGGTCGATATGGCTGTGCGACCGGGTCAGCTCGTAATGGCCCGCGGCCGAGATCCAGGCGAGCTTGTCGATCTCGGCCTGACGCTGCTCGGCGGTCAGGACCGCGTCGTCGGCCCCGGCGGCGAACGGCGCAAGCAGCAGAAAAGCGGCCATCGCCAATGCGATGCGAAGCCCGACGGCAGGCATGCAAGACCCCCCTGAAGCGGTGCAGGCGACTGGCGCGGCGAATTATTACAAAAAATACAGGCGATCGGCCGGCGGTTCAATCGCCGCTGTCGGCGGCCTTGCCCCAATGGAGCCGGCCCGCCTTGTCGAGGGCCTCGCGGGTGGCCTCGAGATAGCCTCGCCCATGGCGGAAATCGGGCTCGAGCACCGTGCCCTCGGCCCACTCGTTCCAGGCATTGATGAAGATCAGCGATTCCGGACGGGCCCGCCGCCGTTCCTGGGCCAGCACGCCCGAGAGCCAAAAGCCGAACAGCGCGGGCGTCGCGCCCTCGAAGATATTGGCGCCGGGACCCCGGCGCGCGCTGTTGTCCCAGCCCATCATCAGGCCGCGATGCAGCAGGCCGCGCCGCGCCATGAACTCCGGATCGGCGGGGTCATAGGACAGCGCATGGTCGATCACCGCGCCATAGTCATAAATGTTGCCGCGGAAGGCGGGGCTGAGCCCCTCCACCTTGCGCTCGACGACGTTGGTGCGATGGGGCGGAAACTCGACCAGCGCATCGAAGCCCTCGAGCCGGTCCTCGGTCACATCCCAGAACTTGACCGCGCAGAGATGGATCTCGCCGATCCCGGCGCGCCGGCAGGTCTCGCGCCAGAGGGCGATCGCACCCTGGAGCCCGGGAATCGTCTTGGCCCGATAGATCAGCAGCACCGGCCGGCCCTGATAGCGGATGTAACGGGGATCGCGCAGGAAGGGGATCATCTCGTCGATGAAGGCCTGCGCGAAACCGGGCCCGTAATCCTGCTCGACCAGGATCTCGTGATCGAGCCCGTCCCACCGGCGCGTCCAGTTCTCGTTCGCCCAGCAGATGCAGAACGGGAAATCCGGCCGGCCGCTGCGCAACATCTCCATGATCGGCGTCTCGAGCAGGCGCCGGTGCCGGAACCAGTAATAGTGATAGCAGAAGCCGTGGATGCCGTAGGCCGAGGCGAGCCTGGCCTGGGCATCGCGCACCGCCGGCATGCGCAGATCGTAAAAGCCAAAATCCGCCGGCAGCCTCGGCTGCAGATGGCCCTCATACATCGGCCGCGCGCGCGCGACATTGTTCCATTCGGTGAAGCCGCGTCCCCACCATTGATCGTTCTCGGCGATCGGATGGAACTGGGGCAGATAGAACGCGATGGTCTTGACGGTGTGACCGCCATCCGTGGCCAGGAGGCTGTGCAGCGGCGAGGCCGGCAGCGGCGACGCGCGAACCGCCTGGGTCTCGCTGGCGCCATAACCGGCATGACCCGCCGCCAGCAGGAACAGCCGCTCGATCGCATGGGCGAGCGTGCCGTCGATCTGATTCTGCTCCGGTTCGAAATCCGCGAGCCCGAGCTTGAGCGCCTTCAGCGGCGCCAAAGCCGCGGTCCGGCACCAGAACATCGAGCCGGCGAAGAAATCGACGCGGATCCCGTCATCGGCGATGCCGGCGCGTTTCGCCAGCGCGCGCAGCGTCGCTTCGTTGCTGCCCCAGCGGTGACCCTCGCCGGCAATGCGCAGGCCCGAGGGGCCGACCAGCCCCACCTCCGGATGCGCGTCGAGCCAGGCGATCAGGTGCCGCATGGCCTCGGCACTTCCCAGCAGATCGCCCAGCAGATCGCGCCGCCATTCATTGCCGTCGTCGCGATGCGGGCTCTTCTTGCCGTGGATCTTGCAGAGATAGTCGTAGCGATCGAAACGGCCCGATCCCAGGAGCTCCAGGAACGGACCGATGTCGCGTCCGCGATTCTCGACGCCCAGTATTTGCGCCGTGGGGATGTCGGCCCGGATCGTCGCGGCCGCCTCGTCGCGCCGCTCGGCCGGCACCGAGACGATCAGGTCGAAGGTCTCGTCGATGGCGCGCAAACGGCGGCCGATCTCGGGCCAGAGATCGAGATAGAAGAGATGCAGCACCACCGCGATGCGGGGCTGGTCGCGCGTCGACAGCGGAACGGCGAAGGGCGGGTGGTCGCTCGCCGCGGGCTCGACCGACGCCATGGCAGTCGCGCCATCGCCGCCCCCGCGCGGCGGGTTGACCGGTTTGAGCGCCGAGCGCCCTTCGGCCTTGCCGATGAGGATGTAATGGACCAGCGGGTTCATGCCGCTGCTGGCGACATCCGGATAGGCGACGCCGTAGGAAAGGGTCGAGAAGCCCGCGCTGGGATTGCGCCCCTCCTGGGCCCCGAAGCGCAAGTAATGCGAGATCGGGTCGGTCTCGGCCGCCGCCACGTCGGGATAGGCGCGCAGATAATAGCCCGTGTCGAACAGGCCCGACGCCTCGACCAGTCGGCGCTCCTCCGCCAGCCGCCGGGAAAAGAGACCGTCGCGGCGCAACCGGCGCCAGAAACTGCGCATCAGCCGCTGCAGGCGCTGCTCGAGGCGCACCAGCCGGGCGCTGCTCAGCCGGCGCAATTGCTCGCGCAGGCGCAGAGACTCGTTGAGGGCGGCGCGTTCCTGGCCCTTGAGATCGGCCAGCTCGAGCTCGAGCCGCTCGACCTGATCGATCAAGCTGCCGCCCGCGACCGATTCGGGCGCCCAGGAACCGGAAGGCCGGCTTCCGTCGGGGCCATGATCGGGCGGTGGTGATGCCGGCATCGGTCGGAAAATCCAGGGATCTTCGGGTCGGGTCTTCGGGAGGGAGGCCGGTCCGCGGGGGGAGCCCCGGCCGACCGGGGCGCAAAGGGACGCAGATCAGCCTCTTGATGGCTTCCAAGGGATATCACATATCTCCCGCCGTCAAAGCCAGCCCGCTGGCGACCCCATGAGGGGTGCCGGTGCAAGAATCAGGGATCGCTTGGGGAATCGCCCGGGAATAGCCTAGGAATGACCATGACCCATCAAGAAACCAAAACCAGCCCCGAAAGCCGCCACGGATTTCAGGCCGAGGTCGGGCGGCTCCTCGATATCGTCGCCCATTCGCTCTATAGCGAGCGCGCGGTTTTCCTGCGCGAGCTGATCTCCAACGCGGCCGATGCCTGCGACAAGCTCCGCTATCTGTCGCTGACCCATCCCGAGCTGATCGCGGGCGATCCGGAGCTCAAGGTGGTGATCCGGGCCGATGCCCAGGCCGGCACCCTCACCATCGCCGACAACGGGATCGGCATGAACCGCGAGGACCTGGTCGAGAATCTGGGCACGATCGCGCGCTCCGGCACCGCCGCCTTCCTGAAGCAGGCGACCGGCGACGCCGCCAAGGATCTGGCGCTGATCGGCCAGTTCGGCGTCGGCTTCTATGCCGCCTTCATGGTCGCCGACCAGGTCGAGGTGGTGAGCCGCAAGGCGGGCGAAGCAGAGGCCTGGCGCTGGAGCTCCGACGGACGGGGCGAGTTCGAGGTGGCCGCGGCCGAGCGCGAAAAGCGTGGTACTGAGGTGATCCTGCATCTCAAGGCCGATGCCAAGGAGTTCCTGGAGCGCGACCGGCTGAAGAAGATCGTCACCAAATATTCCGACCATATCCCGCTGCCGATCTTCCTCGCTGACGATGGCAAGGGGGGCGGCAAGGAGGAGCGCCTCAACGAGGCCTCCGCACTGTGGATGAAGCCCAAATCGGAGATCACCGAGCAGGGCTATGCCGAGTTCTATCGCCACAGCGCGCATGCCTTCGACAAGCCCTGGATGACGCTGCATTTCAAGGTCGAGGGCGTGCTCGAATATGCGGGCCTGCTGTTCGTGCCCTCGGCGCGTCCGTTCGACCTGTTCGATCCCGACCGCAAGAACCGCCTCAAGCTCTATGTGAAGCGCGTCTTCATCACCGATTCCTGCGACGAGCTGGTGCCGCCTTATCTGCGCTTCCTGCGCGGCGTGGTCGATTCCTCGGACCTGCCGCTCAATATCAGCCGCGAGATGCTGCAGCATAATCCGGTGCTGGCGAAGATGCGGGCCGGCATCACCAAGCGCGTGCTGGGCGAGCTCGAGAAGCGCGCCAAGGACGAGCCGGACGCTTACGCCGATTTCTGGAACCAGTTCGGCGCGGTCCTGAAGGAAGGACTCTATGAGCAGAACGACCAGGGCGACGCGCTTCTGTCGCTGGCGCGCTTCCGCTCCACCGCCTCGGACAAGCTGGTCTCGCTGGCGGATTATCTGGCCCGCATGAAGCCGGGCCAGGAAGCGATCTACTACATCACCGGCGAGACGCTCGAGGCCGCCGGCCGCAGCCCGCATCTCGAGGGCTTCCGCGCCCGCGATGTCGAGGTGCTGCTGCTGACCGATCCGATCGACGAGTTCTGGGTGCCGGCCGTGGGCGCCTACAAGGAGAAGCCGCTGCGCTCGGTCACACGCGGCGGCGCCGAGCTCGACAAGATCGTGAGCACCGATTCCGAGAAGAAGCCGACGCCGCCCGCGCCCGAAGGCATGGACGGGCTCATCGCGCTCTTCAAACTAACCCTCAAGGACGCGGTCAAGGATGTGCGCGTCTCGCAGCGCCTGACCGAGAGCACCGCCTGCCTGGTGGCGGAGGATGGCGATCTCGATATCAATCTCGAACGGCTGCTGCGCCAGCATAAGCGGCTCGACACCGGCGCCAAGCGGGTGCTCGAGATCAACCCGCAATGCGAGCTCGTGGCGGCGCTGACCCGCCGCCTCAAGGCCAAGGGCAACGCCGAGGAGATCGGCGAGGCCGCCTGGCTCATCCTCGACCAGGCCCGCATCCTGCAGGGCGAGACGCTGGAAGACCCGGTCGCCTTCGCCCGGCGCCAGAGCGAGATGATGCGGCGGGCGTTGGGGAGTTGAGGGAAGTACTCACCCCCTTCCCTTGCGGGAGGGGGTAGGGGGAGGGGTGACGCTACGCGATGCCAACCCCATTGGTCGACCCGGCCCCCGTGTCGCGCCGTAGGTGCGCACGAGGACAGGCTCTGGCCGGGGTCCATGAACACCAACCGAGCAGGATCAGGCGAGGCCTGTGTTCATGGATGTCGGCCTTCGCCGGCATGACGAAAAAGGGCAACCGCGCCCCTCAGTGCTGCAGCTCCATCTTCATCGCCGAGGCGCCGAGGATGGGGCCGACCTGGCCTTGCTGCACGATGACGGCGCAGGCTTCGTAATCCTCGTCCTGGTCGTCGATCACGATCGGATAGCGGACCTTCTGTCCGTCCCATTTGCCGATCGGGCGCCATTCGCGGACGATGTTGAATTCGGTGAGCGTCGTGCCGGCATTCTCGCCGCGCTGCACCGGCGTCTCATGCTTGCCGTCATAGAGCGCGATATAGACAGTGGCCTCGCCGCCCTCGGGCTTGGGGCCGTCGCCGATCTCGACCCAGTCCTTGCCGGCCTCGTCGCGCCAGAAGGCGATCGGCAGCTTGGCGCGGGCCCGCGCCTCGGTGATCAGGCTCTCCACCTTGCCGCGATCGGAGCCCACGGATTCCGCGACGCCGTCCACGATCATCTGCGGCGTATAGACCATGCGCTCGTTCATGACATGAACATAGGCGCGCTGGCGCTGCGTGGCGCTCGGGCTCGCGAACTGATCCTTCCAGCCGATGTAATCCCAATAGTCGACATGGAGCGCCAGCGCGAGAATATCGCGGCGCTTGGCGAGATCGCCCAGAAAGGAATCGGCGGGAGGACAGGAGCTGCAGCCTTGCGAGGTGTAAAGCTCGACCACGACCGGGTTGTCGGTCGTCAGAGGCTGAATCTTATCCGCGGTGCCTGCGGCCGACGTCGTCGCCAGTAACATAGCCAGCACCGTGCCGAGGATCGGCCTGCTTAGAATCATCGTCCGGGCCCCTCCATCTCTCTGTTAGTAGGAGCCAATGCCGTTCACCTGCCAATCAACTTGCAGTGAATGCCGGCCCTGTCGGGCGGTTTAATCCGGTATTAACCAACGCGCTGCAGCAGATGCAGCTCGCAGACATAGGGAAACTCCACCATTCCGGACGCCAGGATCTCCGGATGGTCGGCCATGAGCCGGTCGACCTCTCCGCGCACCGCCGCCTGTTCGGCCGCCGGCATGGCGGCGATGAAGCTGGTGGAGAAGACGCGGTCGTAGAGCCCGCTGCGACCCATGCGATAGCTGAAATCGTGGCGGGTCTCGCGCACCAGCCGGAAGCGCGCATCCTCGAGGATCCGCCGCCAGGCGCCCGAGGCATAACGCCGCGTGCTGCCGACATGGCGGTCGAACAGCGCGGTGAGAGCCGCCACCCAGGGCACGCGCTCGTCGCGCAGGTTCCAGATCAGGGCCAGATGTCCGCCCGGCGCCAGGACCCGATGGATCTCGGCCGATGCGGGCTCGTAATCGAACCAGTGGAAGGATTGGGCGCAAGTGACCAGATCGGCCGCGCCGTCCGGCAACGGTATCGCTTCGGCAGATCCGGCGCGCAGCTCGACCGGCAGGCCGCGCTCGGCCAGACGGTCGGCCATCTCGCGCACCGGCTCGACCGCGAACAGGCGTGGGCTATGGTCCCCTTTCGATTCCGCGATCCGCGCGGCCAGGACCTTGGTGAACTTGCCGGTTCCGGCGCCCAGATCCAGCACCACCCGGGCTTGCGCCAAAGGCAGGTCGTCGAGCAGGGCATCGGGATATTCCGGGCGGCCGGCTTCATATTCCGGAACCCGTTTGGCAAAGCCCTTGGCGGCGGTGGCGATCATGACAGTGAATTCCTTGCGAACCGTTCGCTTTCGCGTGACAAGGCCGGCCCCGGCCGGCTAGATCAGGCGCCCATGACCTATCATATCAACAAGCTTCTCGCAGCCGTCGCGGCGCCGCCCATCGCCGAGGCCCATGGCTGGATCAAAGGCCGGCAGTTCCCCGCCGACAAGCCGCTGATCGATGTGGCGCAGGCGGTGCCGGGATATCCGCCGCCGACCGAGCTGACCGATCATCTGGCGCGCATCGTCGGCGAACCGGGCTCGGCGCGCTATACCGAGATCGAGGGCATGCCGCCCTTGCGCCAGGCGCTGGCGGCCGATATGAGCGCCTTCTATGGCGCCTCGATCGGGCCGGCCGATACGCTCATCGCCGCCGGCTGCAACCAGGCTTTCTGCCTGGCCATCATGGCGCTGGCCGGGCCCGGCGACGAGATCGTTCTGCCGCTGCCCTATTACTTCAATCACCAGATGTGGCTCGACATGCAGGGCCTCAAGGCGGTGCATCTGCCGTTCCGCCCCGAGCGCGGCGGCGTGCCGGACCCGGCCGACGCGGAGAAGCTGATCGGGCCCCGAACCCGCGCGATCGTGCTGGTGACGCCGAACAACCCGACCGGCGCCATCTATCCGCCCGCCGCCATCAAGGCGTTCTACGATCTGGCGAAGCGGCGCGGGCTGGCGCTCATCCTCGACGAGACCTATCGCGATTTCCTGCCGAAGGACGGCGCGCCTCATGGACTCTTTGCGGAACCCGACTGGCGCGACACGCTGGTGCAGCTCTACAGCTTCTCCAAGGTCTATTGCCTGACGGGATATCGCGTCGGCTCGATCATCGCCGGCCCGGCTTTGATCGCCGAGATCGCCAAGGCGATGGACACGGTCGCGATCTGCGCGCCGCGCATCGGCCAGCTGGCGGCGATATACGGGCTCGAGCATCTGAAGACATGGCGGGTCGGCAACACCGCGATGATGCGCGAGCGGCTCCAGGCGCTGGTGAAGGCGCTGCAGGCGAACGATATCGGCTACGAGCTGATCAGCGCCGGCGCTTATTTCGCCTATCTCCGTCACCCCTTCAAGGGACGCCCGGCGGAAGAGGTCGCGCGCGGGCTTGCGGCCGAGCAGAACATCCTCGCCCTGCCGGGCAGCATGTTCGGGCCCGGCCAGGAGGAGTTCCTGCGCTTCGCCTTCGCCAATGTGTCCGCCGAAACCATGCCGGCGATCGGCCGGCGCCTGGCCCAGAGTGCATCAAGAATGGGCGCGTCATGAAACGTCTGACAATCCGCGTCGGCGGGCTCCATACGATCGACGCCGATCTGCCCGCCTTCAAGCCGACCCATGTCATCGGCATCCTCGATCCGACCATGCCTGAGCCCGGCGGTTACAGCCATCTGGGGCCGGAAACCGACCGGGTCCTGCTGCGCTATATCGATCGCGAGGTGGAGCGCGAGCATTCGCCGCTGCCCGAGCATGTCGAGACCAAGCTCGCCGCCATCGAGCGCGCGATCGCGGCGCTCGACCGCGCGCCCGTGCGTCTCTTCGTCCACTGCCATGCCGGCGCCAGCCGCAGCACCGCGACCGCCTATCTGGCGCTGGTGCGCCAGTACGGGCCGGCCGAGGCCGACGCCGCCTTCGCCGAGCTCCTGCGCATCACCAACAAGCCCTGGCCCAACCGGCGCATCGTCGAGTTCGGCGACGCCCTCCTGCGCGGACAGGGACGGTTGCTGAAGCCGCTCGACGCCTACCGCGAGGCCAATGCCAACCGCCTCCCCGCCATGCTGCGCGTCCACCGCATCCGCGCGCTGCGCGACCCCGGCTATGCCGAGCGCATGGGCATGAAGAAGAGCTGGACGGTCGAGGAGCGGACGAAGAAGTGATATTCTTGTCCCCTCTCCCTTCAGGGAGAGGGCCAGGGAGAGGGAAGAGGCGTTGTCGGCCATCGAGCGGCCCCCTCCCTAACCCTCCCGCGCGACGCGGGAGAGGGGACAACATCGGGCCGCCTCCAACCGTCACCATGACAATTCCCAGCGCGACTCCTCCGCATGCGGTGACGACAGCGCCCCGCGGTTCGTCATAATCTGCGCCCCTCGCCGATCGCAGATGGGCCTGAGCCTTGCCGACGTCCCTCCTCTATGTCGTGACCGTGGCGATCTGGGGCACCTCCTGGTTCGCGATGCGTTTCCAGCTCGGGTCCGTGCCGGAGCTGCAGTCGATCGCCTATCGCTTCCTGCTGGCCTCCGCGATCCTGATCCTCTGGTGCCTCGCCACGCGGCGGCGCCTGCGTTTCGGCTGGCGCGACCATCTGTTCTGCGCGATCCAGGGCACCACCCTCTTCTGGTTCAACTACTTCCTGTTCTATCTGGCGGCCTCGCGGATCCCGAGCGGCCTGATGGCCGTCTGTTTCTCGACCATCGTGGTGATGAACATCGCCGGGGGCGCCATCTTCTTCGGCACCCGCGCCGAGCGCCGGGTCTGGATCGGAGCGCTCCTCGGCATGGCGGGGCTGGGCCTGGTCTTCCTGCCGGAGATCGTCGGCATCGAGTTCTCGCGCGCCCATCTCGAGGGGCTGATCCTGTCGCTGGTAGCGACCTTCTCCGCCTCGCTCGGCAACATGGTCTCGGTCCGCCATAAGCGCGCCGCCATGCCGGTGGTCGAGAGCAATGCGCTGGGCATGGGCTATGGCGCGCTGCTGGGGCTGGTCGCCGCCGGGCTCTTCAGCAGCCCCTATCGCTTCGACTGGCAGCCCTCCTTCCTGCTGTCGCTGGCCTATCTCGCTTTCTTCGCCTCGGTGATCGGATTCGGCAGCTACCTGACCCTGGTGCAGCGCATCGGCGCCGATCGGGCGGCCTATGCGAGCGTGCTGTTTCCGCTGCTGGCGCTGTTGCTCTCGACCCTGTTCGAGGGCTATCGCTGGACGCTCCTGGCGGGGCTGGGCATCCTCCTCGTCCTCGCCGGCAATCTCCTGGTGCTGCTGCGCCCGAAACCCAGGCCGGCGCCCGTGGCGGTTGCACCGCCAACCGAAACTTAAGACCCTGGCGCCCAGACTGATCCTCGTCCCACAGCCCCCGTGAGCCGCCGATGTCTCCCGACACTGCCACCCCCGCCATGCTCCGCCCCGAGATCGATGCCCTGCCCGACTCCCAGATCGTCGAGGTCTGGAAGATGGGCTTCGAGATTCCCGACGTGATCGGGCTCTGGGTCGGCGAGGGCGACATTCCGACGCCGCAATTCATCTGCGACGCGGCGGCGGCCGCCTTCAAGGCGGGGCACACCTTCTACACCTACAAGCGGGGCATCCCGGCGCTGCGCGAGGCGCTTGCGCGCTATCACAGCCGGATCAGCGGCAAGCCGGTGGCCTCCGACCGCATCACCGTCACCAGCGCCGGCATGAACGCAATGATGCTGATCGCCGAGATGCTGGTGAGCCGGGGCGACAACATCGTCGTCGTCTCGCCGATCTGGCCGAATTTCGAGCGCTCGATCGAGATCATGGGCGGCACTGGAAGATGGGCTTCGAGATTCCCGACGTGATCGGGCTCTGGGTCGGCGAGGGCGACATTCCGACGCCGCAATTCATCTGCGACGCGGCGGCGGCCGCCTTCAAGGCGGGGCACACCTTCTACACCTACAAGCGGGGCATCCCGGCGCTGCGCGAGGCGCTTGCGCGCTATCACAGCCGGATCAGCGGCAAGCCGGTGGCCTCCGACCGCATCACCGTCACCAGCGCCGGCATGAACGCAATGATGCTGATCGCCGAGATGCTGGTGAGCCGGGGCGACAACATCGTCGTCGTCTCGCCGATCTGGCCGAATTTCGAGCGCTCGATCGAGATCATGGGCGGCAGCGCGCGCGAGATCGCGCTGGAGCCGGGCAATGCCGGCTGGCGCCTCGATCTCGACAAGCTTTTCGCCGCGGTCGATTCCAAGACGCGCGCGATCTATGTCGCCACGCCGGGCAACCCGACCGGCTGGCTGATGGAGCATGACCAGATGAAGGCCGTGCTCGATTTCTGCAAGCAGCGCGGCCTCTTCGTCATCTCGGACGAGGTCTATCACCGCTTCACCTACGACCGGCCGGTGGCGCCCTCCTTCCTCGACATTGCGGCACCGGACGATCCGCTCTTCGTGGTGAACAGTTTCTCCAAGAGCTGGGCCATGACCGGCTGGCGCGTCGGCTGGACCGTGACGCCGTCCCGCATCGGCAGCGCGCTGGACCGCCTGGTCGAATACAACACCTCGGGCGGCGTGCAGGCGCTGCAGGAAGCCTGTGTCGTGGCGCTGGAGCAGGGCGAGGGTTTCGTGAAGGAGCTGGTCGAGCGCTGCCACCAGGCGCATGACCTGGTGGTGAAGCGGCTCAACGCGATGAAGGACGTGCATGTGGTGCCGGCGCCCGCGGCCTTCTATGTGATGCTGCAGGTCGAAGGCATGGGCCCGTCACTCCCCTTCGCCAAGCGCCTGGTGCGCGAAGCCCGCGTGGGGCTGGCGCCAGGCAGCGCCTTCGGCGCCGGCGGCGAGGGCCATCTGCGGCTGTGCTACGCGTCCAGCCATGAGCGGCTGACGAAGGCGATGGATCGGTTGGACGGGTTTTTCGGAAAGAAATAGCGACAGCCGCCAACTCTTATCCCCTCCCCCTTGATGGGGGAGGGTAAGGGAGGGGGTGGGGCAGGAAGCGAGATCTACGATCACCCCCCCCGCCCTAACCCTCCCCCACAAGGGGGGAGGGGATTAGTAAGTCCTCACCCCGCCTTCGCGAGGTTCCGCAGCACGTAATGCAGGATCCCGCCGTTGCGGAAATACTCCACCTCGTCGAGGGTGAAGATTCCGCAGGTGAGGGTGATCGGCTCGCTCTTTCCGTTCGCGCGATGGATCGTGACCGGCACATCCATGCGTGGGCGGATCCCGCCGGCGAGGCCCGAGATGTCGAAGGTCTCGGTGCCGTCGAGGTTCAGCGTCTTGCGCGTCATGCCGTCCTTGAAGAGGAGCGGCATCACGCCCATGCCGACGAGGTTGGAGCGATGGATGCGCTCGAAGCTCTCGGTGATGACGGCCTTGACGCCCAGGAGGATGGTGCCCTTGGCCGCCCAGTCGCGCGAGGAGCCGGTGCCATATTCCTTGCCGGCCACCACGACCAGCGGCGTGCCCGCCGCCTTGTATTTCATCGCGGCGTCATAGATCGGCATGGTCTCGCCGGTCGGGATGTATTTCGTCACGCCGCCTTCGACGCCCGGCACCATCTCGTTCTTGATGCGGATATTGGCGAAGGTGCCGCGCATCATCACCTCGTGATTGCCGCGGCGCGTGCCATACTGGTTGAAGTCGGCGACGGCGACGCCGTTCTCCATCAGATATTTCCCGGCCGGGCTGTCCTTCTTGATCGAGCCCGCGGGCGAGATATGGTCGGTGGTGATGGAATCGCCCAGCAGCGCCAGGACCTTCGCGCCCTTGATGTCGGAGAAGCCCTCGACCTTGCTGGTCATGCCCTCGAAATAGGGCGGGTTCTGCACATAGGTCGATTTGTTGTTCCAGTCATAGGTCAGGGTCGGTTTCACCTTGATGCCGCGCCAGAACTTGTCGCCCGTGAACACGTCGGCATAACGCGTCTTGAAGGCGGTCGCCGTCACGTTCTTCTTCACGAACTTCGCGATCTCCTCGTTGGTCGGCCAGAGATCCTTCAGATAGACCTTCTTGCCGCCCTTGCCGGTGCCGATCGGATCCTTGGTGATGTCGATCTTCATCGAGCCGGCGAGCGCGTAGATCACCACCAGCATCGGCGACGCCAGATAGTTCGCGCGGGTCTGCGGATTGACGCGGCCCTCGAAATTGCGGTTGCCCGAGAGCACCGAGGCCACCACCAGATCGCCGTCCGTGACGGCCTTCGACACCGCCTCGGGCAGCGGGCCCGAATTGCCGATGCAGGTGGTGCAGCCATAGCCGACGAGATTGAAGCCGATCTTGTTGAGCGAGTCCTGCAGGCCGGCCTTCTTGAGATAGTCGGTCACGACCTGCGAGCCCGGCGCCAGCGAGGTCTTGACCCAGGGCTTCACCTTCAGGCCATGCTTGACCGCGTTGCGCGCGATGAGGCCCGCACCCAGCATCACCGACGGGTTCGAGGTGTTGGTGCAGGAGGTGATGGCGGTGATCACCACGTCGCCATGGCCGACATCGTATTTGCCGCCCTCGATGGCGACGCGCTTGCCGTCATCCTTGCGGCCGAATTCCTTCTCGATCGTGCCGGTGAAGAGCGAGGCGGCCTGCGTCAGCGGCACGCGGTCCTGCGGGCGCTTCGGGCCGGCGAGCGAGGATTCGACGGTCGAGAGATCGAGCTCGAGCGTGTCGGAAAAGACCGGATCGGGCGTCTTGGCCGAGCGCCACAGCCCCTGCTTCTTCGCGTAGACCTCGACCAGCGGCGCCGCTTTCGCGCGGCCCGTGGCCTTGAGATAGCGGATGGTCTCGTCATCGACCGGGAAGAAGCCGCAGGTGGCGCCATATTCCGGCGCCATGTTGGCGATGGTGGCGCGGTCGGCCAGCGCCATATTGTCGAGGCCCGTGCCGAAGAACTCGACGAACTTGTTGACCACGCCCTTCTTGCGCAGCATCTGCGTGACGGTCAGCACCAGGTCGGTCGCGGTCGCCCCTTCCTTGAGCTTGCCGGTCAACCGGAAGCCGATCACCTCGGGCAGCACCATCGAGAGCGGCTGGCCCAGCATGCAGGCCTCGGCCTCGATGCCGCCCACGCCCCAGCCCAGCACGGCCAGTCCGTTCACCATCGTGGTGTGGCTGTCGGTGCCGACCAGCGTGTCGGGGAAGGCGACCGTGGCCTTGCCGTCTTTCCGGGTCCAGACCACCTGCGCCAGATATTCGAGATTGACCTGGTGGCAGATGCCGGTGCCGGGCGGCACCACCTGGAAATTGTCGAAACCGCGCTGGCCCCAGCGCAGGAACTGATAGCGCTCGCCATTGCGCTGATATTCATGCTTCACATTGGCGGCGAAGGCGGAGCTGTTGCCGAAATTATCGACGATCACCGAATGGTCGATGACGAGATCGACCGGCACCAGCGGGTTGATCTTCTTCGGATCGCCGCCAAGCTTCACCATCGCATCGCGCATGGCGGCGAGATCGACCACCGCCGGCACGCCGGTGAAGTCCTGCATCAGCACGCGCGCCGGCCGGAACGCGATCTCGCGGTCCGAGCGCTTGTCCTTGAGCCATTTCGCGACCGCGGCCACATCGTCCTTCGTGACCGTCCGCCCGTCCTCGTAACGCAGCAGGTTCTCGAGCAGCACCTTGAGCGAGAAGGGCAGGCGCTTGAGGTCGCCCAGCTTCTTCTCGGCCGCCGCCAGGCTGAAATAATCGTAGCGGCGCTTGCCGACGGTAAGGCTGCGGCGGGTCTTGTAGCTGTCGAGGCTCGAGGTCACTGATTTCTCTCCCTTGAGGCGTGCCGAACAGACATGGAGCCGGCCGGAAGGGGACACCGCTCCCGCGACTCGCTGCCGCACGCCGACATGAATCGGCGCAGGCCTTTTATCACGGCCGATGCCCTCCTATCGAGGCCAGGAGGAGATGAAGATCCAATTACAGCCGGGAGATAGTGCAAAACGCGCATCGCCGTCGCTCGCGGGCTTACCGGAAATTCATGCTGTGACCAGGCGGAGGCATCGGAAGCGATTGGACATAAATCACAATTTCGCCATTTTCGCGGCCCAATCGCGCCACGATGGGTGCCTACCTCTGAGGGCGTCAGAGACCTTCCCTCTCTGACAAAGGCGCTTCCAGCCCGCCTCAGCACTGGCCCCCAAATGGCTGGAATTTGGATGTCCCATCCAGCTTCCCCCTGATGGACATCCCTCAAGCGCCGCGCTTCCGTCCCATCCCCGGAAGCGCGGCGCGGTTGTTTTGGGGGCGACCCTTCCCGATCGGCGACCGCTTCAGGGCGGCCCTCGCAAGCCGGACGAGCCGCAAGGTAGAGTGCGCGAGCCTCAATTCCCCGCGCCGCTCAAGGGTCCGCCTGTTGTCCTCGACGTCATCCCTCGCCTCACCGCTCCAGCCCACGGCGTCGGCCCTGCCGATCCCGACATTGCAGGTCGACGGCCTCGCCTGCCAGCGCGGCGACCGGCTGCTGTTCGAGAAAATGGGCTTCATGCTGATGGGCGGGGATCTTCTTCTGCTCACCGGTCCCAATGGCAGCGGGAAATCGAGCCTGCTGCGGCTCCTGGCCGGCCTCAACGCGCCGGCGGCGGGGCATATTTTCTGGCATGGCCGCGCCATCGGCGAGGATACGGTCGCCCATCGCCAGCGGCTGCAATTCCTCACCCATCTCGACGGGGTCAAGCCGGCGCTGACCGTGCTCGAGAATCTGCAGTTCTGGTCGGCGCTGATGGGCGGACCTGCCACGACGGCATCCTCGGCGCTCGCGGCCTTCGGCCTGGAGCGGATCGCCGATCTGCCGGCGCGCTTTCTCTCGGCGGGCCAGCGCCGGCGCCTGGCCCTCTCGCGCCTCGTCCTGAGGCCGGCCGCCTTGTGGCTGCTCGACGAGCCCTCGACCAGCCTCGACAGCGAGGGCGCGGAGCGGCTGCTGGCGGCGATCGCGAGCCATCGCGCGCGGGACGGCATCGTCATCCTCGCCACCCATGACCGCCTGGCGCTGCAGCCCACGCAGGAGCTTCGCCTCGCCGGCAGCGGGACCTTGCAATGAGCGCGCAGCAGGCCTTGGACCCGGCTCTCCCGGCCGCCGATCCCAGCCTCGCGCGCGCCTTCCTGGCGATCCTCGCGCGCGATCTGCGCCTCATCCTGCGCCACGGCTCGGAGGCGGCGACCGCCGTCGCCTTCTTCCTGCTGGCGACCCTGCTCTTTCCCTTCGGCCTCGGCCCCGAGCCCGAGCTCCTGGCGCGCATCGCCGCCGGCATCCTCTGGGTCGTGGCCCTGCTGGCCTCGCTGATCGCGCTCGATCGGCTGTTTGCCGAGGATTACCAGGATGGCAGCCTCGAGCAGCTGGCGCTGGCGCCGTTGCCGATGCCGCTGGTGGTGCTGGCCAAGCTCGCCGCCCATTGGCTCGCGACCGGATTGCCGCTGGTGATCCTGGCGCCGGTGCTCGCCCTCATGCTGCGGATGGACCCGGCGGGATTGCCGGCCCTGATCGGATCGCTGCTGCTGGGCACGCCCTGCCTCAGCCTGATCGGCGCCGTCGGTGCCGCCCTGGTGCTGGGCGCGCGGCGCGGCGCGCTGCTGCTGCCGCTCCTGATCCTGCCGCTCTACATCCCGGTGCTGATCTTCGGCACCGCCGCGGTCGACGCCGCCTTGTCGGGCCTGCCCGCGGCACCGCATCTGCAACTGCTCGGCGCGATCCTGCTGATCTCGCTCGGCGTCGGCCCCTTCGCGGCCGCGGCCGCGGCGAAGCAGGCGTTGAGCTGAGGTTTCCTTCGTCCGCCGCCTCTAGAGAAGTCGTCGACGCCAACGCCTCTCCTTCGTCATCGCGCTCCTTCGTCACCCCTGCTCTCTTGTCACCCCCGCGAAAGCGGGGGCCCATGCCGATCCAGCGGTGTCGGTTGAAAGTTGGGTCCCCGCTTTCGCGGGGATGACTGTGGGAGTGCGTGACAGCTGCCTCGAGGCGGGGAGGAGCGCTTCCTCACGCAATCGTTCCCCTTTGCGTCCCCCTCCCCCTCACGCGATCGTTCCCCCCTTGCGGCCCTTTGCCGCTTGGCAAGGGCTGCCCCCGGCGCCATGCTCGAAGCCCTGATGTCGTTGCACCGCTTCGCCAATCCCGCGCGCTTTCAGCGCCTGTCGCGCCGGCTGATGCCGTGGCTCGTCGGTGCCTGCCTGCTGCTGTTTCCGATCGGTCTGCTGCTGGCCTTCCTGGCGCCGGCCGACTATCAGCAGGGGCTCTCGGTGCGCATCATGTATGTGCATGTGCCCTCGGCCTGGATGGGCCTTCAGATCTATGCGCTGATCGCCGTCGCGAGCGCGGTCGCGCTGATCTGGCGTCATCCGCTGGCCGATCTCTTCGCCAAATCGGCGTCGCCGATCGGGGCCGCCTTCACCGCGATGGCACTGGCGACGGGGTCGCTCTGGGGCAAGCCGATGTGGGGCACCTGGTGGGTCTGGGATGCGCGCCTGACCTCGATGCTGATCCTGTTGTTCCTCTATCTCGGCCATATGCTGCTCTTCAGCGCCTTCGACGACCGGGTGCGCGGGCAGCGCGCGGCGGCGGTGCTGGCGCTGGTGGGCGCCATCAATCTGCCGATCATCAAATTCTCGGTGAACTGGTGGAACACGCTGCACCAGCCGGCCTCGATCCTGCGCTGGGGCGCGCCCACCATCGACCCCTCCATGCTCTGGCCGCTCTTCGTCATGGCGATCGCCTTCAATGCCTATTTCGCGGTGACGCTGCTCCTGGGCATGAGGGCCGAGCTGCTCGAGGCGCGGCTCAGGGCCTTGCAATATGGCCGCGCGGCCTGAGGCCGGGCAGCGCCCTCACCTAAATTTCTGTTATTATTCAGGCCATTGATATCATCGGGCCGGCATCGGCGCGGCAGGGCGTCGCTGGCGGGGCCGGCACTCCCGGTGCTATAAGCCCCCGCGGTCACCGGCATGGGCGAGCATGAGCGACGGGTTGGACAGCTTCTTCGACATGGGCGGCTACGGCGCGTTCGTCTGGCCCGCCTATGCGCTGGTCGCTGCGCTCCTGGTCTGGCTCCTGGTCGCGCGCATCGGCCGGCTGAAGCGGCGCGAGAGCGAGCTCGCCCGGCTCGAGCAGGCCCGTGAGGACGAGCGGCCGCCGGCCAAGTCCGCGCCAATTTCTTCCGCGAAAGAGCGGGCATGACCCGCAAGCGCCAGCGCCTGATCGTGCTGTTGCTGGCGCTGCTGCTGGGCGGCGGCGCCACGGCGCTGGTGCTCAGCGCCTTCAGCGACAATCTCGTCTTCTTCTACAGCCCGACGGATCTGCAGACCAAGCAGGTTCCGGTCGGGCGTTCCTTACGGATCGGCGGTCTCGTGCAGGAAGGCAGCGTCACGCGCGACGCCGATGGCGTCACGATTCATTTCATCGTGACCGATCTCAAGAACAGCGTGCCCGTGACTTATAGCGGCGTGCTGCCGGACCTGTTCCGGGAAGGCCAGGGCGTCGTGGCCGAGGGAACGCTGGCCGCCGATGGCGGCTTCACCGCGCGCTCGGTGCTGGCCAAGCATGACGAGAAATACATGCCGCGCGAGGTCGCCGAGGCCTTGAAGAAGTCCGGCGAATGGCGCGGCGATGAGGCGACAACCGGGACGACGAGCGGAGCCACGCCATGATCGTCGAGCTGGGCCATTACGCGCTGATCCTCGCCTTCCTGGTGGCGCTGCTGCAATCGACCATCCCGCTGGTGGGCGCGCAGCGCAACAATGCGCGCTGGATGGCGATGGCGAAGCCGGGCGCGCTCACGCTCTTCGTCCTGATCGCCTTCGCCTTCGGCAGCCTGATGCGCGCCCATATCCTGTCGGACTTCTCGGTCCGCAACGTGGTCGAGAACTCGCATTCGCTCAAACCGATGCTCTACAAGATCACCGGGCTCTGGGGGAACCACGAGGGCTCGCTGCTGCTCTGGGTGCTGATCCTCGCGATCTATGGCGCCTCGGTGGCGCTCTTCGGCAACCGCCTGCCGACGCGGCTCAAGGCCCGAGCGCTCGCCGTGCAGGCGATGATCGCGCTGGGCTTCCTCGCCTTCATGCTCTTCACCTCCGATCCCTTCGCGCGCGTCTTCCCGCCGCCGCCCGACGGCAACGATCTCAATCCGCTGCTGCAGGATCCGGGCCTCGCCTTCCATCCGCCGATGCTCTATCTGGGTTATGTCGGCTTCTCGATGGCCTTCTCCTTCGCCGTCGCCGCGCTCATCGAAGGCAAGGTGGACGCCGCCTGGGCGCGCTGGGTCAGGCCCTGGACGCTCGCCGCCTGGATCGCGCTGACCGCCGGCATCGGGCTGGGGAGCTGGTGGGCCTATTACGAGCTGGGCTGGGGCGGCTGGTGGTATTGGGACCCGGTCGAGAACGCCTCCTTCATGCCCTGGCTGCTCGGGACCGCGCTGCTGCATTCGGCGATCGTGGTCGAGAAGCGCGACGCGCTCAAAGCCTGGTGCATCCTGCTCGCGATCCTCACCTTCGCGCTCAGCCTGATCGGCACCTTCCTGGTGCGCTCGGGCGTGCTGACCTCGGTCCATGCCTTCGCGGTCGATCCCGCGCGCGGCATCTTCATCCTGGCCCTCCTCGTCCTCTATGTCGGCGGCGCGCTCGCGCTCTTCGCCTGGCGCGCGCCTGTGCTCAAGGGCGGCGGCCTGTTTCAGCCGGTGAGCCGCGAGGGCGCGCTGCTGCTGAACAATCTCCTGCTGGCGACGGCCTGCGCCACGGTCTTCATCGGCACGCTCTATCCGCTGTTCCTCGACGTGACCGGCGGCGGCGCCGTCTCGGTCGGGCCGCCTTACTACAACGCGACCTTCGTGCCGGTGATCCTGCCCATGCTGCTGCTGATGGGAGTGGGCCCGCTCCTCGCCTGGAAGCGCGGCGATCTCGGCGGGGCGCTGACGCGGCTCTGGATCGCCGGCCTCGCAGCACTCGCGATCGCGGCGCTCACCTGGTGGCTCCATCGCGGCGGTCCGATCCTGGCGCTGGTCGGCATGGCGGCCGGCGGCTGGGTCGCCGCTTCGGTCTTCGTCGAGCTCGCCACGCGCATCGGCCTTGCCCGCAGCGGGCTCGGGGTCTCGCTGCGCCGTCTGGTCCAGCTGCCGCGCGGCGCCATCGGCATGACGGTCGCGCATCTGGGCCTCGCCATCGCCATCTTCGGCGTCACCGGTGCCGCCGCCTGGAAGGAAGAGCATGTCGCCAATCTCGCGGTCGGGCAGAGCCTCGATCTCGGCGCCTATGAGTTCCGCCTCGACGACGCGCGGCGCATCGACGGCGTGAATTACTGGGCCTATCGCGGCCAGTTCACCGTCTCCAAGAACGGCTCCCCGATCGCGGTGCTGCATCCGGAGCGCCGGCTCTATTGGGTCCAGCGCATGCCGACGACCGAGGCCGCGATCCACAGCAACGGGCTTGCCGATCTCTATGCCGTGCTGGGCGATCCCGACGGCAAGGGCGGCTGGACCGTGCGCATCTATCGCGAGCCGCTGGTGCCGCTGATCTGGGGCGGCGTGCTGGTGATGGTGCTGGGCGGATTCGTATCGCTCTCCGACCGGCGCTACCGTGTCGGCGCGCCGGCGCAGCGCCGCGCGGCGCTCGCCGCGGCGCGCGCGTGACGACAAGCGGATTCGCAAGCGTCCCATGACCCTCCCCTCGCGCCGGATTCTGTTTCTGCTGCCGATCCTGCTGTTCGCCGGCGTCGCGGCCTATTTCCTGCTGCGGCTGGGCGAGGATCGCGATCCGAGCCAGATCCCCTCGGCCCTGATCGACCGCCCGGTGCCGGAGTTCTCGCTGCCCGGCATGACCGCGCTGGATGGCGGCCTGACTCACGCCGACGTCATGCGCACCGGCAACGAGGGCAAGGTCACGGTCGTGAATTTTTTCGCCAGCTGGTGCCTGCCCTGCCGCGCGGAGCATCCTTTGCTGAGCGAGCTCGCGAAACATCCGAACGTCGCGCTCTATGGCATCCTCTATAAGGACGAGCCCGCGGCGGCGGCCGACTGGCTGAAAGAACTCGGCAATCCCTATGCCGCCATCGGCAACGATGCGAAGGGCCGCACCGGAATCGATTTCGGCATCTCGGGCGTGCCGGAGAGCTTCATCATCGACCGCGCCGGCCATATCCGCTATCGGCAATGGGGCCCGCTGGATCAGCCGACAATCGACAAGACGATCATGCCGCTGCTCGACGAGCTGACGAAATGAGGCGGCGGATTTTTTCGCTGGGCTGTCTCGCGGCCCTCCTGCTGTCGGCGATGATCGGCCTGGCGCAGGCGGTCGAGCCCGGCGAGATGCTGGCCGACCCGGCGCTCGAGGCGCGCGCGCGCACCATCAGCCGCGATATCCGCTGCCTCGTCTGTCAGAACCAGTCGATCGACGATTCGCAGGCCGATCTCGCCCATGACCTGCGCGTGCTGATCCGCGAGCGGCTGACCGCCGGCGACAGCGACGATCAGGTGCGCGCCTTCCTGGTCGCGCGCTATGGCGATTTCGTCCTGCTGGAGCCGCCGCTCAAGCCCAAGACCTATCTGCTCTGGTTCGGGCCGGCCGCGATCTTCCTCCTCGCGCTGCTGGCGATCGCCCTCTATTTCCGCCGGCGCCGTTCCGAAGCAGCGCCGGCCGCCTTGACGCCTGAGGAGCAGGCGCATCTGCGGGCACTCCTGGCGCGCGATGCCGAAGAAAGCGCGCCGCCGGGCGGGAGCCCGCCATGACCCTGCTCTGGATTGCCATCGCGCTGCTGACGGCGGCGTCCCTGCTGGCGCTGCTCTGGCCTTTGCTGCGCGCGGCCGAGCCGGTACCGCCGGTCGGCGGCGACGATGCGGTCTATCGCGACCAGCTGAACGAGCTCAAGCGCGATCTCGAGCGCGAGCTGATCGATCCCGACGCGGCCGCCTCGGCCCGGCTCGAGATCGAGCGGCGGCTGCTCGCGACCGATGTCGCGCCGCCGCCGCCCCGCCGCCAGCCCGCCATCACGCGACGCCGGCTCGTGCTGGTGCTGGCGGCGATCCTCGCGGCAGGCGCCCCCATCCTCTATCTCGAGCTGGGCGCGCCCGGCTTGCCCGACCAGCCGATGCGGCAGGCCTCGCTGCCGCCGCGGTCGGTCGACACGGCCGTGCCGCCGCCCACGCCCGCGCTGCAGCCGCTGGCCGATGCGGCGAAGCTGCTCGCGGCCAAGCTCGATGCCAACCCGTCCGACGCCGCCGGCTGGGCGCAGCTCGGCGATCTCTATCTGACCCTGCAGCGTTTCGAGGAGGCGGCCACGGCGCTGGAGCAGGCGATCCAGCAGAACGCCGATCCCAAGCTAACCCAGGCCCGCTATGGCGAGGCGCTGACGCAGATGGCCGAGGGCCAGGTGACGCCCGACGCCGCCGCCGCCCTGCGCAAGGGCCTGGCGGCCGATCCGGCCGATCCGCGCGCGCGCTTCTATCTGGCACTGGCCGCGGCCGAAGCCGGCCGGATCGACGAGGCGATCGCCGCCTGGAATCAGCTGCTGGCCGAAGCGCCGCCCGATGCCGGCTGGCGCCAGATGGTCGAGCAGACCATCGCCGCCGCCCAGCGCGCCAAGGCCGGCATGGCCATGGCGACCGCGCCCGGCGCCGCGCCACCGCCGTCGGACGGCAGCGGCACCGCCCCTTCCGCCGATGGCCCTTCCACCGACGATATGGCGGCCATGGCGAACCTCACGCCCGAAGAGCGCGAGGCCAAGATCCGCGCCATGGTCGACGGCCTGGCGCAGCGCCTGCAGACCGATCCCAACGATCTCGAGGGCTGGCTCAAGCTGTCGCGCTCCTATGGCGTCTTGGGCCAAAGCGACAAGGCGGTGGAAGCCCTGGGCCATGCGGCCGCCCTCGCCCCCGACCGCACCGACATCCAGCTCGATTACGCCGGGGCCCTGCTGCAGGGATCGCCCGAGACGGCACCCCTGCCGCCCGCCTTCGACGAGACCCTCGCCCGGGTGCGCGCCAAGGACCCCGGCAATCTGGCGCTGCTCTATTTCGACGGGCTGGGGGCCGCAAGGGCCGGCCGGCCGGCCGACGCCCGCAAGCTCTGGACCCGGCTCCTGGCGGCCATGCCGGCGGATGCCCCCTTGCGCTCGCATCTTCAGGACCAGATCAACGCCCTGCCGGCGGATTAGATTGTCTGCGGAGTGCTGTCCGAACTAGAGGGCCGGTGTCCTAAGTCCAGGAACCAAGCGTTCGATTAGTCGTTTCTTAGGAAGCAGACTAACAGGATGCCCAGATGAAGGCTGAGCTTGAAAATATCTTAAAATGGACAAATGCCAAGCTGGCGGCGGGTCAAGAGCCGCCATGGGCCTGGTACCAATACATGAAGCTACGCGAGACGCTTGAGGTGATCTTGGCGGGAATGGAAGCCGTCACCACGGATCATTCACCACAATCGGTTCCGCATCCGGAAAGGCATCTCCGACTAGTGGAGTCCACCGATCCGCAAGATAGCACTCCACCCCATCCTGCTGGGCTGCCGGCACAGTTGCCCATGTGACGCGAAGCGTCCCGCTTTGACGATAAGCAACGATTTCGCTGTCATTCCGGTGTGCCTTAATCCGTTCGGCAATGTTGCCTTGGCCAACGCGCACAACACGAGCCGGATTACCATCGTGCCAAATGATATAGATGCCAGAAGCGTTCACTGTCGAAAGATTGACGTTATCAAATGGGCACCAATGCCCAGGTTCGCCGCATTTGATCCATGAAAGGTTGAGCATGATTATGTCTCCGAAGTCGAATTCTCGATTTCGATTTTAAATTCTACTGGTTGATCTTCGTCATCATAGATTTGCGAGACATTCATAGCGAAGGTGCGCATCCACCGCAGCCGCTTGGCTACGGGCCAGCCTTTATCAGCCGGAGGAATTTTTCGCAGCAACTCAATTATCAGCGGGTCAAGATTTAACCCGACGTTATCCCCCCCTCCGCTTCCACCTTCGCCCTTCCCCTTGGGCTTCTCTTCGCCGGACGCAGACTCGATTGGCTTGGTGGTCGGCGTAGCACCAAACGCCGGTTTCACTAGTCGATCTTCTCCGTGCGTGAAAAATCCCGCTTGCTTTGCAGAGCGCATGAACGCTTGGCGAGCCTTGTTCGTCTGTTTGGACGAAACCCCGAGAGCAAGCATTTCACGCTCAAGGGCCGCCGCTGGCGGCAGCGTATACCCTCGATACTTCTCGTATATTTCTAGATAGAGCGGGACGCTCAGAAACGCATCAGCGCGAGCTTCCGGCTCTTTGTTTTCGTCCACCGCGCGGAGTCCGAGATCGGACAGCCGGACGCCGCCACGTTCGTTCTCTGTGAGACGGAAGGTCCCGGCATTGGACACGCGTCCACGGAAGGCGCCGCTCGTCATGGATTGCCCAAGATAGGCCGCGAGCTGATCCAATGTGCATGACATACCGGCATTCATGTGAATGGCTTTAGCAATCGAGACAGCATCGTCGAGGTCGTTATAGGGAAACTCGATTGTCGAGCGCTCATAGGCACGCGTAGCCTTTGTGTCTGACTCATCTTGGGGCGATGCTGTGTCGCCATTCTCGTTCTTGATATGTCCTGTGTTCATTGCGGTGGCTCCTTCCGATTCCACGGCGTGCACGAGCCAAAATATAATGCTGCACCTCGGCATAAGCAAACAAGAAATGTCTATTTAGTCATTTGTTGTTTGCGTATATAGGCAGACACGATATAATGCATAACGCGGAGAACAGGAGGAGACGGTCATGTTGAGAGTAGTGAGCCCCCGTCGAAACTGCCGACCGGCGGCGGGGGCGAGGACAAAAAGGAAGGGCCGCTTTCCAAGCCCCTGATAAGGAAAGGAAAAGCGGCCCTCAATCGGCGCTGGCCCTGGTTCGTCTAGTGGTAGGACACCCTCTTTACAGGTCGGAGACCTACGTTCGAATCGTAGCCCAGGGACAACTAAGACAGGAGTAGGTCGCCGTTGGAAGCGGCGGCCGGCTCTCAAGTCCAATACTCGGGATTCGCCCAAGCGATGAACCTCTCTCGT
>CAVOLB010000170.1:0-31978 GCA_963696655.1 uncultured Alphaproteobacteria bacterium
GCGTCGCCGGGCTCATGCGCTGGACCCGGTTGGCGAGGGTCAGCTGCTCGCCCTGGAGCGAGGCGAGCTGCGCATCGGCCTGGCGCAATTGCTGTTTGAGGGTGAGCCACGCCATGAGGCCACGGTCGCCTTGGATCGCGTGATAGCCGAAATAGCCCATCAGCGAAGCGCCGATCAGAGGAACGGCGATCTGGCGCAGATAGCGGCGGAGGTCGATTCGAATTGCCATGACTCGACGGAATCACAGCCGAGTCGAGCCGGTCAAATGAATTCGAACTCGGGATGGCGACTCCGAAGGCGAATGAGTTCGAATTGCGCCGGACTGTGACTCGAAGACTCACCCGCCCCGATCGGACGCGGCGCCCCGTGCCTCAGCGAACGATTTCCGGGATCTCGACGACCAGGCCGTCATAGCCGGGCTCGACGCCCGGCGGGCAGCGTGCCGCGAGCACGTCATAGTCGATCTGATGGTTGAGATGGGTCAGCACCGCATGGCGCGGCTTGAGCGCCTCGATCCAGGCGATCGCCTTCTCGAAATTCGCGTGGGTGCTGTGCGGCTCCAGCCGCAGGCAATCGACCACGAAGAGGTCGAGCTCCTCGAGCTGGGCGAGCGAGGCCGGCGGCAGCTCCACCACATCGGTCGAATAGGCCATGGGCCCGACGCGGTAACCGGTCGAAAGCGTGCCATGACCATGCTCCTGCCGATAAGGCACGACCGTCAGCCCCAGCAAATCGAAAGGCTGGCCATGGCGAATCTCGGTCGGCTGGAGGAACGGCCGGTAGAGCCGGCCCGACCCCTTCTCGTTTTGCGAGAACGCGTAGTCGAAGCGCTGCGACAGGGTCTCTAGCGTCTCGGCCGTCCCGAACACCGGCAGAGGTGGCGCCGCGGGATCGCGCCGCACGAAACGCAGATCGTCGATGCCATGGGCATGATCCGCGTGATCATGCGTGAACAGGACCGCATCGAGCTTCCTGACATTGGCGTCGAGCAGTTGCATCCGGCAGTCGGGCGACGCGTCGATCAGGATGGTCCGGGCGTGATCCTCGATCAGCACCGAGACACGCCGGCGCCGGTTACGCGGATTCTTCGGGTTGCAGCTCCCCCAGTGATTGCCCACCAGCGGCACCCCGCCCGAACCGCCGCATCCCAGTATCGTTACGCGCATGAAATCCCGGATCTCGGTTTGCCGTCGGTCAGGCCGACGCCTTAAAGGACGCAGACTTCGCCTTGTCGAACAGGCGGAAGAAGTTGGCCGTGGTGGTGTCGGCCAGTTCCGGCGCGGTCATGCCTTGCAGGTCGGCCAGGCATTGCGCCGTATGGGCGACGAAGGCGGGCTCACATTTCTTGCCGCGAAAGGGCACGGGCGCCAGATAAGGCGAGTCCGTTTCCACCAGGATGCGGTCCCGCGGGAGGTCCTTCGCGATCGCGCGCAAGGTTTCCGACTTCGGGAAGGTCAGGATCCCCGAGAGCGAGATATAGAACCCCAGCTTGAGGGCGTTGTCGGAGAGATATTGCGTGGTGCTGAAGCAATGGATCAGCCCGCGCAGGTTTCCCTCGGCCGCCCCTTCCTGCAACAGCGCCACCGTGTCCTCGTCGGCATCACGGCTATGAACGATCAGCGGCAGGCCGGTGGCCCGCGCCGCGGCGATATGGGTGCGGAACACCGACTGCTGCTCGGCGCGCGGGCTGCGCTCGTAGAAATAATCGAGGCCGCATTCGCCGATCCCGATCACCTTGGGATGGCGGCTGAGCTCGATCAGCTGCTCGGCCGCGACATTGACCTCGCCTTCCGCCTCGTGCGGATGGACGCCGACCGTGCACCAGAGATTGTCATGGCGCTCGGCGATGGCCAGCACCTGGGGGAACTCCTCCAGGCTGGTGCAGATGGTGAGCATCGCCCCCACCCCCGCCTCGCGCGCACGGCCCAAGGCCGCGTCGAGAATCCCGGCGCGGTCGAGATAATCCAGATGGCAATGACTGTCGACGAGCATCAGGCGTTCTTGCCCTTGGCTTTGGCGGGCGCAGCCACGGGTGCCGGCGCATCCGGATCGACGAAGCGCGGGAACACGCCTTCCGGCGCCGGCAAGGGCGTGCCGGCCTTCAGCGCGTCGGCTTCCGTCAGATGAACGAAGCTGCGCCTTCCCTGCGGCACAGCCAGCTGATCGAGCAGCTTGCCCGCCGATTCCGGCATCACCGGCTGCACCAGGATGGCGAGATAGCGCACCGTCTCGGCCAGCACCCAGAGCACCGTTGCCATGCGCGCGGGATCGGTCTTCTTCAGCGCCCAGGGTGCCTGCTCGTCGACATAGCGGTCGGCCTCGGCGACGACGAACCAGATCGTCTCGAGCCCGCGGTTGAAGGTCTGGGTCTCGATCGCCTCGCGCCAGCGCGGCAGCAGGTCCTGCGCCTGACCGAGCAGCTTCCGGTCCGCCTCGGTCAACGCCCCCGTCTCCGGCACGACCGCGCCGCAGTTCTTGTTGATCATCGAGAGCGAGCGCTGCGCCAGATTGCCCAGGCCGTTGGCAAGATCGCTGTTGGTCCGCGTGACCATGGCGCGGCGCGAAAAGTCGCCGTCATTGCCGAACGGCACCTCGCGCAGCAGGAAGTAGCGCACCTGGTCGAGCCCGTAGGTCTCGACGAGCTGCAGCGGGTCGATGACGTTGCCGAGCGACTTGGAAATCTTCTGGCCCTCGTTGGTCCACCAGCCATGGGCGAAGACCCGCTTGGGCGGCTCCAGCCCCGCGGCCATCAGGAAGGCCGGCCAATAGACCGCGTGGAAGCGCAGGATGTCCTTGCCGACCATGTGCAGGTCGGCCGGCCAGAAGGTGCGGTAGCTCTCGCTGCCGACATCGGGATAGCCCACCGCCGTGATGTAGTTGGTCAGCGCGTCGAGCCACACATACATGATGTGGTCCGGATCGTTCGGCACCGGAATGCCCCATTTGAAGCTGGTGCGCGACACCGACAGATCCATGAGCCCGCCGCGCACGAAGGACAGCACCTCGTTGCGGCGCGTCTCGGGCGCGATGAAGTCCGGATGCTTCTCGTAGAAATCGAGCAGCGGCTGCTGCCATTTCGAGAGATCGAAGAAGTAGCTGGGCTCCTTGACCCACTCGACCTCGGCACCCGAAGGCGCCCGCTTCTTGCCGTCGGCGCCGGTGGTCAGCTCCTCCTCGCCATAGAAGGCCTCGTCGCGGACCGCATACCAACCCTCGTAATGGCCGAGATAGATATGGCCGCGCGACAGCAGCGCCTGCCACAGCGCCTGGCAGGCCTTGATATGCCGCGCCTCGGTGGTGCGGATGAAATCGTCGTTGCTGAAATTCATCGCGACCGCGAGATCGCGGAAATTCTGCGAGACCTTGTCGGTGAAATCCTTGGGCGTCATGCCGGCGGCCTTGGCCGATTTCTCGACCTTCTGGCCATGCTCGTCCGTGCCGGTCAGGAAATTGACCCGCCGCCCGTCCAGCCGCATGAAGCGCGCGATCACATCGCAGGCGAGCGTCGTATAGGCGTGCCCGATATGCGGCGCGTCGTTCACGTAATAGATCGGCGTGGTGATGTAGTAGGCGCGGGGCCCTGACATGCGTGCGGGTCTTCCGGATCGAGAACCTGGTTTGTGGCGACGAGATCCGCGGGAATGCGGAGGTGGGGCGGACGCCGAACCATCCTCCTTCGCGGCTTCGCCGCTTCGGAGGACAGGCGGTTCCTGTCAGCGCCGTCCCTGCCCGGCCAAGGCTAGCATGGCGCCGATCCAGACCTGTTTCAGATCGAGATCGGCCTGCTCGGCCCCGGCGATCAGGCGCGTGACCTTTTCCCACAGGGCCAGCCATTGATCAAGTCCGCGGGACCCGGCCAGACGCCCTAGAATCTGGGCTTCCTCGGGCGGAATTCCAGGGTCCGGGCGGCCCAGGGACGCCGTCCGCAGCAATCGCGCCATCCAGCCTTCGAGCAGATCGGCCGCGGTGCGGAAGCGGTCGCCCTCGCGATCGCGGGCGAGGCGGTCGGCAAAATCATGCAAGGCCGGGATGTCGAGATCGGGCAGCCGGCCGAGCTGCTCGCCCAGCTCGCGGTAGAGCTCGAGCCCCTCCTCCTCGGCCAATGCCAGGGCGCGGCCGATGCTCCCCTGCGCCAGCCAGACCAGCAGCGCCTGGTCAGCCGGCTCGAGCTCGGGCCGATAGCGCGCCAGGAGGGCGCGCACCGACGCGTCGGCCAGCGGCTTCAGCGCCAGCCGGCGGCAGCGCGAACGGATGGTCGGCAGGAGCCGTCCCGGCGCGTGGCTCACCAGCAGCAGCACCGAGCGGCGCGGCGGCTCTTCGAGCACCTTGAGCACCGCGTTGGCGGCGTTGCGGTTCATGTCCTCGGCGCAGTCGACAATGACGACACGCCAGCCGCCTTCCGCCGGCGTCAGATGCAGGAACTGGCCGATATCGCGCACATCGCCGATGACGATCTCGCTGCGGCGCTTTTTCTTCTTCTCGTCCCAGCTGCGCTCGACCGTGATGAGATCGGCATGGCCGCCGCTGGCGATGCGACGGAACAGCGGCAGGTTGGGATCGATGCGCAAGCCCGCGGGCGCGGTCGTCTCGGCGGCGCCGAACAATCCCGGCGCCTCGGCCTCGGCGCCGCGGTTCGCCAGCAGATAGCGCGCGAAGCGAAAGGCCAGGGTCGCCTTGCCGATGCCGCGGGGGCCCGTGATCAACCAGCCATGCGCCAAGCGTCCCGACGCCACAGCGGACGCCAGCGCCGCCTCGGCCTCCTCATGGCCGATGAGATCGGGATTCTCGCGCGGCGAAGGCCAGGCCTGCTGCGGCTCGTCGTTCATGGGGCCTGCCTCAGCTCGGCCGGGAAAGCCTCGGTCATCGCGGCGCGCAGCTTGGCCTGGACCGCGTCGAGGCTGGCGGTCGCGTCGATGACACGACAGCGCTGCGGCTCCTGTGCCGCAATGGCGAGGAAGCCCTGGCGCAGCCGCTCGTGAAAGGCCTGGGCCATGTCCTCATAGCGGGTCTCGGGGCCGCGCCGCGCGCCGGCGCGCTTGAGGCCCTGGGCCACCGGCAGATCGAGGATCAGGGTCAGGTCCGGGCGCTGTGAGCCGACCACGGCCCTCTCGAGCAGCGCGATGAAGTCGCGATCGACGCCATGGCCGTAGCCCTGATAGGCCAGGGTCGAATCCGCGAAGCGATCGGACAGCACCCACTGCCCCGCGGCCAGGGCCGGGCGGATGACGCGCTCGAGATGATCGCGCCGCGCCGCGAAATGCAGCAGGGTCTCGGTCATGGGATCCCAGCGGTCGGTGGCGCCCTGGACCAGCAGCTTGCGGATTTCTTCCGCGCCGGGCGACCCGCCGGGCTCGCGAGTCAGCAGGACCGTCTGCCCCCGCCCCTCGAGCCAGGCGGCCAGACGCTTGGCTTGCGTGGATTTGCCCGCGCCCTCGCCGCCCTCGAACGTAATGAAGCGGCCGCGCGCCATTCCGTCTCCGCTCGCTCCGATCAGGCCCCGCCGCCGATATAATGCTTCAGCGACGCGAACATGCGCCCGAAGAAGCCCAGCTTCGGCACTTCCTTGCCGGCGACGAGCGGCACTTCCATGTCGGCCATGCCGGGCACCGAGATCACGACCTTGCCCACTTCCTGGCCGGCCGTGATCGGCGCCGGGATCGGGCCGTCGAACACCGCCTTGGCGCTGAGCTTGTCATGAGCCGCCCGGGGCAGCGTCACCAGCAGGTCCTTGCCGACCGCCAGCGGAACCGTCGCCTCCTCGCCCATCCAGACCGGCGCGTCGGCCAGCACCGAGCCGGCCTTGGCGACCGTGTAATTGTCATATTCGCGGAAGGCCCAGTCGAGAACCTTCGCCGCCTCGTCGGAGCGCTCCTGCATGCTGTGGGTCCCGATCAGCACCGTGATGATGCGCCGGCCGTCGCGCTTGGCCGAGACCGCCACGCTGTAGCCGGAGATGCTGAGATGGCCGGTCTTGAGGCCGTCGACGGTCGGATCCTTGTAGAGCAGCGGATTGCGGTTGCCCTGCTTGATGCCGTTGAAGACGAATTCCTTCTCCGAGAAGTAATGATAATATTCGGGGAAATCGGCGATCAGGTGATGGGCCAGCCACGCCACGTCATGCGCGGTCATCAACTGCTTGGGATCTTCGAGCCCGTGCGGATTGTCGAACTGGCTGTCCTTGAGGCCGAGCTCCTGGGCCTTCTTGTTCATCCGCTCGACGAAGGCTTCCTCGGTGCCGGCGAGACCTTCCGCGACCACGAGGCAGGCATCGTTGCCCGACTGCACGATGATGCCGCGGATCAGGTCCTCGATCTTGATCTGGCTGCCGATGCCGACGAACATCGTCGAGCCCTCGTTCAGCGCCCAGGCCTCCTTGGAGACCGGGAAGGTATCCTCAAGCTTGACCTCGCCCTTCTTCAGCGCGTCAAACAGCAGATAGACCGTCATCAGCTTGCTGAGCGAGGCCGGCTGGATCTGCGTTTCCGCGTTCTTGTCGAGCAGCACCGCGCCGGTATCGAAATCCAGGACATAGGCCTCGGTCGCCGTGGTGTCGATGGATTCGGCCCGGGCGGCGGCGGTCCCCAGCGAGGAGGCGGCGAGAAAGGCCAAGGCCGCGAGCGCGGTCAAAGGACGTGCAGCGAATGTCATCGTTATCCCAATCATCCTGGTTCCTCTCCCGGCAAAGTTAAAGATAACGCCGCACGGGAGCCGGCGTCGATCCATAAGAGCCGCCCATCTGGGCGATTTCGCGGCGGTCCGCCGCATCAATCCACGACGATGCGCGCCTCGGTGTGGCCGGACTGGACCAGCTTCTCCAGCAGGCGGTCGGCCTCCGGAACCGACGCGATCGGCCCCAGCCGCACGCGATAGAACTGCTGCGTGCCGACCTTGACCGGCGTCATGGTAGCCGCCCCCATGCGTGACAGTTCCGTGGTCAATTTCTGCGCGTTCGCATATTGGGTGAAGGAGCCGGCCTGGATGAAGATCCCGGTCGGCTTGACGAGCGTCTGCGTGACCCGACCATCGGGCTGGGCCGCCGCGACGGCGCGCGTGGTCGCGGGCGCCGTGCTGGCCACCGTGTTGGTCGCCGCGGGTGCGGGCGCGACCGTATTCGAGGCGCTGCTCGTCGTCGAAGGCAGCGCCTGGCTGGTGACGGCCGTGGTGGGTGCCGCCGTCGGCACCGCCGGCTGCGGCTGATCGGCCGGCACGCCGCTGCCGCCGGTCAGGGCGGCCGCCAGGGCCATGCTCTCGTCGGCCAGCACCTGGACGCGGACCTTGGCGGTGCCGTTCTGGTGGAAGCCCAGCAGCTGGGCGGCACGGCGCGACACATCGATGATGCGGCCATTCACGAACGGCCCGCGGTCGTTGATGCGCAGCTTCAGCGAGCGCCCGTTCTCAAGATTGGTCACCTGGACGATGGTCGGGAGCGGCAGCGACTTGTGCGCCGCCGTCAGGCCGTTCTGATCGTAGATCTCGCCGCTGGCCGTGGGCTTGCCGTTGAAGTCGGGCCCATACCAGGACGCGATCCCGGTCTCGTCATAGCCATAGTCGACCTTCGGGTAGTACCAGACGCCCTCGACCTGGTAGGGCTGCCCGATCTTGTAAGCCGGCGGCGTCTGGTTGGGTTTGGTCACGACCTTGCCGGTATTGAGCACGAGCTCGGTCTCCGAGCAGCCGCCCAACAAGAGCGCAGCCGTCACGCCCAGCATCGCCGCAACGGAACCCCACCTGAGCATTTTCTCCAACCGACCCCTATGACCCCTGATCGCCGCTCGTCAACCCTGCTCGATCCGATCGGAAAGCGTGCCGACGGCGGTCGCGAAATAGGTCGAGCGATTCCACTTCATGATCGCCTTGTAGTTTCCATAGACGAGATAGGCGGGGCCGGTCGTGTCGTCGGGCCGGACCAGCGAGGCGTCGAGCTTATGGACCACCGGCAGATCGCCGCCATCTGCGCGCCGCAGGCCCAGCTTCTTCCATTCCTCGAGCGATTTCTCGATGTCGAGCGAGATCAGGTTGCTGTCGAGATGGGTCGGCAGCTTGACTTCCCGTCCCCAGGTCTGATCGGGCTTCCAATCGTTGCCGGCGAGGTAGTTGGCGATCGAGCCGAACACGTCGGCGGTCGAGTTCCAGATGTCGCGCTTGCCGTCGCCATCGGCATCGACGGCGAAGCGCAGATAGCTCGAGGGCATGAACTGGCACTGGCCCATGGCGCCGGCCCAGGAGCCCAGCATGTTGCCGGCGGTAACGTCGTGATGCTCGAGGATCTCGAGCGCGTTGATCAGCTCCTTGCGGAAGAAGTCGGCGCGACGTCCTTCGTAAGCGAGGGTCGCCAGCGCCTCGACGATGCGATAGTCGCCCTGCTGGGCGCCGTAATTGCTCTCGATACCCCAGAGCGCCACGATGAAGCGCGGCTGCACGCCATAGAGGGTGCCGATGCGCGTCAAGAGCGCTTGGTTCTGTCGATAGAGGTCGCGGCCGGCCGCCACGCGCTTGTCGTTCACCACGCGCGCCAGATAATCCACGAAGGTGATCG
Source organism: uncultured Alphaproteobacteria bacterium (assembly GCA_963696655.1). Classification (GTDB taxonomy): domain Bacteria; phylum Pseudomonadota; class Alphaproteobacteria; order Dongiales; family Dongiaceae; genus Hypericibacter. Next base: position 8,537 of record CAVOLB010000170.1, read on the forward strand.
TGCTTTCGGGCTGCTTCTGATCGAGCGCGATCACATCGTAATTGAAGGCGACGCCCTGGAAGGCGTCGTCGAGCGTCGCCGGCGAGACGCCGCGGGTGGCGGCTTCCTCGCGTACACCCTGCAGCCAGGCATTGAACTGCGTGATATCCAGGTCGGCGAAGGCCGGGCGCAGGCCAAGCATCAGGGCCGGCGCCACGGCAAGAGCCGAGCCGCCTCCGGCGAAGGCGCGCAGGACGCGCCGCCGGTTTATGCCCTTCCCGCCCCGCATGGCGACCACCCCTCGACGCAAAATCCAGTTCTCCTTCGTTTGTGCCATGACCCGTCAGAGTCGGCCAAGATGTCTGGGTCTCCCCGCGTCCCTTTGACTTAGGGCGGGCTTCCGGTCAGGGCGCCGGCAGCCACGCATCGGTCGCACCCTGGATGCGATAAGCGACCAACCCTAACCATTCGTGAAGCGCCACCGACAAATCGGCAAAGCCGGCGATCGGTTCGATCGGCTTCAGCGGTTCCCCCTTGCCCTCGGTCCGGTAGTCGACCGGATAGGGAATCACCTGCCATCCGAGGTGACGGAAGCAACCGACGGCGCGCGGCATATGCCAGGCCGAGGTGACGAGGACCCAGTTGCCCTGCGTCTGGGCGCCCAGCAACTGGGTCAGATGGGCGGCGTTCTCCTGGGTGGTCCGGGACGTGCTTTCGATGGTGAGCTGGGCCGGCGGCACGCCCAGATCGAGCAGCAGCCGCTCGACATAACGCGCCTCCGGCTCCTGGCCGGGCCAGATCGAGTTGCTGCCGCCCGAAAAGACCAGCCGGGCCTCGGGATGGGCGCGCGCCAAGGCGACCGCCGCGGTCAAGCGCTCGGCGGAATCATTGAGCACCGGCTGGCCGCGCGCAGCCGACGCCTCGCCGTCCAGGCTGCCGCCCAGAACCAGGATGCCGTCGATATGCTCAGGAAGGCTGGCCGGCGGCGGAAATCGGTTCTCGAGCGGCAGGAGCAGCCACCCGCCGACCGGGAAGACCGCCAAGGTCAGGACAAGCAGCAGCGCCAGCAGCAGGAAGCCGCGCCCGCCCCGCCCGCGCCGCCGCAAGGAGCCGATCAGCGCACCCAGCAGCAGCACCAGGAGCCAGAGGCTCGGATCGGTAATCCAGCCCAGGAATTTGCCGAGAAAGAAGGTCATGGGCGTCGATCCTTCATGCCGCGATGTCGGCTCAAGGCTCGTCCGGCGGCGGCGCCAGGCGCTCGGCACAGAGCGCGAAACGCGACCAGGAAAAGAACCGGACCGGATCGCCCATCGAGGCGGTCGCCGCGCAACCCGCATCGACGTCCTTGGGCAGCTTCATGCCCCGTACCCGGGCCGCGGCCGTATATTCCTCGCGCCGGCAATCCAGCAGCAACGCTTGGTCATACTGTCCGGTGCCTGTGCCGGCGAGCTGCACGCAGTAATTTTCGGACCGGGTGTCGCGCGAGAGGCCGGCTGTCTGCTGTGGCGGCGCGGCGCAGCCCGCAATGCCCGCCACGAACAGCAGCGGCAGGCCACGACGGAGCAGAACGATGGCGCGCCCGCGGCTCAGGCGGGAACCTCGGTCAAACCCTCGTCGGCGCATCCGGCGGAAGCCCGCGGCGTCACGACCGCTCGGGCCGTCGCGATTCGCCTCATGGCTGAAACTCCTCAAGGCAGCCGCGCCGGCGACTCGGGGCGCACCGGCTTCAAGATGGCGGATTATTGGACTCCCCTTGAATTTGTCAAGAATCAATAAGTTAGGGAGCATGCATCGTCCGGTTTCGGAAGCCCGGCTCGGGTCCGGCGATTCAAGCGCCACGAGAATTTCTCCCGTGTCCCGACCGCGCTCGAACCAAGGCCGGGGTTTGTCCGAATCGCGCCGCATGTTATGCGAACCCGAGAGCGGTGCCACGGGCGCCCCGGCAGGAGAGAGGATCCAACATGGCAGGCGTCCAAGGCCGCACCGCCCTGGTGACGGGTGCAGGCAGTGCCGACGGCATCGGTTTCGCAACGGCCAGGCTGTTGCGCGAGGCGGGCGCGCGGGTCGCCATCACCTCCACCACCAAGCGCATCTTCGAGCGGCTGGACGAGATGCCCGGCGGCTCGAAGGACAAGGCCGCCTTCACCTGCGACCTGACCGACCGGCCCGCCGCGGCCGAGCTCGTCAAGAAAGTCGAGAAGGCGCTGGGTCCGGTCTCGATCCTGGTGAACAACGCCGGCATGGCGCAGACCGGCGTCAAGCAGCGCCGGCAATGGGCCCATGAGATCGACGATGCCAGCTGGGACCGCCAGATCGACATCAGTCTCAACACCTGCTTCACCCTCACCCGCGCCCTGCTGCCGGGCATGACGCGCCGGCGTTACGGACGGATCGTCAACATCTCCTCGGTGACGGGTCCCGTGGTCGCGATCCCGCGCTCGACCGCCTATGGCACGGCCAAGGCGGCGATGCTGGGCTTCACCCGCTCCGTGGCGCTCGAATATGCCGGCAAGGGCATCACCGTGAACGCCGTCGGGCCAGGCTGGATCGCCACCAGCTCCAGCAGCAAGAAGGAGATCATCGCCGGCGACAACACCCCGGTCGGCCGCTCCGGCCGCTCGGAGGAAGTCGGCCATGTCTGCGTCTTCCTCGCCTCCGAGGAAGCGAGCTATCTCACCGGCCAGCTGATCGTGGTCGATGGCGGCAACACGATCCAGGAATTCAAGGGTCCCCGGGACGTCTCGTTCTGAGCGGCCGGTCCTGGCTTCGATGAACGACGCATTCTCGCCCGGCGATCGTCCCGACGCGTTCGGCCATCATATCCTCATCGGCCTGCAGCGCGCGCCGGTCCTGACCGATCACGACAAGCGCCTCCTGAGCCGATTGCGGCCCGCCGGGATCATCCTCTTCGCCGACAATTTCCTGCGCGACCAGCCTTATGAGGTCTGGCTTGAAAGCTGGAGCAGGTTGCTGCACGACGCGCGCCAAGTCATCGGGCGCGAGCGGATCCTGATCTGCATCGACCATGAGGGCGGCCGGGTCCACCGCCCTCCCCCGCCAATCACCCGCTTTGCAGCCCCACGCGCCTGGCGCAATCGGGCGGCCGAGGTCGGTGCCGCGATGGGCCGCGAGCTGCGGTCGCTCGGGATCAACCTGGATTTCGCTCCGCTGCTCGATGTGAATTCCAATCCCGCCAACCCGGTGATCGGCGATCGCGCCTTCGGGGTCACGCCGGAGGAGGTCATCGCGCCGGCGCGGGCCTTTCTGCGCGCCCTGCAGGCCGAGGGCGTCTGGGGCTGCCCCAAGCATTTTCCCGGCCATGGCGACGTCACTCTCGACTCCCATTACGGCCTGCCGGTGCTGGATCTGACGCTGCCCGAATTGCAGGCCCGCGAGCTGGCTCCGTTCGCCGCCATGATCGCGCCGGACACCCGGCTGATCATGACGGCGCATATCCTGTTCCCCAAGATCGACCCGGATTGGCCGGCGACGGTCTCGCCGCGTTTCGTTCGGGACATCCTGCGCGACGCATTGGGCTTCGAGGGTGTCGTCGTCACGGACGATCTGGGGATGGGGGCCATTGCCACCTTGTTCGACCGCGAGACGGTCGCGGCCCGCACCCTCGCCGCCGGCACCGATCTGCTCGAATATTGCGCCTATTGGAACGACACCGGCCGCGCGCTGATGGCCGCGGCCGACATGGCGGCCGGTCTCAGGAACGGCCTCTTGACCGAAACGCAATTGGAACGCTCGCATGCCAGGATTGCCGCCCTGCTGGCGGAAACGCCTCAGCATCCCGTGACGGCGCTGTCCGATGCGAACTTCCTTGCACATCGCGCGGCGGGGCCGACAATGGCGCCGTCACCGCCCCCGACGAAGGAACCGACCGTATGAGCTGGCACGACAAGACGGTCTTGATCACCGGCGGCTCGGGCGGCATGGGGCGGGCGATCGTCGAGCGCTTCCTGGCCGAGGGCGCCAATCTCGCGGTCGCGGACATCGACAGCCAGCGGCTGAGCAAGCTCGAGCGCGACATGAAAGCCGGCGCGCGGCTTCTCGCGATCCCGACCGACGTCACGCGCGTCGCCGATTGCGAGCGCATGGTCGAGGCGACCTTAGCGCGTTTCGGCGGGCTCGACCTGCTCGTAAATGGCGCCGGCGTCTGGGTCGAGGGCCCTTCCGACGAGGCGACCGAGGCGGAATGGGACCGCACGCTCGACATCAATCTCAAGGGCACCTTCTTCGCCTGTCGCTACGCGATCCCGGCCCTCGAAAAGGCCTCCGGCACGATCCTCAACATCGCCTCGGATGCGGGCCTCATCGGCAATGCGGGGGCGGCCATCTATTGCGCGTCGAAAGGCGGCGTGGTGCTCTTGACCAAGGCGCTGGCGCGCGAGCTGGCGCCGCGCGGCATCCGCGTCAATGCGATCTGTCCCTGCGACGTCGAGACGCCGATGCTGAAATACCAGGCCGAGGCCTATGGCGAAGGCAATCCCAAGGCCTATTTCGACAAGCTGCTCTCGATCTATCCGCAAGGGGCCCGCGCGCGCTTCGCGCGTGCCGAGGAGGTCGCCGAGTTCGTGTTCCAGATCGCCTCGCCTAAGCTCGCGCCCATCACCGGTGCGGCCCTGTCGATCGACTTCGGCACCACCGCGGGGCTTTGAGGTTGTGATGGCAGACTCCGGGTAGGAGCAGGCTCAGCCCGCCAGCCGCGATCCCTCGGGATGGATGACGCCGGAAAAGACCAGCACCGTGCGCCCCGTCAGGGTCACGCGCGCGCCGCGGTCGAGGCCGATCACGATGCCGCCGCGCTGCGAGAGCTGGCGGCCGACCAGGCGCTTCTTGCCCAGGCGTTCCGACCAGTAGGGCACCATCGCCAGATGGGCCACGCCGGAGACGGCATCCTCGGGCACGCCGTTGGCCGGGGCAAAGAAGCGCGAGACGAAGTCGATGCCAGCCTCGTCGCCGGGCGCCGTCACCATCACCGCCGGCAGGTCGAGCGCCGCCAGGGCCGCCATGTCCGGCTTCAGCGCGCGGATCTGATCCGCCGTCTCGTAGAGCGCCATGTAATGCTTGGCCGCGAGGATCTTCGACGGCGTCAGGCCCAGCGCCCGGGCGACCGGGGCCGGATCGCGGGCCGGGGTCGAGTGCAGCGCCGGAAAATCCATGGCGAGGGTCTCGCCGTCGCGCTTGACCGTGATGGTCTCCGCGCCCGAACGGAACCGCACCTCCTGCAGGCCGGGCTCGACCTCGCCCAGCACCACATGGGCCGCCGCCAGGGTCGCATGGCCGATGAGATCGACCTCCTTGGTGGGCGTGAACCAGCGGATCTCATAGGTGCCCTTGCTGCCCACGACGAAGGCCGTTTCTGACAGGTTGAGCTCGGCCGCAATCGCGAGCAGCAAGGACTCCGTCGGCCAGGCGGGGAGCACGCAGACCGCCGCCGGGTTGCCGGCAAAAGGACGCTCCGCAAAGGCATCCACCAGAAAGAGCGGGATGCTGGTCGCCTGGCTTGTTGTCATACCCGTTTCCTCACTTTCAGATCGCCGCGCCGTCGCGGCAGCCGGCCGCCGGATCCAGCAACAGGCCCTGGTAGTCCTCGATCGCCTGGCCGATCGCGAGCACCGTCTCCTCGTCGAAGGGCCTGCCGACGATCTGCAGGCCCATGGGCAGGCCGCTGCTGTGCAAACCGCTCGGGACCGACATCGCCGGCGCGCCCGTCATGTTGAAGAAGGCGGTGAAACGGGTCAGCGCATTGCCGACCGGCTCCTCCAGCCCTTCCGTCTCGACCGTGACCGTGCCGAGCCTGGGCGCCACGATCGGGCAGGTCGGCGTCACGATCGCGTCGACTGTCGCCAGGGCCGCCCCGGTCTCGCGCCGGTATTTCTCGAGCATGCGCTGGGCGCGCACATAATGCTCGGCCAGAATGAACTGCGCGAAGGCCAGGCCGCTGCGCACATCCTCGCCATAGAGGGCCATCTTCTCCGGGAGATAGCGGCGGTGATAGGAGAGCACCTCCGGCATCTGCAAGAGCAGCGAGACGGTGCGCGCCTGGGCCAGATCCGGCAGCGTCACCGGAACGAGCCTGGCTCCGCGTTCCTCCAGCCGGGCCAGGCAGCGGCGCACCGCCGCCAGGATCTCCGGGTCGGCATGCTCGAAGAAATGCCGCTCGGGAACGCCGATGCGCAAACTCCTCATGCCGCGCGTCAGGGCCTTCGCGTAATCGGGCACGGCCCCTTCGGCCGAGCCGCTGTCGTGCGGGTCGTGACCCGCCAGCGACTGCAGCACCAGCGCCGCGTCGCCGACCGAGCCGGCGATCAACCCGACGTGATCGAGCGACCAGCAATAGGGAATCATGCCGTCGCGGCTGACGCGACCAAAGGTGGGCTTCAGTCCCACGAGGCCGCAGAGCGCGGCCGGCACGCGGGTCGAGCCGCCGGTATCGCTGCCGAGCGCGAAACAGGCGAGCCCCTGCGCCACCGCGACCGCCGAGCCGCTGCTGGAGCCGCCGGCCATGCGGCTCGGGTCCCAGGGATTGGGCGGCGTGCCGAAGCGGGCATTCTCGCCGGTGGTGCCATGCGCGAACTCATGCAGGTTGGCCTTGCCGACCAGGATGGCACCGGCCTCTTTCAAGCGTTCGATCGCGGCGGCGTCGCGACCGGAGCACCAGCCCTCGAGCACCCGCGAGCCGCCGGTGGTCGGCAGGCGGCGCGTCTCGAACAGATCCTTCGCGGCAAAGGGCACGCCCGCCAGCGGTCCGGAGACCTCGCGACGCTCGCATCGCCGGGCCGCGTCGCGCGCCCCTTCACCGTCGACCGAGATATAGGCCTTGGCTTCGTCGTTGAGGCGATCGATCCGGGCCAGCAGCCGGTCGATCATGCCCGTGACCGATGCCGTGCCGTCGCGGGCCGACGCCGCCAGCCGCGCGGCGGATTCCGTCAGACAGGGCGCGGCCATCAGAGCTCGCGTTTCTTGTCGGAAAGTCGTCCCGGCAGCCCGGTCGCGCCGAGATCGAGACGGCACAGCGCCTCGACCTCGGTCAGGAACTCCGGGAAACCGGTGATGACGCCGAACTGCTGCGCGACCAGACCGTCGAGCTCGGCATCGGGCCAGGGGACGCTCGGCAATTCCTCCACCATCCGGCGGAGGCTGTCGCGCGTGACGCGCCGCATGGAAGCTGCTCCTCCGGGCCGAGGCCCGGCGCTAAAGGATGGTCAGGTCGCGGGGAAACTCGGTCAGATAGTCGAAGCCCTTCTCGGTCACGATGATCGAATCGCCGATGCGGGTGCCGTAGCGCCCCTTGACCGTGATCCCGCCATCGACCGCGAAGGCCATGCCGGCCTGCAGCTTCGTCTTGTCGCCCTTCTTGAGCTGCGGATCCTCGAGGAAGGAATAGCCGATGCCCCGTCCCGTCCGGTAGGAAAGACCGAAGCCCGCCGAGCGATAGACTTCCTCGGCGGCGGCATTGACGTCTTCGGCGACGGCGCCCGGTTTCACCAGCGCCAAGGCCGCCTGCTGCGCCCTGACGGTGGTCTCGTAGGTCTTGGCCTGCTCGTCGGTCACGCTGCCGACGAAGAACTCGCGATCGAAGCCCAGCTTGAAATGGCGGAAATTCGCGATCCCGCAGAAGCAGAGATAGACCGGGTCGCCCTTGGCGATGCGCTTCACGGTCGAGCGGCGATGGACCATGCAGGTGTGGCGGCCCGACTGCATGATCTGGAGGTTGTAGATCGTCGGTGAGACATACTCGGCGGCATCGCTGTTCTGCAGCAGCTCGGCCGCCTTGCGCGTGCCGCCGGCGATGACCGCGAGCGCCACCTCATATTCGGGAACGCCCTCGGCGATGGCCGCCTTGCCGGCCTTGCCCATCGCCACCGCCACCTGCCCCGCCTGGCGCATGATGGCGATCTCCTCGGGCGACTTGATCATCCGCATCTTCGAGATCAGCGGACTGCCCTCGAGCAGCTCGGCGCCGCCGGCCGCGTGGCGCAGGGCTTCCGTCACCTTGGGCGGCGTCTTGTGGTTCTCGAACATGACGCGGCGGCTCTTATGGGTCGCGAAGAACGCGTCCACATGCTTCATCCATTCGCCGTCCACGCCATCGACCCAGTCGCGGATGTCCTCGACCCAGCTCTGGTTGTGCATCAGCTCGGATTCCATCAGCGGCGTCACCAGGGTCGGCGCGCCCGAGCGCGGGACCAGCAGCAGGGTGGCGCGGTCCCACTCCATGCCCAGATAACCGAAGCAGCCGGAGAAAAAGAAGATCGAGTCCGGATCGGCCAGCAGGAAGGCGTCGATCCTGTCGTCGGCCATCCGGCGCTGCAGCTCGGTCGTACGCTGTTGAAAGACATTGGTCATGAGCAGGCCCTTCCGGTCGGTGATGTCGGGTTCTTCCGTTCTGTATACCGGTGGCGCGGCATGGCTGCAAGGGATCCCCAGCTTCCGTCAGCGGGTCGTCTCGGGGCAACGGAGTCATCTCCCGGAAGCAGTTCCTGCACATTAATGTATTGGTTTATATGATTCTTAGTTATCGCCACAGACGGCCATTTCCGGCTTGAACCCGGGAGCATCGAGCGCCGGCGCCCTTGCCGAAAGGAAAGTGTCGGAACCCAAAAGAAAATGTTGCATACCGGTAGCATACCGATGGATTGTAGACGCCCACCAGCCATGTTACGAAATCACTGGAAACAAACCTCGAAACCCTTGCACCCGCCGCTCGTTGAAGCCGTGAAGCGGCCGATCCCAGAGCGTCGGGGAAACCCAATAAGGAAGGATCTCCAGATGGCCCCACGGTTAAAGAAGATCCTGCCCGCGATCGTCGCGGCGGGAAGCCTGCTGGCCGCCACGGCCGCCTACGCGGATTCGGTGACCGTGGTTTCCTATGGCGGCTCCTACACGGCGAGCCAGATCGAGGCTTATCACAAGCCCTTCACCGCCAAGACCGGGATCACCGTCAATTCCGCCGACTACAATGGCGGCGTCGCCGAGATCAAGGCCCAGGTCGAATCCGGCAACGTCACCTGGGACGTGGTCGATCTCGAATTGCAGGATCTGCAGCGCGCCTGCCAGAACGGCTATCTCGAGCCGGTCGATGTCTCGACCATCACGCCCGCGCCCGACGGCACGCCCGCGACCGAGGACTATCTCCCGGGCGCGCTCAACGAGTGCGGTGTCGGCAACATCGCTTACGCCAACGTCATCGCCTACGACACCACGAAGTTCCCCGGCGCCAAGCCCACCTCGATCGCCGACTTCTTCGACACGAAGAAATTCCCCGGCAAGCGCGGCCTGCAGAAACGCGGCGCCGCGGTGAGCCTGGAATGGGCCCTCCTCGCCGACGGCGTGGCGCCGGCCGATGTCTATAAGCTCCTCGGCACGCCCGCGGGCGTCGATCGCGCCTTCGCCAAGCTCGAGACGATCAAGAAGGACGTGATCTGGTACGACACCGGCGCCCAGGCGCCGCAGCTCCTGGCCGACGGCCAGGTGGTCATGACCAGCGCCTTCAACGGCCGCATCTACACGGCCATCACCGAGAACAAGCAGCCCTTCGCCATCATCTGGAACGACCAGATCTGGAACATCAATCTCTGGGGCATCATCAAGGGCACCAAGCATCTCGATGCGGCGCGCGCCTATGTGAAGTTCGCCACCGAGAGCCAGAACATCGCGAACCAGACCAAATACATCGCCTATGGCCCGCTGCGGAAATCCTCGCTGGCCCTGACCGGCGACGCGGTGCGCCCCTGGCTCCCCACCTACGACAAGAATCTCGAGCATGCGCTGCAATACAATGCCGAGTTCTGGGCCGACCATGCCGACGAGCTCGACCAGCGCTTCAACGCCTGGCTCGCGAAGTAGGACGACGGCACGGATATGATGAAGAGCGGCGCGCGGGGCCTGTCGGGCCCGCGCGCCGCTCGCCTCATTGCCGTTTGATTTTGAAGCTGGACGAACTCGCCCGCCACCCGTGCGGGCGCCGCTATTGATGGCCCGAATGACCCAGAACGTAGTTGGTGATCCGGACCAGGTTCATCGAGATATGATTGCGCCGGACATAGCCGACGGCGCGCAGGTCGCTCGCCTGCAGCGCCTGGATGAACTCGCCGATCTCGGCGCGCAGCCAGCCGACCTCGGCTTCCCAGTCCAGCTCCCGGACGATCCCGAAATAGACGCGGATGGTCTGGTAATAGAGCTGCTCGGTGATGCGGTGAAAGGAATCGTTGCCGGCGACCAAACCCAATTCATATTGGAGATCGTTGTTGATGCGGACGAACTCCTTGAAGTCGCGATGGCCGTCGAGCGCCTCGGCGCGGGCCAGCAGCGCCTTGAAGTTCGGCAGCTTGGAATGGGAGCGCAGCGGCGCCGCGATGTCGCCCAGCGCGGCCGCCAGCACCATGCGCACCGCATAGACTTCCCGGAGCGCCCGCAGCTCGACCGAGGTCACGATGGTGCCGACGCTCTGCTTGGTCTCGACCAGCCCCTGGGCCTCGAGGGACTGCAGAACACGGCGGATCGGGGTGCGGCTGACATTGAACTCGGTGGCGAGCTCGCTTTCGCTCAGCGTCATCCCGGGCGGATAGACCAGCATGCAGATGCGCTCGCGAAGCAGGGCATGAAGCTCTTCATAGCGGATGCGGCTCGTGCTCTTCGACGCCGCCGCTTCCCGCTCGACCTGTTTTGCCATCTCATTTCCGGGCATCGTTTCGCTCTTGGGCTGCCGACTTGTCCCGCAACACAAGCCCCTGAGGTTTACCGCAGCGCTGGAGGCATAACAAGCCTCGCGCCCGGATTCACCATAAGCGCCGCCACCGAGGCGCGCCGCCGGTCCTGTCGGCGGCGGGGCCGGCACCGATGACTCCGGTCGGCCCGCAATTTGGCGTAACCTGGATCGCCGTGACCCCTGCGGCTCTGCGTGGCATCATCCGGTTCGGCCCTCGTCGCCCCGACAGCCGCGCCCCGATCGACGAAACGCCATGACCGCCGCCGCCCTGACCGAGAGCCCCAGACCCGGCAACGAACTGGCCCGGCGCTTGCGCCGCGCCGAACGGACGGCGAAGCTGCGGGCGCTCCTCCTGGTCCTGCCGCTCCTGCTGTTCGTAATCGTCGCCTTCGTGCTGCCGATCGGGCAGATGCTGTTGCGCAGCATCGACAACACCGCGCCCTGTCGCCTCGTTCCGCAAACCTGCCGGGCGCTGCAGGGCTGGGACGGCACCGGCATCCCCGACGAGGCCGTCTATGCCAGTTTCGCGCAGGAGCTGAGCCAGCTTTTCAAGGCCAAGACCGTCGACCAGCTCGGCACGCGGTTCAATTACGAGACCAGCGGCATGCTGAGCCTGGTCCGCTCGACGGCGCGCCAGATCAGCAAGATGACCGAAGGCCCCTACCAGCCGGCCTTCGCCGCCATCAACCCCCTCTGGGCGGACCATGCGACCTGGGCAATGATCCGGCAAGCCGTGGTTCCCTACACCAGCGCCTATTATCTCAACGCGCTCGACATGACGCGCGATGCCGACGGCAATATCGTGGCGCAGCCCGAAGATCAGCGGATCTATATCGCCATCTTCCTCCGGACCTTCTGGATCGGCCTCATCACGACCGGGATCTGCCTGCTGCTCGGATATCCCGTCGCCTATCTGCTGGCGCATGTCCCGACCTCGCTCAGCAACCGGCTGCTGATCCTGGTGCTGCTGCCCTTCTGGACCTCGCTCCTGGTCCGGACGACGTCATGGATCGTGCTGCTGCAATCCAACGGCGTGGTGCTCGATCTCCTGGTGCATCTGGGAATCTTTGCCGACAACGACCGGCCGACCCTGATCTACAACAAGGTCGGCACCTTCGTGGCGATGACCCATGTGCTGCTGCCGTTCATGATCCTGCCGCTCTACAGCGTGATGCGGACCATCTCGCCGGTCTATCAGCGCGCGGCGGAATCCCTGGGCGCCCATCCGGCCATCGCTTTCCTGCGCGTCTATGTGCCCTTGAGCCTGCCGGGGATCGGGGCCGGCGGCCTGCTCGTCTTCATCCTCTCGGTCGGCTATTACATCACGCCGGCCCTGGTCGGCGGACAAAGCGGACAGCTCATCTCCAACCTGATCGCCTATCACATGCGGACCTCGCTGAATTGGGGGCTGGCCTCGGCCTTGAGCGCCATCCTGCTGGTCGCGGTCCTGCTGCTCTATTGGCTCTATAGCCGCCTCGTCGGCCTCGAGAACACGAAGCTGGGATAGAGGCCATGGCAGTCAACCCTCATCGCACCCGTTCGGGCCGCCTCTGGCATGGCGCCTATCTGACCTTCTGCGTGCTGGTCTTCGTCTTCCTGATCGCGCCCCTGATCGTGGTGGTGCCGCTCTCCTTCAACGCGCAGCCCTTCTTCACCTTCACCGAGGGCATGCTGCGCTTGGAGGCCGCGGCCTACTCCCTGCAATGGTATCGCGACATCCTCGCCAACGACCAATGGCTGCTGGCGATCCGCAACAGCGTGATCATCGCGACTTGCGCCACGGCGCTCGCGACCGTGCTGGGCACCTTGGCCGCGGTCGGGCTCAGCCGGCCGACCATGCCGCTGCGCGGCCTGGTCATGACGATCCTGATCTCGCCGATGATCATTCCGATCATCATCGTCTCGGCCGGCATGTATTTCTTCTATTCGCAGATCGGCCTCGCCCAGACCATGTTGGGTATCATCCTCGCTCATGCGGTGCTGGGCACGCCCTTCGTCGTCATCACCGTCACCGCGACCATGATGAATTTCGACTACAGCCTGACCCGGGCGGCGGCCAGCCTGGGCGCGCCGCCGCTGCTGACCTTCTTCCGCGTGGTGCTGCCCCTGATCCTGCCGGGCGTCGTCTCGGGGGCGCTCTTCGCCTTCGCCGCCTCGTTCGACGAGGTTGTCGTGGTGCAATTCCTGGCCGCCTTCGACCAGCGCACCATCCCGCTCCAGATGTGGGCCGGCATCCGCGAGCAGATCAGCCCGACCATCCTGGCGGTGGCGACGCTGCTGATCCTCGTCTCGGCGCTGATCCTCACCGCGGTCGAGCTGCTGCGCGCCCGGGTCAATAATCAGCGCGGCGTCAAAACCATCTGATCCCTGCGGCAGCGGCATTAAATTGTCCCGGGACAGATGCTGCGATTGTGTATGCAACCGGTATACTGTACCTTCAGATCAGCCAATGAGAGCCGCGCGATGCCGCGGCTCGATCCTTCGAGAGGAGTTCCCCATGACGGCATCCGCGACCATTCCGAAAACCATGAAGGCCGTGGTCCTGACCGGCCATGGCGGACTCGAGAAGCTGGTCTACAGGACCGACGTGAAGGTGCCGACGCCGGCCCAGGGCGAGGTGCTGATCGAGGTCTCGGCCTGCGGCATGAACAATACGGATGTGTGGGTGCGCCAGGCCGCCTACGGCACCGATGAAGATCCGAAGGCCCCGTCCTCCTGGCGGCGCGGCGGCACCACCCTCACCTTCCCGCGCATCCAGGGCACCGACAGCGTCGGCCGCATCGTCGCGGTCGGCGCCGGCGTCGACGCCAAGCGGATCGGCCAGCGCGTCATGGTCGATTTCAGCATCTACAACGCCGAGGACGACAGCCTCGCCGACTGCGATTACATCGGCCATGGCCGCGACGGCGGCTATGCCGAATATCTGACGGTCCCGGCCGAGAACGCGCATGTCGTCCGCCGCGCCATGACCGACGCCGAGCTCGCCACCTTCTGCTGCGCCTATCTGACCGGCGAGCATATGCTCGACCGCGCCCGCGTCGCCGCCGGCGAGCGGGTGCTGATCACCGGTGCCTCGGGCGGCGTGGGATCGGGCCTGGTGCAGCTGGTGCGCGCCCGCGGCGGCATTCCCTATGCCGTGGCCGGCGCCGGCAAGGAAGACCAGGTCAGGGCGATCGGTGCCGAGGCCGTGGTCACGCGCGGCAAGGGCGACCTCGTCGCCGAGGTGGCCAAGGCCACCGGCGGGAAGCCGATCGACGTGGTGGCCGATCTCGTCGGCGGCTCGATGTTCAACGATCTCCTGCGGATCCTGCGCGCGGAAGGCCGCTATGTGACGGCCGGCGCCATCGGCGGCCCCGTGGTCGAGCTCGATCTGCGCACCCTCTATCTCAAGCATCTGGAGATGCATGGCTCGACCCAGGGCACGCGCGGCGCCTTCAGGCGGCTGGTCGGCTATATCGAGGACGGCAAGATCAACGCCATCCTGGCCGCCACCTACAAGCTCTCGGACTTCCACCGCGCCCAGACCGATTTCATGAACAAGGGCTTCGTCGGCAAGCTGGTGGTGGTGCCGGACGCCAAATGGGACGTCGCCAGCAAGCGCCCCGCGGCCTGACGGTCGAGGCGGCTTCGCTTCATGGCCACAAGAAACCCCGGTCCGCGGACGCGCGAGCCGTTAGCTTAAAGTGTGGAATTTGCGGGGACCGGTGCGGTTGGCCGCAGTGTGCGGCGATTCACGCTACGTGATGGCGAGATCTCGCATCCACGTCCTCTGAAAGAACCGCTCCTTGTGTCAGGGCAGCGGCCTTCGACAGGGGCGACGGGGGTTCTGGAGCGTCCGGAGGCAAGTCCACCGCATGGGGCGGAAACGCAAGTAACCAAGCGGCTCGCAATCGCCGGAATACTGCATCAGCAGTCCAACTGCGCCGTCGAAGTCTCTGATGCTTGCTGTGCGCCTCGCCATCAGCACTCATAACATCAATCGTTGCCCTCCCCACCTATGCCGTCAAGGCGAACGTCGCTTCCACATTCTAAGTTAATGGCTCGCGCTGGGGCGGACTGGGGTTTTCCTTCAAGACAAGAAGGGACGTCGAGAGGAAGCGGGCGTCAGCGCGTGCCCGAATTCTGGAGGGCGCCGACCGGCTTCGCACCGCCCGGATTGGCCCCGCCATGCCGCTGGCGGTTGACCACCATCCGGTCATGGAGCCGCTCGATCGCCCGGCTGCCGGTCCGGACGAAAAGCCCCGGCAGGAAGGCGTGGATCATGCAGGCGAGCGAAGCGCCGAACAGACGCAGGCCGAAACCCATGGCCACGCCCCAATGCTCGCCATAAGTCTCACCCACGCTCGCGGGATGCTCGGTGAAGGATCGCAACCAGGCCATGACGTCTCTCCGAATCATCGATCGGTTTCAATGGTCCTCGAGGATGGCCTGGCCGCCGAGGAAGATTATTTTCATTTACGCCTAGATTTGCTAAATGGTAGAATTTTATTCTTACAATATACATTTACATAGCATTTTCCACCATGGATGACATCGACCGCAAAATCCTGACGATCCTCCAGGCGGACGCCACCGTCGCGCTGGCGGACCTGGCCGAGCAGGTCAATCTCTCGACCACGCCCTGCTGGCGCCGGATCAAGGCCCTCGAGGAAAAGGGGGTCATCACCAAGCGGGTCGCCCTGCTCGATCCGGTGAAGATGAATGTCGGCCTCACCGTCTTCATCGCGATCCGCACCAGCCAGCATTCGCTGGACTGGCTGACGCGCTTTCAGCGCGCGATCGATGGGATACCGGAGATCGTCGAGGTCTATCGCATGAGCGGGCAGATCGACTATCTGCTGCGCGCCGTGGTGCCGGACATCGCCGCCTATGACAGCGTCTACAAGCGCATCATCCAGCGCATCGAGCTTTCAGACGTGACCTCGATGATGGCGATGGAAGTGATCAAGGCCACCACGGTCCTGCCGGTCACCTACGCGGAATAGGACGCCGGGCGGTCGAAGGCACCGGTCTTGAAATCCCAACTGGCGGCGACGTCACCATGGGTTCGGATCCCACTCCCTCCGCCACTTTGCTTCAAGAGCGGAAAGGGCTGAGTTCCACCAATCTTTCTCCTTCATCGGCAAGGAGCATTCCCAGAAGATTGTTGTTCGATTTCGCGATAAGGATTCCGCCGTTGGCGGCTTCAGCAGGCGGAGCCAGTGCATTCTCAACCAGCTTCACCGCCGGTCGATGGGCAGCCACCGCAGCATCGCGACTTTCACCAAATCCAGCGTCAGGCCGTAGCCGAGGCTCCCGCCATAGAGCGAGAGAATCAGCCAGCCCGGCAGCGCCGTCATGAACCAGCCCGCCCAGGCGAAGACCGAGGCCAGCGCTGCCGCGCTCATGATCGCAGCCAGCAGCACCAGCGCCGGGCGCGAACGCCAGACGTGACCGCGCGCCCGCAGGACGAGCCCGGTCATCTGGCCCGCCAGCACCAGGGTCAGGAAGGTCAGGCTGCGCATCGTCTCGGCATCCAGCTTCAGCCGGAACCAGCCGAGTGCCAGCACGCCCATGACATAGGTCAGCTTCACCGCGCCCAACGGCAGCGCCATCAGGACCAGCTCCCGGATCCGCCAGGCGTTCGGATAGGGCGTCGGCTTCGCCCGATCGGCAGCCCGGGCCATCATCGGGATGTCGCCGGTCAGCATCCAGATCGCCTGCAGCAGCGGCGTCATCACCGCGTGGCCGGTCATCACCAGCCCGCCGCCCATGACGATCAGCGTCACCGCCTTGTTGACCAGCATCCCCAGCGTGAAGGTCAGCACGCGCTGGAAGGCGGCGCGGCCCTCCTCGATGCAGGCCAGGATGCCGCGCAGCCCGGGCGCGGTGAGCACGAGGCCGGCGGCGGATTTGGCGATGTCCGTGGCACTCGCCACCGCGATGCCCATCTGCGCCTGGTGCAGCGCCGGCGCGTCGTTAGCGCCGTCGCCGCACATGCCGACCGCATGACCCTGGCGCTGGAAGGCCTGGACCAGGCGGAACTTGTCCTCCGGGAACACGCCGGCATAGACGGCATAGTCCTGCGGCTCGACTCGCTCCGGAATCTTGCCGGGCGGACAGACCGGCCCTTCCAGGCCGATGGCACGGGCAACCATGCCGGCCGTCTCGGCGGTGTCGCCGGTGACCATGACGGCGCTGATGCCCAACCCCCGCAGCTCGGTCAGCAGCGGCGCGGAATCGGGGCGCGGCGGATCGCCGAGCCCGATCAGGCCGATGACGGCCATGGCCTGCGGGGTGCCGGCGGCGACGGCCAGGACGCGGCTGCCTTCGCCCGTCAGCCGCGTCAGCGCGGCTTGTGCCGCCGGGGTCAGCGCCGCCAGGGCGGCGATCGCGATCGGCGAGCCCTTGGCGATGCGCAGCGTTGTCCCTCCCGGATCGGCAACCAGCGCCTCGGCCATCTTCGCCGCCGGATCGAAAGGCGTGAATCGGATCACCGGCAATGCCGCCCCGCCGCGCTGCGCCGCCGCCGCCCGGATCGCCGTGTCGACGGGGTCCTGGCCATTGGCCGAGCTGGCGGCCGCCGCGCGGCTGAGGAGTGCCGCCTCGGTGAGGCCGTCCGCGAGCGGCACCACGCCGCTGACGCTCAGGCTGTTCATCGTCAAGGTCCCGGTCTTGTCGACGCAGAGCACGTCGATCATGGCCGCTTCCTGCAACGCCGAGAGCCTTGCCAGCAGCACGCCCTCGTCCGCGAGCCGCCGCGCGCCCAGCGTCGCCGCCAGCGTGAAGACCGCCGGCATGGCGACGGGCACGGCGGAAAGCAGCGCCGCCAGCACCAAGGGGACGATCTGCGCCAGGGTCATGCCGATGGCATAGGCATAGGCGACCATGCCGACGACGATGACGATGTTCACCGCGCTCAGAGCCTTGACCACGCCGAGCACGGCCTTCTGTTCGCTGCTCTGGATATCGGCGGCATGAACCAGCTCGGCAGTACGGCCGAAAAATGTATGGGCACCCGTGGCGCCGACCTCGGCCACGGCCTCGCCACGGCGTACCAGGGCGCCGGCATAGGCCTGTTCTCCCGGCCCCCGCTCCACCGCGACGGATTCGCCCGTCAGCATCGACTGATCGAGCAGCACCGAGCCCGAAAGCAGCCTTGCATCCGCCGGCACGATGCCGCCGAGCGAGACCTGCACGATGTCGCCCGGCACCAGCAGGGCCGCCGGCACATCGGACCAGACGCCGTCGCGGCGCACCCGGGCACGCGGCGCCAGGCGCTGGCGCAACAGCGAGAGAGTGGCACTGGCCCGACCCTCCTGCACCATGGCGAGCACGACATTGATCAGCAGCAGGACGGCGACCATGGTCGCTTCCATGCGCTCGCCGGCCACGAGCTGCAGCAGGATGGTGACCTCCAGCATCCAGGGCACCGGCGCCCAGAAATGGCGCAGCGCACGACGCAGCGGATGCTCGCGTTCCTCCGCCATTTCGTTAGGGCCGGACTCCGCGAGGCGACGCGCGGCCTCCGCCCCGGAGAGTCCCGCCGGCGGCGCGGTGACGTTATTGGGTAAGCCTTGCTCTGCCGTCATTTGCCGTAAATCGCCCGCTGCCTGGCGGTTCATGCCGACCGCAGCGGTCAGGAGAGCCGCTCAGAGTGCATACACCTGTCTTGCTACCTACACCCTGTGCGGCAGGGCTGTATCGTTCGTTAATTGCTGATTAACCAACTGTTAGCTTGGCATTCCTAACCTGTATCCTGGTTGCCGTTGACTCGGCAGGCGTTCGATCCGCCGAAAGGGCGGACTGTCGCCACCTCTTATCCAGGGTCGGGCAGGATCCTTCTGCCCTCTCGATCGTTGCCACGACCAGATCGGGGTTGAGAGAAGCTCAGGAGCGACGAAATGGCGCAAGGGTCAGGGCTCGAACGGACAGCGATGACCGCGCCACAGTCGGCGCCTGCGGCCACCCCACCGGCCTGGTCCATCCTCGTCGAGGCGATCGAACGGCTTTCCGCGGCCCAGACGCTCGAGCAGATCCAGGAGATTGTCCGCCTCGCGGCGCGCGAGATCTCCGGCGCCGACGGCGTCACCTTCGTGATGCGCGACGGCGACCGCTGCCATTATGTCGAGGAGAACGCCATCGGGCCGCTCTGGCGCGGACAGAAGTTTCCGATGACGAGCTGCATCTCGGGCTGGGCGATGCTCAACAAGCGCACCGCCGTCGTGCCCGACATCTATGTCGATCCCCGGATCCCGCATGATGCCTACCGCCCGACCTTCGTCAAAAGCCTGATGATGGCGCCCGTCCGGGTGGAGGACCCCATCGCCGCGATCGGCGCTTACTGGGCCCGCCAACACGAGCCCGACGAAATGGAGATCGCGCTTCTCGAAAGCCTGGCGCGCGCGACGGCAACCTCCATCGCGAACGTCTCGCTGCAGACCTCGCTGCGTGCCGCGGCCGAGACGGCTTCGGCCCAGGCCGAGGAGATCCGGCATTCCTATGAGGAATTGCAGCAGGAGACCGAGAAGCGTCTTCAGACCGAGGCCCAGCTGCGCCAGGCGCAGAAGATGGAGGCCATCGGCCATCTGACCGGCGGCATGGCGCATGACTTCAACAATCTGCTGACGGTCATCATCGGCAATCTCGACAGCCTCGTCACCAGCCACGAAGGCGATGCCGAGATCGGGCGGTTTGCCGGCCGGGCGCTGGACGCCTCGCTTCGCGGCGCCGACCTGATCCGCCGCCTGTTGGCCTTCGCGCGGCGGCAGCCGCTGCAGCCGCAGCGCGTCGATCTGAACGAGCTGGTCCATCGCATGGCCCAGCTGATGGAACGGACCCTCGGCCAGCACATCAAGGTCGAGCTGGACCTATCGAAAGAAATCTGGCCGGTGATCGTGGATCCGGCCCAGCTGGAGATGAGCATCGCCAATCTCGCGACCAACGCGCGCGACGCGATGCCGAGCGGCGGCCGCCTGCGGATAGCCACCGGCAATCGCCATCTCGACGAGGACTACGCCGCGCGGCATCAGGAGATGACGGCCGGCGACTATGCGATGATCGAGGTCAGCGACAGCGGCACCGGCATTCCCCCGGCCCTGATCGGCCGGATCTTCGAGCCCTTCTTCACCACCAAGGAGCCGGGCAAGGGCACCGGCCTGGGGCTGGCCATGGTGTTCGGCTTCATGAAGCAGTCCGGCGGCCATATCAACATCTACAGCGAGGAGGGCATCGGCACGACCTTCCGGCTCTATCTGCGCCGAAGCCGCGACGACAAGGCCGCCGACGCCGCGGCCAGGCCGGCGGAGGCGCCGGCACAGGGGCGCGGCGAGACGATCCTCCTGGTCGAGGACGACATGGCGCTGCGCCAGATTGCCGTGCATCAGCTCCTGATGCTGGGCTATCGCGTGATCGAATCCGCCGATGTCGACACCGCGCTCGGCGCCCTCGAAAAGGGCGGCATCGACCTGCTGCTGACGGATATCGTCATGCCGGGCGGCCGCGGCGGCTACGATCTCGTCCTCCAGGCGCAGCAGCGCTGGCCGGCCGTGAAGATCGTCATCACCTCGGGCTTCCCCGACGCTCAGCTGCGCGGCGAAGCCTCGATCGCGAAGTTACCGCTCCTGGTCAAGCCCTACCGCAGGGTTGAGCTCGCCCGGATGATGCGGGAGGTCCTGGATCGCTGAGGCCAAGGGGGCCTCCGGGGCCCCGCTTCCCCCTGTCGCCCCTGCCCTCGCCTATGGTAAGCCACCGATCCGCCAGGAAGGGATGGGTGGCCGAGCGGTTGAAGGCACCGGTCTTGAAAACCGGCATGGCGGCAACGCCATCGTGGGTTCGAATCCCACCCCATCCGCCACTTCAGTCCCTGAGTGGGCACTGAGTTTACGCCGTTTTTTCCGATAAGCGCCTGTAGCAGCCGGGACTTCGATCCCATAATACGAACCTCGCCGTCCGCGACCTCAACCCGCTGCGCCAGTGCGCGCAGGTGGTCACGGCGGTAGCCGCCGCCTTCAAGGCGGATACGCTGGCGCGCTGTCTTGGCGAAGGTGCGGACCATCTGCGGCGTGATGGCCTTGGCTCCCGAGTTGTCGAGCATGGCTTGCGCCCGGTCGGCATCGGCCCTGGCCTGATCGCGGATGGCCTTGAGGCCGTCGATGCGGTCCTTGAGGGCCGGGTCGTCAATGTCGGCCACGCCTGCCTCGATGGCGTCGTAGAGGCGCTTGAGGCGTAATTCCGATTCGGACGCACGCTTGTTCAGTTCGGCGATGTGCTCGCGGCGGCGCTCGGATTGCTCCTGCCGCCGGTCGAGGACACTGGTGAGGATGGTTTCCAGCCGCTCGGGCTGGAGAAGCTGGCTTTCGAGGTGGTCGGCGACAAGATCGTCCAGCTTCTCCATCGGCACGGCCATGCCTTCGCAGGCGGTCGGTCCCTGCCGCGCCTTCATCGAGCAAGCATAATAGCGGCCTACCCGGCAAGAAACTTGACTTCTATTGGGAGCCGCTCCGCGCGTGCTGGTACACGGATAGCGAAGGGGAGACAATCAGCCCCCTGCAAGCTCTAAACATTAAAAAGCAAATCGTGCTCTATGGACCGCCGGGGACAGGAAAAACTTATCAGGCGCGTCAGCTAGCCAATGGACTGATTCGACAGGACTTGCTCAAACTCTGGGGACCACGAAAATATTTCTCTTCGGGGGCCGACCTCAATGCTCTCGTTGCTAATCGAACGCATCGGGTTCAGTTCCATCCTGGGTATGGTTACGAGGACTTTGTGCGCGGACTTCAAATCGGCGAAGGGGGAAATACGGAATATCGAGATGGCGTATTGCTCCGCTTGATCGATGCTTTGAAAGAAGAAGCGGAGGAACTGCATTCCGTTCCTACTGTCCTCATACTCGACGAAATGAACCGCGCCGATCTCAGAGGCTGACTGAAAAAGGAGTTGGGTGATTTCAATCGGTTGTGATTCCGTTGGGTTGCGAATCTCAATGGAGATCACGATGGCCTGGACTGAAACCACCCGACCGCACTATCGGCGCGATGCCTTGCGATACGCAAGCGACCTGACGAATGCGGAATGGGCGTTGATCGCGCCCTTGATGCCGATGGCTTCCAAACTGGGGCGGCCGAGAAAGACAAATCTGCGCTCGGTGGTGGAGGCGATCCTGTACATGGCTTCGACCGGCTGCCAATGGCGCGCGATCCCCAAGGAGTTCCCGCCCTACTCGACGGTGCAGAGCTACTTCTACGCCTGGTCGCACAAAGGCTTACTGGCGCACATCAACCACATGCTGGTCACGGCCCTGCGCGAGAGGGTCGGGCGAGAGGCCAGCCCCACGGCGGGGGTGATCGACAGCCAGTCTGTGAAGAGCACCGAGTGTGGCGGGCCACGAGGCTTCGATGCCGCCAAGAAGATCAAAGGCCGCAAACGCCATATCGTCACCGATACCGAGGGCTGCCTGGTCGGGGTGCAGGTTCACGCTGCGGATATCCAGGATCGCGATGGCGCGCCCGACGTGCTGATGTCGATCCGCTCTCTCTACCCGTGGCTGCGCCATGTGTTCGCCGATGGCGGCTATGGTGGCGACAAGCTACGCGACGCCATGGCCGCGCTTGGTCAATGGACCTTCGAAATCATCAAGCGCTCCGACGCCGCCAAGGGCTTCGAGTTGCTGCCTCGCCGATGGGTGGTCGAACGCACCTTCGCCTGGCTCGGCCGATGTCGCCGCCTCGCCAAGGACTTCGAAGCCACCATCGAAAGCGCCGTGGCCTGGATCCTCGTCGCCCACATCCGTCGTCTCACGCGACGCTTGGCGAGACCTTGAAAGGCGCAACAGCTTTATGAGTTCAGACTTTCAGAGGCTGACTGAAAAAGGAGTTGGGTGATTTCAATCGGTTGTGATTCCGTTGGGTTGCGAATCTGCAATGGAGATCACGATGGCCTGGACTGAAACCACCCGACCGCACTATCGGCGCGATGCCTTGCGATACGCAAGCGACCTGACGAATGCGGAATGGGCGTTGATCGCGCCCTTGATGCCGATGGCTTCCAAACTGGGGCGGCCGAGAAAGACAAATCTGCGCTCGGTGGTGGAGGCGATCCTGTACATGGCTTCGACCGGCTGCCAATGGCGCGCGATCCCCAAGGAGTTCCCGCCCTACTCGACGGTGCAGAGCTACTTCTACGCCTGGTCGCACAAAGGCTTACTGGCGCACATCAACCACATGCTGGTCACGGCCCTGCGCGAGAGGGTCGGGCGAGAGGCCAGCCCCACGGCGGGGGTGATCGACAGCCAGTCTGTGAAGAGCACCGAGTGTGGCGGGCCACGAGGCTTCGATGCCGCCAAGAAGATCAAAGGCCGCAAACGCCATATCGTCACCGATACCGAGGGCTGCCTGGTCGGGGTGCAGGTTCACGCTGCGGATATCCAGGATCGCGATGGCGCGCCCGACGTGCTGATGTCGATCCGCTCTCTCTACCCGTGGCTGCGCCATGTGTTCGCCGATGGCGGCTATGGTGGCGACAAGCTACGCGACGCCATGGCCGCGCTTGGTCAATGGACCTTCGAAATCATCAAGCGCTCCGACGCCGCCAAGGGCTTCGAGTTGCTGCCTCGCCGATGGGTGGTCGAACGCACCTTCGCCTGGCTCGGCCGATGTCGCCGCCTCGCCAAGGACTTCGAAGCCACCATCGAAAGCGCCGTGGCCTGGATCCTCGTCGCCCACATCCGTCGTCTCACGCGACGCTTGGCGAGACCTTGAAAG
>CAVOLB010000171.1:0-61208 GCA_963696655.1 uncultured Alphaproteobacteria bacterium
AAGCAGCCACGCCTTCGGGTGGCAGCCAAGAGTGTGGATCGGCTGCGGAGCAAGCTCGGGATGGTGCTGCGTCAAGGGCGTGGACGCACCCTGGCTCACACCATCGAAGACCTCACCCCGATCCTACGCGGCTGGCTGCAATACTTCCGGCTCGCTGAGGCAAAGGGAATATTCGAGGAACTCGATGGCTGGATACGGCGCAGGCCGCGCTGCCTCCTGTGGCGCCAGTGGAAACGACCATGGACACGTCAAAAGCGCCTGATGCAACGCGGGCTCGATCAGGAGCGGGCGTGGCAGTCCGCCTACAACGGACACGGCCCCTGGTGGAATGCTGAGGCCAGCCACATGAACGACGCCTATCGCGCCGCCTTCTTCGACAGCCTCGGCCTGCCATCCCTCCAACCGAAGCTCCAGGGCCTCACTCGCGCTTGACGAACCGCCGGATACGGAACCGTACGTCCGATGGTGTGGGAGGGGGAAGCCGCGAGGCTACCCCTACCCGATCCGCGATGGAGCCTCGTCAGGCCGGTTCCTCGGCGACGTACCGGCGATTGCGCCTCTCTGATTTACTCTCGCACCGCGTGCAACCCCTGTCGGTTGCAGAGTTCGCGGCATGACAGAAGCATCACGATTTGCGTTGCCGCCGCGCCACAGTGCGGCGCGCGTGCCACCTGTCATCCAAGCTTAATTTGCTCCCCCACCAACCGCCCGCGATAACCGTGACGCGCAGTTCACGTCGATCGGCGCCGCCAGAAAAAGACGGCAGCCATCGAGCCGAATCGACGACGAACTCACGCAATAGAGGGGCCCACTGGTCGCAAGCGCGACCGGTATTACTAGAGGGGAAGCTACAATGAGACCGATTCTGCTTGGCTCGACCGCGCTCGTCGCGGCCGTTTCGATCACTGGCGCTGCCCAGGCAGCGCAAGGCATTTCGCTGGGACTGGGCGGTTATTATCAGGGCGCCGCGGGCCTCCTGCTCAGCCAGGATAACGGCAATGGGGAACCTGGCCAGCATACGCGCGACGTCGTTTTCCGCCAGGACGTCGAAATCCACTTCAAGGGCGAGACCAAGCTCGACAACGGCCTGACCGTCGGTGCCCGCATCGAGATGGAAGGCCAGCAATCCGACGACCAGATCGACGAGGTCTGGGCCTATTTCAAGGGCGGCTGGGGCCAGGTTCGCTTCGGCGATGACGACGACGCATACGAACAGCTCAGCTACCTGATCCCGAGCGCCTCGCTCGGCCTGTTCGGCGTCGACTCGCCGCATTTCGACTTCTCGAACAGCAAGGTCGGCGGCGTTTCCGCGCTCCAGACCAACACCACGGTGATGAAGCTCTCGGGCGACGCCACCAAGATCATCTATTTCAGCCCGACTTTCGCCGGCTTCACCTTCGGCTTCTCCTACTCGCCCGACCGTCGCGGCGAGGACACCTTCTCCTACTGGTCCGGCCCCGGCGGCACGACCAATTCGAACAATACCGGTCAGATCCAGGACGTCTTCGCGGCCGCGCTGAACTTCCAGCATGATTTCGGCGGCGCGAAGCTGATCAGCGGCATCGGCGGCGGCGAAGGCCAATGGGAATCGCCCCTGGGCAACCAGGAGGACACCTCCTGGACCGTCCGCGGCCATCTGATCGTCTCGTTCGACGGCTTCACGATCGGCGGCGCGGGCCAGCTGCAGACCAACTACCAGAACGTCGCCGGCCGCAACAACACCTACAAATGGGTCGCCGGCGGCGGCGGTACCTACAACTGGGATGCCTGGACCGTCGGTCTCGCCTATTCGCACGGCAGCTACCAGGTCCTGTCCGACAGCGATATCGACACGCTGGACATCGTGGCGCTCACGGCGCGCTACGATCTGGCGCCCGGTATCGACGTCGAAGGCATGGCCGAGTATCACCAGTACATCAACGATATCAACTCCACGGGCGACGACCACGACTGGGAGTTGGGCGTGGGCTTCAATATCGGGTTCTGAGCCGCGCAGCCTTCGGCCGGTCGCTTCGCGATGAAGCTGCCGGCCGGAGCGCGCGGCTGGACTCCGCCCTGACCCGCGAGGATTTCGCGGCACCTGGGCGATCGACAGTCGGGGGTGCCGCGACTGCTGGGGAGCTGCCGGTCGGGGGACTGGCGGCTCCCCTTCGTTTTGGCGCCATGCTATGAAGTCGCCGGCGACGGCCCCCCTGCGCCCGTCGCCCGAACGATCATTGTCCCGTCACCCCATGGCCGAAACCTCCCCCTCTACGATCGCTGCCCGTCTGGCCGCAATCCGCGCCCGCATCGCGGCCGCCGCGACCGCGGCCGGGCGTGCCGCCGACAGCGCCCAGCTGGTCGCCGTCAGCAAGACCCATGACGCCGAGGCCTGTCTCGAAGCGCTGGCGGCCGGGCAAAGGATCTTCGGCGAGAACCGGGTCCAGGAGGCCCAGGGCAAGTGGCCGGCCCTGCGGCTGCGCCATCCCGATCTCGAGCTGCATCTGATCGGCCCCTTGCAAAGCAACAAGGTCGCGGATGCGATCGCGCTGTTCGACGTGATCGAATCGCTCGACCGGGAGAAACTGGCGCGCGCCCTGGCGGCGGAGCGCGACAAGGGCAAGCGCCTGCCGCGGCTCTACATCCAGGTCAACACCGGCGAAGAGGAACAGAAGGCGGGCATCGGGCCGAAGGAGGCGCCGGCCTTCATCGCCCTCTGCCGGGATAGTTTGGGACTGCCGGTCGAAGGGCTCATGTGCATTCCGCCGGTGGATGAGGAACCCGCTCCTCATTTCGCGCTGCTGGCGCAGCTTGCACGCCAGCAGGGTCTTCCGGCGATCAGCATGGGCATGAGCGGAGATTTCGAGATCGCCATCCGGTTCGGGGCGACGCATGTGCGCATCGGCGCGGCGATCTTCGGCGAGCGGCCCAAGGCCGCTTCCTAAGACGTCGGTCGGCGCCGGGCCGATCCGGCTGCGCTCAATTGAGAAGCGTCGGCGATGGGCCTGCGGGCGCGCGAAGAGCGGCCGTTCCTGCGGTAAAAGGCGCGCGCACCGCCGTGCGTCGCGTGCCCACCCGCCGCCGTCCCGCCAGGCGCGAGCGCGAGCTGGCGCGTAAGCGGATTCGGGATCGGTTCATTCTCACGGCTCCTCTCAGCTCTGGAAATCGAGGCCCGGGACAGGCACGGCGTCGCGATTTCGTTCCTGCATCATCTTGCGATAGCTATCAAGAGCCCGTGTCATCGCGGCCGGCACGGTCGCCGGATCGACGGGGCCCGTCGCCACCGGTTGGGTGCCCGCCGGCGACAGCCTTGCCGGCAGGGAGCGCCCGAGGCCGCCGGTATCGATCGGCGGCGGATTGTGGATGGTGAAGCCGCTGGGCAAGGGCGGCGGCAGCGGCTTCAGGGCGCGCGCCGGCGGGTTGAGAGCCGCAGCGCCGGAAGGTGCCGCGACGCTGGGCGCTTCGGTGACGCGCGAGCTCGCGGCCGCGGTCTGCGGCATCACCACGGGCAGGGAGTCGGAGACGCTGCCGGCGCCGATAATCTGGGGCTGGCTCGATGCCGGGGGCGCCACGGCCGTGGCGGGCGTCAGGCTCGAGGCCCCCTGATCGCGGGCCGCATTGGGAAGCTTCGACAGGGTGTCGACCAGATCGGCTGGAATCTCCTGCAGGCCGGGCGCGGAGTCGCTGGGGGTTGCGGCCGCGTCGGCCAGGGCTGCGGTGGCAAGACCGGCGCCGCGGCTGGTGGGCGTGCCGGAATCGTTGGCCGGCGTCGCTGCGGCCGCGGGATCGATCGCGGCGGTTGCGGCTTCCGGCGTGGGCGAAGGCGTTGCCGCCATGTTGTCGGTATCGTCGGCGAAAGGCGAGGGCCCCAGCAGGGCCACCATGAATTGCTGATCGGTGGCGCCGCCCGTCAGACCATCCACCGCAATCATGCCTGCCGAAGCGGCGAACCCGACGGCCCCGCCATAGAGCGCGCCACCGGCGAGTTCCGCCGCCGGCGAGATCGTGTCGCCCGTCAGCCAGCGATAGACCGTGCTGACGACGGGAATGTGCTGAAGCGGATTTACGACGTCGATCACGTCGTCGAAGGTCAGCCCGTCATCGCCGAAGGGATGGAAGTCCTTGCTGTCGGCCTGGGGCTTCCAGTCGGGGCGCGTGAGGGCGAGGGTGCGTTCGCGCGGATCCATGAAGCTCGGATCGGGCCCACCCTCTTCCTCGGCGGCCGGCGTGCCCGCCCCCGTCACCATCTCGCCCGGGTTGGCCGGTGCGTTGGTGCCGGCGGGCGCCGTGGAGGTCGAGGCCAGGGTCGCGGCAAAGCTGCCGTTCGTCGCCGCGCTCTGGGTGATGCCATAGCGGGGATGAACGGCCGGCTGGAAGGTTCGGAACGGAGATTGAAAGTCGACCGGCATGAAGAGGGGCCCTTTGGCCCTCAGGAATGCAGGATCGATGCCAGCTTCGAGGACGGGAACGAGGTTCCGCTTTCGGCGGGAAAACCGAGGATTTCCGCGGATTCCGCCTGACTGTTGGCGGGTCGGCGATGCCGGCGGTCCGAACCGGCCCGCAGAGGCCGGCAATATTTGCCGACCGGCGTGGCGCCGCCGCTTCAGAACATATGGCCGAACTTCTGCGCCTTGGTCGTCAGGTAATCGCGATTGAAGCGGTTGGCGGGAATCACCAGCGGCACGCGCTCGGCGACCGCGATCCCCAGCCGCTCCAGCCCCGTCACCTTGTCCGGATTGTTGGTCATCAGCCGCACGGTCTTGAAGCCCAGCCGCCGCAGCATCTCGGCGGCGGCCAGATAGATTCGCTCGTCGGCCTCGAATCCGAGCTGCTCGTTGGCGTCGGCGGTATCCGCACCCTGATCCTGCAGCCGGTAGGCGCGCAGCTTGTTGACCAGCCCGATGCCGCGTCCTTCCTGGGCCAGATAGAGCAGGATCCCGCCGCCCTGGCGCGCGATCTCGGCGATGGCGCCGCGCAGCTGCTCGCCGCAATCGCAGCGCAACGAGCCGAGGAGATCGCCGGTGAAACATTCGGAGTGAAGCCGTGCCAGCACCGGCTTGGCCGGATCCGGCTGCCCGATCACGATCGCCAGATGCTCGGTGCTGCCGTCGCTGGGCCGGAAGGCGACGATCCGGGCATCCTCCGCCCCTTCCAGCGGCACGCGCGCCTCGCCGACGGGCTCGAGGCTGACGGCGGCGGTGGTCTCATAGGCGGCCACGTCGCCGGCCCAGACGGCCAGCAGGCCCTCTTCCGCGGCCATGCGCAGATGCTCCTCGGCGTCGCGCGCCGGCAAGGCCGACACCACGGCGGCAGGAAGCAGGCGGGCGAGCTTGGCCAGATGAATCGAGGCGGTCGCGAGCTCGTCGGGGAAATGTGGCGGCTGGGTCGTCGGCGGCAAGGCCGCGGCCACGGCGGTCGGATCCGCCAGCCGCAACACGGCTTCGGCGTCGGCGCCCGCCGGCAGATTCGCCAGGAACGGCCGCTCGTCCTGCATGACCGGATTGGCGACGGATGCCGGCGCCGCCGTCGCGGCCAACCCCAGCACGGCCGCGCGGCGCCCGGTCAGGACCAGCAACGGAGGGCTCGCCTGACGCAGCCGGCGCAGGCTCGCCACCGCGACGGTCTCGGCCGCGGCGGCCAAACAGGCGCCCTGCGATCCGAGGATCAGCACCGGCTGGCCGCGGCGGAACTCGGTGGTGGCGCGATCGACAGCAATGGCGGCAGCCGCGGACAGCGCAGGCGGCGTCACATTCCGGCTATTGCCAAGGCGGGGCTCGGTCATGAACTCAACTCTAACAGAGGCTGCCCGAAAGGGTCGCCGGAGGAAACCTTTCGGTCCGGATTAGGGCCGGCATTAGGCCGACCCGGGGCGCGCCGGTCAAGGCGACTTGGCAGCGCTCGATGAAGTTAGAATAATTAAGCAAATTCAGACAACTAACCCCTGTTACGAGGCGCTTCCCACGGCCCGGCCGGCTTGCGGTTGCCCGGCGCCGGTGATATTGAGCGTTCCACGGCCTGGCGCCAGTGCTGAAAATGAATCGGACCGTCACGGGCCTCGCGGGCTTGAGGCGGACCCGGGTCTCTAGTCTATTCGGTCACACGCCGTTCAGGGGTCGCCATGGGGGACGAGGGCCGTCGTCCTCGAGGGGAATCGACCGGCCGGGCAGGGCGCCAGAATCGGATCGGGGCGACATCGTTTGAGAAGCATCATGAAACCGCGGCGCAAAATCCTGCTGGTGGATGACGACGAGGCGCTGCGCCGTTCGCTGAGCGAGCAGCTCACGCTGCATGAGGAGTTCGACATCGTCGAAGCCGGTGCCGCCGACGGCGCGCTCAAATCGAGCAAGGACGAGACCTTCGACCTGGTGCTGCTCGATGTCGGTCTGCCGGACATGGACGGACGCGAGCTCTGTCGTTTGATGCGCCGCGCCGGGACCAAGGCACCGATCATCATGCTCACCGGCGCCGACAGCGATGCCGACACCATTCTCGGATTGGAGTCGGGTGCCAACGACTATGTGACGAAGCCGTTCAAGCTCGCGGTGCTGCTCGCTCGCATCCGCGCGCAATTGCGTCAGCACGAGCAAAGCGAGAATGCGAGCTTCGCGATCGGGCCCTATCTGTTTCGTCCGGCCTCGAAACTGCTGCTGAATGAATCGACCGGCAAGAAGATCCGCCTGACCGAGAAGGAAACCTCGATCCTGCGTTATCTCTATCGCGCCGGCGAGCAGGCGGTGAGCCGCGAGACGCTATTGGGCGAGGTCTGGGGCTACAATGCCGGCGTGACCACGCACACGCTCGAGACGCATGTCTATCGCCTGCGCCAGAAGATCGAGAAAAATCCCTCGCAGGCCGAGCTGCTCATCACCGAGCCCGGCGGCTATCGGCTGGTGCCGTAGCCGGCTCCCGGCGGAACTCAGCCTCGCGCCTCATGCGCGTCGCGGCGATATCGCGCATGCAGCAGCAGCGCGCCCGCCGTCGCCACGCTGGTGGTGACACCGAGCAGCGGCGCCACCGCACCCCATCCGCCATGGCCCTGCTGCAGAACCGCCATCAGGATCGGCCCGATCAGCACGCCGACATTGCGCCCGGTCATGAGAATGGCGAAGGCATGGGGGCCGGCCGCGCGTCCGAGGATCGCGCCCGGCAGCGCGAACAGGCAGGTCGGCGTGATGCCGGCAGCGATGCCGTAGAAGATCAGCAATGCGATGCCGGCGGCATTGGAATGGGCGAAGGGCGTCAGCCACCAGCTGAGCGCCTGCGCCGCCACGCCGATCAGCAGGAGCAGCGTGACGCCGACACCGCGGCGCAGGACCTCGCCGGTGAGAATGTTGAATCCCATCAGCACCACGACCGGCAGCAGATAGCTGAACACGGCGGCGACAGGCCCCAAGGCCCGCGCCTCGATCAGATATTGCGGCAGCCAGGTCATGTAGGCGTAGTACTGGCCCGCCCAGAGCAGGAAGACTCCGGCACCGATCAGGAGTGCCTGATGCTCGCGGCGCGACAGCGGCGGCTCGGCCATGCGGCGGCCTGCGGTGCCGCGGCCGAACGCATGGCGACGGGCCAGGGTCACGCCCCACAACCAGACCGCGCCCGTCGCCGCGATGCCGCCATACCAGAGCCATTGCCAATGGTCTTGCGCGAGCGCGAAGGGGGCGGCCAGGCCCGCCGCGATCTGGCCGATGGGGATCCAGGCCGAGACCAGGGCAATGGCGAAATGACGGTGGCGGGGGCTGGCGCAGGCGCCGACGATGGCCGGCCCCAGGATGGCCCCGACGGCGAAGGAGCAGCCTTCGAGCGCACGGCCTGCCAGCATGAGCCAGCCATCTTCGGGGGCCAGCAGCGACAGGCCATTGCCGGCGATCATGACGAGAGAGGCGACCGCGACGCCCCGCAAGGCACCGTGGCGCGCCAGCCAGCGCCCGATCGGCACCGACAGCAGCAGCCCGGCCACGGCATAGACCGACATGAAGCTGCCGGCGAGCGTCCGGTCGTAACCGTAGCGCCCAAGGAGCATCGGCAGCACCGGCGGCAGCTTGAACTGCTGATAGGCGATCAGCGAGGCGAGCGTCACGCCGAATGCGATTCCGGCCCAGTCGGTCTCGGCGCGAGACCCTCGTCGATCGGCGTCGGTAGCGGTCACGAGGGCCATTTCCTCTGGGCAGTCCCCGCGACGCCACGAGAGCGGTGCGTGAAGACAGGGGTTCGGGGAGCCATAGCCGTCCTTCACCCTTCAAGGCAAGGCCCCTGGGGAAGGATGACGGCGGCGCTTTCGGCGGATTCCGCCTTTCTGCGGGCCCTTCTGGCGCCGGCATTAACCAGTCCGCCGCCGGCGGCGCCCCGGCCGTCGCTCGGTTTCCGGCTTGAGCAGGGTCGGGCTTTCTGGTTGGTTGGCGGGGGGGACGGGGTGGGTTGAGCCGGAGGCAGGGACGTTGGCCCAGGCCGAAGATTTCTATGTGAGATTCTGGGGGGTCCGCGGGAGCATTGCCTGCGCCGGCCACGAATTCGAACGCTATGGCGGCAACACCTCCTGCATCGAAATCCGTTGCGGCAAACATATCCTGGTGTTCGACGGCGGCACCGGCATTCGCGCGCTGGGCGCGGCGCTCAAGCCCGAGGAGCCGGTCGATCTCGACCTTTTTCTGTCGCACAGCCATTTCGACCACATCGTCGGCATTCCCTTCTTCGGCTCGCTCTTCAACGCGCAAAACAAGGTCAGGCTCTGGGCCGGCCATCTTCTCCCCGATCGCACGCTCAAGGATGTGATGGGAAAGATGATGGCGGCGCCGCTCTTCCCGGTGCCGCCTGAGATCTTCGCCGCGCAGACCAGCTTCCTCGATTTCCGCGCCGGCGAGAGCTTCGAGCCGCGGCCGGGCGTGAAGGTGATCACGACACCGCTCAACCATCCGAACCATGCGACCGGCTACCGGATCGAGTTCAACGGCCATTCGATCTGCTACATCACCGATACCGAGCATAAGAAGGGCGAGCTCGATCAGCGGATCCTGCGCCTGATCCACGAGGCCGATATCGTGATCTACGATGCGACCTATACCGACGAGGAATATCCGCGCTTCGCCGGCTGGGGCCACTCGACCTGGCAGGAGGGCGTGCGCCTCGCCGATGCGGCCCAGGTCAAGAAACTGGTGATCTTTCACCACGATCCCAGCCACGACGACGCCTTCATGGATCGTATCGCCGAAGCGGCCGAGAAGGCGCGGCCCGGCACCGTCGTCGCGCGCGAAGGGCTGACGCTGCGGCCGTGATCATCGATGACGAGGTCGGCAGGAACGCAGCGAGCGCCTCTCTTTCTTCTTCTTCCCCTCCCCCCTCGAGGGGGAGGGTCAGGGAGGGGGTTAACTCGGTCGGCGAAACCAGGACTGAGTCACGCATTTGCCATCGAGACGTCCCCCTCCCTGCCCTCCCCCTCGAGGGGGGAGGGAACAATAAGAATGAGTTCGTGCCATGATCGGCCGCCCCACCTGGCGCCGCCTGGCGCTCGGCCTGCCGACCGTCCTGGGTCTGGCGAAGCGCGGCTTCTTCATTCCCTATCGCTATGCCGGCGGCGTCACGCCCGCCGAGCGCGATCTCTATCCGGCGGCGGCGGCCCTCTTCGCCGAGTATGAATCGGTCTTCGCCGATGCGCTGGAGGTCCTCTCGGACTACGCCGAGGACTTCGCCCGGATCGCGGCGGGCGGCGGCGCCGGTGCGGCGCGCTTCGACCAGGATTGGTTTCCGCGCCTCGACGCCGCCATGGCCTACGCGCTGGTGCGCCGCTTCCAGCCGCCGCGGATCGTCGAGGTCGGCTCGGGCCATTCGACCCGGTTCGTGGCGCGCGCGGTCGCCGACGGCAATCTGCCGACGGCGATCACGGCGATCGATCCGGCACCGCGCGCCGACATCGCGAGATTGCCGATCGCGTTGCGGCGCGAGGCGGTGCCGCAATGCGGGCCGGGCCCCTTCGAGGCCTTACGGCCCGGCGATCTGCTGATGATCGATTCCAGCCACATCCTGATGCCGGGGACGGACGTGGATTTCCTGCTTTCCAACGTGCTGCCGACCCTGAAGGCCGGCACGCTGGTTCATATCCACGACATGCTGCTGCCGGACGGCTATCCGGCGGACTGGGCCTGGCGCGGCTATAACGAGCAGTCGGCGGTCGCAGCCCTCCTGGGCAGCGGCGCCTGGCAGCCGCTCTTTTCCAGCCACTGGGCCGTCACGCGCATGGCGGCGGCCGTCGCGAAGTCACCGGTGGCCAGACTGCCCCTGCGGGCGGGCGCGCGCGAAACCGGGCTCTGGCTCGAGCGGCGCGGGCCCGGGCAGCGGACTTATCTCTGAGAGAAGGCTTACCGGTAGGGGCCAGCCTATCTGTAAGGATCTGCCGCGTCGCGCAGGCCGTCGCCCAGGAAGTTGAAGGCCAGCACCACCAGGATGACCGGCAGCACCGGGAACATCAGCCAGGGATAGAGCGCCACGACATTGATGTTCTGCGCCTCGTTGAGCAGGACGCCCCAGCTCGTGATCGGCGGGCGCAGGCCCAGCCCCAGGAAGCTGAGGGCCGTCTCGCCCAGGATCATCGACGGGATCGCCAGGGTGGCCGAGGCGATCAGGTGGCTCATGAAGCTGGGGATCAGATGGCGCCAGATGATGCGCCGCGGCTTCGCCCCCATGAGCTCCGCCGCGAGGCAGAAATCCTCCTCGCGCAGGGCCAGCAGCTTCGAGCGCACCGCGCGCGCCAACCCGGTCCAGTCCAGCAGCCCCAGGATCAGCGTGATGCCGAAGAAGACCAGGATCGGACTCCAGTTCACCGGCAGGATGGCCGAGAGCGCCAGCCAGAGCGGCACATGGGGGACGGAGCGGACGACCTCGATCAGTCGCGACACGGCGGCATCGACCCAGCCGCCGTAATAACCGGCGATCCCGCCCAGCCCCAGGCCCAGGAGGAAGCTCACCGAGACGCCGACCAGCCCGATCGTCAGCGAGATCCGGGCGCCATAGAGGATTCGCGACAGCACATCGCGCCCGAGCCGGTCGGTGCCGAACAGGAACAGGGTCCCGCCATCGGCGGCGCAGGCGAGATGGATATTGGATTGGATCAGGCCCCACCACTCGTAGGATTCGCCCCGGCAGAAGAAGCGGATCTTCTCGACCCGGTCGGGATTGTCGGTGTATTCGCGCTTCAGGTTCTGCATGTTGAGCCGGTAGTCCATGCCATAGACGAACGGCCCGACGAACGTGCCCTTGTCGAACAGATGCACGCGCTGCGGCGGCGCATAGATGAAATCGACATGGCGCGAATGCAGCGCATAGGGCGACAGGAACTCGGAAATCAGAATGATGAAATAGGCCATGACCAGGAACATGCCAGAGATCACGGCGAGGCGGTGGCGGCGGAACTTCCACCACATCATC
This sequence comes from uncultured Alphaproteobacteria bacterium, assembly GCA_963696655.1. GTDB lineage: Bacteria > Pseudomonadota > Alphaproteobacteria > Dongiales > Dongiaceae > Hypericibacter. Next base: position 11,395 of record CAVOLB010000171.1, read on the forward strand.
CGCCACTGCGAGGCCAGGTAGTAGCGCTCCTGCTCGGCATTCATCCGCTCGACCGAATAGGGATCGAACGGCGCGGTCGAGACCTGATGCGCCAGCGGCTTGCGGGGAGGCGACGCCGGCATGTCGGAAGCGGCGATGTCGGTTGGCGGCGTCATTTGGACACTCCGCCGCCCAGCCGGATGCGCGGATCGAGCACGGCCAGCGCCACGTCCGACAGGAACATGCCCACCACCGTCAGGAGGGCGAGGAACATCAGGAACGAGCCCGCCAGATACATATCCTGGCTGCGCAGCGCGTCGAGCAGCATCGGACCGGTCGTCGGCAGCGACAGCACGACCGACACGATCACGGCGCCGGACACGACCTCGGGCAGCATGCTGCCGATATCGGAGATGAAGGGGTTGAGCGCCATGCGCAGCGGATATTTCCACAGCAGCTTGGTCGGCGACAGGCCCTTGGCGCGCCCCGTCACGACATACTGCTTCTGAAGCTCGTCCAGCAGGTTGGCGCGCAGGCGCCGGATCATGCCGGCGGTGCCGCTGGTGCCGATCACGATCACCGGCACCCACAGATGGGCCAGCACCGAGCGCGCCTTGGCCCAGCTCCAGGGCGCATCGGCATAGCTCGGATCCATCAGCCCGCCGATCGAGATGCCGAACTTCACATTGGCGAAATAGAGCAGCACCAGCGCCAGCAGGAAGCTCGGCGTCGCCAGCCCGAGGAAGCCCAGGAAGGTCAGGGCGTAGTCGCCGACGCTATATTGTCGGACCGCCGAATAGATGCCGATCGGGAAGGAGACGACCCAGATGAAGACGATGGTCGCGACCGAGACCACGATGGTCAGCAGCAGCCGGTCGCCCACCACTTGGTTCACCGGCATTCCATATTCGAAGGAATACCCCAGATCGCCCTGGACCAGATTGCCGACCCACACCGCATATTGCTCCAGGAAGGAGCGGTCGAGGCCGTATTGATGGCGCAGGAAATCGATCTTCTGCTGATCCACCGCCTCGCCCTGGCTCTGCAGCTCCGCCATGTAGGTCGAGAGATAGTCGCCGGGCGGGGCCTGGATGATGGCGAAGACCAGAAAGCTGATCACCAGCAATGTCGGCACCATCACGAACAGGCGGCGGAGCAGGTAGGTAAACATCGGGCCTCGGGTGACGGTCGGTAGAGCGGGTGTTGCGATCGGACTTCAGTTCGTGGCGGCGGCGGCGGTCGCGGATTCGTCGAGCCAGAAGGTATCGGGCTTGTAGACGCCGAGCTGCGCCCCCGGCTCCCAGTTGTAGATCGCGGTCTCGGGCAGGTTATGCAGGAAGACCTTGGCAACGACCGGCTGCGGCACGCTGTTGACGGTGCCGATGACGAACACCTGGTCGCTATAGATCTGCATCATCTGCTTCCAGATCGCGGTGCGCTGCTCGTCGTTCTCGGATTCGCGCCACTGCTGCAGCAGCTCGAGCAGCTGCTTTGCTTCCGGCATGTCGGCGGCTTCGCCCGACTTGGTCATCGTTTCGTCGTACTGGCCCCATTTCGGCCATTGCAGCTGTTGCTGGCTGGTCGGCGCGAACTCGCCGGGCGCCGTCTCGGCCGTGGGGATGCCGTTGTCGAGGCCGGTCCAGACCGACATGATGTTGTCGCCGGCGAAGATGCGGTTGCGGAAGACCTCGCGCTGCGACGGCTTCACATAGAGCCTCAGGCCCAGCTGCGCCCAGGAATCCCGGATCAGCTCCAGCACGTCCGCTTCCTCGGTGCTCTCGCCCGCGCTCTCCACCAGGATGTCGGCGGTGCGCCCGTCGGGGAGCAGCCGGATGCCGTCGCTGTTGCGCTTGTCGAGCCCCATATCGTCGAGCAGGCGGTTGGCCTGGTCGATGTCGTAGCTGGTCCAGGCATGGGCGTCGGCTTCGTCAAAGAGCGGGCTCTGCGGCAGGACCGTGTTGGCGCTTTCCTTGGCAAGGCCGTAATAGATGACCTGATTGATCTCGTGGCGGTCGATGCCGAGCGACAGCGCGCGCCGGAACCGGACGTCGCGCATGACCGCGCGCCAGACCGCGTCATTGGTATTGAGGTTGGGATAGATCGCCACCTGCGAGCCGGTCCCGCTGGTCCAGAGCCGCACGCGATAATCGCTGCGCGTCTCGCCTTCCTTGAGGAAGGTGTAGTTGTCGAAGCGGAGGTTGCGCGCCTGCAGCGTCGCGTCGCCGGCGCCGACCTTGGCCGGGATCAGCTTGCTGTCGACGATGTCGAAGATGACGCGATCGATGTAGGGCAGCTGGCGGCCGCGCGGATCGACCCGGTAATAATAGGGGTTGCGCTCGAACACGAAACGCTCGGCCGGCGGCTTGGTCACCAGCATCCAGGGATCGAGCGTCGGCTGCTTCGGGTTGTCGTTCTTATACATGTTGTCCCTGCGATTATGCAGGGCGGCCCAGCTCGGCTGCTGCGCTTCCTGGACCTTCTGCGCCAGCTCGGCGGCGTCGGTATATTTGGCGTGGAACTTCTTCAGGTAATGGCTGGGCCGATAGATATAGAGCGGCGTCGTGCCGGCGAGTGCCGGCAGGAAATCCGCATTCGGCTTCGACCAGCTGTAGCGCACCGTATATTTGTCGGGAAACTCGACCTTGGGCGCCTCGCCATCCACGATCAGGACCGAGGGCGGACCCGTCGGCGACAATTCGGGATTGTTGGCGACGTCTTCCCAGAAATAGCGGAAATCCTCGGCGTCGAAGGGCTTGCCGTCCGACCATTTCATGCCCTTGCGCAGATGGAAGGTGAAGATCCGCTCGTCCTCGACGTCGTAGGATTCGGCGATGTCGGCGACGATCTTGAAGTCGCGGTCGTAGCCCACGAGACGGGCGTAGCCATAGACCACCATCATGCGGGTGTCCTTGGCGGAGCCCATCAGCATGGTGAGATCGCCGCCATAGCGTCCGGCCTCGCCCATCGAGGCCACGGCGGGATTCTGCGGCAGGCGATCCGTGATCGGCGGCAGGTCGCCAGCCGCCACCTTCTCGGCCAACACCGGCGAGTCCGAATAGGACTGCGCCCAACCGGCGCCGCTGTGAACGAGGCCGGCCACCAGGGCCGCCACGACCCATCGGCCCGCGCGCCCGACGATGTCGGCACGCCGCGGCCCGGCGATCGGAGCCGGGAAAGAGGGGAGGACGGGAACGGTCAACCGCATCGGACGAACCTCAAGACGCGACTTTCAATGCGCTCGGCGCCTCGGCCGCGCGCAGGAAATGCCCGGGCGCCACCTCGATCAGCGACGGACGGCTTTGCGCGTCGATGGTGAAGGGCGCGGGCCAGGTCGAGGGGATCGAGAGGCGCTCGGAGGTGAGCTTCTGGAAATCGAGCGGGTAGCGCGGATCGGGCTCGGGCACCGCCGAGAGCAGGGCCCGCGTATAGGGATGGAGCGGGTTGCGGAACAGGGTCGACGACGGCGCCAGCTCGACCACGCGCCCCGCGCACATGACGGCGATGCGGTCGGCGATGTAATCGACCACCGCGAGGTTGTGCGAGATGAAGAGATAGGTGAGCCCCAGCTTCTGCTGCAGGTCCTTCAGCAGATTGAGGATCTGGGCCTGGATCGAGACGTCGAGCGCCGAGACCGGCTCGTCGCAGATCAGGAGATCGGGCTGCAAGGCCAGCGCGCGGGCGATGCCGATGCGCTGGCGCTGGCCGCCGGAGAAGCTGTGCGGATAGCGCTTGAGATGGCGGATATCCAGCCCCACCAGCTGCATCAGCTCCTTGACGGCCTCGGCCCGGCTGCGTTCGTTGCCGACGCCATGGACCACCAGCGGCTCGCTGATGATGTCGAACACCGTCATGCGCGGATTGAGGGACCCGAACGGATCCTGGAACACGAACTGGATCTTGCGCCGATACTTGAAGAGCTTGTCGCCGTGCAGCGAAAGCACGTCGAGGCGCTTGCCGTAATCGTTGAAAGTGACCTTGCCTTCGTCGGGCGTGATCGCGCGCATGATCATCTTGCTGACGGTGGTCTTGCCGCAGCCGCTTTCGCCGACCAGCCCCAGGCATTCGCCCCGGGCGATGTCGAAGCTGACATCGTCGACCGCCAGCACCTTGTCGCCGCCGCCCGAGAGCGCGCCCTGGCGCCGGCGGTAGCTCTTGCTCAGATGCTCGACCGACAGGAGCGGACCCGCCGCGGCCGCTTCGGCCGGCCAGTCCTTGCGCCCGCGCAGCAGCCGCGCATCGGCGGTCGCGATCTCGCGGATCGGCACCAGCCGCTCGCCGGGCGCCATGTGGAAGCGCGGCACGGCGCGCAGCAGCGCCTTCAGATAGGGATGCTGCGGGTTGCTGAAGATGTCGTTCAGCATGCCGCTTTCCATGATCTGGCCGTGATACATGACCACGACTTCCTCGGCCATGTTGGCCACCACGCCCAGATCGTGCGTGATCATGAGCAGCGCCATGCCGAGCTCATGCTGCAGATCGCGGATGAGCTTGAGGATCTGCGCCTGGATGGTGACGTCGAGAGCGGTGGTGGGCTCGTCGGCGAGCAGCAGCGCCGGCCGGCAGATCAGCGCCATCGCGATCATCGCGCGCTGGCGCAAGCCCCCCGACAGCTCGAACGGATAGGTGTCGTAGGCGCGCTTGGGGTCGGGGAATCGCACGAGCCGCAGCATCTCGACCACGAGTTCGCGGCCGGTCGCGCCGTCGACCTTGCGATGGAGATGCAAGGCTTCGCTGATCTGATTGCCGATGGTATGGAGCGGCGAGAGCGAGCTCATCGGCTCCTGGAAGATGATCGAGATGCGCCCGCCGCGGATCTCGCGGATCTGGGCGCCCCTGGGCGGCAGCTTCGCGATGTCGGTGATGGCGCCGCCCTTGGCCGGATCGGCGAACAGGATCTCGCCGCCGGTGATCCGCGCCGAGCTCGGCAGGATCCCCATGATGGTCTGGCTGATGACGGTCTTGCCAGAACCGGATTCGCCGACCAGCGCCACCGTGCCGCCCTGAGGAACGCGGAAGGAAACGCCGCGCACGGCGTGGACGGCGCCACCGGGCAGCGCGAACGAGACCGAGAGATTATTGACGGTCAGCAGGTCGGTCATGGCCCGACACCGTCGCGCTCGGGATGCCGGGGCGCCTGATCGGCGAAGCCGAGAGCCGCGAAATTGGCCCGCGTGGTGTCGTCGGGCACGATGCCGTTGCCGCGCACCGCCAGGGCGGCGCGGCGCGCCATGTCCTCGAAGCCATCGAGATCGGAGTCGAAAGCGATGCGTGCCGTGGGCCCGGCCAGATGCATCGTGAACCATCCACTCTTGCGGTTGCGGCGGGTCGAGTAGTAACGAAGCTTAACCGACACGAGATCGTGCCATGCCACTGGCTCCTGCTTGAACAATATCGACCGGGGCGAGATCAAAGTGAACGCCTGATCGGAAACCTCGATACGGACGGCCTGCCGCCAAACCGTCCTTATCGTGAACAGGAGAAAGAGGAGCGTCAATCCGCCGATGAGAATGTGAACCTGGGGAACAGCGGGAAAAAGAACCCAGGCGGCGATCGAGCCGCCGAGACCGCCACCGCCGCGCAGATAGTCGCCGACAAGCCGGCCGGTCTGATAGCGATAAATCATCATGAGGCCCGACCCGACCCCCGGGCCGGGCGGAAGGCGAGCGCCGTGCCGACCCAGCGTCCGGCCGGGTGACCTTCGGTTTCATCAAGAAAGCGGGCAATGAAGTCCCAGGCGGCGCGATCATGGGCGAGATGATGCGTCATCAAGCCGGTCGGTTCGGTGACATCGGCACCGCCTTCGCGGCGCAGGCGCAAATGGTGAACAGCGCGTTTCAGGACGGGTGCCGTGCCCAGGAACCGGCGGCTGCTCCAGTTCATGACGTCCAGATGAACATTGACCTGGACCAGGCCGGGCGCGGCGAAACGGCGGGTCCGCGGCCCGAATACCGACAGGCCGCGATAGCCCGCCGGCGCCAGAGCGCCGACCACTGCGCTGTCGATCCGGTTCCAGGGCGGCACCACGATGTCGTGGAAGCGCCGTCCGAACAGAGCTTCGAGCCGGCGCCGGCCGGACCGCAGCTCGGCCACGACCCTGGTTAACGGGCGATGCAGCCCCAGCTCGATCGTCTTTTCCGCCGCCGATGCGTGATTGCGATGGGCATAGCCATGCTGCAGCACCCGCACCCCCTTCTCGGGCCCGAGCCGATCCGCGAGCGGCGTGCCGGCACCGGTCGGGACCACCGCCAAAGCGAGGGGCAGGTCGCGCGAGGCGCGCAGGGCCAGGAGGCGGTCGAGGGCCGTCGATGGCGTCTCCGCGTCGTCGTCGCGCCACCAGAAGCTCGCGGTGCGGCCCGCCGCCTGCCAGCGGTCGAGCTCGCGCTTGAGGGCGTTCCAACTGCTCATCGCGGCGATACCCTTGTGCCCTGCCCCAGCGCCATCAGGATCCGCGCGGTCTCTGCCGCGCCGTCGAAATGGAGATCGACGACCGGGCGCTCGCGTGCGGCGGCACGGTCGATCGCCGCCGCGAATGTCGCCGGATCGAGCGCATCGGTCTCGATGACGTCGATCATTCCGAGCGCGGCCAGCCGGCGCGCCCGCAGGGTCTGCTCGGTTTCGCTGGCCTCGGCAAAGGGCACGACCAAGGCCCGCGCGCGAACGCTCAAGAGCTCCATCACGGTATTATAGCCGGCCTGCGAAACCGACAGGCGGCAGCGCGCGAACAAGGCCGGCAGATCGGGCCGGACGCGGTCGAGGATCACGCCCTTCGGCAACGAGGCGCGCAAGGCGGCGAGGTCGCGCTCCGCCATGCCCGGTCCGGTGACGATGCGCCAGGGCTGGTCGCGCCATTGCGTCAGCGGCCTCGCCGCGAGCGCGGCCTCGATCAGCGGCCGGCCGACGGCACCCCCGCCGGCGGAGACCAGGATTTCGTCAAGGCCGTCGCCCCCGCCGGCGGGGGCGACGGCGGAATCGACCACATAACCGGTGTAGGTGACGCGATCGGCCAGTGCCGCCGCGGCCGGAAAACTCGCCTCGAGGGGAATGACCGCGGGGTCGCCATGCACCAGCACGCGATCGAAATAATCCCGCGCCAGCGCGATCGTCTCGGCCTGCCGCCGGGGATCGGATTTCGCCACCAGCACGTCGCGCAAGGAACAGGCGACGGCCGGACGATGGGGACCCGTCCTGGCGGCTTCCAGGAGCGGCATCAGCTCGAACCGGAACGCGCGGCGGCCGAAGGGGAATTGCTCGATCAGCAACAGATCGGGTCGCGTCTGCGCGAACAGATCCAGCAGCGCGTCGCGGCGCCGGTCGCGCCAGGCATCGTCGATCGGCCGGCCCGCTTCGTCGACGATCCTGGCGAAGCTGCTGTCGGCGCTTTCGGCCGGCGGCAATTGCACCAGGCGGCCGGCAGGTGCGATGCCTTCGACCGGCCGGCCGCCGGAGGCCAGGATCACCTCGATGCCGGCGGTTTCGCAAGCGCGCGCCAAGGCCATGGCGCGGCGGAAATGCCCGACTCCCAGGAGATGCTGCACATAGAACAGAAGACGCAGCGTCATGGGCGCGCCGCTCCCGGTTCCGCCCGCGGGATCAGCGAAACATTCAGGCGCTCGACACGCGGTTTTCCGTCGCTCGCGAGGACGAAGAGCTGCAGGCAATCCTCGCGCAGCTTGACCGGCGGCTTTCCCGTCATGTCCCAGCCGACGGCCATCGCATAGAGCGCGCGCATGATTCCACGATGCGTGATCGCGAGCCGGTCGCTCCTTGCGGCGGCGACCTCCTGCAGCCAGGGGCGCAGGCGCTGCTGCACCTCGCGCGGGGATTCCCCGCCGGGTGCGCGATAATCGAGCCCGCGATCCTCGAGTGCCGTCATGCCCTCGCCCAGACGCGCGCGCAGATCGACCAGCCGCTCGCCTTCCCATTCGCCATGGCTCATCTCGATCAGCCGCGGCTCCACGGCGATGGCACCTTCGTGACGATGGGCGCGTGCAAGGATCGCCGCCGTCTCGCGGCAGCGCCGCAGCGGGCTCGTGACCCAGGGCCGCGCGACCCAGCTTTCGGGCAGCCGCCAGGAGTTGAGATGCGCGCGGCCGGCCTCATCGAGCGGCTCGTCGGTCAGCCCCTGAATTCTCCGGCTGCGATTCCAGGCGGTGGGGCCGTGGCGCAACAGCGCCAGCTGAACGGTCGGCGTCATGGCAGCCGGCGCATCGTTCACGCGCTCGCCAGCGCATGGCCGCCCGCCGCGCGCTGCGCCCGCAACGAGGCGGCCATGAGAATCTCGTCGAGCGCTGCCGCCGCCACCGCCAGACGGTGATCGGCGGCGACTTTGGTCAACGCCGCGTGGCGCATCTGCTGGCCGCGCTGCGGCGCATCGAGCAGCAACCGCACGCCCGCCGCGAATGCGGGCGCGTCGCCCAACGCCGGCAGCAACCCGGTGGCGCCGCTGGCCACAATCGAGGCGACGCCCGGACTGTCGCCGGCGACCACCGGCAGGCCCGCCGCCTGCGCCTCGAGCAGGGCCATGCCATAGGCTTCGTTGATTGCGGGCCACACCATGACATCGCAGGAGACATAAGCGGCGGCCAAGCGCTCGGCACCGAGCGCGCCGGCAAAGCGCAGCCGATCCGATCCCAGCGGTGCCAGCACCGCCTCGACCTCGGCGCGGGCCGGGCCGTCGCCCACCACCAGCAGCTGCCAGCGGCGATCCATGAGGGCGGCCAGGGCTTCGGCCAGCACGCGATAGGAGGCGAGCTTGTCGCCCGGCCGCATCATGCCCACGGCCAGCAGCCAGGGCTGTTCCGAATCGAGCCCGTAGGCCGTCATGATCTCGCGCTTGTGGCGCAGCCTTGCCGCCATCGCGGCCTGGAACGGACTCTCGTCGAGGAACGGCTTCAGCAGGTACAGGCGATCGGGCGCCACCAGCGGCCGCACGCAGCCCATGTCGGTCGGATTGAGCGCGATCACCGCATCCGCGCGCCGGATCGCGGCCTCGACCGCGGCATGGCTGTCGGCCCAGGGACCTTGCGCGCGCTTGGGCGCATGCGACGCCTCGACCACGACGTAAGCCAGGCCCAGCGCATCGGCGACGCGCGGTCCGATCCAGTCGGGCGCCTTGTAATAGAGATGGTAGGTGAGCCAGAGGCTGGGCCGCGCCGCCGCCGGCAAGGCCTGCCAGCGCCGGATGAGCCGTTCGGCCTGCTGACGCCCGATCGCGGCGCGCTCCGACTGGGTCGCCGGGTCTCCGGCGGCCTCGCGCGAGCGCAGCCGGCTCGCCAGCACGACTTCGTGATTTCCCTTGGCGAGGGCCGCCATCAGCAGCCGCGCCATGGCGCGGTCGCCCGAGGGCACCGGATGGCCGGGCGGCTTCAGCGGCGCGTAGAACGCGACCTTCATGAGCGCAGGCCCACGGCCGCGCGCGCGACCCGCCGCGCGTCGTCTTGCGCCGCCGGATCGGCGAGCCCGAATTTGCGGGCCAGCAGCTCGATCCCGTCGGTCATGTCGAACTCGCGCCGCACCCGCGCCTGGCCCGCGGCGCCCAGCCTCTCCCGCTGCCGCGGATCGCGGATCAGTTGCTGCATCGCCTGAGCCAGCGCCTCGGCGTCGCCCGGCGGCACCAGCCATCCGTTGCCGCGGTCTTCGATCAGCTCGCCGACGCCGGGCAGTTGCGTGGAAAGGACGGCGAGCCCCTGGCTCTGCGCTTCCATCAGCACATTGGGCAGCCCGTCCCGATCGCCGTCGGGCGCGATCCGGCTGGCCAGCACGAAGAGATCGGCGTCGCCATAGGCCTCGAGAACGATGTCCTGCGGCTGCGCGCCCCGCCATTCGATCCGGTCCGCGAGCCCGAGGCGGGCGGCCTCGCGCTGCAGCGCCGGCTTGAGCGGGCCGCCGCCGATCTGAACCAGGCGCCAGGCGAGATCGCGCGGCAGCCGGCCCAGGGCGGCCAGCAGGATGTCGTAGCCCTTCTTGGGCACCAGGCGGCCGATCGAGAGCAGCCGGACGGGGTCGCGTGCATCCCTGCCGTCGCGAAGCCCCTCGCGCCGAAGGGCCGGCGCCGGGAAGCGCTGCAGATCGAGGCCGTGATGGACCAGCGTCACGGTCGAGGGCCTCGGCGCCAGCGCCGCCAGATGATCGCGGCCCTGGGCGGTGCAGGTCACGAGCCAGTCGAGGCTCGCGAGCTTCTCGCGCTTCTCCCACTCGGGCGTGATCCAGATGTCCTTGGCATGGGCCGAGCCGCTCCAGGGCAGACCGAGCAGCAGGGCGGCGTAGCGGGCGACCGAAGCCGGGGTGTGGAGGAAATGCGCATGCAGCCGCTCGACGCCCGGCCCCAGCTCGGCGGCCAGCACCAGCGCCTGGCCGAAGCGGCGCACGCGGTTGCGGGTCGGATCGCGCCGCAGATCGGCGAGGAGGGCGCGGAACAGCAGGGGATAGCGGGGGTGATGACGCAGCTTGCGCCAGGCGCGGAGCACGCGCCGCGGCTCCTGATGCAGATATTCGGGCAGATAGAGGACCGGCGCCTCGATCTCGCGATGGACCGGATGGACCGCACGATCGGTCGGATGGCGCAGCGACACGATCCGGATGTCGAGGCCCCGCCGCTCGAGCGCGCGAATCTCCTGCGCGATGAAGGTCTCCGACAGCCGCGGATAGCCTTTGAGCAGAAAGGCGACGGTGCCTGCCAAGGGGGTCCTAAAGCCTCGCCATCAGCCGGCGGCCGCGACGGCCCGGGGAGGCCGGCCGCGCGCCGGGCCCGCGATCATGGCCGAGCCGGGCCGGCGCTGTCGAGCGGCGCGGCATGGCGGGAAACATCAACGCGATCCGGAGGTTGAGCGGGGTTCTCGGGCGCGGCCGGAGGTCAACCGAGGCCGACCGCCGGATTGTAGGTGGCGCGGCGGATCTTGGGCTGGCGCTCGCGGGCCAGCCATTGCTGGGCCAGGCGGTTCACATTGTAGAGCCCGTCCAGCAGGCCCGGCACCACCACCTGCGACGGCAGGCGCTGCTGCGGCAGCTGGCGCAAGGCCGTCGCCATCAGATGCGGATCGCGGTTGCTGTCTTCCTCGGTGACCATCTGGCAGAGGCCGAGATCGGCGGCGCGCGCGGCGCGGATATATTGCTCGCGGCGCGGATGCATGCGCGGCACGATGAGCGCGCGTTTGTCGAAGGACAGGATCTCGCAGAAGGTGTTGTAGCCGCCCATCGCCACGACGCCGACCGCCGCCGCCATCAGATGCTCCATCTGGGCGTCGAAGGTGATGGCTTCGACATTGGGGAGCTGCGAGGCGCGCGCCAGGAACTCGCCCTGCCGTTCGGACTGCATGAAGGGCCCGAGCACCAGGAGGGCCGGATAGGGAAGCGCGCGGTCATGCTCATAGGCCGAGAGCACCCAGTCGATCACCCCTTCGCCGTCGCCGCCGCCGCCGGTCGTCACCAGGAGATAGGGGCTGGTGATCTTCTGCAGATGCGTCATCTGGCCATGGGCCGCGGACAGCGTCCGGGGCAAATAGCCCGTGTAGGTCATGCGCTTGCGCACCGACCAGGGGATATCGAGACCGGCCAGCGGATCGCCGCAGACCTGCGGCAGGCCATAGACCCAGATATCGTCATAGAGATCGGCCACGGCCGGGACGACACGCTTGCGCTCCCATTCGGGCGCCAGCAGCGCGGGTTCGTCCAGCACGTCGCGCAGGCCCAGGATCAGGGGCGTGCCGCGCTCGCGCAGCATCTCCAGCGTCTCGAGCGCTTCGCCGCGCAGGCCGAGCGGCTCCTTGTCCACGATGAAGAGGTCGGGATCGAAGATATCGGCGGTGTGGCGGATGATCGAGGCCCGCATCGCCAGCGTCTCCTCGATGTCGATCAGGAGGCTGAGCGAGGTGTAGTCGCCGTTGCGCAGCTTGATGACGCCGGGAATGCGGACGAAATCCACGCGCGCCCTGAAATCGAACGAGCCGATGATCGGCGAGCCCGTCAGGATCAGGACCGAGAGTTCCTTGTTGCGTTCGACCAGCGCATGCGCGATCGCCCGGCACCGGCGCAGATGGCCGAGGCCGAAGGTATCGTGGCTGTAAATCAGCACGCGGGCGTTTCGACGCGCTTCGCTCATTCTTTCTGGACGGCCGCTGGCGATTGCAATTCGATTTCCCCGGGGCGGGACTATGCCACAGCGGCAAATCCCGAAGAAAGCGAACTTATCGGGAAAATCCCAAGACTCCCCATAGCTTGGCGCTATTCCGGGCGGCCCCCGGTTGGCTATGGTAAGGGAGAGGTTAAGGGGCGGCCTGCGGCGGCGTCGCTCCCGAGGGCGGGGGAATCCGATTGGAATCCAATCTTTTCAAATACATATGGCGGCACAGCAAGGCCGAGCAGCTGGTCATCCTTGGCATCGTCGCGCTGTCCCAGCTGTTCTATTTCCTGTCGCTCGATCTGCCCAAGGCCATCGTCAACCGGGCGATCCAGGGCCAGGCCTTTACCGACGGCAACACCACCACCCTGTTTTTCCCGATCGCCTTCAACGTCCCGGGCTTCCTCCAGGGCCTGTTCGGCAAGGGGCATGTCCAGCTCTATGAGGGCTTCCCCCTGGAGCAGATCCCCTATCTGGTCGCCCTCAGCCTGCTGTTCCTGCTCCTGGTCATCATCAACGGCGTCTTCAAGCTCCAGATCAACACCCAGAAGGGCCGCATGGGCGAGCGCATGCTGCGCCGGCTGCGCTACGAGCTGTTCGACCGGGTGCTGCGCTTCCCCCAGCTCCACTTCCGCCGGGTCAAGCAGGCCGAGATCGCCACCATGATCAAGGACGAGGTGGAGCCGCTGGGCGGCTTCATCGGCGACGCCTTCGTGGCGCCGGCCTTCCTCGGCGGCCAGGCGATCACGGCGCTGGCCTTCATCCTGGCCCAGAGCTGGCTGCTCGGGACCATCACTGTCGTGATCCTGCTGGCGCAGGCCATCATCATTCCGAAGCTGCGGGTCAAGGTGCTGCTGCTGGGCAAGGCCCGCCAGCTGACGGCGCGCCAGTTGGCCGGTCGCATCGCCGAATGCGTCGACGGCTCCCCCGACATCCATGCCCACGACACCTCGAACTATGAGCGCGCCGACATCGCCACCCGGCTCGCGCGCATCTTCGACATCCGGTTCGATCTCTATCAGCGCAAGTTCGCGGTGAAGTTCCTGAACAACATGCTGGCGCAGATGACCCCCTTCCTCTTCTACCTGGTGGGCGGCTATCTCGCGATCACCGGCCATCTCGATATCGGCGGCCTGGTGGCGGTGATCTCCGCCTACAAGGACCTGCCGGGGCCGGTGAAGGAGCTGATCGACTGGGATCAGCAGCGCCAGTCCGTCCAGATCCAATATGAGCAGGTGGTGGATCAGTTCCAGCCTGACGGCGTGCTCGCCGCCGAGCTGCAGGCGATCGATGCGTCGGCCCCGCCGCTCGAAGGCGATGTGGCCTTCTCCAACCTCACCGTCATCGACGAGGCCGGATCGCGGGTTCTCGACGGCATCGCCGTGAATTTTCCGCTGACCTCCAAGATCGCGGTGATCGGCCCGGGCGGCAGCGGCCGCGAGGGTCTGGCGCTGGCCCTGATGCGGCTGATGCCGTCGGCCGCCGGCGGCATCTCGATCGGCGGCAAGAATCTGGCCGAGATGCCGGAGGCCGTCATTGGCCGGCACATCGCCTATGCCGGCCCCGAGCCCTATCTCTTCCCCATCTCGGTGCGCGAGAATCTGGTCTATGGGCTGAAGCATCGCCCCGTGCGAATGCCGACATATGAAGGAGACGCCCTGGCGAAGCGCGACGCCGTGGCGCGCGAGTCGCGGCGCGCCGGCAATCCGGACTTCGATCTCAATGCCGACTGGATCGACTATGAATCCGCCGGTGTCGAGGGGCCCGAGGCGCTGGAGGCGAAGCTGACGAGCCTGCTCAAGACCATCGAGCTGGACGAGGATGTCTATCAGCTGGGACTTCGCGGCACGATCGATCCGGCCCAGCGGCCCGACCTCGCCGCCGCCGTGATCGCCGCCCGCGGCGATCTGGCGCGCCGCCTGGCCGATCCGCAGCTCGCGGCCCTGGTCGAGCCTTTCGATCCGGAACGTTACAACAAGAACATGTCGGTCGCGGAAAACCTCCTGTTCGGCACCGCCAAAGGCGACCTGGCGCCAGAGCGGCTGGTCGAGAACGACTATATCCGCCAGCTGCTGGAGCGGCTGGGCCTGATCGATACGCTGGTCGAGATGGGCCACAAGATCGCCGAGACCATGATCGAGATCTTCGCCGATCTGCCGCCGGGCCATCCCTTCTTCGAGCAGTTCAGCTTCATCAGCGCGGAAGACCTGCCGCAATTCCGGGCCATTCTGGGCCAGCTCGGAAAATCCGGCATCGCCGGCCTGGACCAGAACGCCCGAGTCCGGTTGATCCAGCTGACCCTGCCCTATGTCGAGGCCCGCCATCGCCTGGGACTGGTGGATGAGCCCATGGAGCGCCGCCTGCTCGAGGCCAGGCGCGCCTTCGCAGAAGGCCTGCCGGACGCGCTCAAGGGTTCGATCGAGTTCTATGACCGCGGGCGTTACAACGCGATCGCGAGCCTGCAGGACAACATCCTGTTCGGACGCCTGGTCTATGGCCAGGCGCAGGCGGCGCAGAAGATCGGCCGCCTGATCGCCGAAGTGCTCGATGCGCGTCACTTGCGGGAATCGGTCCTGGGTGTCGGGCTCGATTTCCAGGTGGGCATCGCCGGCAAGCGCCTGACCGCGGCGCAGCGCCAGAAGATCGGGCTCGGCCGCGCGCTCCTGAAGCGCCCGCAACTGCTGGTGCTGAACGAGGCGACCTCGCTCCTGGACAATGCCAGCCAGATGCGGATCGCCGAGACGATCCTCGGCGGCAAGGAGGGCTTCGGCGTGCTCTGGGTGCTCCATCGCGCGGACCTGGCACGCCGGTTCGATCGCGTCCTGGTCATGCGCGACGGGCGGTTGCAGGAACAGGGCCCGCCGGCCGATCTCGACCGCACCGGCACGACATTTCACGAATTGGTCAGCGCGGCTTGAGCCGGCGGACCGCAGCAACCATCTATCGCTAACGGGCCCGGGACAGGAGGCCACAGATGAGCATCAATCAGGAAGTCGAACTGCTGCGACGCATCCCGATGTTCTCGAAGATCGATCCGGCGAAACTGCGCCTGCTCGCCTTCGCGAGCGAGCGCGTGACGTTTCCGGCGGGCGAGGTGCTGTTCCATCAGGGGGATCCCGCCGACGCCGCCTATCTCATCATCGACGGCAGCGTGTCGGTAACGGTCGAGCTGGCGAGCGGGCCGCTCCTGGTGGCCAAGGTCGGCAAGGATCAGATCGTCGGCGAGATCGGCATCATCTGCGACGTGCCGCGCACCGCGACCATCACCGCAGAGATGCCGACGATCACCCTCAGGATCACGCGCGATCTCTTCTTCCAGATGATCAATGACTTTCCGGTCATGGGCGTCGAGATCATGCGCGTACTCGCGCATCGGTTGGAACACACCACCGCGCAGCTGCGAAATTGCCAGCAACGGCTCAACCAGATGGAACATGCGTGAACGGCAGTAATGGACTTCTCGCGCCCGGCGGTGGCGCATGAGCCGACTCGATTCCTACATTCGTCGCATGCAGGCGCAAAAACTCTGTCTCGACCGCGCCGCGGAACTGATCGGCACGCGGCCAGGACCGATCCTCGAGTTGGGTTTCGGCAATGGTCGCACCTACGATCATCTGCGCGAGCTGTTTCCGGGACGCAAGATCTTCGTCTTCGATCGTCAGATCAATCCGCATCCGGACTGCGTGCCGCCCGCGGAGATGGTTCGATTGGGCGATGCCCGCGAGACCTTGCCGCGCTTTCTCGACGGCGCGCCGGAGCCGGCGATCCTGATCCATGCCGATATCGGTACCGGCGACAAGATCGCGAGCCTGCAGGCTGTCACAGGATCTGGCGCCGACAATAAGCCGCCTGCTGGCGCCGGGCGGCCTGGTCGCGGGCGATCAGCCTTTGCCCGATGACGGGCTCGAGCCGCTGCCGCTGCCCGAGGGGGTCAAGGTCGGCCGCTATCACTTCTATCGCCGCAAGGCCTGACACGGCGCCGATCCCTGCGGGACCGGCATTCGTGGCATCCGCTCAGGCGAAGTCGACGACCACCGGCACATGGTCGGAGGGCTGCGCCCAGCCGCGCGCCTCGCGCAGCACGGCCGCGCCCTTGAGCTTGCTCTTGAGCGGGCGCGTCACCCAGATATGGTCGAGGCGCCGGCCGCGATCGGACGCCTCCCAGTCGGCGGCGCGGTAGCTCCACCAGCTATAGAGCTTGTCCTTGGGCGGGATGAAATGGCGCACCGCGTCGGTCCAGCCGAGCCCCTCCTGCAGGCCGGTCAGCTTCTCCACCTCGATCGGCGTGTGGCTCACCACGTCGAGCAGCTGCTTGTGCGACCAGACGTCGGTCTCGAGCGGCGCGATATTGAGATCGCCCACCAGGATCATCTTGCGTTTCGCGTCGCGCTCGGCCGCGAACCAGTCCGTCATCTCGTCGAGGAAGTCGAGCTTATGCGCGAATTTCGGATTGGCCTTGCGGTCGGGGATGTCGCCGCCCGCGGGCACATAGAAGTTGTGCAGCTCGACGCCGCCCGGCAGCGTCACCGCGAGATGGCGGCAATCGCCCTTCCCGCACCAGTCCGGACCTTCGACCGGCTCGAGCGGCAGGCGCGAGAGGATGGCGACGCCGTTATAGCTCTTCATGCCGCGCCAGCGCCGATGCGGGTGGCCGCCCGGCAGCAACTCCGCCTGGGGGAAGAGGTCGTCATGGACCTTGATCTCCTGCAGGCAGATGACGTCGGGGTCCCAGCGCTGCACCAGGCGCGCGAGATGGTCGAACCGCAGGCGAACCGAATTGACGTTCCAAGTGACGAGACGCATGCACCGTTCCGGATCGAGGTGAGGGGGTGCCCGCTCGAGCGCGACAGCAGACGCGCGCGGGCCAGAATTCGAAGGCCGTCTCTTATAGCGCAAAGGCGCCGGCCGTCGAATCCGGCCGACAGGGTGGCCGGCCGGCCACAGGGATCCGGAGATAAGATTCCTAGAGTTTCGGGTTTTCGCCGTCGGGGGAGGGGCTTGAGGGAGCCCGGTCCGAGGCGCGAACGCCGGTGGGACACCCGCGCTCGCGCCATCCGGAACCGGGGATCGGGCGGCCTTGAGAGGCCTGCCCGACGGCCGCCGGAAGCTCGCCTGCGAACGTGAAATCAGCTGCGATTTCACAGGCTTAGGCTCGATTCCAGCGCCTTGAAAGGCGAACGCCCGGCCAGGGGGAGACCGGGCGTTCTCAGTTCCGTCTAGGAGCCCGTTGCGGTAGGGGATGCCACTTCGGGCGACGGTCGCCATTGCGGCGCCCGCCACTGTATGCCTCTCATTTAAGACGGATCGGCCCGGCTTTCAAGGTCGCTTTGCCCCTTGACCATGATGTTTTTGCAACACTGGGGCGCGTCTACTCGGCGGCTTTCCCGGGGGCCCGCAAACGGACCCGCGCCCGCTCCCGGCAGGCAGCCCCGAAAGCCCTGAAAAGCGCAAGAGATACAGGGTTTTCGGTCACTTTGTATTCGGGGTGCCACTGCACGCCGAAGGCGAAATTTTTGGCCTTCTCGACTCGGACGGCCTCGATCACATCGTCGGGAGCTTTGGCCTCGATCACGAGCCCCGGCGCCAGCCGGTCGATCGCCTGCCAATGGAGCGAGTTCACGTCGATCTCGGCGCGCCCCAGGATTTTCGTCAGCATCCCAGAGGGTTCCAGTGCGATCTTGTGCTGCGGTGCGTATCTCGCATCGTAATCGACGTTTTTGGGGCTGCGATGGTCGAGCTTGCCCGCCAGGGTATGGACCTGCGTGTGGAGCGTGCCGCCGAGCGCGACATTGAGCTCCTGATGCCCCCGGCAGATGCAGAACAGCGGCACGCCCGCGGCGATGGCAGCGCGGATCAGGGGCAGCGTGGTGGCGTCGCGCTGCGGATCCTGCGGGCTGTCGGCGCGATCGGGCGGGCCGCCATAATGGCGGGGATGGATGTTGGAAAGGCTGCCGGTGAAGAGCAGCCCGTCGAGCCGGTCGAGCAGGGCGGGCAGGTCATAGGCCTCGCCCAGCACCGGCAGCAGCAGGGGCATGCCCTGCGCGCCTTCGACCACGGCGGTGATGTATTTCTCGCCGACCGCGTGGAACGGCAATTCCTCGACCGACTTGACGCAAGCCGGGATGCCGATCGCGGGCCAGGAGGCGTCGATGCGATACATGAGTGGGCTCGCCCCGTCAGACGCCGGACCCTCTTCCCCGGGACGTTTTTCACGCCTCGGGACCGGCCGGTCGGGGGGCGTCGAAAGCCCCGAACCCGGCTGATATCAATATTGGGCCGGAAGCCCCGGCCCGCATCATGCTAGCGCAAGATGCCTGACCCGACGTAAACGCCGATCCGCTCGGGTTCCCCCTCGGGCCGCCTCACCGATTGTCGGAAGGCAGGCCTTTGCTGGGCGTGGCGAACAGGGCGTTGGCGAGGGCACCCCCCATGGTCACGTCCTGGAGCCCCACCCGGATCTGGTTGCCCTGCGGGTCGATGATGGTCCATTGCCGCAGCTCGAGCGGGTCGTCGGCGAAGGCGAGCTCGATCTGTCCCGCCTCGGGCGAACCGCTTTCAAACGCGCTGATCCGCAAGGCCCCCGGTTCGCGAATGACCTCGTTCACCGTGACGCCGTTCTTGAAGGAGACGGTCTCGCGCAGCAGGAACCAGAGCGGCGAGGAGCCGATCGGGACCTGGCTGATCTGGTCCAGGTCCATGTCGTAATAGCTCACCACCAGCCCGTCGGCGACGATGATCACCTTGAGCGGCGGATCATATTCGACCCGCAGCTTGCCGGGCCGGCGCAGATAAATCTTCCCGAAGGCGAGCCCCGCCGTATTGGAATATTGTTGGAACTTCGCGCGCATCGTGGTGATGCCGTTGAGATAGTCCGCGGCGCGCTCGAGATCGCCGCGGTCCTGGTCGGTCAGGTCCTTGCCGACGGGCATTGCGGCGGAAGCGGAGCGGGGCCGCAGAACGGATGCGCCCGCCGCCAACAGCGGCAGCGCGCCCAATGTCTTCAGCAAGCCTCGGCGCGTGGGAGCGGCCAATGTCTCATCGGCCAGCGGTCCCGTAAAAGCGTCGTATCTCATAAATCTCCGTCGATGTTGCGAGCGAGCACTTCGCGCTTGCCGACATGGTTGGCCGTGCTGACCACGCCTTCGCGCTCCATGCGCTCGACGATGCGCGCCGCCCGGTTATAGCCGATCTGGAGGTGGCGCTGGACGAAACTGGTCGAGGCCTTGCGTTCGCGACAGACGATGGCGACGGCCTGATCGTACAGTGCGTCGCCGCTGTCGCCGCCGCCAAACCCGCCCTCGCCGTCCGAGGCCTCCGCCTCCTCGTCCTGGGTAACCTCCTCGATATAGGTCGGCTGGCCCTGCTTTTTAAGGAAGCGGACGATGGTTTCAACCTCCTGGTCCGCGACAAAGGGTCCATGCACGCGGGTGATCCGGCCGCCCTGGGCCATATAGAGCATATCGCCCTGCCCCAGCAGCTGTTCCGCCCCGGTCTCGCTCAGGATCGTCCGGCTGTCGATCTTCGAGGTGACATGGAAACTGACTCGGGTCGGGAAGTTGGCCTTGATGGTCCCGGTGATCACGTCCACCGAGGGGCGCTGGGTCGCCATGATGATATGGATGCCGGCGGCGCGCGCCATCTGCGCCAGGCGCTGGATCGCGGCCTCGATATCCTTGCCCGCGACCAGCATGAGGTCGGCCATCTCGTCCACCACCACCACGATGAAGGGCAGGGGCTCGAGCGGAATATCCTCCTCCTCGTAGATCGGCTGGCCGGTCTCGGGATCGAAGCCGGTCTGCACCTTGCGGCTCAGCTTCTCGTCCTTGGCCGCCGCCTCGGTGATGCGGATGTTGAAGCCCTCGATGTTGCGCACACCGAGCTTCGACATCAGCCGGTAGCGGTTCTCCATCTCGCGCACGGTCCATTTGAGCGCGACCACGGCCTTGCGCGGGTCGGTGACGACGGAAGTGAGCAGATGCGGAATGCCGTCATAGACGGAGAGCTCCAGCATCTTCGGGTCGATCATGATGAACTTGCAGTCGTCGGGCGACAGACGATAGAGCAGCGACAGGATCATCGTGTTGATCGCGACCGACTTGCCCGAGCCGGTGGTGCCGGCGATCAGGAGATGCGGCATGCGCGCGAGATCGACGATGATCGGCTGGCCGCCGATATCCTTGCCCAGCACCAGCGCCAGCTTGGCGGCGGTGCGCTCATAGGCGTCGCTCGCGAGCAGCTCGCGCAGCATGACCGTTTCGCGGATCTGGTTGGGCAGCTCGATGCCGATGACGCTGCGCCCGGGAACCACCGCGACGCGCACCGAGACGGCGCTCATCGAGCGCGCGATATCGTCGGCCAAGCCCACCACGCGGCTGGTCTTGGTGCCGGGCGCGGGCTCCAGTTCGTAGAGCGTCACGACCGGACCGGGGCGCACCTTCACGATCTCGCCGCGCACGCCGAAATCCTGCAGCACCGATTCCAGCAGCCGGGCATTCTGCTCGAGCGCCGCCTCGGACATTTTCTGCGCCACCGGATTGGCCGGCGGCTTTGCCAGCAGCTCCAGGGGCGGCAGCGCATATTCCTCGTTGGTGACGAGATCGAGGGCGGGCTGGCGGTCGCGCTCGGCGCGCTTGCCGGGCTTGGGCCGCGCCTTCGGCGCCTCGACGCGCGGGCCTCCGTCGGGACGCTCTGCCACGCGCGCCGTGGGCGCATGGGCGGGCTCGCCGGCGGAATCCTCGTCGTCCTCGTCGCCCAGATGCGGCTCGACCCGCTGTCGCCGCCGCTGCTCCGCCTGCTCGGCTCGCCACTCGGCCGCCTCGGCATCGACCTCTTCGCGGGCAAAACGCCGGCGCAGCGCGCCGATCGCGCGGGCCGTCAGGTCGCCCGCCTGCTGCAGCCGCTGCCAGGCGGCGACATAGCCGCGCGCGGAAATGCCGAGCGCCAGATAACCCAGCCCCGCCCAGAGCCCAAATCCCAGGATCGCGATCAGGCTCGCCGGCAGGCCGACCAGATGGGCCAGCCGCGGCAACAGCAGATCGCCCGCATAGCCGCCGAGACCCACCGGCAGGAACCAGCTGCCGGTCGTGCCCAGCGCCGCCAGCGCCATGGCGAGGAACAGGATCGAGAAAGGCAGCAGCAGCAGGCGCAGCCACCACAGACCGCTCACGCGGTGACGCAGCACGCGCCAGCCCCAGACCGACGGCACCAGCACCAGCATGAGGCTGGCGATGCCTAGCGCCTGCAGCAGCAGATCGGCGATGACCGACCCGGGATAGCCCATCAGATTGCGCACCGAGCTGCCGGTCGCGGTGTTCAGCGAGGGATCGTTGGCGTTGTAGCTGAGCAGCGACAGCAGCAGCACCGCGGCCAGCGTCAGCAGCAGCAGCCCGCCGAGCTCGACGGCGCGCCGCTTCAGGAAGGCGCGCCAGTCGTCGGGCAGGAAGGGCATGCGCATCAGGCCGCTCGTCTCATCGGTCATGATCCTGCCTCTTTGGATGCAGCCGCCATGTCGCTCGTCAGGACCCGCGCCATCCGTTCCAGGCCGTCCTGCGTGGCGGCGGCATCATAGACGAGCGCGACTCGGATATAGCGCTCGCCCGGATTCTGCCCGTTCGCGTCGGCGCGCGCCATATAGCCGCCGGGCAGCACCTTGACGCCGGCCTCGGCCCAGAGCCGTTTGGCGGCGATTTCGCCGTTCCCGACATCGAGCCACAGAAAGAACCCGCCCCCAGGCGTGGCGCCCATGCGGTTGCCGAGAACGCGCCGGGCCAGCGCGAAGTTCTCGTTATAGAGCGCGCGATTGACCGCGACATGGGCCTCGTCGCGCCACAGCGCGGTCGAGGCGGCGAGGATCGGATAGGGGATCGCCACGCCGCCGTAATTCACCAGCTGGGCGATTCGCTTGAGCATGCGCTCCTCGCCGGCGATGAAGCCCGAACGCAGGCCCGCACCGGAGGAGCGCTTCGAGAGCGAATGGAACACCACCAGATTGTCGAGGCTGCCGCCGGCTTCGGCCGCCGCCTCGAGCGCGCCCGAAGGCACCGCGTCGCGATAGAGCTCCGAATAGCATTCGTCGAACGCGATCGTGAATCCGTATTGGCGCGCGAGCCCGAGCCAGCGGGCGAGATAGGCCTGCGAGGCAACCACGCCTTGCGGGTTGGCGGGAGAGCAGACATAGGCCAGCGCCGTGCGCTCGAGCGTGCGCCGGTCGATCGCCTCGGGATCCGGCAGGAAGCCGGTTGCCGCGGTCGCCGGCAGGAAGACCGGCTCGCCGCCGGCCATCGCGGCCGCGCCGGCATAGACGTGATAGAACGGGTTGGGCATCAGCACGGCGGGGCGCTCGGCGGTCGAGACCGGCTCCTGCAGCGCCGCCAGCGCGATGAAGAACAAACCCTGGCGCGTGCCGGCGATCGGCATCAGGTGACGATCCGGATCGAGCATCGCGCCCGGCAGATGGAAGCGCCGGTTGAGCCAGTCGGTGCCGGCGCGCCGGAACTCGGCATTGCCCGCGGCCAGCGGATAGCGGCCCCACTCCGCCAGGTTCTGGACCAGGGGACCCTTGATCATCTCCGGCGGCGCCGCCTGCGGCTCGCCCACCGAGAACAGAAGGGGACGCTGATGGCCCGGTTCGATTCCCTGCAGCAGCGTGTTGAGCCGGGTGAAGGGATGGAATCGGAGCAGCGGATCGAGGCGGTCGGTCATCGACGGGTCGGGTTCGTCCGAATTGCCTGAAAAAGCGTCGTCCGGGCAGCCACACGGGGCTTCCGAGTCGCGACTCGGGGACAAAACATAAACAATTCTATAGCTTGTAGGACGTTCTTACAAGCCAACCTATAGAGCGGCCCAAGGTTGGTCGGTTAACCAAGTCATTGTTCTTGCTTTGTTTTGCTCGGCGCCCGGAGTCTCGCCCGATTCTCCCCGCAAGAAAAGTGGTCTCCCGAGAACTGGCCGGGCCCAAAAGGCGAGGGGCGGTGGGGACCCTGATCCCACCGCCCCTCAAGGCGAAGCTTCTCCTCGGTGCTCCCGGGTACGGGCTCGGGGGCCAGTAACCCGCTAACGAAGCTTCGCCAGTCGCCGACGCGCCCGCCAGACCACGGGTTCGCCGGCGATCGGCAGCGGTCGCTTGCTAGGCGACCGATTCACCATGCAGCACGATGTCGAGGCCCTCGCGCTCCTCGTCCGGCGTGACGCGCAGGCCGCGGGTCAGGAGGCCGACGACCTTGAGGATGATGAAGGTGACGACGGCGCAGTAGGCGATGGTGATGGCCACGCCATAGAGCTGCGTGCCGATCTGGCCGATGTTCCCGTCGATCCAGCCGACCGGCGTCTCGGAGCCGGTGACGGCCTGGGTGGCGAACACGCCGGTCAGGATGGCGCCGACCATGCCGCCGATGCCATGCACGCCGAAGGCGTCGAGCGAGTCGTCATAGCCCAGCGCATTCTTGAGCGTCGAGGTGGCGAAGAAGCAGACCACGCCGGCGATGAGGCCGATCACCAGACCGCCCTCGGCATCGACGAAGCCCGAGGCGGGCGTGACCGCGACGAGGCCGGCGACGGCGCCGGAGATCATGCCCAGCAGGCTGGGCTTCTTGCGGAAGACCCACTCGGCCACCATCCAGGAGAGGGCGGCACCGGCAGTTGCGATCTGCGTGGCCGCCATGGCCATGCCGGCACGACCGTCGGCCGCCACCGCCGAACCCGCATTGAAGCCGAACCAGCCCACCCAGAGCAGGCCGGCGCCGATGGTGGAGAGGCCGACATTGTGCGGGGTGAAGGCGGTCTTGCCGAAGCCGGTGCGCGGCCCCAGCACCAGAGCGGCCACCAGGCCGGCCACGCCGGAATTGATATGCACGACGGTGCCGCCGGCATAATCGAGCACGCCGGCCGTGCCGATCAGGCCGCCGCCCCAGACCATGTGGCAGATCGGGACATAGACGAACAGCAGCCAGAGGCTGGCGAAGAGGACCAGGGCCGAGAATTTCATGCGGTCGGCGATGGCGCCCACCATCAGGGCTGGCGTGATGATGGCGAAGGTCATCTGGAAGGTCATGAACACCGGCTCGGGGATCGAGGGCGCCAGGGGATGCGCCGTCGCGGTGGTCATGCCATGGAGCATGAAGCGGCTGAAATCGCCGAAGATCTTGCCGTCGCCGTTGAAGGCGAGGCTGTAGCCGACGACCATCCACAGCACGGTGACCAGGCAGACGATGACGAAGCTCTGCGCCATGGTCGCCAGCAGATTGATCTTGCGGACCATGCCGCCATAGAAGAGCGCGAGGCCCGGGATCGTCATCATCAGGACCAGGGCCGTCGAGGTGAGCATCCAGGCGGTGTCGCCGCGATCCAGCGCGACGTCGGCGGCGTAGGCGGGGCTGGCGCCGATCAGGGCGGCGACCAGGAGAGGAACAAACAGCAAAAGGCGCGACATTGGGCAATCCTCCGGAGCACGAGAGAGAATTAAAATGAGCACTCAGCGAGGGCCCTAAACACGTTCCGTGCCAACTCCGGACTCCCGCGGAATCCCTCGGATTTCGCCGAGTCGCGAATCGAAGAGTGATCGTTCGTTGGGCAGGCTGGCGCGCGATTAGGCAGCGGGAATCGAGGAACTGACATCCCGCCTTAACTTTTGGCGGTGGTACGCGCGGCATCGAGCGCCGCTGCCGAAGACGGCCTTCCCGCGCTATGGTGGCCCCTGCCATGACAAGCCCCGCCGATCCGACCCGCCCCGATCCGGCTGCCGCCAACGATGCGGGCCGCCGCGCGCTGCCCGACGCCGATGTGCTGATCAGCGGGGGCGGCCTGGTCGGCCTCACCCTGGCGCTGGCGCTCGCCGATGCCGGCCTGACCGTCATCGTGGTGGACAGCCTGCCGGTGACCGAACGCGAGGCCGTGGCCTATGACGGCCGCGCCTCGGCCATCGCCGAAGGCTCGCGCCGCGTGCTCGACGGCGTCGGGGTCTGGAACAAGATGGCGCCCGAGGCCTGCCCGATCCTCGACATCCGCGTCTCCGATGCGCGGGTGGGCCATCCGGCCTCGCTGCTGTTCCTGCATTACGATCACCGCGAGCTCGAGCCGCCGCGCGGCAGGCGGCGCCCGGCGCCGGCGGCCGCCAAACCGGCGCCGATGGGCTACATCGTCGAGAACCGGGTGATCCGCCGGGTGCTGCTGGCGGCGGTCGCCGCGCGGCGCGGCATCCGCCATCTGGCCCCGGCCCAGGCCGTGGGCCTGGCGCAGGAGCCGGGCCAGGCGCGGGTGACCCTCGCCGACGGCACCAGCCTCACCGGCCGGGTCGTGATCGCCGCCGACGGCCGCGGCTCGCCGATGCGGCAAGCCGCCGGCATCCGCCTGACCGAGTGGGACTACCCGCAGAGCGGGATCGTCTGCACCATCGGCCATGAGCTCTCGCACCAGAACGTGGCGCATGAGCATTTCCTGCCGTCGGGACCGTTCGCGGTGCTGCCGATGGTCGACGACGCCAACGGCCACCGCTCCTCGATCGTCTGGACCGAGAAGCGCGAGCTGGTGCCCCCGATCATGACGCTGTCGCGGAGAGTTTCGCGGCCGAGATCCAGCACCGTTTCGGCGATTCGCTCGGCCGCATCCGGCTCTTGGGCTTGCGCTGGGCCTATCCGCTGAAGCTGCAGCATGCGATGCGCTACATCGGCGACCGGCTCGCCCTGGTCGGCGACGCGGCGCACGCGATCCATCCGATCGCGGGCCAGGGGCTCAATCTGGGCTTGCGCGATGTCGCGGCGCTGGCGGAGACGCTGGTCGATGCGCATCGCCTCGGCCTCGATATCGGCGTCGGCGAGCCGCTCGAGCGCTATGAGCGCTGGCGGCGCTTCGACAATCTGATGCTGATGGCGGCGACCGATTTTCTCAATCGCCTGTTCTCGAACGACCTCGCGCCGGTGCGCCTGGCGCGCGACATCGGGCTCGGCCTCGTCAACCGCATGCCGCCCTTGAAGCGCCTATTCATGCGCCATGCGATGGGCATGGTCGGCGACCTGCCGCGGCTTATTCGCGGGGAACGATTGTGAAGTATTGTGGTTGAGGCCTCCGACCTTATCCCCTCCCCCCTTTGAGGGGGAGGTTAGGGTGGGGGGTGGATCGTAGAACCTGGTCTTGCAGCAATTTCTCTTGGCGCAAACTCCGGCCGCACCGCGCGACTGAGAGAACCCCCCACCCCAGCCTCCCCCTCAAGGGGGGAGGTGAAGAAAGCGAAGCCGGGCGGGCGTAACGTTCCTACAGCCACCGCGACGGCAGCAGCGTGTCCTCGAACGGGAAGGTCGAGAGCAGCTGGTAGCCGGTCTCGGTCACCAGGATCTGCTGCTCGAGCTTGACGCCTTCGAGCCCGCCGACCTCGCCCATATAGCTTTCGATGCAGATGGTCATGCCGGCCTCGAGCACGCCGTCATAGCCGCCGCGCTCGTAATCCTGCGCATAGATGCTGGCGGGATATTCGTCGGCCAGGCCCACGCCGTGGAATACCACCGAATAGCGGTTGGGCGCGCAAGCCTCCGGCAGCTTGAAGCTCTTCTCCGAGAATTCGCGGAAGCCGATACCCGCCTTCACCAGATCGAGGTTGGTGTGGATCTGCTCATAGGCGAGGCCGTAGAGCCGCTTCTGCTCGGCGCTGGGCCTGCCATGGCCGCAGAAATAAGTGCGCGAGATGTCGGCGCAATAGCCGAAGGGCCCGATCAGGTCGGTGTCGAAGCTGAGCAGCTCGCCCGAGCGGATCACGCGGTCGCTCGATTCCTGGAACCAGGGATTGGTGCGCCCGCCCGAGGTCAGAAGCCGCGTCTCGATCCATTCCCCGCCGGCCGCGATATTGGCCTGATGCAGCAGCGACCAGATCTGGTTCTCGGTCACGCCGGGCTCGAGCGCGTCGCGCATCTTCGCCATGCCGGTCTCGCAGGCGGTGATCGACGTCACCATGCAGGCGAGCTCCTCGTCCGACTTGATCGCGCGCGCCAGCTCGCAGACCGCCTGGCCCTCGACGATGTCGATGCCGGCGGCTCTGAGGAAATGCGTTCCCGTCGGATCCAGCTTGTCGACCGCGAGGCGCTTGTTCCGGCCGCCATGGCGGCGCACCAGATCGACGATCTCGTCGGCCCAGCGCTTGGCGAACTCGTCGAGCCGCGAGCCGGCGCCGAAATAGGTCCAGCCCACGGCCGGCCGCACCTCGGCGATGGTCTCGAGGCCGTCGGCCAGGTGCTCGCAATTATGGAAGTCGAACAGCGTGATCGGCCCTTCGGTCGGGACGAAGGCGTAGCGGACCGCATTGTGCAGGGTCCAGACCGCCATGTTCCGGCTGCCGGTGGCATAGCGGATATTGATCGGGTCGTAGAGCAGGGCACCCATGCAGTCGCGCTTCTTCAGCTCGGCGCGAAAGCGGCCGAGGCGATAGGCGCGCAGCTTGCGCATGTCGAGCAGCGCCTCGCTGTCGATCGCGTCGAGGATCGGCGATTTGCGGGCGCGGCGGATATCGGGATCGAGCGATTTGAAGGGCGGTTTCGGGCCGGCGGAATCGGGCGCCATCGCGTCTGGTTTCCTCTCTCAGGACCTGCCCGGTGGGACCCCAGGCTTGGCGGCGCCCATTCAAGCCCTCGGCGGGTGCTGGCGTCCAGGGGCCGCGGATGTCGGCGGAGCCATCAAGCGCGAGCCCATGTAAACGAAGCATGCCGAAAACCTTCACCCCCTTCCCTTGCGGGAGGGGGTAGGGGGAGGGGTACAGGCGAGATCTCGAACCGGCCCCTCCCCGCTCGCTACGCTCGCCGCCCCTCCCGCAAGGGAAGGGGCTGAGGATTTTCTCGGTGGGGTGAGTCTTTTCTGCAGCCGCTCGTGACGGATCGTCTCACGAATGCCGCTTCGGCTCTCGCGAGAGGCCGCGCTCTTCGAGCGCCGTCAGATAGCGCGACCAGAGCTCGGCCTGGTTGGCGCCCAGCTCGTAGAGATAGGCCCAGCTATAGATGCCGGTGTCGTGCAGATCGTCGAACTTGATGCGCACCGCGTAGTTGCCGACCGGCTCCAGCGCCAGGATGCCGACATGGGCGCGTTCGCCCAGGATCTGCTTCTGGCTGGGTCCATGGCCCTGCAGCTCGGCCGAGGGGCTCTCGACGCGCAGGAACTCCGCCGGATAGCGGAACGATTTGCCGTCGTCGAAATCGATCTCGAGCGCGCGCTCGTTCTGCTTGAGGCGGATCTCGATCGGCCAATGCTCGGCGCCGAAACGCTCGCTCATGGGAATGGCCGCTGCATGCCTCGCATCAACGCCGGCCATCCTCGTCCAGCGAGCGGGCCTCGTCGGCCAGCATGATCGGGATGCCCTCGCGGATCGGATAGGCGAGCCCGGCCTTGCGGCTGATCAGTTCCTGATGCTCGCGGTCATATTCGAGCGGGCCCTTTGTGACCGGGCAGACCAGGATTTCCAGCAGCTTCGGATCGACCTCGTAACGCCGGTCGGAGGCTTTGCGTTCGGCCATGATGTTTCTCGGAACTCCGCTGACGATGCTAGTGACGGGCGGCTTCGCCGGCGGAGCCGCCGCCGGTTCCGCCCAGGAGCGCCATCTCGATCAGCGCCGTCAGCACGCGGCCCCGCTCGGTGGCGGAGCCGGCTTCGAGCAGCGCCTGTTTCTCCTGCGGCTCGAACGGGCAGACCATGGCGAGCGAGGTGATGAGCGCCGCGTCGGCCGTGCGCTCGATCTGCTCCCAATCGGCCTTGATGCCCTGCTGGTGGAAGAAGCCCTTGAGCGCCCGCAGCAGCCGCGCGCGGTCGAGCTCGAGCGCGGGAGTCTCGGCCATGTCCTCGGCGAACGGCACGAAGTCGGCCCGGACGCGCCGATAGCCGGAGACGCCCGGCAGCTCGGCGGCGATGCGGAAGCGCGCGAGCCCGCCCAACGTGATCAGATAGCGCCCGTCCTCGGTCTCGCTGAAGGCGGTGATGCGCCCGGCGCAACCCACCTGCTGCAGTGCCGGCACGTGGCCCGGGCGCTCCAGCTCGGCCGGCTGGATCATGCCGATGATCCGCTCGCCCTTGATCGCATCGCGCGTCATGGCGAGATAGCGCGGCTCGAAGATGTTGAGCGGCAGCCTTCCGCCGGGCAGGAGCAGCACGCCCGCCAGCGGAAACACCGGAATCTCCGCCGGCAGCGCTTCGAAGGCGGGATCGAACGGCCCGCGCGTCATCGCCTTAGGCGAACATCAGGGACGACAGGCGCCGGCGCGCCGACAGGGTCAGGGGATCGGTCGGACCCAGCGCCTCGAAGATCTTCACCAGCTGCTTGCGCGCCGCTTCCTCGTTCCAGCCGCGGTTGCGGCGGAACAGCTCCAGCAGCTCGTCCAGCGCCGGCTCGGCTTCGCCATTGCCATAGAGCGCCAGCGCCAGGTCGTAGCGCGACTGGTGATCGTTGGGATCCTTGGCGAGCTTGGCCTTCAGCTCGTCGAGGCCGCCCTGCTTCTGGCCGGCCTGCTCGGCCAGCTCCAGCGCGGCCCGCGCCGCGGCGACCAGCTTGTCGTTCGCCTGGGCCGCGGGAACCTTCGCCAGCTGCTTGCGCGCTTCCTCGAGCTCGCCCGCCTTCACCAGGCAGCGCACCAGGCCGGCGATCGCCGGCAGATTTTCGGGCTCATGCTGCAGCACCTGGCCGAAGATGGCGCTGGCCGTGGCGGCGTCGCCTTCCTTCAGGGCGGCCTCGGCATGCTCGAGCGCTTCCTCGATCGGCGAGGGGCCGGCCGCCGCGCCCGCTGTCTTGGCCAGACGCTGTACGAACTGCTTCACCTGGCTCTCGGGCTGCGCGCCCACGAAACCATCGACCGGCCGGCCCTGGAAGAAGGCATAGACCGCCGGGATCGACTGGATGCGAAGCTGGCCCGCGACCGCGGGATTCTTGTCCACGTCGATCTTCACCAGCTTGACCGCGCCCTTGGCGTCCTTCACGGCCTTCTCGATGATGGGCCCGAGCGTTTTGCAGGGCCCGCACCAGGTCGCCCAGAAATCGACGATCACCGGCACCGTCATCGAGGCGTCGATGACGTCCGCCATGAAGTCCTGATCGCTGCTGTCCTTGACCGGGGCCGCGGCGCCATTGGCCTGAGCCGGCGCGTTACCCTGGCCGATAAGCGTCTCCATGATCGATCTTCCTATGGTTCCGAATTTGCAAAGATAAATGGCGTTTTGCGAAGCGTCTGGCAACCCCGCCCGACAAGATCCACGGCCTTAACCCTGTTGTCGGCAAGGCCGGGCCGGCCGGCGGGCGCCGGCCGCGATCTCACAGGTCGAGGAAGATCGGCTTATGGCCGCAAGCCTCGATGAATTTCAGCAGGTCCGCCGGCGCCAGCGACAGCGTCATGTCGTTGGTCAGCGGGTGGCAGTGGAGCGGATTCATCGACAAGAGCGCCCGATCCAGCACCGGCTGGACCTTGTGCGCCTTGTCGTTGATGAGGGCCAGCGGCGTCACCGAGCCCGGCAGCACGCCCAGATAGGTCATCAGCCGGTCCGGGCTGCCGAAGGAGAGCTTGTCGCCGCCGATCTTGGGCGCCAGCGCCTTCAGATCGATGCGGCGGGTCTCCTCGACCACGACCAGCCACATCTGGTCGCCCTTCTTGTTGCGCAGGAACAGGTTCTTGATATGGCCGCCCGGCAGGTCGCCGCGCAGCGCCTGGGATTCCTCGACGGTGAAGACCGGCGCATGGCGATGGACCTCGGTCTCGATGCCGAGATCGGCCAGGCGCTGGATCACGGCCTCCGGACTGGTCGGCAGGGCGGCGGCAGGAGCGGCGGCGTCGGACATGGCGAAAGGTTCGGGTCTGGGGCTGCGGTGAGGGTCGTTCGGGGCGCCAGTCTTAGGGCG
This sequence comes from uncultured Alphaproteobacteria bacterium, assembly GCA_963696655.1. Taxonomy (GTDB): domain Bacteria; phylum Pseudomonadota; class Alphaproteobacteria; order Dongiales; family Dongiaceae; genus Hypericibacter. The sequence goes on from CAVOLB010000171.1 coordinate 42,337, forward strand.
CGCCGGCACCCTCGGCAACCCCGACGGCCCCGAAAACCACCGAAACCGGTCCCTGCGGCTACAAAAAACGGCGGATTCCTGCGGCTTCGAGACAAGCGGTCGCATCTTAAGCCGCTGGCAACCGCAGGCTTGCAATGCTGACTCCGGTCGCTATTATCTGGCGCCCTTGACGGGGGCGGTCTTTACGACAAGGCCGGCGCCGTCGAGTACCCAAACGGATGCGGGCGTAGCTCAGGGGTAGAGCACAACCTTGCCAAGGTTGGGGTCGAGGGTTCGAATCCCTTCGCCCGCTCCAGTTTTCTAAAGACAATCAGTCGATCGCGAGATGGCCGCCGTGAGGCGGCCTTCGCTTTTCTGATCAGGCTCTGTCGGACGCGGAAGCAGGCGACGCGGCCAAGCTGGAAGCTTGGCCCGGAAGCAGCCAAACGCGAGAACAAGGGCACCCTCCCAATAGAAACTCATTGAGGCAGCAAGCCAGCTTGAGCCGGCTTGGGCGAAGAGAATTGCTGACGAGGTTCTCGCGCGAGGAATCCCTCATTCCAAGGCGCACAAATACTTACCGCGGTTGGAGAAAACAGCCTTCACGGGTTCCAGTCGAGATGGGGCTGGTTCAGAGGTGGCCGGACGCTGGGAGTGAGAGAGCCAGGGCGGTGGAACAGGAGGTTTGGTCTGGCAACGCATGGAATGGGTCGAGTAGATTTTCGAGTAAGAATTGAGTTGCGGGGGCGGGGCGAAAACATTGAACAGTTTCTATGAGCGGCCGATTCTGAACTCGCCCTATCGCGCACCGGAACTGCACCATCCGCTCGACCGGAATGGCCAGCCGCTCGAGGGCGAGCCAAGGCAGGGTCGCCGCCCGTCCCGCTTCATTGTCCCCGTTCCAGCCTCACGAAAGAAGGCGTCGGCCGGGCAGTCGTCCCTTGACCTCGAGACCTACACCGAAAACGCGCTGATCAATGAGATTCGCGGCTACCTCGATCAGTGGCGGACCCTGCGCAATCCCGCCGACTGGGGCGTGACCGGCGTCACACAACGGCTCCTGGAACATTGGCGACATCACGACTTCGTAGGCCCCCGTCCCTTCTTCTGCCAGCTCGAGGCCGTGGAGACGATCGTCTGGCTGACCGAGGTCGCCCCGAAGCGCAGTTCCACCAAGCTGCTCCTGGACCAGATCGCCAAGGCCAACGAGGAGGCCAATCCGGCGCTGTTTCGCCTCGCCATGAAGATGGCGACAGGCAGCGGCAAGACGACGGTCATGGCCATGCTGATCGCCTGGCAGGCGGTGAACGCCGCCCGCAGGGATTCGAAGGATTTTTCCCGTGCCTTCCTGATCATCACGCCGGGCATCACGATCAAGGACCGGCTTCGGGTCCTGCAGCCAAGCGAGGAGAACAATTACTACGAGACGCGTGAGCTCGTGCCGCCGGAGATGCTGCCCGAGATTCGTCGCGCGGAGATCGTGATCACGAACTACCATGCCTTTCAGCATCGCGAGACGCTGGCCTTGCCCAAGGTCGCGCGCAGCTTCCTGCAGGGGAATGATCCCGAGCCGATCAAGACGACGGAAACCGATGCGGAGATGCTGGAGAGGGCTTGCGGGAAACTGCTCAACTATGACCGCGTCAACGTCATCAACGACGAGGCGCATCACTGCTACCGTCACAAAGTCGGCGGTGATGCCGAGGAGACGTTGACCGGCGACGAGAAGAAGGAAGCAGCCGAGAACGAGGAAGCCGCGCGGCTCTGGATCAACGGCATCGAGGCGCTGGACCGCAAGCTGTCGAAGGGCGTGCGCGCGGTCTACGATCTGTCGGCGACGCCCTTCTTCCTGCGGGGCTCGGGTTATGACGAAGGCTTTCTCTTCCCCTGGGTCGTGTCCGATTTCAGCCTGATGGACGCGATCGAGAGCGGCATTGTCAAGCTGCCGCGCGTGCCGGTGAGCGACAACCTCGTGCAGACCGACACCGTCGTCTACCGCCACCTGTGGAAGCATATCGGGAAGGATCTGCCGAAGACCGCCGCGGGCGCCGCCAAGCTCAGCCCGTTCGACCTGCCCAATATGCTGAAGACCGCGCTGAACGCGCTCTACAGCCACTATGAGGGGGAGTTCGATCGCTGGGAGCGCGCCGGCATCGGGGTGCCGCCGGTCTTCATCGTGGTGTGCCAGAACACCGCGATCTCCAAGCTGGTGTTCGAATGGATCGCCGGCTTCGAGCGCGGCGACGTCGAGGAAGGCGAGCGCGCGGCCTTTCACCCTGGGAACCTGGAGCTGTTCCGCAATTATGACGACCAGGGCGGGCGCCTGGCCCGGCCGCGCACGCTGCTGATCGACTCCCGCCAGATCGAATCCGGCGATGCGCTCGACAAGGGATTCCGCGACGCCGCCGGCCCCGAGATCGAGCAGTTCAAGCGCGAGCTCGCGGCCCGCGAGGGCGCCGGCGCCGCGCAGGGGAGGCCAGCGAGAGTGCGCTGCTGCGCGAGGTGATGAACACCGTCGGCCGCCCTGGCCGGCTCGGCGAGCAGATCCGCTGCGTGGTCTCCGTCTCCATGCTGACCGAAGGCTGGGACACCAACACCGTCACCCACATCCTGGGCGTCCGCGCCTTCGGGACCCAGCTCCTGTGCGAGCAGGTGGTCGGCCGCGGCCTGCGCCGCCAATCCTACGATCTCAACCCCGATACGGGCCTGTTCGACGTCGAATATGCCGACATCATGGGCATTCCGTTCGACTTCGCCACCTCGCCGCAGGTGGCCAAGCCGACCAAGCCGAAACCGGTCACGCGCGTCCACGCGATCAAGGAGCGTGCCGCGCTGGAAATCGTCTTTCCGCGCGTCAGCGGCTATCGCCGCGATCTGCCGTCCGAGAAGCTTGAGGCCCAATTCACTGAGGACAGCCGGCTGGAGATCACGCCCAACGATATCGGTCCCACCTCGGTCATTATGGAGGGGATCGTCGGCGCGGGCGTCACCATCACGCCCGAAGTGCTGGAGCGGCTGCGGCCCTCGGAGATCAGCTTCAACCTCGCCAAGCATCTGCTCTATACGAGCTTCCGCGACGAGGACGGGTTCCCCAAGCAGCATCTCTTTCCGCAGATCCAGCGCCTCGCCCGCCGCTGGCTCGACGAAGGCTATCTCGTCACCAAGGGCGTTCCGATTGGCACGATCCTTTATCAGGACCAGCTCGCGCGCGCGGCGGACAAGATCGACATCGCCTGCACGCGCGCCAGCGAGGGCCGCATCGTCGCGGTCCTCGATCCCTACAATCCCAGGGGATCGACCCGGCATGTCAACTTCATCACCTCGAAGACCTGCTGGGCGACCGGCGCGCGCCCGCCCAAATGCCATATCAGCCATGTCGTGCTCGATTCGAGCTGGGAGGAGCAGCTCGCCCTGACGCTCGAAACCCATCCGCGCGTGCGGGCTTACGCCAAGAACCAGGCGCTGGGCTTCGAGATTCCTTATCGCGACGCCGGAGTCACCCGGCGCTACCTGCCGGACTTCCTGGTCCGCCTCGATGTCGGCCGTGACGGGGGCGGCGACGAACCGCTCAACCTCGTGCTGGAAGTCAAGGGCATTCGCGACGAGAGCGACAAGGCCAAGGCCCAGACCACGCGCGAGCTCTGGGTTCCGGGCGTCAACGCGCTCGGCGGCTTCGGCCGCTGGGCGTTCGCCGAATTCCGCGACTGGTCGGTGATGAAGGAAGACTTCGCCGCGCTGGTCGATCAACTGCTCAACAAGGTTCCCGCCTGATGGCCCGTTCTCCCAAATCCCCCAAGGGCAAGTCCTCCAAGCAGGTCGCTGCCCTCAAGCATAACGAGGCCACGCGCCGGAACATTCCGACGGCGGAGATGGAAAGCTTCTTCCGGCGCGACGAGGATTCGGCGCCGAGGCCGCCGAAGCGCTATCCGCGCGCGCGACCGCTGGCGGAGGGCCAGACGCGAACGGCGGAAGAGCCAAGCCAGCCCGAGCTGATCTGGAACGGCGCGAAGATCACCATCACCAAAGAACAGATGGCGGAGCTGGTCGAGACCGGCAGGCTCACCCTGTCGGACTGCGCAGCTCGTCTGGCGCGGCAAGGACCGGCAGGACTGGTCCGATCTCGTCGTCAACGTGCCGCCGCTCTACATCCAGGAGAAGATCCAGCCGCAGGCGATCATTGACGATCTGAAGCGCCGCACGGCCGAGAAGCGTGAGGCGGAGACCGACGCGCCGGATATGTTCGCCGATTTCAACGGTCTGCCGAAGAACTGGATCGAGGACGGGTTCTACAAGCACGATGAGCACTGGTCGAACCGCATGATCCTGGGCGACAGCCTTCAGGTGATGGCGAGCCTCGCCGAGCGCGAGAGCCTGAAGGGCAAGGTCCAGTGCATCTATTTCGACCCGCCCTATGGCATCAGGTTCAACTCGAACTGGCAGGTCTCGACGCAGAACCCAAAGATCCAAGACGGTAAGCAGGCCGATATCAGCCGCGAGCCCGAGCAAGTGAAGGCGTTCCGCGACACCTGGAAAGACGGCATCCACAGCTACCTGACCTATTTGCGCGACCGGCTGACCGTGATGCGCGATTTGCTAACCGAAAGCGGGTCCATCTTTGTTCAGATCGGCGACGAGAATGTGCATCGCGTGCGGGCCGTCATGGACGAGGTGTTTGGAACCGAGAATTTCGTTAGCGAAATCGTTCTGAAAACCACAAGTGGAGCTGGCAGTCCGAGTGGTGGGACGGTGACGCTCGCTGGTGTCCATGATTTCGTGCTGTGGTTTGCTCGGTCCAAACCCTCGGTTAAATACCGCCAGCTATATTTCGAGAAAGCTGAAATGCAGACAGCCTATCTCTATCGAAGAGTGATCGAACTCGATGGACACGATAGAGCAGCGACGGCTGAAGAGTTGACAGGAAGTCTAGCTCTGGCTCCCGGAGAATACTTATTTCGTCCTGACAATCTGACCAGTCAGAGTTCGCCCGAGAGCGCGACGTTCAAAGTTCCTATCAATGGGTTGTTGATCGGGCCGGGAAAAGGCGGCTGGAAGACCAATGTCACGGGAATGAACCGTCTCCGCGCCGCTCAACGCATCTATATGACGGGAAACAAGTCTCTTCAGTTTCAGCGCAGACTGACTGATTTCAACGTCGCCCCAATCAACGACATTTGGACAGACGTCGGCACAGGATCATTCACGGCCGAGAAGGTGTATGTCGTTCAGTCGAACACTAAGGTCATCGCCCGTTGCATCCTAATGACCACCGACCCCGGCGACCTCGTGCTCGATCCCACCTGCGGCTCGGGCACTACCGCCTACGTCGCCGAGCAATGGGGACGACGCTGGATCACGATCGACACCAGCCGTGTAGCATTGGCGCTCTCCCGAACGCGCCTGATGTCGGCCCGCTACCCCTGGTATCTGCTCGCTGACAGCCGCGAGGGCCGCGCCAGGGAAGCGGAACTGACTCAGCGCGTGCCGACCGACACACCGGTTCACAACGACATCCGCCAAGGCTTTGTCTATGAGCGCGTCCCGCACATCACCCTGAAGTCGATCGCCAACAATCCGCTGATCGACGACATCTGGGGGAAGTGGCAGGCGGTGCTTGAGCCGCTACGCGCCGCGCTCAATGCCGCGTTCGGCAAGAGTTACGAGGAATGGCAGATCCCGCGCGAGCTGCCCGCCGACGCGCCCACGTCAGCAAAAAAGCCCCATGCCAAATGGTGGGAAGCGCGCATCGCCCGCCAGAAGGAGATCGATGCCTCGATCGCCGCTCGCGCCGAGGTCGAATATCTCTATGACAAGCCTTATGTCGACAATGCCCGGGTCCGCGTCGCCGGGCCATTCACGGTCGAAAGCCTGTCGCCCCATCGCGTGCTGCCGGCGAGCGAGGCGGAGCTGATCGACGATATCGATGCCGCCGAGGGCCGGCGGTCGTCTGCCGACGCGGCGCTGGCAGGGCAGGATTTCTCGGCGATCGTCATCGACTATCTCAAGGCCGAAGGCGTCAAGCAGCAGGCCAAGGGCGATCGCATCACCTTCCAGAACCTGACGCCCTGGCCTGGCAATTTCATCGGGGCGAGCGGCAGCTTCATCGAAGGCGAAAATGGCCCCGAGCGCCGGGCCGCGATCCTGATCGGCCCGGAATATGGCACTGTCGGCCGGCAGGACATCGTCGCTGCCGCCCGGGAGGCGGTGGATGCCCGCTTCGACGTCCTGATCGCCTGCGCCTTCAATTTCGACGCCCATTCATCCGAACTGGCGAGCCTCGGCAGTCTCAAGATCCTCAAGGCTCGGATCAACCCCGACATGCACATGTCGGACGAGCTGAAGAACACCGGGCGCGGCAACATGTTCGTGGTGTTCGGCGAGCCCGACATCGAGATCCTCGACGATGGCGGCCCGGAAATCCGCGTGAAGGTGAATGGCGTCGACGTGTTCGATCCCAACACCGGCGAGATCCGGTCGAACGACACGGCGGGCATCGCCGCCTGGTTCATCGACACCAATTACAACGAGGAGAGCTTCTTCGTCCGCCACGCCTATTTCCTCGGCGCCAACGATCCCTACAAGAGCCTCAAGACCGCGCTGCAGGCCGAGATCGACGAAGATGCCTGGGCCACTCTTTATTCCGACACCTCGCGGCCGTTCGAGCGGCCGGCGAGTCGATCGCATCGCCGTGAAGGTCATCAATCACTTCGGCGACGAGGTGATGAAGGTGTTCGGGGTGTAGCAATGCGTGGACTGGTGATTCGTGAGCCGTGGATCAGCAAGATCCTTGCCGGTCGCAAGACCTGGGAAATGCGCTCAAAGCCGACGAAGATGCGCGGCGAAATTGCGTTGATTCGCCGGGGCAGCGGCCTGGTCGTCGGAATGGCGAAACTGGTCGGGTCTCTGCCGGTGTTGACACCGGATAACTACATGGACTTCTCCGACCAACACGCGATCCCCCCGGAAATGTTGGACGACGTGATGGGAAATGGTTGGGTTCATCCGTGGGTTCTGACGGATGTTCGCACCCTGGCGATCCCTGTCCCCTACAAACACAAGTCGGGGGCCGTCGTGTTTGTCGCTCTGGACGCTTCCGTATCGGACGCGATCAGAAGCCAGACTGGATCGTCGCAAACCGCCACTGTGATCGAGAATCGCGTTACCACGGCTCCTTTTCTGGCAACGCCGGCAAATACCGCGAAAGTGAATGCACATGATCGCGCGGTACGGCCCACCGCGACGCTTCCTCGGAGCGACAAAGCGACACGCCGCGACGATGGCACGCCCGTCTTCGTATTTCGCCCTGAGGCTGCTCAGGCTTACGGCTTCCCTGCGGCCAACGGTGGATTTGTTGTGCTGAAGGGCTCGACGGCCATGCTTCAAGGCAGCCCTAAGATCAAGCGTGATCGACCGTTGCGCGAGGAGTTGGTTCGTTCAGGTGTGCTGGTGCCAGATATGGATGGACGACTATACCGGTTTTCCGTCGATCATGAGTTTGCGAGCCCGAGCCTGGCCGCGGGGATTGTCAAGGACGGCAACGCTAGCGGTCCGTCATTGTGGGAGGACGCGAAGTCCCGCCTTTCGCTCAAGGATTATCTCGACAGGAAGCGCTCCTGACATCTTTGCGATGATTGCACCGTGAACTTCCTGATCGCCGACACCTTCACCGCTTCGTTCAACCGGCTGTCCGGCCTGGACCAGAAGGCGGTGAAGGCGAGCGTCTTCGATCTTCAGATGGACGTGTCGTCGGGAAGGGGCGGCAACGGGCTTCAGTTGCACCGCATTGACAAGAGCCGGGACCCCCATTTCTGGTCCGCGCGGGTCAATCGCGACATCCGCCTGATCGTCCACAAGACGGGTGACAGCCTGCTGGTCGCCTATGTCGGCCACCATGACGACGCCTATGCCTGGGCGGAACGCCGCCGGATCGAGGCGCATCCGCGGACCGGCGCCCTTCAGATCGTCGAGCTGCGCGAGCGGGTGGAGGAAGTCGCCCCGCCGGCGACGCTCGATTTCGTCTTTCCCGAGCCCGCCAAGGGCAAGGAGAAGGCGGCAACTCCGCCGGCGCTGTTTGCCTCCCTGGACGACGACGCGCTGCTCTCGATCGGCGTGCCCGCCGACTGGCTGGCCGACGTCCGCGCGGCGAACGAGGACGGTTTCTTCGCGCTGACAGCCCACCTGCCGGCCGAAGCCTCCGAAGCGCTGCTGGAGTACGCCGCCACGGGCAGGCTGGTGGCGCCCGCACCACCCCCGGCCGCGGCCGATCCCTTCGCGCATCCCGATGCGTTGCGGCGGATCAGGCTGATCGCCGACCAGGAGGAGCTGGAACGGGCTCTCGCCTTTCCCTGGGAGAAATGGGGCGTCTTCCTCCACCCTTCCCAATGGGCGCTGGTCGAGCGTTCCTTCTCGGGGCCGGGGCGTGTCGCCGGTTCGGCGGGCACCGGCAAGACCATCGTGGCGATTCATCGCGCTGTGCGCCTCGCCCGCGAGAATCCGAATGCGAAAGTTCTGTTGGCCACCTTTTCAGAGCCGCTGGCGGCGGAACTGGCGAAGAAGCTGCTGGTTCTGGCGCCCGAGACGGGCGGCGTCGTCCCCCGGATAACCACGGCGTCCTTCCGGGGCATCGCCGACCAGATGTTTCAGCTCGAATATGGCCTGCGTCCCCGCATCGCCAGCGATGCCGTGCTGCGCGAGCGCCTGCGTGCAGCGGCCGAGTCCGCGGGCCTCAAGGGCTTTTCCGAGCGGTTCCTGCTGTCCGAGTGGACCAACGTCATCGACGCCTGGGGCCTGACGTCGCTCGACGCCTATTCGACGGTTCAGCGGATGGGACGCAAGAGCCGGCTCGGCCCCAACCAGCGCGCCCGCCTGTGGCCGGTGTTCCAGGCCGTACGCGATGCGCTGGCGGCGGAGCGCTACACGACCTGGGCGACCGTCTTCACCGGCTTGGCGGACGCGCTGGCTCGGCGGTCGTCGAAGCCTTTCGACCATGTCGTCATCGACGAAGCGCAGGACCTCGCCCCGGCGGAGCTGAGATTTTTCGCGGCCCTGGCGCCGGCAAAGGCGGATGGCCTGTTCCTGTCGGGCGACGTGGGACAGCGCATCTTCCAGCATCCATTTTCATGGGCGAGCCTCGGCGTCGACGTGCGGGGCCGATCGCACACGCTCAAGGTCTGCTATCGCACATCGCAACAGATTCGCCTCGCCGCCGACCGGCTCCTGCCGGCCGTCCTGCGCGACACCGACGGGCTGGAAGACGAACGGCGGGGGATCATCTCGGTCTTCGACGGTCCGAAGCCGGAGGTGAAATCCCTCACCACCGTCGCCGCGGAAGCCGACACGGTCCGCCATGCTGTCGAGACCTGGCTTGGCGAGGGAATCGCACCCCGTGAGATCGGCCTGTTCGTCCGGACGCCACAGCTCGTCACTCGCGCGCGGGCCGCGGTCGCCAAGCTGGCAGCTTCCCATGAGATGACCACCGCTCCCATGAGCCTCGCCAAGGGACTGGAATTTCGTGCCGTCGTCGTGATGGCTTGCGACGAAGGAATTCTACCGCTCGACGAGCGCGTCGCCGACGCCGCCGACGAAGCGGAGCTCGACGATATCTACGAGACCGAGCGCCGATTGCTCTATGTCGCCTGCACACGGGCCCGCGAGCACCTTCTGCTCACGGGCGTGACGCCAACCTCGGAATATTTAGCGGATTTCAGTTCGTAGGGCGGAGACGGGCGCGCACGCCCCTCCGCCCCACAAGGAAGACGAGGGCGCCGCAACCAGCTTGTTGCCGAAAGGCACCCGATCGGTGCCGTCGCAGAGCACGATGCCGCAGGCAAATTGTTCCTTGCAGGCTTCAGCCGGGCGATCCAGCACGTCATTCGGCGCGCCGCGCGCACTCCGCTCAGACGACATCGGCTTCGGACCGGCTCGATGCGAGGCCGGGCAGCAGGCAGGGCGCGACGAAGAGAAAGCCGTGCCAGGCGCCATGCAGGGTCCGCAGCGCCACGAGCATCCAGAAGGCGGCGAGGCCGATGATCAGAAATCCGCCGGCGACCATGAAGAAGGCGAGATGCGTGATGTGGCCGAGCGCCAGCGTCGCCAGGGAATAGACGCCGAGCGGGAACGTGAAGCCCCACCAGCCGAGATTGAACGGCATGCCGTCGCGGACATAACGCGCCGTCTTCAACACCGCCAGCAGAAGCCACCACAGGCCATAGCCCCACAGGATCGTGCCGCCGATGAGCCCCAGGCCAAAGGCGACGTCCTCGACCTTCCCCAGGCCGGCGGCTCCGAGAACCCCTCGGGCATTGCTTCCCAGCAGCAACAACCCCAGCGCGCCCGTGCCGATCGGACCGAGGGCCAGCCATCCCGAGGCCGCCATGTCGCGCTCGGGCAGCTTATGCAGCACGAGGCGCAGCAGCAGGATGACGAGAATGCCCATCGCCAGCGGGACCGAGAAGGCCCAGAGCGCATAGCAGAGGATCAGCACCTCGAAGGCTTCCGGCGCGGCGAGATGCGGCACCAGCAAGGCGCCGCTGGCCGCCGCGACCTCGGCCGCCACGATCGGAAGCAGCCACACGGCCGTCATCTTCTCGATGCTGTGGTCCTGGCGCGTGAACATGAGAAACGGAACCAGCAGGCCGCAGGCGATCGACATGGCCACATCGACCCACCACAGCGCATGGGCGATCGCGACAGCCTCTTCGCCGAGAAGCGGAATGCCGAAGGCGAGGAAGCCATTGACGATGGTGGCGAGTCCCATGGGGATCGCCCCGAAGAACATCGAGACGACCGAATGGCCGAAGATGCGCCTTGCGCCGTCGAAGAAGAAAATCCAGCGCGCGCCATAGAGCAGGGAGAAAAGCGCAAAGAGCGCGATATCGAGAAGCCAAAGGGCGACCCCGACATCATGAAGACCGGGGATGGCGATGGGGAACTGGTTCAGCGCCAGCGCCAGCACGCCGGTCCCCATCGTGACGGTGAACCAGTTCGGCGTGAACTGGCGCACGATCTCGGACAATCCGCTCGTCGCGGCGCCGGGACGCGTTGTTGCGAAAGTCACTCGGTCGATGCGGCTCATGGCAGTCGGTTCCTGTCGTCCAACGAGGCGACGCGGGAGGCGCCGCCCCGGGTTCTTGTTTGGCGGTCGTCTCAACGGAAGATCAGATGCCGACCCAGGCGGCGCAGCCGAAGATGATCGTGGCGCCGATGGCGAGCGCGACCGGCATCGCCGCGATCTGCCAGAGCGCCGCGCGGCCGCTGATGCGCCCGGTCGCGATGTCGACATCGCCGTCCAGGAAATCCGCGAAGCGCCGCGTCCGCGCCCGTTCCGGCGTCACGCTCCGGGCGAAGGCGCCGCCGCCGACGAGGCCGCCGAAATACATGACGCCCAGGAACGTCACGACCGCGAGGACGAGGGACGTCTCGCCGCCGGCGAAGGCGATCCAGGCGGCGAGGACGAACCAGGCGAAGGCGGCAACCGGAATCGCGACAGCAAGCGGATGAACGCTCGTCGCCGGCAGCGCTGCGTCCGGGCGGGGGTCGACGGTGGCGGCCGGCGTGATCGGACCGACCTCCGTCCTGTTCGAGAGATCCGCGGTCGGCTGGCGCCGTGAAATGGTGGTCATGGCAGGTTCCCTTCCGAGCCCGGTGGCGATTGGGATCAAGCGCCTTCGAATGGGCTCGCTAAGGAACCTGGCGATTCTTCATCGATCTCTACAACAGATTGTTTAGATTGTTTCGATCTCAAAACGTGATTAATTGAACAAGGCCACGGATCCTCTCTGCGCAGGAAGGCGGCGAGGCCGATCACCCTTGAGACGGAGACCGGAATGACTCTCGAGCAGCTTCGCATCTTCGTTGCCGTCGCCGAGCGCCAGCATGTGACGCAGGCCGCCCAGGCCTTGAACATCGCGCAGTCGGCGGCGAGCCATGCGATCGCGACCCTGGAGGCGCGCCACGACACCCGGCTGTTCGACCGGGTCGGTCGCCGTATCGAGCTGACGGAGGCCGGTCATGCCTTCCTGGCGGAGGCGCGCGCCGTGCTGGCGCGTGCCGAGGCGGCGGAGCTCCTGCTCAGCGAGTTCGGCAAACTGAAGCGCGGCACGCTCGCCGTCCAGGCCAGCCAGACCATCGCGGGCTACTGGCTTCCCCGGCATCTGGTCGCCTACCGGCAAGCCTATCCGCAGATCGAGATCCGGCTCGCCATCGGCAACACCGCGCAGGTCGCTGCCGCGGTCGAGAGCGGAACCGCGGAGCTGGGCTTCGTCGAGGGGGCGGTGGAGAACGAGCATTTCGCCAGCACGCCGGTGGCGCGCGATCAATTGGTGCTCGTCGTGGCGCCTTCGCATCCCTGGGCCGGTCGCGCGCGGCTCGGGCCCGGCGATCTGATCGAAGGCGACTGGGTGCTGCGCGAGCCCGGCTCCGGCACCCGGTCGGTCTTCGAGCAGGCATTGGCGCATCTCGGCGTCGAACCGGGTCAGCTGCGCATCCGGCTGGAGCTGCCTTCCAACGAGGCGGTGCGCGCGGCCGTCGAGGCGGGTCTCGGCGCCACGGCCATCTCGGCTTCGGTTGCCGCCCCCAGTCTCGAGGCGGGCCTGCTTCACCAGGTGGGCTTCCGCCTTCCGGAACGCGAGTTCCATGTGCTGCGCCATCGGGAGCGCTATCGCAGCCGTGCCGCGGATGCGCTCCTGGCGTTAATGGCGACGCCGCCGGCGGACCGCGGCCGTTCGAAACGATAGACCGTCCGCGCGAGCAGGGAACTCGCGCAGCGGCCGGCGGCGCCGAAGAACGCGATCGATCGCGCGCGTCGATTGGAACAATCCAATCGCGATGTTGGATGGTTTCATGCTCGGCAACTAGGCTTTTCCCTCAGCACAATCGCTCCCGGTGACGAACATCGCGCGGATCAAGAGCCTCGGTCGATCTCGCCCAAGTGAGGTTCGTCGATCGGAAGCCACCGCCTGCCATCCCCGGCAAAGAGCATGGAGTCCAAGGATGTCTTCGATGGCGAAGTTCGGCGCAACCTACCCCGTCACGCGTCGCCGCTTGCTCCGCTTGGCGGGCCTGAGCAGCCTGGCCTTCCTCTCGGCTCCCGCTTGGGCGCAGCAGACGGTCGATCTGCCGCTGCCCGGCGGCCCCGGCACGCGGCCGATCACGACGGCTTTTCCCCAGAAGGGCCCGATGATCCTGCAGCGGACGCGCCCGCCGCTGTTGGAAACGCCTTGGGAGGTCTTCGACAAGGGCGTCTTCACGCCCAATGATCAGTTCTATGTACGCTGGCATTGGGCGATCATCCCGACCGATGTGAACGTGGGTACATTCAAGCTCGCCGTGCGCGGCCATGTGAACCAGGCGCTATCGCTGTCGCTGCAGGATATCCTCGGCGGTTTCCCCCGTGTCGAGCTGGCGGCGGTGAATCAATGCTCCGGCAATTCGCGCGGGCTCTTCCAGCCGCGCGTGCCCGGCGGACAATGGGCCAACGGCGCCATGGGCAATGCGCTTTGGGCCGGCGTGCGCCTCAAGGACGTTCTCGATCGCGCCGGCGTGAAAGCCGGCGCCGTGCAAGTTCGCTTTCGCGGCGCGGACGAGCCGGTCGTGGACGATGCGCCGGCCTTCATGAAATCGCTCGCCATCGATCACGCGCGCGACGGCGAGGTCATGATCGCCTATGCGATGAACGGCGAGCAGCTCCCCCTGGTGAACGGCTTTCCGCTGCGGCTCGTCGTGCCGGGCTGGTATGCGACCTACTGGGTCAAGATGCTGAGCGACATCGAGGTGCTCGATCAGCCCGACACCAACTATTGGACCAAGACTGCCTACACCATTCCCGACACGCCGCACGCCAACATGACGCCGGGCCAGACCGGCGTGAACATGATCCCGATCAATCGCATGGTACCTCGTTCCTTCGTCACGAATTTGGCCTCGGGAGCCGCGGTCCCCGCCGGCAAGCCGACCTTGCTGCGCGGCATCGCGTTCGGCGGCGACAGCGGCGTGGCCGGCGTCGATCTTTCGAGCGATGGCGGCAAGAGCTGGCAGCCGACACAGCTCGGGAATGACGAAGGAAAGTATGGCTTCCGCCAATGGCAGGCCCAGTTCACCCCGCCGTCGCCCGGCAAATATGCGGTGATGGTCCGCTGCACCAACAGCAACGGCGAGAATCAGCCCGACACGGCGAATTGGAACCCCGCGGGGTTCATGCGCAATGTCATCGAGACGACCGATCTGGTCGCGGCTTGAGGAGGACCCCATCTTGCTGCGCATCATTCTGCCCGCAGGCATTCTCCTGGGCGCCGCACTGCTTCCCCTCGTCCTTCATGCCGAGGCGTCCTTCGCGCTGAAATCGGTGACGGTCGACCTGCCGGACAGCGACCGGATGTTCCCGGATGGCCCCGGCGCCGACACGATCAACAACAACTGCCTCTCCTGCCACTCGGCCGGCATGGTGCTGAACCAGCCCGCGCTGCCGAAGACGGCCTGGGCCGCCGAAGTCAACAAGATGATCAATACCTATAAGGCGCCTGTGGAGTCGGGGGATGTCGACGCGATCGTCGACTACCTGACCAGCCTCAAGGGTGCGCCTTAGACATCGCGCCCCGCGTCGCGGTGTGCCCAAACGGATGCGGGCCTGACTCAGGGGTAGAGCACGACTTTGCCAAAGTTGGGGGCGAGAGCTCGAATCTCGTCGCCCGCTCCAGTTTCTCCCATCGTCGGTCGTGATCCAGTCAATGCCCCCTTCGGGGCATTTTCTGTTTCCGGGGCCCGGATGCGGCCTCTGGCAGCATGCCTCTTGCGATGCCGAGAGGCTCTTGTTTAGGCACGCAAGACCGCAGATCGTTGCACTGGCTGTCCGAGTTCATCATCCGAAGGGCATTCATGACATCCGGTTCCCTCGACGCCGACGCGCGTCCGACTTTCGTCACCCATCTGGAATGCTCGATGACGGGCGAGCGCTATGAGGCCGACCGGCTCCATGGCCTCTCCAGGGCGGGCAAGCCGCTCCTGGTGCGCTACGACCTGGCGGCGCTGGGCAAGGCCGTCTCGAAGACGGCGCTGGCGGAACGGACGGGCGGATTCTGGCGCTATCGCGAGTTCCTGCCAGTACGTCACGCGAAGAATGTCGTCGAGCTGGGCGAGGTGATGACGCCGCTCATTCCGCTGCCGCGGATCGCGCGGGCGCTCGGTGCTGGCGCCGACGCCATCATCGTCAAGGATGAAGGCCGGCTCCCGACGGGATCCTTCAAGGCGCGCGGGCTGGCGCTCGCGGTCGCGATGGCGAAGGAGCTCGGGCTCGACCATCTCGCCATGCCGACCAACGGCAATGCGGGGGCCGCGATGGCGGCCTATGCCTCGCGCGCCGGGATGCGAAGCACCGTCTTCTGTCCCGCCGACACGCCGGACGTGAATGTCCGCGAGATCGCGCTGCAGGGGGCGACGGTCTATCGCGTCAACGGCCTGATCAACGATTGCGGCAAGATCGTCGCCGGCGGCAAGGAGGCCGTCGGCTGGTTCGACCTCTCGACCCTGAAGGAGCCCTACCGGATCGAGGGCAAGAAGACCATGGGGCTGGAGCTGGCGGAGCAGATGGGCTGGGCGCTGCCGGACGCGATCTTCTATCCGACCGGCGGCGGCACCGGCCTGATCGGCATGTGGAAGGCCTTCGAGGAGCTCGAGGCGATCGGCTGGATCGGCGCCAAGCGGCCCAGGATGATCGCGGTCCAGGCCACGGGCTGCGCGCCCATCGTGAAGGCCTACCAGGAAGGCACGGAGCATGCCGAGCTCTGGCCGAACGCGCATACGGTCGCGGCCGGGATTCGCGTGCCCGTGGCGATCGGCGATTTCCTCATCCTGCGCGCGGTGCGCGAGAGCGGCGGCTTCGCCATCGCGGTCGAGGACGACGCGATCGTCGCGGCGCAAGAGGCCGTCGCAAAAGAGGAGGGGCTGCTGCTCTGTCCGGAAGGTGCCGCCACCTTTGCGGCCTATCGACAGGCTTTGAAGGACGGGCGTGTCGGACCGCAGGATCGCTGCCTGCTCTTCAACTGTGCGACGGGGCTCAAATATCCCATGCCGCCCGCCGCGCTCACGATCGACCGCCATCAGCCGATCGACTATGCCGCGATCGCGAACGCAAAGGCGCCGTGACATTGCCGCCTGGACCTGGGGCCCTGGCTCCCGCCGGAGAGCCGCGTCGAACGGGAAATGCAAAACGCGTGACAAACGAACGGACCCGAGGTAAACAATCCGCGCGATGACGCTCACAGCTCACACCCATGCCCGATTTTCCTATTGGCCGCATCCGAGGCGGAAATAGGAATGCGCGTGTATTAGTCTGTTGTAGTCTCGCATTTCCGAAAGCCGCCAGTCATGCTGGCGGCTCTTTTTATGCGCCGGCATGGCAGAAACAGGAGCCATGCCGTGCAAGCCAAGATCGACGATCTCCGAATTCGGACGATTGAACCCCTGATATCGCCGCAACGGCTCATCGACGAGCTGGGCCGGACAAATTCAGCGGAGGCCACCGTTGCGGGAACACGCGATCGATTGCATCGAATCCTCAACGGCGAAGACGACCGCCTTATCGTCATCATCGGTCCCTGCTCGATTCACGATCCTGTCGCCGCTCTCGACTATGCCCAACGCCTCGCCACCGAGCGCGAACGCTTTCAGAGCGACCTCGAAATCATCATGCGCGTCTATTTCGAGAAACCCCGAACGACCGTCGGGTGGAAGGGTCTGATCAACGACCCTGAATTGAACGGGACCTTCCAGATCAATCTCGGCTTGCGCATTGCGCGCGAGCTGCTGCTGCGGGTCAACGAACGGGGTGTCCCCGCAGGATGCGAATTCCTGGACGTCATGACGCCGCAATACATTGCCGATCTGGTAAGCTGGGGTGCGATCGGCGCCCGCACGACGGAGAGCCAGATCCATCGGCAGATGGCATCAGGCTTGTCCTGCCCGGTCGGTTTCAAGAACGGCACGAATGGAGATGTCCGGATCGCGGTCGAGGCCGTCGAGGCGGCATCCCATCCGCATCACTTTCTGGCGCTCGACAAGGAAGGGCGGGCGGCCATTGCGGCCACCACGGGAAACGAGGATGGGCACATCATCCTGCGTGGGGGCAATCTGCCGAATTACGATGCCGTCAGCGTCACGAAGGCGGCGCAGGCCTGCCTTCAGGCCGGCGTCAAACCTCGTCTCCTGATCGATGCAAGCCACGGCAATAGCGGCAAGCGGCCGGAGAATCAGCCATCGGTCCTGGCGGCGGTTGCCGACCAGCTTGCGGCGGGCAGCGATTATATCCATGGCGTCATGGTCGAAAGCCATCTGAAGGGCGGCCGCCAGGACTTTGTGCCAGGCGGTCCTCACGCCTATGGCGTCAGCATCACTGACGGCTGCCTGGCGTGGAGCGAATCGGTTGCCGCTTTGGAACAGTTGGCGCATGCGACGCGCAGCCGCCGCTCACGCCGGCATCAGCGAGCGGATGGATGAGGTCGGGTCTGCGCGATTGCCGTGCCGGGCGCGCCCAGAGCCGCAGGCCATGCCGCTCCACCGACGGCCCTGGACGGAACCGGGCAAACGGCACCGTCATCGCCCCCGCGCGGGAGCGACGCTTTGGAAAGACGTCAGCGTCCCGGCGGCGCCCGCTCGGCGGATTCGGGCGCCGGCTCCCAGCCGAAGACGCTGCGCCCGCCATAGTCATGCGAGCGCCTTCGCTCCTCGCCGATGAAGGCGGGCAGCGAGGGGCCTGTCGCCGTTCGCTCCAGGCGCCGCGTCTGCTCGTCCAGCCGCCGGATCGCGTCGAGCCGCTCGTCATTGCCGAGCATGGCTTTCTCGACCGCGGATTTGAGGACGGCGATGGTCTGGTCGAGGACCTTGAGCGGCACCGGATAGGGATGCCGGTCCTTGCCGCCATGGGCCAGCGAGAAGCGCGCCGGATCGGCGAAGCGGCAGGGCGCGCCATGGATGATCTCGGCCGCCATGGCGAGCGAATGGACCGTTCGCGCGCCGACGCCCGGCACCAGCAGCAGCTCGGTGAAATCGGTGGGCGCCCGGTCGGCCGCCGCCGCGAGCGCGCCATGCAGGCGGCGCAGCATGACATCCTTGGGCCGCACATCGTGATGGGCCGGCATGACGAGATGCGGCAGGAGCGGGGCCTCGGGCGGTGCCGCTGCCGGCAACGGTTTTCCCTGTAAGGAAGCGATCTCGCCGAGGAGGCGGTCGGGCCCCAGATCGCGCAGCAGATCGACTTGGCCTTGGCGCGAGGCGGCGGCGCGGCGATCGGTGAGATTGACGATCTCGCCCTGGTTCTCGCCCTCGATCGCCTGATGCGGCGCCTCGACGAAGCTCTTCAGATCCTCCGACAGCCAGTGATAGCGACGCGCATAACGCGTCTCGGCATTCATGCCCTGCTGCACGACGACCCATTTGCCGTCATCGGCGAGGATGAAGCCGTGGAGATAGAGGTCGAAACCGTCCTGCAGCGCGGCGCTGTCGACCTTGGCGACCAGCCGGCTCGCCTTGGCGAGCGCCGTCCCGTCGAGGCCGGTGCGCTCGCCGATGGCGACCAGCTCCTGGGGCGTCTGCCGCGAGTGGCTCCCCCGTCCGCCACAGACATGGAGGCCGAGCTCGCCCGAGAGCGGCGCCAGCCCCCGCTTCAGCGCGCCGATGACGCTGGTGGTGATGCCCGAGGAATGCCAGTCCATGCCCATCACGGCACCGAAAGACTGGAACCAGAAGGGATGGGACAGGCGGCGCAGGAACTCGTCGCGGCCGTAATGATGGACGATCGCCTCGGCGATGACCGCGCCCATCCGCGTCATGCGCCGGCCCAGCCAGGCGGGGACCCGGCCGTTATGCAAAGGCAGATCGGCGCTCCCCGATCGTCGCGTCACGACCTC